>DASZVA010000017.1:0-59533 GCA_035547395.1 Candidatus Peribacteraceae bacterium | reverse complement strand
GGCGGCGTGGATGCCAACGGCAGCGTGATCCAGAACTGGCAGGGAAATATCGATGACGTGCGCATCTACAGCACCGCGCTTAGCGACGCACAAGTCGCGGAGTTGGATGGCGGCGCATGTTCATATACTGAGACTGGCAGTTCATCTTCCTCCTCCGTTTCGTCTGCATCATCCTCCAGCTCGAGTGCGGTAGCCTGTACGGACAACACGCCGTCTCTGGTTGCACACTGGAACTTTGATGAAGACACCGGTTCCACGGTGAACGATCTCGCCGGTGCCAATGATGCCGGTGCGGTTTCGGGCGCGACATGGACGTCGACCACTCCCACCCTCGCCTATGGCAACACATCGGCACTTTCCTTCAATGGAACGAGCGATCACGTGACCGTCGGCGATGTCGCCAGTCTGGAGTTTGACACCAGCGACAAGTTCTCCGCGTCCGCTTGGGTCGATCCGTCCTCCTTCAGCGGCTACCAGACGATCATCCACAAGATTGATGACACCAATTCCGCCCGACGCGGATACCTCCTCACGCTCGATAACGGCAAGCCTGAGGTCTGGATTCTGAGCAACTTCGGCGCCGGCAACTATCTGCGCGTCGCGGCCAACACGACACTCTCCACCGGCAGCTGGCAGCAGGTCAGCTTCAGTTACGATGGATCCGGTCACGCTTCCGGCGTGAAGATCTACGTCAACGGTGCGGATGTTACCGGAAGCGCGATTGTCGATGCGCTCTCGGGGACGATTCAAAACTCGCAGCCGTTTGAGATCGGTTACCGTACGACAGCTCATGCCCAGCCCTTCGCGGGGCTCATGGATGAAGTGCGTGTCTACGATGCGGCTCTGACCGCGTCGCAAATGGTGGAACTCGCCGGTGGGTCCTGCTCGGTGACGCCTGCAAGCAGCTCTTCCAGCTCCGCCGCGTCCAGCATCGCCGCCTGTACCACCACCGACATCGCCGGATACTGGAAGTTGGATGAAGGCAGCGGCACGACGACCGCCGACAGCACGGGTCTCAGTCATGACGGGTCGCTTCAGAACGGTCCGCTCTGGACGACGGGCAATCCCGCCATCAGTCCGAACACCGCAGCTCTGTCCTTCAATGGAACAGATCAATTCGTCAGCATCGCGAACTCGAGTGACTTCTACTACGGAAACCAGGACTTTACGGTTTCCGCATTCGTCAAGACGACGAATGGCAACGAATCCGTTCTCGGTGATTTCAACGGATCGGCACCGTATCGCGGCTGGGGTCTGTACATTTACGCGAATAACAAGGTGAACTTCTTCGGCTACGGCGATCAGGGAAGCAACGACACATCCCAGGCTGGCGGTACGGTCCTCGACGGCAACTGGCACAATCTGGTCGGCGTCTATCACCGCAGCGGCAACCAGCTCACCATCGACACCTACGTCGACGGAGTCCTTGCCGGATCGCACACGGCGACTGTCGGAAGCATCTCCGCAAACAGTTCGCTGCTCTTTGGCTACTACCGAGGGCAGGAAAACAACACCTTCAACGGAAGCCTGGATGACGTCCGCGTCTACGGCCGCGCGCTGACGGCGACGGAGGTCGCTGAAATCAACGCGGGCTGCACGAACGTCGTGACGTCGTCTTCATCCAGCAGCGCGGTTTCCAGCGCCGTGAGCAGTGCCGCGACATCCAGCGCTGCAAGCAGCGCCACATCGGTTCATTTCTTTGGATTCTCCACTCCGCAGCATGACGATCAGCACAACGGCGGATACCATGGAAACCAGACGGACGTGATCGGTGGCGCTCTACACTTCCTCGCAAACTTCTTCCTGGGCGGTCACACGGCTCCGGGAGGATTCGGCGGAATTGCACCGGGAGGATTCGGCGGAGCCAATACCTTCACGGGTGCGGAACATGATCTGATCTGCAGCACCAAGAAGGCGCTGCCGCTCAAGTCCACCGAAGCCGTCGTTGAATGGGCGGCCGGCGTGCTTGCGACGGAAATGGGAAAGAGCCAGGACGCGATTCTCAGCGCCCTGAAGGATTCCAACTTCTGCCCGCAGCCGACCCAGAGAACGGCGGCGGCCGTACAGCCGATTGCATTCCACGTGAATGCCGCCGGTTACCCGGTCTCCAGCAATCCCACATGGAACGCCTGCATTCAGGGAAACGTGACGTTGCAGGATATCCGCAACAATCCTGACAAGGACAGCCACGGCAACGGTCTCGACTGTGCGTCCTATCACAACGACAATCTGTGGAGACAGCCGGATCTCAACATGTTCTTCACATGGGATCCCAAGACCAAGACGGTGACGCTCCCGAGCGGATACGTCGTCGTCAATGATGCTCCGGCGCTTCATTAAGCAAGAATCAATCCGCGAAACACACCCCTCTCGCAGGGGTGTTTTCGTATGCGCATTTACTGCACGCCGCCCGCGTATGTTTGGATAAAGGTGATCGGATTCACTGTGTGTTTCGATGCTTCAGCAGGACTCGGGATCGTCAGCGGCGCGTAGACCTGATGCGGGTTTGTACCGTCATCGATATCGACCTGCAGATGCAGATGCGGCGCAGTCGTATTGCCCGTCATGCCGACGTTCCCGATGTACTGACCGGGGGTGACGGTATCTCCCTCGCGCACCGCCGCGCTGTCCAGGTGTCCGTAGATCGAGATGAATTTTTTGCCGTCGGGCAGATGATGCTCAATCAGAACGTGCAGGCCCAGCCCGCCATCATCGCGCACAACGCCGATCACTTTGCCTCCCGCGATCGCCCCGACCGGCGTGCCGCGCGCAAGCTTGAGATCGACGGCGGGATGCGTGCCGGAGAATTCCCCTGCATCCAGATCGTACGCTCCGAAGTAGCGTGTGGAATAGAACAGCTTTGCCGTGATTTTCGCGATGTTCGCGGGCGTCAGATCATTCGACAGCTGATCCATGGGAGTCGTGAGCACGCTCATGTTATAGGCGGGAATGCCGACAAAATCGCCGGGCTGCATCTGTTTGTAGGTTCTGTCCCATTCGCTTGGCGTACGCATGGCGCCCCAGTTCGGGACTTTGCCGATTGGCCAGACAGTGCGGATAAACGGAGGAAATGCGTCGCTCTGACTTGTTGCATCCGCCGGGGACGAAGACGGCGTTGCCGGCGGCGGTATCTGTGCCGGCGACGAAGAGGATGAGGACGCGGATGCAGAGACGGCCTGCGCGGATGAGGTTTGTTCGCGTTGCACTACGGGGACCACGCCAGGCGTCGGAGATGCTGCGTCGGCCGACGAGTCGGACGATGAGGACGATGACAGAGGTATTACCAGGACAGGTGCTTCTTCATCAATAATCGTCGGAACAGAAGTATCGATCGACGACGCGGAGGCTGCATCAACCGGTGCAGCATTGTGCAGATCGATCGTCTGTGCGTCATCCATGGCGACCATGAACGCTTCATTGTGCCTGGCAGCAGATGTCAGCAGCGTTTTTTTGGGTACGGCGAGAGCCACGACCTGGTGGCGTGCATCTCGATAATAGGGCGTTGCGACATCGGAAAATAGCCGTGCTTGGTCCTGCGATGTCTGCGACGCCATCTGTGCGACGGCGCCGATGATGAGTCCGCTGATAAGGATACGGACATAAGGACGGTGCAGGTGGCGATATCTGTCTGTGTGTTCCATTTCTTTATATTATACAATATTTTTGTATTTTTAGCAAAATATGGCCCGATTATCTCAGGCCATATACATGGTCTATTGGCTATTTTAGGCTAGTTCAGCTTACTGCTTCCATTCCGCCAGCGTGACCTGCAGCGTTTGTTGTTTGTCGTTTCGCAGAATGGTGAGCGTCACCGTATCGCCAGGCTTTTTACTCTGTACGTATTCCGAGAGAGAGAACGCATCAGTGATGTCATGACCGTCGATTTTTTCGATGATATCGCCGTCTTTAATACCCGCTTTGTCGGCGGGGGATCCCGATACGACTGCGGTGTCGGCTGCCGTCTCGCCGTGCGTCACCAGGTCCCCCTGGCTGACGGGGAGCTTGTCCTGCTGTACGATCTCCGCCGTGATCGGCACGTAGCGGACGCCCAGATAGGGACGGACAATGCGGCCGTTTTGTTCGTAGCTCGTCAGTGCAACCGACAGATCGGTGTCGGGGATTGCAAAGCCGATGTTCTGCGCGTCGGTTGCGACGGCGCTGTTCATGCCGATGACATTGCCGTTCATATCAAGGA
Organism: Candidatus Peribacteraceae bacterium; assembly: GCA_035547395.1. Classification (GTDB taxonomy): domain Bacteria; phylum Patescibacteriota; class Gracilibacteria; order Peribacterales; family Peribacteraceae; genus CALREJ01. Next base: position 55,338 of record DASZVA010000017.1, on the reverse strand, counting down.
GCGGTCCGCCGGAGTTTCCCTCGTTGATCGCCGCATCCGTCTGGATGATGCTGTTAAGCTGCTCGGTATTGCCCGCATACGGATCGCCCGCGGTGATACTGCGTTGCAGACCCGAAACGACGCCGACGGAGACCGTGTTGCGGAATTCGCCGAGCGCGTTGCCGATTGCAACGACCGATTGACCGAGTACCGGTTCACTGGTCGCAAGCTTGAGATATGGATAATTCGATCCGTCGACCTTGAGCAGCGCGATGTCATTGGCGGCATCCCGCGCAACGACTTTTGCATCCAGCTTGCGGCCGTTGTTGAGCAGTACCGTGTAACTCGCGCTCGTATCGCTCACGACGTGTTTGTTAGTCATCAGCAGTCCGTCCGGTGATACGAAAAACGCCGTGCCGCCGCCGACCTCCTGCTGCTGTGTACCGTTTTGACGCATCTGCGGAATCTGGACGCTGAAGGGGGAATTGAATCCGAACGGAACGTTCTGATAGTACTGCTGCATGACAGGCAGATCTTTGGTGATGATGACACTCACGACCGCGGGATCCGCTTTCTGCACGACGCTCGTTACCGAGTTCTGGCTTGATGTCTGTATAGCGGGCGTGATCGTGTTTTGTTGCTGTGTCGTTGGTTGCGTTGGAACCGCATGGAGGAGAATCGCCGTGCCCGATCCCAGGATGATCGCGGACACGACGACGGATGTGAGGACGGAGAGAAGGACGGTGCGTAGTGTGGAGTTCATAGAAAAGGGAGTGAATCGGTTTCGTAGTATAGGGCTGGACTGTCACATCCTGAAGAAATGCGCGTGAAATTTCCGTCAATTTATGGCTCGAGGCCGCTTGAATGCGGCACATCACCATGACAGTTGTGGATGTTTTATCGAAATGTCACGTTGCCCGTTCGCGATGCCTTCCATAAAATGGCCTTATGAAGCGACGATTCACCGAGGACAGCTGGCGCAAGGAACCGTGGTTCCGCGGACTCGTGGGCGCGATCCGTGCGTGCAAAACAGAAGCGGAGATCGAAAATTTTCTGCGTGATATCGGCACGCTCAGCGAACTGCAGGCGTGGAGCGAGCGACTCGAAGTCGCGCGGCTTCTGAGCCGTGGTCTCAGTTACCGCCAGGTCGCCGCACAGACGGACGCGAGCACGACGACCGTCACGCGCGTCGCGCATTTTTTGGAAAACGGTGAGGGCGGATATCGTCATGTGCTGCGCTCGCATCGTCATCATCGCATGCAGATCGGACCGAAGACGACGCAGGAACCGCCGGTGATGGAAATGCAGCCGGAGACAGCATCGACGGAGCAACCGGAACCGCGAAAAATTTCTCCGCTCCAAAAATATCTCGATCGATGACGCACGCGGATTTCATGCACCGGTGTCTGGAGCTTGCGATGCTTGGTCACAAGAGAGTCGGCAACGGCGCGCTCGTCGGTTCCGTTCTCGTCCGAGACGGAAAGATTATCGCAGAAGATTTTCATCGAGAGTTCGGACGGGAACACGCGGAGCGAGCACTGTTGCAGTCGTTCACCGGAGACATTCTTCCGACGGACACACTGTATGTGAATCTCGAGCCGTGCTGTCATCATGGGAAAACTCTGCCCTGCACGGATATCATTCTGGAACGCGGCGTAAAGCATGTCGTCATCGGCATGCAGGATCCCGACAGCCGCGTGCGCGGACAGGGGATCGAGCTTCTTCGATCAAAAGGCGTCATGATTGAAGGTCCTGTGTTGCGCGCGGAGTGTGAATGGTTGAACAGAGGATTCCTCTCCGTGAGAACAAAAAATCGCCCGTGGATCACACTCAAGAGCGCACATGCATCCGATGGCCGCATTGCGAATGCCGACGGCTCGCCGCTTGCCATCACGTCACAAGAACAGAACGTCTGGTCGCATACGTTTTTGCGATCAAGACACGATGCGATCCTTGTCGGCGTGCAGACAATCATCAACGATAATCCGCGGCTGGATGCGCGCTTAGCGCCCCTCACCCCCGGCCCCTCTCCCGAGGGGAGAGGGGAGTTTTTTCCCTGGCGCATCATTTTTGATCCACACGGACGCACACCACACGATGCACATGTCGTGACAGATGAGCACGCATCATCCACGATCATCATCGTCGATCCGTCTCATGCAGAAAAATTATCCGATCAGTCACAAAACGGCGTGAAGATTTTTCCAATTGCGATCGCCGCCGACGGATTTGTCTGGAACGATCTGTGGAACGTATTGCTGCAATCATCTGGAGATTTTCATGGCGTCACCAGCATCCTCGTCGAAGGCGGCGCGAAGACATGGGAGATGTTCAAGAAAGCGGGAATGATGGATATGGAGGTGAATGTAGTGGGAAGTGGCCAGTGATAAGTGATAAGAGAAATCCATCAAAACTCACCACTAACCACTGATCACTAATCACTTATAAATGCAGCAGATGTCCCATCTTCATTTTTTTCGTCTGCATGTATTTCTTCTGACGCTCGGAAAGAGGCGTGATTTCGATCGGCAACTGCTCGACGACTTCGAGTCCGAATCCCTGCAGCCCCGCGATCTTCTTTGGGTTGTTGGTCAGGAGCTTCATCTTCCGTACGCCGATGTCGCAGAGCATCTGCGCGCCGATGCCGTACTCGCGAAGGTCGACCGGCAATCCGAGACGCACGTTCGCTTCAACAGTGTCGAGGCCTTCCTTGTTCTGCAGTTCGTACGCGCGGATTTTGTTCGCGAGTCCGATGCCGCGGCCTTCTTGTCTTAAGTAAATGATCACGCCTTTGCCTTCCTGATGAATGCGCTGCATTGCGGCATGCAGCTGCTCGCCGCAGTCGCAGTGGAGCGAGGCGAACACGTCGCCTGTCATGCATTCCGAATGCACGCGGACGAGCACCGGTTCGTCTTTGGAAATTTCTCCCTGCACCATCGCCACGTGTTCCGCGCCGTGTACGACGTCCTTGAATACTTTCAGATGCCACGTGCCGAATTCGGTTTCGAGATCCGTCTCCGCTTCGAGCGTCACGAGATGTTCGTTTTGTCGGCGATAGGCGACGAGGTCCGCGATGGTGACGACCGGCAGATCGTGCGTCTTTGCAAATTCATCGATGGCAACTCTTCGCATCATCGTGCCGTCGTCATGCATAAGCTCGCTGAGGACGCCGGCTTCGCGAAGCCCCGCCATGCGGCAGAGATCGATGGTTGCTTCCGTGTGTCCCGCGCGCACGAGCACGCCGCCGTCTTTTGAGCGCAGTGGAAAGACGTGGCCGGGTCGGCGCAGATCATCGGGCCGTGCGTTTTTTTCTCCCATAACTTTCACAGTCTGTGCTCGGTCTGCGGCGGAGATACCCGTTGTCGTGTTGTCGGTGGCATCGACGCTCACGGTGTAGGGTGTGCCGAGGAGCGATGTGTTGCGGCTGACCATCGCGGGCAGATCGAGTTGATCTGCGATCTCATTGCTGAGCGGGACGCAGACGACGCCGCCCGTATGGCGGATCATAAAGGCCATTTTTTGTTCATCGATGAATTCCGCGGCCATCACGAGGTCGCCTTCGTTCTCGCGATCTTCGTCATCGACCACGATGATCATGCGTCCGTGTTTCAGTGCGTCCAATGCGGCATCAATGCTGTCGTGTTTCATCATAGAGGATCAATCGTTACGAATCCCTTCAAGTGCAGCAAGCGCGTGCAAGACGGCGTTGGCGGCTTCCGTTCCTTTGTTGTGTGGTCCTTCGGTGCGTGCGCGTGCGAGTTCCAGGCTATCCACGTACAGCACTTCGAATGCGAAGGGGAGCTGATAGGTCAGCTGTGTTTCCATAATACCCTGCGTCGCCGCTTCCGCAAGAAGTCTCGCGTGATGCGTGTCGCCCTCGACGATGATGCCGATGCCGATTAAGGCGTCGACTTTGTCCGATTCGGCCAGCGCCGCGCCGATGAGCGGGATCTCGAACGACCCGGGCGCAAAGTGCGCCGTCACGTTCTCCGGTTTCAACCCCGCCTCGAGCAATGCATTGCGCGCACCATCCACGAGTGCGTCCGTTTCTTCCTTGTAGTAACGCGCGGCGACGATCCCGACTCTCCAGTCGGGGTTGATGGTTGCCGGCAGTGAATGCGATACCTCTTTCTTCATGCTGAACGAAGACTGTAGCGGGCGAGGATGTCGGTTTCAATATTCACACGGTCTCCTTCTTTCTTGTGCCCAAGCGTGGTCATGGAAAGCGTGTGCGGAATCACCGCGATCGTACACATGTTTCCGTTGAGCTTTGCAACGGTGAGCGAGACGCCGTCGACGGCGATCGATCCTTTCTCGACGACGAGCGGCAAGAGATGGTCGGGTAGTTCAATCGTCATTTCCATGCCCGAAGCTTGCGGCTTGAGGCTCGTCACTTTTCCGGTTCCTTCCACATGTCCCTGTACGATGTGTCCTTCAAACCTGCCGTCTGCGCGCATGCTGCGTTCGAGATTCACGGTGTCGCCCGTTTTCAACGCACCGAGTGTTGTGCGCGTGAGCGTTTCATCCACCACATCGAACGTCATCGAGTGCGTATCAAACTCAACGACACTCAGGCAGACCCCGCTGATACTGATGCTGGAACCCATGCGGATATCATCGATGACCGCGGGTCTTTGAATCGTCAAAGAGTGATCGCTTTTTCGCAAAACTTCAGCCGTCGTTTCGATGATGCCCGTGAACATGGAGACAAAGTATACAGAATATTTGTCTGTCGCGCGTCATTACCATATATCGATATATGGTAACGTTCTGGAATAGATCATTTCTGATCAATGAGAAGGGAAAACAGGAGAAAATGCAGTGGATACTTCTTTTGAAGACTGGTAAATGATCCGCCGTATTTCTTGATGAATTGGCCTGATTTTAATGTCCGGAATTCGGCATACAGATCGGGGAATGTTGCATGGTATTCGCCGGCCTCTCTCAGCCAACGCTCCGTATTCTGAACAGTTGTTAAGCCTACCTTTAATTTTTCCGTAATCATTTTATGCGAACATCCTGCCAATAGCAGTTTTGCGATTTGAATGCGTCGCCCGCACATGATCCGTTCACTCTCGGTTAAGAGCAAACGAAGCAATGTCAGAAGGCCATCTGCCGACTTTATTTCTTTTATTGCCATCCATAATTCCTCCTCCACGCTTTGCAGTCCTTTTATCGATAGTTTTTGAACAGTCACTTTGCTCATTGTGTGCGGGGGAAACATTACAATATATCGATATACTGATATATCGATATATGGGATGGCCGCAACAAATCAAATCCCTCAAAAGGACGATCGTTCACTATTTTTTTTTACTGCACCTCGCTGATCGGATACATGATGCGGTTTCCCACGCGATAGAGGAATTCGAACCATTTATGGAAGATTTCCTGTCCGGCGGGCAGTTTGCCGTTTTTGGCGTAGTACTGGGCCGATTCCGCGAATCTCTTGCCGTAGGATTTCATGAGTGCGAGCGACTGCGGACGCTGATCGACGACCAATCCGAACTTGCCTTTGCCCGGTACGCACTTGGGTTCGAAGTGGCGCAGGATCACCGTGCCGCCGTAGTACTTGATGGCCTCGGCCATGTGCAGCGTCGTCAGATACATCAATGCCTTCCATGCGATCATCGGCGCGCCGCCGGTGAAGATCAATCCGAACGGTTTACCGTTGAACTGTCCGCGCGAGTGCGTTTCCTGATCGAGGCCGAACGCGCCGACGCGATCGATCAGGTTTTTGAGATGCGCGGGCACCGAGAAATTCCAGATGGGCGTCGCGAACACCACGCCCGTCGCGTCCTGCAACACGGTTTTGATGCGCTGGTAGTCCGGCTCCTGTTTTGCCTTTGGATCGTAATCGGCCAGAGTGAAATGGTGCAGCTCCAATTCCTTCAGTCGAATTTTCTCGAACGTGACTCCTTTTACCGTCTTCAATCCTTCAATAAAGTTATCCGCCATCATATTGGCATTGCTCGGCTCATTCATGCCGGCGACGACAACGGCGATAAGGCAGCGTTTTTGTGCGGAGGCGGGACTCATGTTTAAGGCTTAAGAAAGCGGATCGCAAGTCACTCTGCGCTGTCGATTGCCGTCTTGCAATCGGGGAGTCGGCACTTCGGCTTTTCAAGAATGCAGATCGTGCTGTGACATCTCTTTTTTTGACGGCTTTTTGACGACTTTGGGTCTGACTGTAGCCCACGTTGACAGGTGCTTCCTTCGCTGCTGATCGTTTCTTGCAGACCCCTGATCACTACAATATCTTGGGGTTTGCATTGCTACGACGTACTAGATCGTGTATTTTACTTGTCATTCCCGCGCCCCTTTATGAACCCGCAAGCCACCAGTTCCTCATCTTCTCCCAAGCAGGAGTCCCTCCTCAAGGATTCCGCCTCTCATGATCGCAAGGGAGGGCTCTCGATCGAGCGCGTCTTCACGACGCCCGGCAGTGATCCGCTTGAGGAAATCGTCTATGAAAAACGCACGAGCCGCATCAAGAATACCGACGGCTCGGTTGTCTTTGAGATGGAGAACGCGGAGATTCCCGCATCCTGGAGTCAGGTGGCGACGGATATCGTGGTGAGCAAATACTTCCGCAAGGCGGGCGTGCCGCAGCGCGACAGCGACGGCAACATTCTGCGCGATGAAAAGGGTGAGGTAGTCACGGGTCCCGAGAGATCCGTGAAGCAGGTGATCCGCAGGCTCGCCGGCTGCTGGAGATTCTGGGGCGAGAGCCACGGCTACTTTGCGACCACGCAGGACGCGCAGGCATTCGAAGACGAACTCAGCTACATGCTCGTGCGCCAGATGGCGGCCCCGAACAGTCCGCAGTGGTTCAACACGGGTATCAACTATGCCTACGGCATCACGGGTCCGGCGCAGGGCCACTACTTCTGTGATCCGGAGACCGGCGACGTGAAGAAGAGTCCCGACGCCTACACGCATCCGCAGCCGCATGCGTGTTTCATTCAGTCCGTCGAGGACGACATGGTTAACGAGGGCGGCATCATGGATCTGTGGATCCGCGAGGCGCGCCTCTTCAAGTACGGTTCCGGTACGGGCACGAACTTCAGTAACCTTCGCGGCGACGGTGAACCGCTCTCGCACGGCGGCAAGAGCTCGGGACTCATGAGCTTCCTCAAGATCGGCGACAGAGCGGCCGGCGCCATCAAGTCCGGCGGCACCACGCGCAGAGCGGCCAAGATGGTCTGTCTTGATCTGGATCACCCGGACATCGAGGAGTTCATCAACTGGAAGGTGAAGGAAGAGAAGAAAGTCGCGGCACTCGTGAAGGCCGGCTACGACAACGACTTCAACGGCGAGGCGTACACGACGGTGTCGGGTCAGAACTCGAATAACTCCGTCCGCGTCCCGCATGCGTTCTTCGAAGCTGTCGAGCGCGACGGCGACTGGAACCTGTACTGGAGAACCGAACTGCGCAAATCAAAGGAAGAGAAGCGGGACCCGAAGCCCTGCAAGACGCTGAAGGCGCGCGCACTCTGGGATCAGATCGGCTACGCCGCATGGGCATGCGCGGATCCGGGCGTGCAGTACGACACGACCATCAACGACTGGCACACCTGCCCGACCGACGGACGCATTAATGCAAGTAATCCCTGCAGCGAGTACATGTTCCTGGATAACACCGCCTGCAACCTGGCTTCGCTCAACCTCATGGAATTCTATGATGATGAACATGGGACGTTTGAAGTCGAGAAGTTCTTGCACGCGGTGCGTCTCTGGACGATCGTGCTGGAGATTTCCGTCCTCATGGCGCAATTCCCGAGCAAGGAAATCGCCGAACTCAGTTACAAGTTCCGCACGCTCGGACTCGGCTATGCCAACCTCGGCGCGATGCTGATGCGCATGGGCATTCCGTACGATTCCGAGAAAGGCCGCGCGATCGGCGGCGCCATCACCGCGATGCTGACCGGCGAGTCCTACGCGACCTCCGCCGAGATGGCGCGTAACTTGGGCCCGTTCCCCGGTTACCTGAAGAACCGCGAGCACATGCTCAGAGTCATGCGCAACCATCGGAGGGCCGCCTACGACGCGCCGGCCAAGGAATACGAAGGGCTGCATGTGCCGCCCGTGGGGCTCCATCAAAACATCGTCCCGAATGATCTGCTGACAGCCGCCAAGGAAGCATGGGACAGAGCGCTTTTGATCGGCGAAGAGCACGGCTACCGCAACGCGCAGGTGTCCGTCATCGCGCCGACCGGCACGATCGGACTGCTCATGGACTGCGACACGACCGGCATCGAGCCCGACTTTGCACTCGTGAAATTCAAGAAGCTCGCCGGCGGCGGGTACATGAAGATTGCCAACCAATCGGTCGAGCCCGCGCTCCATGCTCTCGGCTACACCGAGACGCAGGTCCGCGACATCATGCGCTTTGTCATGGGAACACTGAGTCTGGAAGGCGCGCCGCACGTCAATCGCAAGAACCTGCGCGAGAAGGGGTTCGAGGACAGCGACATCGCCAAGATCGAGAAGCAGCTTCCTGCGGTCTTTGAAATCAGTTTTGCCTTCAACCGTTTCGTGCTCGGCGACGATTGCCTCAAGCGTCTCGGCTTCACCGAGGCACAGATGGGTGACGCATCGTTCAACCTGCTGAAATCTCTCGGCTTCACGAAGGAACAGATTGAGGAAGCGAACGTCGTGATCTGCGGACACATGACGGTCGAAGGTGCGCCGCATCTCAAGTCCGAACATCTGCCCGTCTTCGACTGCGCCAACAAGTGCGGCAAGGAAGGGCAGCGCTTCATCTCCGCCGAAGGCCACATCCGCATGATGGCCGCCGCGCAGCCGTTCATCTCGGGCGCCATCAGCAAAACCATCAACCTGCCGCACGAGGCGACCGTCGAGGACATCAAGAACGCTTATTTCCTCAGCTGGAAACTCAGCCTCAAAGCCAACGCGCTCTACCGCGATGGATCCAAGCTCAGCCAGGCACTCAGCAACAAATCCGACAAAGAGGAAAAGGAAACGACCAAGGAGACAGTCGTGAAGGAGAGGATCGTCTACAAGGAGGTGCCCCGCAGACGCAAACTCCCGGCAGAGCGCATGGCAATCGCGCATAAGTTCAGTATTGCCGGCCACGAAGGATACATACATGTCGGCATGTACGAGGACGGCACGCCCGGTGAGATCTTCATCAAGATGAGCAAGGAAGGATCGACGCTCAGCGGCGTCATGGACACGCTCGCGCTTAGCTTGAGCATGAACCTGCAGTACGGCGTCCCGCTCGACGTGCTGTGTGAGAAACTCGTCGGCGCCCGCTTCGAACCGATGGGCATGACCGGCAACAAGGAAATCCCGATGGTGAAATCCATCATGGACTACCTCGGCCGCTGGCTTGCGCTCAAGTTCCTCGGCAAAGACGACGCGATGCGTTTCCACAATCATGATCTGGTCGAGAAAGCATACCGCGAGGGGAGCAAGAGCAAGGACGCGTTCGCGATGCGGCTGCCCGTCGTCGACGAAGGCGCGCACGCGACCGACATCGAATCCGTCGTTTCGGATGTCATGCAGGCCGAGATCAAAGAAGAAGTCGCGGCGGTGGAGGCGGAACCGACGAATCTCGAACTCGCCAAGCAGCAGGGCTTCACCGGCAGTATTTGTTCCGGCTGCGGCTCGACCAAGATGAAGAGAAACGGCTCCTGTGAAGTCTGTCTGGATTGCGGGGCCACCTCAGGATGCAGCTGATTGAACCTATCGACAGGAGGGTAAAGACTCACAGAAACCGCGGTGCATATGCCCTGCGGTTTCTTGGGATATAATGAATGCATGCAGAAGCGCGTCTTCATCATCCACGGCTGGGGAGGATTTCCGGAGGAAGGATGGTTTCCGTGGCTGCGCCGCGAGCTCGTCAGCCGGGGATTCCTCGTGAGTGTTCCGCCGATGCCCGACAGCAATCATCCGAACAAGGAGCAGTGGATTGCGTTTCTCGCCGAACAAGTCGGCCACTGCGACTCAGACACGTACTTTGTCGGCCACTCGCTCGGCTGCCAGACGATCCTGCGGTATCTGCAGGGGCAGCTTCCGCCCATGAAAGTCGGCGGTGCGGTTTTCGTCGCCGGATTCGAAACACTGACGAGTCGTCTCGATCAGGTGGAAGACGCGCACGTGGTTTTGGATCCGTGGCTGAACGAAGACATCCACTGGGAGATGATCCGCAGCCGCAGCCGCAACTTCGTCGCGATTTTTTCCGACAACGACCGCTGGGTGCCTCTCAGTAACGTGAAAGTATTTGATGAAAAATTGGAAGCGAAGACGATTGTGCTGCACGACAAAAAACATTTCAGCGGCGATGATAACGTCACGGAGCTGCCCGAAGTATTGGATGCGATTCTGGAGATGACGACATGAGAAAACCGTCTGTCCGTCCGCAAGGCGGATAGAGAGACGGTTCCCTGTCAGTTGCTCTTTCGCGACACGATGCCGACAAACGCGGCCAGGCCTATCAGAAAGAGGGGAAAGAGAATTTCTCGCCACATGGCATATCTCCCTGCAGGGATGCAGACAAGCACGATGCCTGTCTCTGTATCTATCATCCAATTGCAAAGTTTTCCTGTCAATGCCCATCTGCTCACGATCCTCTATGATCTGTGCATGGCCGATTTCATGGATCACCTGCCGAGTCACGAGCGCGAACGCATCCGCAAACGCATGCGCAGCCCAGAGGCATACGAAGCACTGCGCGAGCGCGTGAAGGGTCCGGAGGATCTGGAAAAAGAAATGCAGCGCAGCGAGCGGATGGCGGAGTTGAATTTCACGCTTGAGTCGGAACCGAAGATCAAAGACCGGCTCAAGTCGCAGATCGAAAAAGATATGCGCGAGCAGGGGATCGACGCCGTTATGGAATCCGAGAAAATTCCGGATGATGTGAAAAAAATGATCGAGCAGGGAAAGTTCACTGTCGCCGTGTCATCGCATCCGTCGACGCACGATGACGCGCTCATCATCATGCCGGAAGGAAACGTGCAGGAAAAAATTCCGGTGAAGCAATCACTGAGCGATCAATATGCGGCGGTGCTGGTGAAGGAATGAGTGTGCGTTATTGAAATACCTCCGCAGCACCCCTCCGTGGGTGCGACAAATGTGTATGATGCAAATGTGCGTTCAATGTCGTCTGATAGGAAATGAAAAAACCGTTACGGGTTTCTGCCACCTCAGATGGTCATGAACAGCACGCCGAATGCGCAGATGAAGAGGAAGAGCTTCATGGGATGCGAAGCCTACGTGATCACCTAATTTGTTCGCAAGGCCTTAGTCGTCACGACCGCTTGCGCTAGGGCTCAAAGGTGAACAAATTAGTATTACAATCAGTCGATTCCTCGCCGATGATTTATGACTCATTTTGTTGTTCAGACTTGTCTGAAGGCGTAAAAGGGCCTCTCAGTGTATGGTTGTGCACCGTTCACAAATCCGACAACAAAACATGACACGCCTTTCAGTTGCCGTTTTGCAAAATCGTGATGTCATGCGACTCCGCGATTCCTTGAATGTGCATCTGCATATTCTTTAAAGACAACATCGCATCAATGACAGTCGCTACGCCGCATCTTTATTTTTTAAAATCAAGGAGTTGATCATCGGGCGCGGCTTTGTTTGGGATCTTCTTTCCGCAGGCGACGCACTCATGCACGATCATCCATCCGCGCTTGCCGTCGTAGTCGAGCCCTGCCGGTTTCATGAGCCCCCGGCACTCTGATGCGCGGTCGCCCGGACCATTCTTATCTACATGTTTGCTCCACAGACAAAACGGACAATGATTGCGATAGCTGCCGTTTTCCAAATCACCGACGGCCTTGCCGCAATGCTCACAGATGAACGGTTCCTGACGGGCGATGAATGGCATGCGGAGAGATCAGAAGTCAGAGATCAGAAGTCAGTTTTGTTCGAAATACGTGAATCATCTTTCCCAGTTCATCAATGCTTTCGAGAGCAGATTGTATTTTTTCGCGATCGACATAATTCATCTCCAGAGCAAAGAGGCACTGGGTTTCCAATTCCGCAAGCGAACCTTTTGCAATTGATAGGAAATTCGCAAAATCTTTTTTCGTTCCACGCTGACTTCCTTCTGCGATATTCGATGCGATCGATAATGCGGAACGTTTCATCTGGGAAGTGAGTCCAAATAGTTCATCCTTTGGGAACTCTTTAGTAATTTCATAAATTTTCTTCGAAAGTTTCATCGCTTTTTCCCAAATTAGAAGTTTTTTGAATGGTGCATTCTGCATAGTAATACAATACTTGGTTTTCTACCTTCTGTCCTCTGATCTCTGACCTCTCTTTAGACATTGAACCGGAAATGCATGATGTCGCCGTCTTTCACAATGTATTCCTTTCCTTCCGCGCGCATCTTGCCCGCTTCCTTTGCCTTCACTTCCGATCCTGCTGCGATGTAGTCGTCGTAACCGATCGTTTCCGCGCGGATGAATCCCTTTTCAAAGTCGGTGTGGATGGCTCCGGCGGCCTGTGGCGCGGTGGATCCTTTCGGGATATTCCACGCGCGCACTTCCTTCGGGCCCGCGGTGAAGTAGGTGATGTAGCCGAGTGCGGCATAGGCGGAGTGAATCAAGCGGTCGAGTCCCGACGAGGTTACGCCGAGTGACGTGAGGAATTCCTGCGCGTCGGTCTCCGACAGATCCTGCAAATCTTCTTCGATCTTCGCCGAGACCGCGACGAGTTCGGCTGTCGGAGGCAGGCCGAGTTGTTCTTTTAATTCGTGGATACTGAGCGTGTGGAGCTGATCCTCCGCAACGTTCGCGCAGTAGAGGATGGGCTTAAAGGTGAGCAACTGAAAAGCTTTTGCAATCGCTCTCTCCTCTTTTTCCAACACCGTCTCGCGCGCCATGCGACCGCTATTGAGCGTCGCGTGCAGCTTTTCGGCGACTGCGAGCTCCACTTTCTTTTCCTTGTCGCCGGTCTCCGCCGGTTTGCGGATTTTGTCGATGCGTTTCTCAATGCTCTGCAGATCAGCGAGGACGAGTTCGGTCTCAATCGTCTCACGGTCGCGCTTGGGGTCCACACTGCCATCGACGTGGATGACGTCGCCGCCGGTAAAGACGCGCACGACGTGACAAATCGCATCCACCTCGCGGATGTGACTGAGGAAGGCGTTGCCGAGACCTTCTCCTTTACTTGCCCCTTTCACGAGTCCCGCGATGTCCACGAACTCGATGGCTGCCGGCACGATTTTTTCCGGGGACACCAACTCCGCCAATTTTTTCAATCGCTGATCGGGTACTTCGACGATGCCGACGTTTGGTTCGATCGTGCAGAACGGATAGTTTGCCGCCTGGGCGCCGCGGGTGTGCGTGAGCGCATTAAAGAGAGTCGATTTTCCGACGTTCGGCAGGCCGACGATCCCGATTTGCAGTGACATATGAATGGCGAGTATGGAAGGAAAAGGCCGACGACTTGCCCGTCCGTAGCTCCGAAGGAGCGAAGGCGGGTGCCTATTTGCAGTGCCATAGGTGCGGGTATCCTACAGGAAAGCAAAAGCCCATGCGGCCATTTTTGGGTATCCCTCGTCGAATTGAACGGTAATATTGACAAAAATGTAATATGTTATTATATTCTCCATCCATGCCGAAGCGCATTCTTCTGCTGGCCGCTTTGACCCTTCTTGTCGGGCTGTTCACCCGTGCATTCGCGCAGGACGCAGTTGCACCGATGCCGAATCCGGATTCCACGATCACGCGGGCCGGTGCCGTTGCGTATGTCATCAATGCCGACGCGACGAATCTTCCCCGCGTCGAATGGTATGCCAAGCACATGCCGCCGATTGCGCTCTTCAAGGACGTCGATCAGTCTCAGTGGTACGCGCCGTATCTGGAAGTTGCGTTCGAGCAGGGGCTTATCACGGGCAACGACAGCGGGATTTTTCGTCCGTCTGATCCAATCAACGAAGCAGAGACAATCGCACTCGTCACGCGCTACAAGGAGATCGAAGATCCCTCGAGTGGAGTCTACCTTACGATTGCCCCGCATCCGTCCGATGAAAGCTGGCTCGATGCAATTGTGTCGCAGGCAGTGACGGACGGCATTAGGCTGCCGTTCCCGGTGCAGCCGACTGCCATCATCGCGCGTCAGGATCTCTATGACATGCTGGGGACCGCCGGCGTGCGGAATGCCGCAAACATTCAGGTCGCGATGATTCCCGTCCAGACGCCGTTGCCTTTGAACGTGATCGATACAACGATGGTAGCGTCGACTGATCCCTCCATCGGACTGCAGCCGCTCACGAATACCACGAGCACGACGACGCAGACTCCTAATGCGCCGCACACGACGCCACAGGTGACGCCGCCAACAACCCAGCCCACGCAGCAGTCATCGACGTCAGCGACGCCGTATCTGTCCAGTAAGTCGTTTGCCATCACCATGCCCAGTCTCGGCATCTACGATTTGTCCATTTCGCATCCGTCGGATTTCAGTCATGACGGATTGCTCGCCCCCTTGAAATCGGGTGTGGGACATCTCTTCAGCTATCCGGGTCAGGGCGGCACGATTCTGGTGTACGGCCACAGCTCCAGCTATCCGTGGGACGTGTCCAGCTACACCAAGATCTTCCGCCAGATCAATAAGCTCAGTGTCGGCGACAAGATCTACATCACCTATCACAAGACGCTCTACGTCTATCAAGTCACCTTCAAGCAGACGGTGCCCGCGGACGATACATCCGCCTACGCGCAATCCGGCAAAGAGGAGCTGATCCTCTACACCTGCTGGCCCCCGGACTCCATCAAGCAGCGTTACCTGGTGCATGCGAGCCCGGTGCAGGTGATCGCGGCGAAATAAAATCTTTTATTGGTCTTTTTTTGTCACGCTGATCTGCAATCGCTTGTCGTCTGCACGTCCATCATACTGCAGAACTCCGCTTAAAAATGATCGTGTTGGATCATTAATATAAGTCAAAAATTGGGATAATTCACTTTTCGGATTATTCAAAGAACTCACGACGCGAGCTTTTAAAGCTTCATCAGCCTTTCCGCAAAGGAAACGGTCTAATTCCTCGAGTTTTAATGCAGTTTCCATCTTGGATGGGAAATGAGCGTCCCACAATATGGCGTTGAACGTAGCAAGTCAACGGCGTACGGCGATTTTCCTCATGCGCCGATACGTCGCAGAATTTCACGGTTGACGAAATCTTTCGCGCGTCCGTACTTGAGTCGTGAGAGTTGCTTGTAGGCTTCGGCCGCCTGCTCGTCTTTCACGTACGTTTTATCAAGCCACGGGCGGGGGACGTCGAGCGTGAAGGGGCGGGACGGCTGGCCGTTGACGCAGAGCTTCATCGCTCCCTTGAATGCGTCCATGTTCACGAGGTCCTGCTCGCTGAATGTCGGCGCCATTTCTTTGGCTGCGACTTCGGCGTCCTGCGGGCCGATCTTGTACATCATCATGGTGCCCACGTTACCGAAGATCGCACCCTTCAGGCTGACCGCGCCGGAGAGCTTGCTCTCTTTTTCCAACTGATCGATGTACTGGTGTGCGAGAATCAGACCGAGGCGGTATTTACGCGCTTCGGACAAAATCGATTCGATCGACGGCGTCACGAAGTTCTGGAATTCGTCGATATAGAGGAAGAAGTCTTTGCGCTCACTCGTGCTCTGTCTCTGTCTGCGCATCGCGGCGACCTGGATTTTATTCACGACGATCATACCGAGGAGCGTCGAGTTGATATCGCCGATGAGACCTTTCGACAAGTTCATCAGGATGATCTTGCCGCTGTTCATACACTCGCTGATATCGAACGAACTCTTCGTCTGCCCGACGATGTTACGCATGAGGGTGTTTGTCACAAACTGGCCGAACTTCGCTGCGAAGTAGGGGATCATTTCCTGCTTCTCGCGCTGGCCGGTCTTGGCCATCTGGTTTTCCCAGAAGCTCTTCACGATCGGGTTCTTCACTTTCGACACTTTGTACTTGCCCCATTCGTCGTCGGTAAACAGACGCACGAGGTCGGTGATCGCGCCGCCTTCCTCTTCGTCTTCCATGAGCGTGAGACAACCATTTCGGAAATAGTCCTGAATGCGCGGTCCGAAGATTTCCTCGCCGTACATCTTCACCATCATGTTCATGGCGTCGAGCGCGATGAGGTCGCGTTCCTCCGGCGTTTTTCCCTCGAGCAGGTTGAGCCCCATCGGGCGCTCGGTGTCGGACGGATTGAAGTAGATGACGTCGTCGGCGCGTTCGCGCGGGATGTACGGCAGCAAATCTTCGATGAGTGATCCGTGCGGATCAACGATACATACGCCCTTTCCATTGTGAAAATCCTGTCGCGCCATCAGCTGGATGATCGAGGATTTACCCGTACCCGTCTGACCGATGATGTAGAAATGACGGAAGCGGTCTTCGGGGTTCATGTAGATTTTTTGCTTCTCGCCGCGGTAGGTGTTCATACCGAGGAAGAGTCCGTCTTCCGGAATATTTTTCGGCGCGGCGGCCAGTTTAAAATTCTGCCACTTGATCGTCTCGACCTTGTTGTATTTCACGTTCGGCAGGTGGAAGAAGCTGGCGAGCTCCGCGGTGCCGAGGAGCATCTTCGGCGCCTGCATTGATTCAAGCAGCGTTCTGCGAGGAGATCGGCGGATGAAACTTTGTACGGTTTTCTTTTTGCTGACGAGCTTGAGTTCGTGGAAGCTGTTGCCGCGCACGTCATTGAACTGGCTGAAGCCCGCGACGACGGTGTTCAGAATCAGTTCGGCGCGCGCGTGATTGTTGCCCGACGCGACGATGCGCGTGATACAGTCGAATCCCGGATTACCCGCTTTCTCATCGACGGATTTGCTGTACTCCTCGACCATCTGCGAGACGCGTTCGTTCTTCGGTTGTCCTTCTTCGGATTTGGTTTCGTCGGCAGTGAACACGGAAGCAATGCCGGCAATCCACGTGAGAGGATTGAGCATGGATCCGCCGCCGCCATTCTTTTTGGGGTTCAAGAGTTCGATCGCTTCCTTCTGCAGTTTTTTCTGCCAGCCGGGTTTGGCCGGACGCAGCACGAATTGCACGGCGGCGCCTTCGTCGCTTTTGAGTTTGGAGAAAGCGTTCGTGATCGCGTTGAGAGGGTCGCTCTTGAGCTGCTGGTACGTCTTGAAGACGTGCGTGTACGAATGATGCGGAAAGAGTCCGCACGCCGTCACCACCGATTGCTCCGTGAAGATATTGTAGTCTTCAACTTCATCAATGATGGTTTCCGGATAAAAAGACGTGATCTGCTTTTCGATGAGCGGCGCGATTTTGCGCGGACAGACGACGAAGAACAGGATTTCTCCGGCGAGCGCCGCGTACTCGAGCGAGACAAACGGCTGGCCCCGCCAGTAACGGCTCAGGTGGTGATTGTAGAGCGAGTGAAGCGACTGGAAGAGGTGGTCCATGACGCCGATCACCTCCTTGTAATCTTTGCCGAACTGATCGGATTCCGCTTCCTTCTCCTCGCGCGTTTCTTTTTTCGGTACGAGCAGCTGAAGGAAGACAAGGTCTTCTTCGCGTCTGCGGTCCTGCGCGAATCTCAAGGCCCAAAGCATCAGCAGAATGCCGACGATTGCCGCCGCAAGGATGCCGATCAGAATCAAAAAGTCCTGCATGGAAATATCCTACCAGTATACCATTTTTTATACCTGTTTTCACGTCCAGTTTTCTGTCTTTTTGGCGCTTCTCACCGTGTGAAAAAACCTCTCTTTTTGGTGTGTTTAAGCTATACTGTATATAACTCACTTTCACCATGCCCGTCCCACCCGGAAAGAGGCTCATCAGCCGAAAAGGATTTGCGAGTACGCTTCGCGGCGCGCTCCGGTATCTGTTCGGCAAGGAAGGACACCGTCTCGTAAACGGCATGAGGCTTTTTTACCGGCTGAGACTGCTGATCATGATGGGAACGAACGAGCCGATCGGAAAACTGACGCGCGGCAACGAGGTTCGTATCTGGGTCGACGGCAATGAATCATTCACCCGGCTGGAACAGCTCCTCAGACGAGCCAAGCACAGCATCGTGATCCAGATGTTCATCTGGAAAGATGACGAAGCCGGCCGCCATATCGCCAATGTTCTCATCGAAGCGGCGGATCGCGGCGTGCACGTCGACATCACCAAGGAGGCAGTGGGGGATTTCTTTGAATACTTCGGTGATTTTCTCGGCACGCAGACGTCGGACGATCCCGTATGGAAAGTGTTCTGGTCGCATCCGCGCATCCGCATCAATTACGTTACCAACCGCGACCATGCAAAGGTCTATGTCATCGACGATCAGATTTTGCTTCTCACCGGCATGAATATCGCGAATGAATACCGCTACCAGTGGCATGACTACATGGTCGAGCTGCGCGGAGCCGAGTACGTCACGCAATTTCTGACACGCGGAAAATGGCTTAATAAAGGCAAATCCATAGAACTCGTGATGAACACGGAAGAGTCGAAGGACATCCGCAGCGCTCTCAACATTCTACTGGATGACGCCCAGGAGTCCGTCATCGTGGAACACTGCTACATGTCCGATCCCGACGTGACGGACCGGTTGGTCGCACTTACAAGACGCGACGTGCGCGTGACGGTGATCATCCCCGACGAAATCGATTTTCACTATCATGCGAACATGAGGACGGTCGGACGATTGCTCGCGGAAGGGGACAAATCCAATCTGAACATTCTGCTGTATCCGAAAATTTTCCATGCGAAGATCGTGCTCGTCGATCACCGCTTCGCATTGATCGGTTCGATGAACCTGATGAAGTCGTCTCTTGATGACATGGGAGAAGTGAACGTTCTCATCCGCGACAAACAGCGTGCGATCGGCAAACTCTACGAAACTCTCCGTACCGATATTCTTGCCTGCCGGTCGATCAGCAGCCCGCCGTCGCTTCTCTGGTTTTCACGCTGGCTGGCGTGGCTGGGATTGTGATGAATGAAAAATGAAGAATGTATAATGTAAAATGAAGGAAATCTTTTTGATTTTCTTATTCTTTACCCCCGAGAATTCGCAAAACGCAAGAATGTAAAACGATACAGAACAAATTCCATCATTTTACACTCTACATTTTACATTCTACATTCCTTACGGATGCAGTCTCTTCCATTGATCGTGCACGCGCTCGACCATTTCGAGCAGCGATTTGATCGTCATGTCTTTCTTGATGAAATAGTCGTCCGCGCCCAGTTCCTTGCCTCGTTCGCGTGATTTTTCATCCGCAAAATTGGTGAGCATGACGACCGGAAACGTGCGTTTATCGACGGGATACTGCTCCAATACCTGAAATCCGTCGACTTTGGGCATATGGATATCGAGTACCAGTACGTCGGGGGCTTTTTCGGTCAGCGCCTTCAGGGCCTGCTCGCCGTCCTCGACCGCACGGATGTCGTATCCGGCGACGGAGAACTTCTTTATATAGAGGTTGCGGAGAACGGGGTCGTCCTCGGCAATAAGGATGTCGGCTTTAGCCATACCTCGCAGTATAGCAAAAAAATGCCTATTTTCCTAGACGTATCGGATCACGTTCCTGGATTGACAAGACCTCTGGCGGAATGAGGTCAAAAATGCTATACTAAAGAGAAATATGAACACACAAAAAATCGTCGTGGCAGTCGGTGCATTTCTGACCGCGCTGAGCATCGGTGCGGCGGTGAACGCAACGCACACGCCAGCCAGTGTGATTACGGATTGCGTCGGCAAGCCATACGGCACCGCCGGTTGTCCGCTCAAGTCGAGCTCAAGCAGTTCTGTACCGGTGACGTGCGGCAACGGCGTCGTGGATCCCGGTGAAGAGTGCGATAACGGACGCTTCAACGGCGTCAGCAATTGCACGGCGTCCTGCACTCTTCTGTACTGCGGCGACGGCATCATCTCTCCGCAGCTCAATGAAGAATGCGAACCCGATACGGAAGAAGTCTATGCACTGGATCCCGACACGGGTCAGCTGACCACGGAAATCCATTATCTGCAGGCAAGCTGCGGAACCATTTGCACCGTGCCGACCTGCGACGGATCCGGCAATTGTTCGGGCGGCTGCCAGCGAAAGTTTTTGCCGGCATGTCCCGCGTCAACCGACACGACTGCGTTGCAAACGGCATCGGTTGCGTCAACGGCTTCCGTCGCATCGATCACGCTGAGCATCGAATCGTCGTCTGCCGTGTCGACGGCGGCATCAGTGGCGTCCACGCAGGAAAGCAGTTCCGCCGTTTCCATCGCGTACGGCCTGCCCGCGCGTTGCGGGGACGGTCTCGTGGAAGTCGGCGAGCAATGTGATGACGGCATCAATAACTCGGATCTGCCGGGCGCACAATGCCGCAGCAACTGCACGCTCCCGAAGTGCGGCGACGGCGTGCTCGATACGTCCCGCGGCGAGCAGTGCGACGACGGACCCAATAACTCCAGCAATCCCAACGCGCATTGCCGCCTCGACTGCACGCTCAGCCGCTGCGGCGACGGCATTATCGACAAAAGCGAAGAATGCGACGACGGTCCGGCCAACTCAGACAGTCCGAACGCGCACTGCAACACCAGCTGTAAGCTCCCGAAGTGCGGCGACGGCATCGTGCAGCCGGGCGAGCAGTGCGACCTCGGACCGAACAACTCCGATAGTCCGAACTCACAGTGCCGCATGAATTGCCAGCTGCCGAAGTGCGGCGACGGCGTCGTGGATACGTCCCGCGGCGAGCAGTGCGATCTCGGACCGAATAACTCGGATCAGCCGGGATCAAGCTGCACCACGCAATGCAAAACGCCCAAGTGCGGCGACGGCGTCATTCAGGGTGATGAACAGTGCGACGACGGCAATCTGAATTCCGACACCCGTCCGAACGCCTGCCGCACCGACTGCAAAGTCGCGACCTGCGGCGACGGCGTCATCGACGCCGGAGAACAGTGCGACGACGGTTCGAAGAACGGCACGCCGGGTGATTCCTGCACGAATGTCTGCGAAGTGCTGAAACCCGCCGCGCCCGCCGCAATGACCGGTGGCATTCCTCCGTCCGCAGCGGGGATCGCGCTCGCCGTCTTTGGCTCGCTCGGTATTATCGCCTACGTTCTGCGCAAATATCTGCACAAGGTCGTCAGTCACGTCGCGGGCGAAAACGTCGCGCGCTCCATTGACGACATTCCTCTCGACGAGATCGAAATGCCGTGGCACAAGTGGCAGTAAAGAGCTGTGATCAGTGATCAGCTGTCAGCGAACAGCAAATTGAAGAACAATGTAAAATGCGGGCAGAGCCCGCATTTTTTCTAATACATTCCGCAATACTGACAGCTGAACGCTCTCCGCTGATCGCCCTAGGCGACCGACACGCGCACGTACGTCGTGATCTTCGCGTCACCCAGATGCTGTTCGACCGTCTTGCTCGGGTCCTTCACGAAGGCCTGCTTCACGATGGAGTTTTCCTCACGGAACTTCTTTTCCTTTCCCATCATGATCTTGTCCCACATTGCTTCGGGCTTGCCTTCCTTCTTGAGCTGCTCGCGCCAGATTTCCTTCTCTTTCTCGAGCACGTCCATGCCGACCTCCTCCGGATGCACGTAGAGCGGGTTCAATGCCGCGGAGTGCATGGAGATGTCCTTGGCGACGTCCTTGGATCCGGCGTCGAGCCCGATGATCACTCCGATCTTCGAGTTACTGTGCAGATAGGTGCCGACGACCGGCGCCTCGATCACGTGCATGTCATCAATCGTGATGTTCTCTCCGAGCTGCTGGACGAGGTCGGGCACTTTCTTTTCAGCTGTGGACTTCGCCGCATCCATGCCCTGCGCGAAGAGCGCGTCGAGGATTTCCTTGCCGACCGCGTGGAAGTTCGTGTCGCGCGCGACGAAGTCGGTTTCGCAGCGGAGGATGAACATCGCGGCCTTGCTGCCTTCTTCCTTCAGGAAGACGAGACCCTCGGATTGCTCGCGTGCCGCTTTCTTGGCCGCCTGCGCAATGCCGCGCTTACGGAGAAGCTCGATTGCTTTTTCCTCGTCGCCGCCTGCCTCCTCAAGCGCGTCTCTCACTGCGGAGATGGACACGCCGGTGCGGGCGCGGAGGGATTGGACTGCTGCTGCGGATACGTTGGACATAATCGATTGTGGGTAGGAAACGAAAGAATAGTGTAGTCGAAAATTTAGTAAGAGGAAGCAATCACCTGGGAAACTTCCGGCGTCTCTTCCTTCACTTTCGGCTTCGGCTTGCTGCCGGCAAGCGTCTCAGAGACGGTGTTCAGGATGATCTCGAGCGAGCGGACGGCGTCGTCGTTGGCCGGCACGCAGGCGGTGAATTCATCGGGATCGGCGTTGGTATCGCAGATGCCGAAGACCGGAATGCCGAGCTTCTTGGCTTCGAGCACCGCGACGTGGTCGCGGACGGCGTCGACGACAAAGAGCGCGTCGGGCAGACCCGACATGTGCGCGACGCCGGAGAGAGCCGCGTCGAGCTTGGTAAGTTCCTTGCGGAGACTCGTCTGTTCCTTCTTGGTGTACTTCTCGACTTCACCGGTCTGGAAAGACCGTCGCAGATCCAGATAGAACTGCAGGCGGCGCTTGAGCGTCGGCCAGTTGGTGAGGAGTCCCGGAATCCATTTCTTGGTGACGACGGGCTGGCTGAGATTCTGTCCCATCGACTCGATCATCGGGATCGCCTGCTGCTTGGTGGAGACAAACAGGATCGTCTTGCCCTCGGTCTGCAGTTTCTTGAGTTCGTCGCAGACGCGCTCGAGACCTTCGCGGGTCTTTTGCAGATCGAAGATGTGAATGCCTTTGCGGACGCCGAAGAGATACGGAGCGATCTTCGGATTCCACTTCTGCTTCGGGTGGCCGAAGTGACACGCGGCCTCGAGCAGTTGTTTCTCGGATGGGATTGCCATACGGAGGAGGGGATAAGAAGTAGGGGATAGAATGCAGGACATTCCTTCAGTGCTAAAAGCCAGAAGCTAACAGCTAAAAGCTCGTAAGCATGCGATGGAAGAATCCTTGGGGTCTAACTCTGCTGCGTCTCTTCGCCTGGGGCGGAGGATTTCCCGCAGATGCGGGATCAGGACCGCAGCGATCGGCTGCAGAGTGGTGCGCTCTTTATACAGATGTTGGGTTTGATTGGCAAGGGCTTACGATGGCTCCCGGAGAACCCAATCGTCGTTTATTCTCATGTATCCCATTCGTCGGAGACTGGCCTCTGCGGCTTTACGGACCGCATCCGGGCCGATGCGCTGCAGACGTATGACGATATCCTCGACGATCGAAAGCGGCGTTGTTCTATCCAGACCCGAAAGATACTGCACATAGAGACGGTTGTGTGATTCCGCCGGACATTGTTCAATGGCGAATGCGAGTTCATCGAATGTTTTGATTCTGGAGCAGGGTCCCACCTCTTCCGTAAAAACGTACCGGCTCCATCTGCGATCAGCCTCTTGTTCAAAACGACGCAATGTACGCCTGTTCCATTGTTCCGATATCGCATCTCCTCCGGGTGCATAATTGCAGTAATCTATGAAAATCCTTGCTTCCCGGACGGCATCCGGCACTTCGCCCGCCTGCAGCAATTCAGGAAGGAGAGTGCGCATGTGATCGATGTACTCGTTTTGAAGCAAGAGATACAAGACGGACTGTGTCATTTCTTGTATGGAAAAACGGACCATTCTTTGTTGCAAATCGATCAGGTCCGCAAGTCCGCGAATATGTTCGATGTCGGACATTTTCAATTCATCCACGCAGTCGGCGAGATAGCAGCACTTGCGAAAGACCCCGACCGAATCCGGTACTGATGTGCAGACATACGCATTGGCGGCGTCATCTGCCGTGGCGCATCGTCTGCGAATGACTTCCTCCAGAAGCTCGCGCGAATCATCATGAAAAAACTGCTCCGCGTCGCATCCGACCACAAGATAAAATTTCTGATGGTTCTCCTGCATCGACAGGACGTTGGATAGACAGCGTTGGATATCGTACTCTTTGGATCCGGATTCTTCGGCGAGATATTCGTCGCTTACGCGATTCGGTTCGTCATTATTCATATCCGGTTCGGGCGCTGTCATCGACATGACTGCATGCTAAATCTTCCCGGGAACTTCGCAAGTATCTCCGGATACAGAAATCCCCCGGGGTACCGGGGGATTTCCTTTTCAGATGCAGTGGATGGAATCTTCAAACAAGTTGTGAACTGCGACGGCGGGCCGCAAGGAACAAGGCCATGTTTACCCATTTCTCGCAGTCGGACCACCGTAGCGAAGGCTGATCGAGCCGGAGCCGTTTGAATATGAAGTGTAAAACTTCATAGGGAACCCCGTGCGCGTCGACAATGCTCCACTCGCGATGCTTGTCGCTATAAATTGCCATCGTACGACCACAATTCACGAGTTGTATTTGGCCTCGCTGCTGTTTTCGAGACCTCCTTTGTTTAAAAAAAACATCCGTGAATGCGCGAGAAAGAGCGCGTTCCAGAATTCCCTCGATCCCTCGAACTGGTGCTCTGCGTAAATTTTTCGCGGACATACTCGCCTCCATACTTTCGCTGAATGCTCCAACTTATGAATGAAGGTGACCATCACCTTCTCCATCCGAATGATTCCAATGAGTCATTGGGACGGAGAAGGAGTACTGCTTTCTGAAAAGGATCGGGCAATTCCTTAGAATTGCTTATTCACATAGTACGCCCTACTTTTTCCATCTGTACATGCCTCAAAAACGCCAAGTAACAGCGATTTTTGAGGAGTTCGGCTCAGCAGCCCATTTTCACGACTAATTCACTGATCGTCAGGCGCTCTTGCGTCAGGCTGTGCTTCGAGGCTCGCTTGCGCGAGCTCCTCAGCATGACAATCGCTGTATCAACGTCTCGATGGGCAATCTCTCTTGGGTCAAATCATCTCTGTCTCTGATGGTCACCGTGTCGAGCTCGCCCTGCGCACTGTCTTCGCCGACCGTGCCGAAGTCGATCGTGACGCACTGGGGCGTGCCGACTTCATCCTGTCTGCGGTAGCGTTTGCCGATCGAACCCGTGACGTCAAAGTCGACATTGAGTTCGGTCTTGTCGGTGATCATGTTGTACACCTCCTGCGCCTTGCTGATGAGTTGCTCTTTTTTGCTGAGCGGGAGGATCGCGACCTTCACCGGCGCGATGCGCGGATCGAGCCGCAGCACCGTGCGCACGTCGCCGCCCTCGAGTTCTTCCTCGTCGTACGCATTGAGCAGAATCGTGAGCACCGTGCGGTCGCAGCCGAAACTCGGCTCGATCACGTGCGGCACGAACTTGCGCGTCGGATCGTCGGGATCGGTGTAGTGCAAATCCTGACTCGAGAATTTTTCATGCTGCGAGAGATCGTAGTCGCCGCGGTTGGCGAGTCCGAAGAGCTCGCCCCATCCCCACGGGAACTCGTACTCGATGTCGATCGTGCGCGAGCTGTAGTGGCTGAGTTCGTCTTTGTCGTGCTCGCGGATGCGCAGTTTTTCTTCGTTGATGCCCAAACCCGTGTACCAGTTCCAGACGGTTTCCTTCCAGTCGTCGAAGTATGTTTCCTCCGTGCCCGGCTCGATGAAGTACTCGATTTCCATCTGCTCGAATTCGCGCGTGCGGAACGTGAAGTTGCCCGGCGTGATTTCATTTCGAAACGCCTTGCCGATCTGCGCGACGCCGAAGGGTAAACGCATGCGGGTCGTCTGCGCGACGTTCTTGAAGTTCACGAAAATGCCCTGCGCGGTTTCGGGGCGCAGATAGATGTCCTGACCTTCGCCTTCGATCACACCCTGCTGCGTCTTGAACATCAGATTGAATTTCTTGGCGGGCGTCCAATCGATGGATCCGCAATTCGGACATGCGATTTTTTCCGCCATCAGCATCGGCTGCACCTGATCCAGCTTGATCACCGCCGCCGCCTCCACGCCGATGCGTTCCTCCAGCAGTTTGTCGCCGCGGAAACGCTGCTTGCATTTTTTGCAGTCGATCAGCGGATCATTGAAATTGCTCACGTGGCCGCTGGCTTCCCACGTCCGCGGATTCATCAGAATCGCCGCGTCGAGCCCGACCATGTCCCGGCGCTTATGTACGAAGCTCCGCCACCAGTGGCGCTTCACGTTGTTTTTGAGCTCGACGCCCAGCGGCCCGTAGTCCCAGGTGTTCGCCAGTCCTCCGTAGATGTCGGAACCGGGGAAAATGAATCCTCTGCGCTTGCAGAGCGAGACGAGGGAATCGAGAGAAGAAGCTGGCATGAAGGGATGGGAAAGGGGCGGAGTATAGCGGAGTCCCGGGGATTCTTCACCCGTTTGATGCGAGACTCAAGAGGAAGACGCTGCAACAGATGACGAAATACGAAGGCAGAATCGTACGAGTCATCTGCATCGTGCCTTGCTCTTCGCTCCATCCCCGCGCCATGTAGTAGGCAATCGGGATGATCAGCAGGATCGAATAGCGGAAATCCTGCGACGAACTATAGGGGAAAACGTAGCGGAAAATCGCGTGTCCGATCAGTAGAAAAATCAAAAGAGACCATACCGGCAGATTGCGATACCAGAGTTTTCTGTCCGTCCAGATCGAATAGGCGCCAAGCAGCAGGATGAGGAGAAACGACGCGACCATCATGCGCGCGAGCAGCAGATCGTTGACGCCGAAGTTGAATTCGCCGTAGAGCGCCGAACGCGCGAGATATTCCCAGAAATACTGTCTGCGCGCGGCATCGTCGAACGGATCGTTGTACGGATGCATCACCATGCCGACGGGATTGAAGGTGAGGTACGCGGCCGGCGTGTTCTCGACGAAGTTGGTGAGAATGTTCACGTTTCCGACGAGCGCGACGCGCGACTGATGTTCCTGAATGTATCGGGGAACGTAGAACCATCCCGCGAGCGCGACGAGAATCAATGCGGATGCCGCAAGGTGCATCATCTTGTCCGTCCAGGAATATTTTTTGTGGAGCATGAGCAGCAGCCACGATAGCGGCACGAGCAGCAGCACGTTTCCTTTGCTGAGCAGCCCGAGCCCGAGCGCGACCGACGTCAGATACCAGTACATCGTTTTGCCCTTCAGCCAGAACGCGATTGCGAGAGCGACCGACAGGAATGCGAAGACCTGATACAGCACGTCATTATTGATGCGCGCCGCGAAGAAGATGAACGACGGAAGCACGGCCACGAACGCCGTGTAGAGCAGCAGCGACGGTTCGTCTTTTTTGTCGGGGAATAACAACCTGCCGGTCCAAAAAACAATCAGCAATGTAATGACCGAAAGCAAACATGCGAACCACTGGATGCCGACGAGCGCCTGATCATGATTCAGTCCCAATGCAGTTTCGACGTGCAGCAAAACGGCGGACAAAAAATAATAGAGCGGCGGATGGTAGAACTCCGACTCCGCGTGCGGGTCCGGCAGGCTCCAGTGGTCTGCGACGTACTGAATGTAATCGATGTGGCTGCCGACGTCGTGCGCACGCGTGCCGTAGGGCGTGATTGCCGTATAGAAAACGCGCAGCAGAATGCCGATGATGACCAGCGCCCAGATCCAGGCGGCGAGGGAATGCCGCGATGCCATGCGAGCAGTCATTGCGCTGCACTGTAGCAGATCCTGCGTCCGTTCGCGTCTTTTCAAGCGTGACGATTGATGGATTCGTCGCATTGTGCGACTGTCAAGCACTGCTGTATGCTGATTGTGAAAGAATCGCGTCGCCAAGCCGTCTCAAGGAGTGTGCGCGATGACGCGCGCGGCCGTTTCTTTTTCTCCTCATCTCCATGACGCTCTCCATCATCCTGCCGTGCTACAACGAAGAAGAAAATATCGAAGCGGCCGTCCGCGACGTTCATCAGTGGATGACGCAGGACAAAGTCGACGGCGACATCATCGTCGTGGATGACGGATCGCGCGACCGGTCGCCGCAAATTTTGGAAGAGCTCAAGAAACACATGAAGAACCTCCACGTGGTGCGCCATGAAACGAACGGCGGCTACGGCATCGCGGTGCGGTCGGGTTGCGATTATGCGACCACCGACATGATCGCGTTCATGGACAGCGACGGCCAGTTTCAGGCGAAGGATCTGAATCTGCTGCTCGCGCATATCCATCAGTACCCCTTCGTCACGGGACGCCGCCGGCACCGCGCGGACGGATTCGTGCGCAACACCTTCGGCAAGATTCTCGGCGCGATGAACTTCATCGTGCTGGGACTGTGGGTTCGGGACGTCAACTGCGGACTCAAGATGTTCCGCAAAGACATCTGGAAAGACATCCGCCCGACGTACGGCGTGGAGAAATTATTCAATACCGAAATGTTCCTGCGGCTGAAATACAACCGCATCCCGTGGCATCAGGTCGACGTCCCGCACTATCCGCGGCTCAAGGGAACGCCGACGGGTGGGTCGGTCCGCGTCATCATCCGCATGTTCCAGGAACTCTTCGCCCTGCGAAAGTCACTCAGCAAAATGCGCAATCAACAGATGTGGACGGAGCCGTCGACCGTCACCGCGCCTGAGCAGGCTTGAGCATCTTTCGCCATCGCGTCAGCGTCATCATCGGATTTTTCTTGAATTTGAACGTGAGTCTGTACAGCCACAGATAGCGCGCGAGGAAAAAGAAGAGAATCACCTGGCACGACGCGAAGAACACGTCGACCATCGGGAACTGATCAAAGATCGCCTTGTCGATCGGGCCGGCCGGCAGCCACCCGAGCAGGTTCATGTAAAAGAGAAAGGAGATGAGTGCATACAGGACGATGCCGCGCGTACTGATGAAGATCATCGGCAGCGCCAGCGCGACGAACGGGAACAGATACCGTTCATGCATCTGCGTGTTCCACAGGAAAAACGAGAGAGAGACGAATCCCGCGGCGACAAAGACCGAGAGTGCGGCCTGTTTGTCTTTCAATGCGCGGACCAGCATCGGAAAGAGCGCATAGAGTCCGTACAAATAACTGAGCCCGAATGCGGCAAGTCCGGCTGTGCGGAACGGAATCACGTGGAAGATCAGATCGGTGTCGTGCGTGTTGCCGGCCTGGTCGGCGTACATGCTCCACCAGAAATTGTAGGCGGCGCTCGATATCACCGAGTAGTAACCGACCGAGTGGCGATAGACGTCGATCACCGCATGCAGCGTTCCGCCGATGATGAAGGGCATGAGCACGGCCAGTGCGACGATGACGCTGCCGCCGGCCGCTTTGAAAAACGCCTTCCATCCTGCGGCCAGAAAGAGCACCAGAAAGAGAGGACCGAGCATCACCGCCTGCATCTTGGTGAGAAGCGCCAGCGTGATGAGTGCACCGGAGAGCCACATGCGTTTGGACAGGTACGTCGAGAGCGCGGCGACCATGAAAAACGTGTAGATGCCGTCGGTCTGTCCCCAGAAGGCGGAATCATGAAAGACGGCCGGATGCAGCATGTAGACGAGCGCGGCGATGAGTCCCGCTTTGCGGTTCTTCCAGCGTGCAAGCAGTCCGTAGAGCACGAGCGCCGTTCCTATGTCCGCAATGATCGCGGGCATTTTGATGGCGATCAGGTATGCCTTGGAATGCACGTCGAAATCCGGCTGAAACAGATTCACCGTCATCGCGCTGAGCATGAAGAGGATGATCGAGAGCGGCGCGTAATTTGGGAGCATGTTTCCGTTCACCTGTTCCACGTACGACTGCGCGAGGCCGAGCTTCATGGCGCTGAGCCCCCATCCCTGATCGACGCCGACGTCGAATCCGTAGCCCGGACTCGGCGACAGAAGCAGCCGCAAAAAGAGCCCCAGTGCGACGACAAGCGCGAGCAACAGATAGGTGCGCAGGCGATCCGTCCGTCCGCCGCTTTTTGGAATCGACAAACCGAGCATCGCGTATCAGGAATTGGTCCCGCTCGGAACGACCAGCGGATCATTCAGCTGGCAGTGCACGCAGTGCAGATCCCAGTAGGGGATGAGCGCGCGCTGCTGCACCTGCGTGTCGGTCAGCGGTGTGTAGTAGGTGAGCGGTCTGTAATACTGGAATCCCAGGAACACCGCGATCGAAAATGCGAGAAGAATCGCCGTCTTGCGTTTTTCGGTCAGCTGCCAGCGTCCGATTTGTCCCACTTCATCCGCGAGCAGCGCGAACAGGAGGAAGCTGAACAGCAGCGGCGTGAAGTAGTGGTACAGGTACATGACGCGGCTGATCTGCGCGACCGCGATCATGAAGCAGATGTACAATGTCCCAAATACGATCAGCATGAATGCGTTCTTCGGCTTGTGCATTCCCGGGAAGAAGAACCACATGACGAGCATCATGACGGCGATGATCGTCGCGGCAAACGACGTCAGCCACACCACCGGATTGCTCTGCAGGTAGAGGTATTTGTACGCGACGCCGTCGGGCGTTTCCCAGCGGTAGTTGATGGAGCGCGCGCCGATCGGCCACTCGAACCACGGGCTGCCGTTCTCGTCACTCTTGCAGAGATTCAGCCGCGGGACGCCCTGCTCATAATGTCCGACGAACTTCATCGAGTCCCGCAGCATGATCGGGAAATTCAGAATATTGCCGTTCGCGTGGTTTTGCAGAATCTGTTTGTACTGCGCCGACGCCTGGTAGTAGCCGTTGTCGGGAAGAGAGGGATTCACGGTGCCGCCGAGCGCGAAGTGGATCTGCCACACGCCGCAAAAGAAAATCAGGAACGTGATGCCGGCGGCGATGAAGAACGTGCGGATCTTTCTCCACTCGCTCCAGAACTTCCATACCACAAACGGCAGCAGAAGAATCAAAATCAATCCGAACGCCTTGGTCACCATCAGACAGCCGAAGGCGAAGCCGAACAGGATCGACGCCCACAGGAATCTGTTTTTGTCATCCCGCCATTCAAACAGAAGGAGGAACGCGAGGATCGTGAGTGCCGTAAAAAAGAGCATCGTCGATTCCAGCATCGCCGAGCGCTGATGCACGATCAGCGCGTTGTCGAACAGATAGAGGAAGTCGAACAGTAAAGCCCACAGCGTGCGCCGCGTGAGAATGAGGAAAATCAAAAACAGAATCGGCGCAGTCCACCACGCGAGCAGAACCGGAAAAAGGCGATAGCCCGCGAACGAGAAACCGGCGGGGGGATTCTGCGCGTAATCGGTGCCGATGAACTGATTGTCGACGGGGTTGGCATGCACGATTTTTTCTCCCAATGCGATGAGGAGTTTGGCTAGCGGCGGATGCGGTTCCATGAAATACACGCCATTCAGATATTTCTGCGCGCTCGCGATGTGGTAGTTCTCGTCCCAAAAAAGCGCCGGGGGATTCTGGTAGTTGTAGACGTAGGTGAAAAACCCGCACACGATGACGAACATCAATGCGAGCCACGTCTTGTTCTCGTTGAGAAGCTGTCGAAAATCGGTCATGCGGGAAAGTGTACCGCAGTTATGACGAAGCTCAATCTGTTTTATGTCTCGCGCTTACTCTATAGAAGATTGCTCGGATCCCAGTCTGTAAAGCTTTTAGCAACATCGACATCGCCTTACTTCCATTTTGCATGCGTACACACTTCATCATGATTGATGGTCAACTTTGAGCTGTTGAGTACTTGAGCGCGATGTCTCCCGCGATATGTCAGGAGGGTAACGGGGGTGTCGGGGGTGCTAGGGAACCGGACAAGGTTCCCTGCACCCCTGACGAAGGAATGCATAAAAATTAGTGACTTTTAAGCTGTTTCTCTTACCCTTCAAACATTGAATAAATGGCTTATATATGCTATAATTACTAGATTATGGCGTTCAGTATATCAACCACAGATTTCCTCTCTCCGACAAGCCTCGTCGTGCTCTGTGCGGTGGCCGCTCTGGCGTCGATCGATCTCGCCAGACGCTGGAAACATCAGCCGACGCACTTGCTGTTCGCAACGATTTTCGGATCGGCGCTTTCGGTCGGGCTCATTCAGATCGGTATGATTTTTCTCAAGCCCGGTCTGCAGGACAATGCGTTCGCGATGGCATTCGCGGTCGTGCTTACGGTGCTCGGCTGGAAAATGCTCTTCGGCCCGTGGGAGACGCAGACGAAGGCGGTGATGCTCGGATCGTTTCTCTTTTGGATCACGCTGCACCTAGCGTTGAACGACGATCCCAAGACCC
Organism: Candidatus Peribacteraceae bacterium; assembly: GCA_035547395.1. GTDB lineage: Bacteria > Patescibacteriota > Gracilibacteria > Peribacterales > Peribacteraceae > CALREJ01. The sequence continues at coordinate 23,371 of DASZVA010000017.1, read as the reverse complement.
GCCTTCCGAGCTTGATCGCTGCGGCAACGGCTTTGGTGCCGGCAATCATCTGGTGTCTGCTGTTTTTGAAATATCACACGGAGAGAAAGAGCGCGGTGGTCCTGATGTTTCTGTCGGGAATGCTTGCAACGGTTCCGGTTCTTTTCTATGACGCATTGGTACGGCACGGCGTCGCGCTGCAGTTCTTCCTGTTTCAAATCAAGCCCGAGAGTTTCAGCCAGATCGCGCAGACGTTCATCGCATCCACGTCCGGCAATGACGGAAGCGTCAAGGCGGTGCTGCTCTCCAGTCTGCTGTCTTTCATCATCGTCGGCATCATCGAAGAAACCAGCAAGTTCTGGGCGCTCACGCACAGCGCGCGCAAGCTCTTCAGCAGCATCGACGATGTCCTGCAGCTCGCGATCATGGTTGCGATCGGATTTTCCTTCGCAGAGAACATCATCAACCCTGTCTATTTCACCGCGTTCGTGCAGGATTACCTGACGAATGGCAATCCGGATCTGCTTGCGTTCCTGAGCAACGTCCTCGGCCGCAGCGTGCTCACGACCATGGTGCATATCGTCGCCACCGGCACGCTGGGATATTTCCTCGGGCTCGCGATCTTCGCCGGTCCGTATCTGCAGGAACAGCATGCACGCGGCAGAACGTTCTGGATTCTGAGCCTGATTCAGGGGACCTTCCGCATCCGCGAGATTTCCATCTTCCGCGTGCAGATGATCATGACGGGACTCACCTGTGCGATTCTGCTGCACGGCATCTTCAATTTCCTCGTCACGGTCCCGGACATTCTTCCCGGGCATCCGCAGACGCTCCGGGATCTGCTTGGATCATCGTCGCCCGTGCTGCTCGATAAAATTCCTTTGCTCCTGCTCCCGTCGCTCTTCTACGTGGTCGGCGGATTCTGGTGGCTCACGCATCTGTTTCTCAAGAAAGAAGACATGCATGAATATGGACACCTCATGACGAATGAAGTGTTCGTAGAAGCGCAGAACGTGCAATGACAGATTGTTTGATGTGAGGCGATGTTCAAAGCTGCAAGAGACAAGGTACAAGATATAAGGAAGGTACAAATACGAAGAAATAAGATTTTTTGATCTTTTCATTTGTTTGTTTCTTGCACCTTGTTTCTTGTTTCTTTTCAAACGCCCGCGCTACACTTCCGCCGTACCTTCTTTTTAATCCGAAGGTCCGTTCCCCATTGTGTATGTCCTCCTCAGCGTTTCGTCGTCTCGCGGTGACCGTTTGTTCGCTGCTTCTTCCGGTCGGCGTCTTTGCCATGCCGGTCAGCAGCGCTCTTACGACGCCCGATTCCGCATCGGTCTCGCGCGGCGATTTTATCCGCGCAAGCATCCAGTCGCTCAATATTCCCTTGAACCATCGTGCCGCCGTGCACTTCCGCCACGCGATCCCCGACAGCCTGCTTCCGTACGTGCAGACGGCAGCCGCCTACAACGCACTCCAATCATTCGGCAGCGATCTGCTTCCCGACCAGCACATCACGCGCGGGCAGGCGCTCGAAGTACTCATGCATCTGGAAAATCTCTCTCCGGAAAATCCCTACACCCAGTCGTTTAGCGATGTCTCGGGAAGCATCGATCTGACACAGGCAGTGGAACTCTCGCTTGAGAAATCGTGGCTTCTTCCCGAGAGCCAGACAATGTTCGGCGTCAACGATGTGCTGTCCGGCGCGGACGCGCGCGCCCTTCTGCAGAATGTGCTGAATTCTGTGCAGGCCTCATCGTCTTCGAACACGGCTGTTTCGTCGACGGATGCCGGTGCCGCATCCTCGGCCACAAGCAGCGCAGGCATCGAGATTCATTACCAGACGCTCAGCCAGCCGCTTCCAGACGAAGACATGCTGAGAGCCGTGTGGCAGCTGCTCAACGATCAGTATCTCTATAAGGATAAGATCTCCAGCCAGGAGGCAGCCTATCGCGCAGCCGAAGCGATCGTTGACAGCCTCAACGATCCGTACACGGTGTTCATGCGGCCGATCAACGCGGAGGAATTCAACACGCAGCTCGGCGGCGAGGTGACCGGTATCGGGGCGCAGGTCGAGTACACGAATAATATTCTGACGATTGTCGCGCCGATTTCCGGATCGCCGGCGGAGAAAGCCAACCTGCAGCCGGGCGATCAGATTCTCGCGGTTGACGGCACGGATATCACGAACATCGGATTCCTGCAGGCGGTCAACAAAATCCGCGGTCCCAAAGGAACGACGATCACGCTGCATATCCGCAGAAACGGATCGGAGTTCGACGTGAAGGTGACGCGCGACACGATCCAGCTGCCGGAGATCGACGTGTCGTATCAGGGGTCGACGGCAGTGGTGAAACTCGCGCAGTTCGGACAGACCACCGACGATCAGATCCGCTCCATGCTGACGGACGTCGCATCGCATCATCCCACGGGCATTATCCTGGATCTTCGCAACAATCCGGGCGGACTGCTGGATGCGGCGGAGAAAGTGCTGAGCAATTTCCTGCCCAAGGGCAGCACCGTCGCGCACGTCGTCGCACGCGACGGGGAAACGACGGTGACGACGGGCGAAGACCCCGTCATCGATCCCTCGACGAAGGTCGTGGTGCTGGTGAACAAGGGGTCCGCGAGCGCATCTGAAATTACGGCGGCCGCATTGCAGGATTACAAACGCGCGACGATCCTCGGTACCGTCACCTACGGAAAGGGAACGGTGCAGCAGGTCCTGGAATTCAAAGACGGGTCCAATCTCAAGATGACGATCGCGGAATGGCTCTCGCCGCTGCGCCATAAAATCAACCACGTAGGCGTCACGCCGGACGTCATGGTTCCGATGGCAGGATCGGGTGCGGGCGTGCAGGACGATCAGATGCTGCGCGCGCTCAATCTTCTCCGCTGATTTTTTTCCATCGACGATATGCACTCTTTTATCGATCAACTGATTGCCGTCACCGAAGCGCCGTGCGTCACTGTCTATCTTCCGGTTCTTGCAGGGATCAACCACCAGACGGAAAACGCCGAGCGTCTTACGCGCATGCTCGATGATCTAGCACCGCGTTTGCAGCCCTACGACCTCTCCGCCAAGGGGCTCTCGCAATTTTTGGCTCCCGCCAGAGCCTACATCGAACAGGATCTCGAACTCGGCGTGCCCGAAGGCACGGTCGGGCTCTTTCTTTCCAGGTCGACTTTTCACGCGCAGCTTCTTCCGCAAGAATTGACCCCGCTATCCGTCGTGGGATCACGCTTTTACATCACTCCGCTTCTTTCTTTTATGAATACCCTTCATTATTACGTTCTGGCAGTCAGCAAAAACAGCGCACATTTTTTGGAAGTGAACGGATCAGAGATCACGGCGAAGGATATCCCCGGCATGCCGCACAGTCTTGCGGAAGCATGGGAGGGGACCGAGCACACGGACGAATCGCTCAGCTTCCACAGCACCGGCAATGGAACAGTCGCGTTCAGCGGCCATTCCAATGCGAAGGATGACGCGGAGATCGAGGCAAAGGTGTATCTGCAAAAGATCGCCAAGAGTCTCCACACGCTGCTGCATGAACAGAAGCTGCCGCTGGTCTTTGCCGGTGTCGAGGAATTATTCGGCATCTACCGCAGCGTTGATGCGTCGGGACGCCTTCTCGATTCCTTCGTTCACGGCAATCCCGAACAAATGGAGGCCGAGGAATTGCTCAAGAAAGCGGAGCCGATCGTGCAGGAAGCGGCGGGTAAGAAGAGAAAGGAACTTTTGGAATCCTATGGCAATCTTGCCGGAACTGGCCGGACATCGACGGACCTCGCTGAGATTCTCGATGCGGGCCTTGCAGGCAAGGTCGAGCTGCTGCTTACGGCCGACGGTGCCGAGCAGTGGGGGAGATTCGATACCGAATCCGGCCGCAAGGAATTACACGAAAGCGCCAGCGACGGCGGCGAGGAATTGATCGGACTTGCCGCGCAGTACACACTTCAGCATCGCGGGCAGGTGATGAGCGTTCCGCCTGGGGAAATGCCGGAGAATAAGCAGGTGGCGGCGATATTGAGGCAATAATTATTGGTTTTTCGTTATTGGTTATTGGTTGGTTAAAAAGGAAACCAGTAACCAGAAACCAGTAACCAATAACTCGAATGGCCCAAAAATGGCTTGCACCACTATCCATTCTCCCTTACCCTACCCGCACTCATGGCCATCCACGCACACAAGCACGGCGAAGAATCCAACGATCGCCTTCAGCAGCGATTCAAGCAGCAGGTGCAGAAATCCGGCATCATCAAGCTGCTCCGCGAACGCGGCAATTTTGTCCGCAAGCCCAACCGCCGCAAAGTCCGCGCACGCGCACTGATGCGCGAGACGTATCGCGCCGCCAACAGAAAGAAGAAGTTTTACAGCAACATGTGAGGTAGTTACAAGCCGCAAGACACAAGCCTCGAGAGGGGCTTTTTTCTTGTAGCCTGAAGCCTGAGGCTTGTAGCTAAAACTTATTCTGTTTTTTTGGCAATTCGGCATGTTTTTGGGTACAATACGGCCGAACGTCAGACATTCTTGTCACGCTTTCGTTTTTCCTCTTCTTACGACCTATGGCAGCAGAATCCAAATACGGCGCAGAGCAGATCCAAGTCCTGGAAGGACTCGAGCCTGTGCGCAAACGTCCGGGCATGTACATCGGTTCGACCGACGTGCGTGGACTGCACCACCTCGTCTGGGAAATCGTCGACAACGCGATCGACGAAGCGATGGCGGGGCACTGCGATTCGATTCTCGTGACGCTGAATCCGGACGGTTCGGTCAGCGTGGATGACAACGGCCGCGGTATTCCGGTCGACATGCACCCGACGGCGAAGAAATCCGCGCTCGAAGTGGTGCTCACCACACTCCACGCCGGAGGAAAATTCGGCGGAGAGGGGAGCGGCTACAAAGTCTCCGGCGGTCTGCACGGAGTCGGTTCATCGGTCGTGAACGCGCTGTCTGTCCATATGAAGGCGGAGGTTCATCGCGACGGCAAAATCTACATGCAGGAATACAAGCGCGGAAAGCCGCAGGCGGATGTGAAGGTCATCGGCAAGAGTGCCAAGCATGGCACAGTCATCACCTTCATGCCGGATGATGAAATTTTTGACACGCTCGAATTCAGTTTGGATACCCTCCTCACGCGTTTCCGCCAGCAGTCCTATCTCACAAAAGGGATCACGCTTGCCGTCATGGACGCGCGTCCGGTGCGTCCGGAGGCGGATCTCGTCTATCCGCGTCTGTACCGCTTCTCCTTTGAGGGCGGCATTGCCGCATACGTCTCGCACCTCAATGAATCGCAGGAGCGCATCGGCAGCCCGATTGCGTTTGAGAAAGACACGCCCGACGGCCAGGTGGAAGTCGCACTGCAGTACACGCAATCATTTAATGAGCACGTACTGAGCTTCGCGAACAACATTCACACGATTGAAGGCGGCCATCACCTGACGGGTTTCAAGGCGGCGCTCACGCGCACGATCAACGCGTACGCCCGCAAATTCGAATTGCTCAAAGAGAAAGATGAGAATCTCACCGCCGACGACGTGCGCGAAGGCCTGACCGCAGTCATCTCCGTCCGTCTGCGCGAGCCGCAGTTCGAAGGTCAGACCAAAGGCAAACTCGGCAACGCCGAAATGAAGACCGCGGTCGAGACCGTCGTGAACGAAAAACTGTCGCAGTACCTGGAAGAACATCCGGGCGAAGGAAAGGAAATCGTCTCGAAGTGTCTGCTTGCCGCGCGAGCGCGTCTCGCCGCCCGTGCCGCCCGTGATTCCGTGATCCGCAAAGGCGTGCTCGAAGGCATGACGCTGCCGGGAAAACTCGCGGACTGTCAGAGCAGGAACCCCGCTGAGTGCGAGCTGTACATCGTCGAGGGTGATTCCGCCGGCGGTTCCGCCAAGCAGGGCCGCAAGCGCGAGTTTCAGGCGATCCTGCCGCTCAAGGGAAAAATCCTCAACGTCGAGCAGGCCAGATTGGACAAAATGCTCAACAACAATGAAGTGAAGGCGCTCATCATCGCGCTCGGCATGGGTATCGGCGAAGTGAAAGACATTTCCAAGCTCCGCTATCACCGCATCGTGATCATGACCGATGCCGACGTTGACGGCGCGCACATCCGCACGCTGCTCCTGACGCTCTTCTTCCGCTACTTCCCGGAGCTTATTGAAAACGGCTACCTCTACATCGCGCAGCCGCCGCTCTTCAAGATGCAGAAAGGCAAGGATATCCGCTACGCATTCTCCGACACCCAGCGTAACGACATCCTCACAGAGTGGGGAGTCGACATGAAGGACGCGGTTGAATCGGAAGAGAACATTGAGGAACCCGAAGAAGAGAGTGAAGGCGAAGAAGGAGAAACCGCGAAGGCCGCCAAGAAGAGCCCGCGCGTGAACGTCCAGCGCTACAAAGGTTTGGGTGAAATGAATGCCGACCAGCTCTACGACACGACGATGGATCCCGAACAGCGCACCTTCCTGAAGGTGACGATGGACGATGCCGAGAAGGCCAATGCCGTCTTCACCACGCTCATGGGCTCCGAAGTCGCCCCGCGCCGCAAATTCATCCAGGCGCACGCGAAGACGGTGAAGAATTTGGATATTTGATAGGGCTAGGGAATAGGGCTAGGGCTAGGAAGTACGTAAGTGTACGATCGTGCCCTTATAAATCTCCTTAGGATTCATTTTGGTAAGCTGCGTTTATGCGTTTTATCGATATGAATGTTTGGCATAGAGGACTTGATCTTGTTGAAGAGGTCTATCGATTAACAAAAAAATTTCCGAAAGAGGAATTATATGCCATGACGTCTCAATTACGTCGTGCCTCTGCCAGTATTGTTGCAAATTTTGCAGAGGGATATAGTCGGTCATCTTCTGCAGATAAATGTCATAAATATGCAATTGCTCGCGGAGAATGTTCGGAGGTTGAAGCATTGCTTTTAGTTTCTGTTCGATTGAAGTTTCCGACAGAAAGCGAAATATCGCAGGCAGCACGGTATGTTCAAGAAGTTGGAAAAATGCTCACGAGCTTGATTCATCGTTATCAATAAATCCTAGCCCTTGCCCTAGCCCTATTTCCTAATCCTCATCCGCCTCCCCCATCTGATCCTTCAGCGTATACGTATCCAGATTTTTTTCGCCGAGGAGTTTCGTTATCTGCGGAAGAGCATCCTTGTATTTGATCTCCTTCTGTTTGCCGGCGGCCATGTCGCGCAGGATGATGGTGCCGTTTTTCACTTCCATCTTGCCGAGCAGCAGCGTGTATTTGGCCTTAAACTTGTCGGCCAGACGCATCTGCGATTTCAGGCTCGCCTCTCCGAGCGCGCCGAGCGTATGTACGCCCGCTTCGCGCAGCGCCGTGATGAGCACGAGGCATTCCTTCTTCGCCTCGGGTCCGAGCTGTGCCACAAACACGTCGACCTGATCCTTGTTCGGCGCCTGAACACCGGCTTCTTTCATATGCCAGATGATGCGTTCCATGCCGCATGCGGCACCAAGTCCGGGTGTTTCTTTGCCGCCAAGAAGTTCGATGAGGCCGTCGTATCTGCCGCCGCCGCCGACCGCGTTCTGCGCGCCCGATGACGAATCCCAGTATTCGAAGACCGTCTGGTTGTAGTAATCAAGGCCGCGGACGAGTCCGGTGTTTTCCGCGTACTCGATGCCGAGTGCGGACAGATAATCGAGGACCGTCTCGTGATAGTGCTTCGATTCGTCGTCAATGAATTGGTTGAGCGTCGGCGCGTTTTTCAAAAGTACGCGCGTATCCTCCTCCTTGGAATCGAGGAGACGCAGAGGATTCCTCTGGAGTCTTTCGCGATCAAGCTCGGGCAGATGACGTTCTTTTCCGATGAAAAAATCCTGCAGAGCCTGCGCGAATTTCTGGCGGCTTTCCAATGTTCCGACGTTGTTGATCTGCAGCTTCAACCTCTCTGAGATACGCAGGTCCTCAAAAATTTTCTGCAGCACCTGAATGAGCTGCGCGTCGAGGCTCGGATCCTTGAGGCCGATCACTTCGAAATCAAACTGATGAAACTGGCGGTAGCGCCCCTTTTGCGGACGATCATGTCGGAAGCACGGTCCGATTGCATAGAGAGCGACCGGCTGGGGCAGTTGCTGCATGCCGTGTTCCACGTACGACCGGCAGATGCCTGCCGTGAATTCCGGACGAAGCGCGAACTCGACGGCATCGTCGCTCTGCTGCTTGGAGGACACCAGAAAGAGTTCTTTTTCAACGATGTCGGTATGCTGGCCGATGCCGCGTTCAAAAATCGCGCGGTTTTCGTAAATGGGCGGGTCGATGCGCTTGTAACCCGCCTGACGCGCGCGGTGGCGGACGGCTTTCTTGATATAGGTCATGTACTGTTCATCCTCCGGAAGCACGTCATGAACACCCTTTGGTGTGCGGAATTGCGGTTGTGACATAATAGTGAAGAAGAGCCCTACAGGCTGCGGAATATTCACCCTCACGGTAGCATGGTTTCCTTGTCATGCCAAGAGTCACGGCGTTGTTTTTGCGTGAACGGTCTTTGTTGCGCGTTTCGGCTTGATCCAAAGCAAAATCATCATCACCGCTTCACTGATTGCAAAACTGACCGGCTGCGCGGCCGTGGCCGTCGTCCATGTCTCGATCGCGCACAACTGGAGAATGCAGGAAACAAAATAGAGCGTCCAGGCGCTTCTGTTTTCATGCTCCGGATGATTCCATGCCGACGCAAAGGTGGGAATACAGCCGATGAACATGATGATCGAGCTTATGATGATGCCGATCGTCGCGTCGCCGATCACTTTCCAAAGCACGATGCCGGCGATCGCGCCGGCGAGACACCAGATATCCAATTTTTTCCATTCGTTGCTTCCGTGCATGAATGCAAGAATCGTCACGATCCATGAACCGAGTGCGACGCCGATAATCTGTCCGTTGAGCACTCCTTTTGCGGACATCTCGACGACGGTGATGACATCGAGTGTCGCCCAGATCAGCCAAGACGCCTTTGACGGCTTCGAAATGCCGCGCAGGATTCCTCCGATGTACGGGACGTAGCCCACGATGTAGAACGTGCCCGCAAGAACGGTGAGAAACGTGCGCACATCAAGGCAGGGAAAGAAGCGACGCTTTCCGTTGATAGATCGCGGCCTGCTGCGCGTTCCCTTCTTGCGAAAACACGTCCGAAAGTCCGTTCAATGCATCGATGTTGCTCGGATCGATTGCGAGCACGTCATTCAATTGATGCTGCGCGCCGCTTGCGTCATTTGATATCAAAAGCAGCTGCGCGAGCGCGAGATGTGCAGTGATGTCCTGCGGCTGCAACTGCACCGCTTTTTCGTAGAGACGTTTCGCCTGACTCGTGTCTCCCGCATTCTCCTGCAGCGCCGCGAGGCCGTCGTACGCGACGGATGACTGCGGGTCCATTGACTGCGCTTTCGTAAATTCCTGAAGCGCATTACCGACATCGCCCGCGGCCGCATAGAGAGTGCCTGCTTCGAGATGCAGACGTTCGTCGTCGCTGAAAGCAAGTCCGTCTTTCAGCACAGCAAATGCATCCTGCAATTTATTTTCCTGTTTCAATGCCTCCGCCAGCGTAACGCGCGCTTCGACGGACGTCGGTGACACCGCAATGGCATGTTTGAAAAGAGTCTCAGCATCCGACCATGTTGCGACTTGCGCGCGCGCAAGCTGTATAAAAATCAGAAGCATGATTGCCGTCGCAATCATGGTCGACCATCGTGCGACGATGTCATCCAAAAGATGCCGGATCATGCGGATGATGCCGATGAGCGCGATCAGAAGACCGATCATCGGCAGGTACAGATAACGGTCCGATGCGAACGTGAGCCCCGAGGACTGCACGTCGGTTTGAATATTGAGAACCGTCGGCAGAATGAAAACGAAAAACCATGCAATACCGATCGAAAAGAGCGGCAATTTTTTCCAGAGAAGTACCGCGGCGGCGATGAGCAGAAGGGGAAACAGCGCGATGATGATTGTCGTCGCATTGATTGTGGGCAGCACGTAGTAGAGCGCGAGGCGCGCCGGAATGAAAAAATGTCCGATGCTTAGCGAGAGTGCGTAGCCGGTCAGTACGATGCGGTCGAGCGGGGGAGTCGATGTGAGCACGCCGCCTTTGCCAGGCACCGCGATAATGCCGAGAGCGACGGAGGCAACAACGTACGGCGCGAGCATCACGGATGCGCTTTTGAATGTGAATCGTTCACGCAGCAGCATTGCAATGATGAAAAGCGGCAGCAGGACGACGGAAATTTTTGAAAGCAGCGCGAGCACGAAAAACACGACGCTGAGAATCCAGAACCGCCTGTCTTCCCGATCGATCGATTTCATGATGAATACCATCGAGAGAAGCGTGAACAGCGTTGCGAGCAGATCCTTGCGCGCCGAGATCCATGTCACGGTTTCCGCATCAAGCGGATGCGCGGCGAAGATAAGTGCTGCGCACCAGCCCGCAAGTCTCGATCCGCTCAGCCGCGTGATGATCCATGCGGCGAGCAATACGTTTGCGATATGCAGAAGCAAATTATCGAGATGAAACAGCAGCGGATTCATGCCGGCAATCAGAGCTTCGATTTTGAAACTGAGAAATGTGAGCGGAATGTAGAGCTCCGGATCGAACATGGTGAACATCTGCTTCCAACCGTCCCACGACATGTCACGGATCGCGAGATTCTGGACGATCAAATGATAGTCGTCGACGGGTGCGAACCCGAATTTCAGACATGCACCGAATGCAATCAGCATCAATGCGATAACGCCGAGCAGAAAGAGGAGCCGTCGGGAAAGCAGGTTGAAAGAGATGCTCCTATCCTAGCGCAATGCACAACGCGGTTTCACCCCATCTCGACGCCGACTGTTGCAATCGCTATAGTCCGTGGCCGCTATGAATAAGCATTTTCTTGTACCGGATGGGCGTTTTTCCCTGCGGACGGATGCGGATATACCTGCCGATCTCGAAGAATGTGCGCATTATTCGGCGCATCTCGATATCATCGATACCAATGACAATCAACCTATCGCTCGCTTGCGCGGTTCCATCGCAGCGAGATTGTTGTTTCTTTTCCATGAACAACGCAACCGCCGCCTGAACGAATCAGATTTCAATTGTTTCGGCGCCCTCAACTTCGTCACGGGTAAGACGGACGTGATTGAAGAGGAGACATCGATGCGGGAAAAGGGAAAGAAGATGTACGTCAACGAAGCAAGACGCGACTATACGGCGCCCTTCGTGTTTCAAATTTGCGGAAGCTATCAGACGATTAATGGCAAATGGGTGCGTGGCGTCATACATGCCGGACTCATCATCAACGACAACGATTGGCATCAGGAACCGATTGTGTTTGAAAAAGATGCGTACCGCAGAATACGTATTCTTCCGTGGGATTCCGTTTGGCGGAATTATTTCCCCTGTGAGGATCGCACCGTGCACGCGGAGTACGTGACGTGCGCGTCGATGGATGAATTTTGCGAAAAATGATTGTTGCTTCCGCGGAATCGGTGATGAAATATGATGGGGCGATCGATGGGCCCTTCGTCAGCTTCCGCCTTCGCTCCTTCGGAGCTTCGGACGGACAGGCAGGATGACATTGTTTACTTGATACGGAGAACCCACGACCCTCAGGACCACAACCTGATGCGCTGCGCGCAGGTGTCATTTTCTTCTTGTTTCGCAAGCGAAACAAAGCCAGCTGAGCTGCGATCGCTTTAGGGAATAAATGTGATGGGGCGATCGATGGGATTCGAACCCACGACCCTCAGGACCACAACCTGATGCTCTAACCAACTGAGCTACGATCGCCATAAGGATGATGATGTGAAAGGATGATACGTAGCGGTTAGTTCGAGCATATAGTTTTCTCTTGCGCCTCGCGCAAGCGCTCGGCGGCCCAACTGAGCTACGATCGCCATAATATCGATGATGTTTCTTGTCCTGCTGAGCGGAGCCTGCCCCGAGCCTGCCTGTCGGCAGACAGGCGTAGTCGAGGGGATCGCCATGAGACAACGATAAAAAGAACCGTGTGCGGGGAATACTAGCAGTTTGCGCGCAGCTCACAACCGATTTAAGCCGTGGTTTGCGGGGGCTCTTCTTTGCGATCATCCTCCTTTTTCTGCTCCTCAATGCTGTCTGCGCGGATAATCGCAATCGGATTATCGGTTTGAACGTGCTCGGCGGGTTTGACAGGCTGCGGCGGAGGCGGAATCACCTGCTGCGGGGCGACGTTTTCCTGTTTTGAAGCCGGAGCAGATTCCGTCTTGGCTTGGGGGTTCTCTGCTTTCGATAAGCTCAGCGCCGCAGGTGCCACCGGCGTGGGTGAGGGTGTCGGTACGGGCGTGGACTGTGCCGCGGGTGTTGGGGATGCCGGTGTTTCGATCGGTGTCGGTTCCGTCTGTTTTGTATCCGGTTGCCGTGCGGGTGTGTCCGACTTGGCGACCGGCGGCACGGACGTAGGTACCTTCTGCTCAGAAGCGGCCGGTTCCTGCTTTGTCGTGACGACCGGCTGGGGCGGTGTCACCGGCTTTGATGCGGGGGTCGCGGGCTTTTCCGGCGATGTCGGCTGTGTGACAGTCGGTGCCGGGCTCTGAGGCTGAGACGCCGGGGTTGTCTGCGGAGCAGGCGACGGTTTCGGTTGGGGCGGGGGCGTTTCCTGCGCTTTCGTCATGACGGGCATCGGTGGTGCGCTGGATTTCGCTGTCTGCGGCTGCGGAGTCGGAGCAGGCGGCTGCACGGGCGGTTGCGGCGCAGGCGACGGCGTCGGTGCGGGCTTGGGAGCCGGCGTGACCGGTTTGGGGGTTGGTGCAGGTTGCGACGGAGCGGGAGGAGTCTGCGGCTTTGCCGGAGACGCGGGTTGCGCGGCAGGAGCGTTTTGCGGCTGGAGCCAGGACGGCAGCGGAGCTTGCTGTGCGACACTCGGCTGCGGAGTGTTTGCCTGTGCCGGGCGGGGAGTCGGTGCCTGCTGCGGTTGCACCGCAGGTGTCGGCTTAGGGGTTAGTTGCGGCGCGGGCTTTGATTGCGCGGGAGGCTGCGGAGCGGGAGGTTCCTGTTTCGGCGTCACGGGCATCGGCGGCGTGCTCCGCTTCGGAGCGGTCTGCAACTGTGCCGGTTGTGCAGCGGTCGCAGGCGTCGGTTCTTTTGTTTCTATAGACGTCTTTTCGCCCAGTCCTTTTCTGAGCCAGCTCGGCGCTGCTGCTTCATCGACACGCGGTGTCTGCGCTGCGGGGTTCGGGGGCGTGCGTTCCTCTTCACGCTTGACGACGTCCGCCTGCGTCGGGATCGGCTTGCTTGGCGCCGGTGTGATGGTCAGAGGCTCGGGCGTCTTTTTCTCGTCCGATTCCTTGCCGACGATATTCTTCTCGAGTTCCGCAAATGTTTCATCGAGCGGACGTCCGCGGCGCAGCTTGGACACGATGAACGTGACGATGAGTCCCAGCACGACGAAGATCACGAAGATGAACACGAGCCAGAGAAGCGATCCCAAGGAGCCAAACAGCCCGCCGCCTCCCGTCGTCTGAGCCGGTGCAGACGATGCTGCGCTCGATGTCTGAGCGACCCCGCCGGTGCCCGTTTGCGACAACTGCACGACGACCTGCGTGTCGGCCACGGCGACCTGGCTGCCGTTTACAAGATCACTCACCAGCAGATGCACGTCATACGCTCCGTTGCTGCCGTAGGTGTGCGACGGGTTCATGAGCAGACTCTCCTGGCCGTCGCCGAAACTCCAGTGATACAGAAGCGTCGTCTGCGGCATTTGCGACGCCGTGAACTGCGGCGTGAAATTGAATGTATTGTCATTGGTTTTTGTCGTGACTATGGAAACGGGGCTCGTGATCAGACCGTTCTGCTGTGCGTAATCGAGATTGTCCACTTCAATGTTCTGCGTTACCGCGTTTCCGTTTTCAATCGTCGTGACCGCCATCGTTCGCGTGGTGAGCGGGGATGCAAACCAGACATACAAGGGAGACGCGTAACTCTGGAAGAACGTGTCCTGATTATCGACGTCGTTGCTCGGGTTTCCGTCGCCGTTTGAATCAACGGCCGTATTCACGTCGAGTGACAGCGGCTTGAGATCAGGATTGATCGGTACGAGTTTGACGAGCTGTTGATTGCTGCCGAGGATGACATTGCCGCGCGGGGTCATTTGAGGATCCGTCGCGACGAGTTCCGTGCCGCTGCCGGCAGGCATGATCGTTGCGCCGGTGCCGCCCTGCTGATCGGCGCCGATTTTTCCGAGCGGCCGCGGCTGGGCATTGATCGTAAACGTGCGCGTGATGCGCTGTGACAAATCCTGCGCATCGATCTCGGCAATGAGCGTATACGTTCCGGGTTGCACGAGCCGCACGCGGAATGTCGGTGCTCGACCCGCCTGGATGAACGTTCTGTCCTGCGTCAGGATCCACGAATACGTGGGATTCTGAATATCGCTGGTCGGGAGCACCTCAAAAATGTCGCCGACCATCAGGTTTACTGTCTCGGTCGTGGATGCGGTGATCGCACTCGTCACTTGTCCCTGCTGCAGAGATTGTGCGGCTGCCATTGCGGGATACGCGCTTATCCAGAGTGCGAGAGCGCATGTGGTGATCCGGCGTTGAAGACGGGAGGAGATCATGACAGGATCTTCAGAACAAGATTGACGATAAGTTCGGAGAACAGGATAATAACAAGTCCGATAATGGTATACACGATAATATTTTTGGCTTTGTCTCTTGCTGATTCGTTGCCCAGGCTCAAAACGAGGTAGAGACCCGCCACGATGATCATGACGGTGGCTGCGAGTGCAAGATAGGAGAGCGTGACGCGGATGATATTGATGACCACGGTACGCAGATCCGTATGCGGAACGGCGATGCCGCCGGTTGCATTGATACCCTGACCAATACCACCGCCGTTATAGACTTGCGCGAGCCCCGGAGATATCGCCGCGAAGCCCGAGAGGAGGCCCAGGACGATGCGTGTTTTGAGTGATGTATGTGTGGATGCCATTTCTCTCTATAATAGCAGAAAATCGTTTGTAACGCTACCCTGTTTCCAGCCTCCCTATGCGTCCAAAACCACGTCAGCTCCTCGCAAAAGCCAAAGTTCCCGTCTTGCTTGTCACGGATCTTACGGACGTCCGCTATCTCACCGGGGTTTCGGTCAGCAGCGGGACACTGCTGGTCACACCGACGGCCTACGTTTTTTTGGTCGATAGCCGCTACGGCGAGTTGGCATCCGCCAAAGCATACAAGGATGTCACCGTCAAAAATGCATCCGCATTGCCGGAACTGTTGAAGAAAATTCCGCGATGCGGTTACATGGAAGAACACCTCACGGTGGCCCGGTTGCGCAGACTCCAGTCCCAATTCAAGAACACAAAATTTGTTCATATAGCGGACGCAGTAGGGGAGTTCCGCAGATCCAAAGATGAAGTTGAAGTAAGACTGATCAACCGTGCGCACCGCATCACGCGTGAACTTCTGCGCCGCATTCCCGCCGCTCTCCGTGTGGGCATCCGCGAAGACGAGCTCGCCTGGAAAATCGAACAGTGGGCGCACGAACTGGGTGCTGAAGCTATGGCGTTCGACTCCATCGTTGCATTCGGATCAAACACGAGCCGGCCGCATCATCAACCGGGAAATAGGAAGCTGAAAAAAGGGGACATCGTGCAGATCGACATCGGCGCCAAGTATCGGGGCTACTGCAGCGACCGCAGCCAGGTGTATCTGACGGGTCCTGTTTCAGCGCACATTACAAAGGCGATCAAAGCGGTGACGAAGGCAAAAAATGCGGCGAAGAAGGCGGTGAAAAAAGGAGCCTCGACGCAACTGCTCGACCGCATCGCGCGGGACGTCCTAAAAAAATACGGCATGGAAGGCGCCTTCACGCATGCACTCGGCCACGGTGTCGGGCTTGATATTCACGAAGGCGTGATCTTGTCCGAACGTGCAGCGGATCAGAAACTGCTGAAACATGAAGTGATCACGATTGAACCCGGTGTGTATTTTCCCGGAAAATTCGGCATTCGCCTGGAAGACATGGTGATCGTCGAATGATGTACGAGACGTCTTTTTAGCTTAATTGTCAGCAGTCTATGCGAGAGGCGGAAACGATTTTGTGGTATCATAATCGGAAACATGCACATAAAAATCACATCACTCATCCTCGTGTGCGCGATGCTCGCGCCGTCGATCGCTGTCGCGAAGAATACAGCAGCGCCGTATGAGCAGGATTTCATCCTGACCGCCTACTATTCTCCCGTCGCGAACCAGTGCTGCTATATAAAAGGAAGCGAGCAGGCAGACAAAGTCTTGAACGGCGGCGGCACGCGCGGCGCCGACGGCACCGTCGTGTATCCGGGAATGGTTGCCGCCCCGCCGAGCTATGCCTTCGGCACGCGCATTGATTTGCCCGGCCTTGGCGTCATGACCGTGCATGATCGCGGCGGCGCGATTCAGCAGCAGGGCAACGGAGACCGCATCGACGTCTGGGTCGGCTATGGCGAAGAAGGACTCGCCCGCGCACTCGCGTTCGGCGTGAAGCATATTCACGGTACGGTGTATCCGCCGGGGACAACGCAGCCCCGGGAACGATTCGACATGACGTCTTTGCCGTCGCCCGTGAACGCGCTGAAGCCGTACCTCGTCGCGGACGCGGGGCTGCTCGACATGCATCCGAAAAGCGGGCAGACCGGCCTCAGCGTGCAGATGCTGCAGGAGACTCTTCGTACGCTCGGGTACTTTCATGGTACCGCGACGGGAACGTACGGCGACGCGACGCAGCAGGCTCTCGCGTCCTTTAATACGGATTACGGTCTCACCGAAAACGGCACGGAATTGACGACGACCTCCGCCGCGTATCTGTTGGCTGCTGCCATCGAAGCGAAGGCGCCCGCGCCGGTGCATTTCATCAACAAGGAAAGTCCGAAAGTGGACATTCAAGGCGCGCAGCGATTGCTGCGTTGGTTCGGTTTCTACAAAGGCCGCACGGACGGCGTCTATTCCGATGCACTCTTCTCTGCGATTCTAAAATACCAGCAGAGCAAGAAACTTGTAGGAGACAAAACGTCGCCCGGAGCCGGACTCATCGGTCCGCTCACGCGAAGCGCGCTCATTACCGACTGGCAGGTGCGCGAAACCGCGTCGCATGCCCAGACATTCATTGCGTACAAAAAAGTGAGCGACCTGCTCGCCACCCGCGGCGACCTGCTTGATTCCTATCTCGTGGTCGGACAGACCGGCGAAACGGTACGCGCGATTCAGCAATTTTTGGCGGACAAAGGTTTTTTTCCTGCAGATAAAATCAACGGCGTGTACGGGCCGCTCACGAAAAGCAGTATGACGCAGTATCAGATCAAGCGCGGGCTCATCGCAAGTGCGACCGACCGAAATGCCGGCAACGTCGGACCGATGACACTGCATCAAATGCGCACGGAGCAAATCCAAAGCATGTACGCGCTCGTGCGCGCGAAGGGATGGGGAGTGTTGTGATCATGGCGTGGTGCCGATCATGTTGAATGTTGTACGGATGCTGTCGCAGATTGTTTTGGGTATTGGTTCATCGTTATTGGTTTACTGCTTCCGAACCAGTAACTAATAACAAATAACGGTTTCAACGGTTGACCCGCATCCATTTCTCCTTCATTATCCACACCTATGCGCCGATTGATTCTGCTTCTTGCAGTCTTTGCAGTGCCGCTCAGCGCAGTCGCAGCCACCACCGCACAGAGCGCTCCCATCAGTCGCGAGGACGGATATCAGATGATATGGGACAGCCTCCATCGCCCCGCAGAAAACGTGCGGGATTCTTTCAGCGACGTGCCCTCGTCCGATCCGGATGAACAGATCATCGACTATGGCAAGGCGCGCGGGATTCTGGATGATACGGATGCGTTTAAACCGAAGGATCCGCTGAAGCTGGACGACGCGCTCGTCTGGCTGTTTAGGACGCGCAACGTCGATGATCCCGATCAGATCACGCCGCAAACGCTCTCGGGATTTCTGTTGAAATATCCGATCGCGCTTCTGCCGGATGCGTCGAACGCAATGCCCACGGTGACGCGTGATCAGTTGATGTTTTTGATGCGCACGCTCGATGCCGATCTCGTCAACGAAGTGCATGAGGTGAGTTTGTACAGCGAGCAGTTCAACGGACAGGGAACCGCGTTCGGAGAGACGTTCGACATGTACGCGATGACGGCCGCGCATCGCACGTTCCCCTACAACACGCTCGTGAAAGTGACGAACGTGGACAACGGAAAAAGCGTGATCGTGCGCATCAACGATCGCGGACCGTACGTGAAAGGTCGCGACATGGATTTGAGTCTCGGCGCGTTCACAACGATCGCGGCGCGATCCAAAGGAGTGATTCACGCGACGTTCCAGCGCTTGGGCGACGCGACGCTCGTCGGCGACTGCATCGAACCGGCTGTGTATCAGCAGGTCATTACGAAAAACGTCATACTGAAGCCGGGCATTCCGCACGTCTTTCATCTGGGAGACACGCTCTCGATTCAGTCGTCGCGCTGGTTCGTCGTGCGGCACATCACGTATCCCGACGGAACAAAAGTCAGCATCCAGAACTGGGTGCAGCCCAAGACCGCGTACAGTTTCAAGCCGTCGATTGTCGGTGACTACGAATTCGAACTCAGTTCCGCGGACGGACACTATCGGACAATGACGATGCACGTCGCGGATTGCGGAGCGGGCGCGTCCTCCGTCAATGATTCAGGTTCCGCGTCGAGCGCGACGTCTTCCGATTCCTCCGCGTCTTCCGCGGTCAGCGAAGCGGACTCGTCGTCGGAGCAAACTAGTAGTTCGTCCAGCATGGCGCCGTCATCCGGCAGCTCGTCGTCGCAGAGCGAATAAACCGGCGATTCTCTCCCTTCTGACGCAGGTATTCCGCCTCCTCAAAAGGGCTTTTTTCTGCTATAATGACTAGATTTTGGGTGATACTCCCAAAACACATACAGACGCATGATTGCCTTCCTCAGTTACCTCTTCTGGCCCGTGGTGTGGATCTCAGCTGCAGTGCTGGGAACCGTTTTTCGGCCGTCACTCTGGCTGAGCATGTGGAACTGGTTCATGGCCGATCCCGTCAATCATGCGTTGCTCATCATCGGCCTCTATGTGTCGTGGAAAATCGTCACGGAGGCGATGCGTTTCTTTGCCGAATACGTTGAAGCGAAGCATCTAGTGAGCATGAAGATTCTGCTTCCCAGATCCGACAGCAAGGTCGATCAGGAGAAGCGGACCGAGAAAGATTTCAAGGAAAAAGTCGCGGTCATGGAGCAGCTCTACCGCGCAATCTGGGAAGTGCGCAGCCTGACATTCTGGCAGTCGCTGCATTACTGGATCTTCCGCAACATCGTCATCAGCTTTGAGATGTACGTGGAGAAAGGCGAGCTGACGTTCTACGTCGTGACGCAGCCGAAGTACGTGTCAATCATCGAGAAGCAGATCACCGCGTTCTATCCCGAAGCGGAAGTGGTGCTGCAGAAGACGCCGGAAATTTTGAAAGACGGACAGAAGCTCGTCGGCTACAACATGTCGCTGCAGAAAGAATACATGTATCCGATCCGCAGTTATGAACATATGCAGGACGATCCGTTGAATGATCTTTCCAACGTGCTCAGCAAACTCGATCCCGACGACACAGCATGCATTCAGCTGATCATGCGTCCGTCGTTCAGCAACCGCTGGGGCAAGCACGCGCGCAAGTTTGCGAGTGCCGGATTCAAAGGAAAGAAAGAGAGATGGGTCGGCCACATTCCGGTTATCTCGCCGATCATTCGTTTCCTCGCCGGCGGCGACGAGGGTCCCGGCGGCACGCATGCACCGGGTGCGTCCAGCGGCGATTCGTTCGTGCGCATGCTGCAGCCGGAGGAAGAGCTCTACAAACAAATCGGTGAAAAAGCCGGCATGAGCTGGTTCCACTGTTCGGTGCGCGTACTCGCCGCGTCGAAAACGTGGGACAAGGCGCTCGATGTCACCAATGGCATGCAGGTGGCGTTCAACGTCTTTAAGCATCTCTACGGAAACTCGTTCGTGAACCACCGTTTCCTGGTGGACTTCATGCCGCTCGCGTGGAATGCGCCCGTGATGCACTGGCTCTGGAAGAACCGCATCAACGGACATCTGACCAAGGAGTCTCTCCTCGTCGAAAAAGAACTTGCGGGCCTGTATCACTTCCCCGATTCCCGCTACAACAAAATCCCGATCATCCAGTGGATCGCCTACAAGGTGCTGCCGCCGCCGCCCAACGCGCCGTCGGACGGCATTGTCGTCGGCATCAATCACTATCGCGGCGTCGACACGACGATCAAGTTCATGGGCAAAGACCGCACGCGTCATCAGTACATCATCGGTAAATCCGGCTCCGGTAAATCCGCGCTTCTCAGCTGGCAGGCACGCCAGGACGTGGCGAACAATGATGGGCTCTGCGTCGTCGATCCGCACGGAGATCTGATCGAAGACGTGCTCGCGCACGTGCCGAAGGAGCGCGCGAAGGATGTGGTACTCTTCGATCCCGGCGACATCGAGCGTCCGATGGGGCTCAATCTGCTTGAAGCGAAAACGGACGAAGAGAAAGACCGTGCGTCGCTCGATGCGATGGAGATCTTCATCAAGCTGTTCGGTAATGAAATTTTCGGACCGCGCATCCAGCACTATTTCCGAAACGGATGTCTCACATTGATGGATGACGAAGACGAAGGCGCGACGCTCATCGACGTGCCGCGTCTCTTCGTCGACGACGAATTCCAGCGCTACAAGATCGCGAAGTGCAAGAACGTCGTGGTGCGCAGCTTCTGGGAACACGAATTCGCGAAGACGGGAGCCCGTGAGAAGGAAGAAATGATTCCGTACTTCTCGGCGAAGTTCGGACCGTTCATAACGAACACCACGATGCGCAATATCATCGGCCAGCCGAAGAGCGCGTTTGATATCCGTCAAATAATGGACGACGGAAAAATTCTGCTCGTGAACCTGAGCAAGGGAAAGATCGGCGACGTGAACGCGCAGCTGCTCGGTCTCATCTTCGTAAACAAAGTGAACATGGCGGCGCTCTCGCGCGCGACGATCCCGCAGGAACAGCGCAAGCGTTTCTACCTCTACGTCGACGAGTTCCAGAACTTCATCACCGATGCGTTCGCGACGATCCTCAGTGAAGCACGCAAATATGAACTCGCGCTCATCATGGCGCACCAGTACATCGGGCAGCTGACCGACAAAACGTCCGCCTACGAAGGTGCGAACACGAAGGTCCGCGACGCCGTCTTCGGTAACGTTGGTACGATCATGAGCTTCAAGATCGGTGCGGAAGACGCCGAGTACATGGCCAAGGAAATGGCGCCGGTGCTCTCTGAGCAGGATGTCATCAACATCCCGAACTTCCACTGTTACACGAAGCTGAACATCAATAATACGACATCGCGTCCGTTCAGCATGGGCACGATCTGGGACGAATCCGATCGCAATCCGAAGCGCGCGGAACTCATCAAGGAATACAGCCGCATGAAATACGGCCGCAAGAAGATTTTTGTGGACCAAGAAATCGAAGATAGAATCGGAATCATCCGGTGAAGTGAAGATTCCTTAAGGCCAAAAGTAAAATGCAAAGCAGTGTCACTCTGAGGACACTTCCTTCGTCAGGTCAGGACAGGCTCCGAGCGGCACTGCGCGTGTCTATGGTTCGAGCGTCCTCACCATGACACGCTTCACCTTGTAATCATACGACAAGCAGAATCGCCCCCGTGATCACGACGCACGTCGCGACGATGAGCCGAGTGAGCGTGAGTTCGCGTTCTTTGAAGTAGACGTAGCCGATGACCGAGGTGAAGAGGATGCTCAGGCGCTTGATGCTGACGACGTAGGCGGCGGGCGCCATGCCGAGTGCGACGGTCGTGGACACATCCTGCACGGCTGTCGTGACGGTGATGACGAGCAGCATCCACAAGGATCCTTTCGTCGGACGCCATGTCACATGTTTTGCGAGCGCGATGCCGATCCACCAGGGCAGTGATCCGGTAAATCCGATGCCCGTGAGCACGAACGGATCGGGATAGATTTTCAGCGTTTCGTGCGTGATCACCGAGTTGACGCCGAAGCTGGCGACGCACATCAGAAGAATCCACGGATACGACGTGCGCCAGGCATGCACGCGCGTGTGATAGAGGGCCCACATGCCGGCGGCAGCGATCAGGATTCCAGCGATGCCGAACGCCGGCAGATTTTCCCCGAATGCAGCCCAAGCCGTCGCCATCGCAACCACGCTGGAAACACTCGAGAGCGGCTTGCTGATCGTGAGGTCCGTGCGTTGCACGGCATACGTGAAGAGCCAGGAAAAGACGGGATTGACCAGAAACATCCACCCCAGAAACATCCACCAGACGGATGAGCTCCACGCCGCTTGAGGCGGATGAAAGCCGATCATCAGCAGCGGACCGCTTATCGAATAGGCGATCTGTACGATTGTCACCGGAATCTTCGCACTCGCCCGGATGGCGACCCACATCGCCGTGTAGATGACCGCGGCGAAAAACGCTAACAGAAACCACATATGCCGGGTAGCAAAGCAGGTTGAGAGGCTGTTGTCGACTGTCGTTTTTTTGTGGTCTGATGTGTGCGTCCTCCATTATCTGACTTTGTCCCATTCGCTGGAGAATGAGCGTAAGAACTTTCATATATGCTTATATGAGTGGATGAAAATAACGGGAATCGCATACGGAATGTCCGTTTTCTTTTGATGACAATACAATGTCGTCATGGCAAGATGTTGTCGACATTCATTCCCTCGTTTTTATGCCCAATTTCTCGCAAATGAAAGATCTGTACCGCTTGCAGCAGGAAGCCAAGCGCATCAAGAAAGAACTCAAGAACGTGCACGTCGAGGCCGAGGCGTCGGGAGTCAAAGTCGTCGTGAACGCGGAACAGGAAGTGATCTCGATCGAAGTCGATCAGGCTGTCGAGCGTGAACGCATTCCGGGACTTCTCGTCGACGCCCTCAACCGCGCGCTCAAGAAAGCGCAGATCGTCGCCGCCGAGCGCATGCAGGGCATCATGGGACAGATGGGCATGCCGACGGGCGGTGAATAATTCTGAAGTAAACGTGTCACCCTGTGCCCGACGAAGGGCGACACGTCTGGAATATCATTGTTTGTCGGGTTCTCGACTCCGCTCAAACTGACATCATCTTCTCATGAAAAAACTCGTCATTGCCATCGCTATTCTTCTCATTCTGGTCGTTGCAGCCAGTCGTTGGTACGTACGTGCGCTGTCGCCTGTGGATCAGAGCACGGTCAGCACGGCAGTCACCATCAAAAAAGGAACGGGTACGTCGCAGATTGCGGATCAACTCTACAAGGAACAACTCATCCGGTCGCCGCTTGCATTTAAAATCTACATGAAGACGCATGGTGG
>DASZVA010000016.1:0-123126 GCA_035547395.1 Candidatus Peribacteraceae bacterium | reverse complement strand
CCCGCGGCGGAGCGCGAGGCGACGCCTCAGCTTACACATTTTTGCATCCTTTGTCTAGAGTACGGGGCTGGAAAAGAAATGAGTTTCTGCGAAATTTGGCGATGTAAGGATGGCTTTCTCCGGGGAGAGGAGGATACTGATGAATCGTATGAATTTTCACGATCGACTGGATGCGGCGGCCCAACTTCTCTCGAAGCTGGTTCTCTATAAGAAAGCTCATCCGCTCGTTCTTGGCATTCCCCGCGGAGCAGTTGTCATGGCAAAGCATATAGCCGACGGACTGAACGGCGATCTTGATGTGGTGCTTGTTCGTAAAATCGGGGCGCCGGGCAATCCCGAATACGCGGTGGGATCCGTCGATGAGAGCGGACATGTGACGGAGACGGCGCCGGGGATCGTCGATAGCGGCTATCTGGATGCGAAAGCCGATGAAGAACTGCGCGTCATTCGCAATCGCCGTATTCTCTATACGCCGGTCCGTCCGCCGATTGATCCCAAAAACCGCACGGTGATCATCGTGGACGACGGCATCGCCACGGGCTCCACGATGCGTGCGGCCGTGCATTTCGTACGGGCGCATCAGCCGGAACGAGTCATTGTCGCGGCACCGGTCATCGCTCCCGATACGCTTCCGATGCTTCGGGAGGCTGCCGATGACGTCATTTTTGTCGAAGCACCCGAGAATTTTATGGCAGTTGCACAATTCTACGACGAGTTTCCACAAGTGACAGACGAAGAAGTGGTGGAACTTCTCAAATAAATCACTGTCACATCACATTCCTTTCTCTTCATCCACTCTATATAAGGAAGGCGTATTGAGTAACGAAAGTGTTCATCGTACAGTGCGCGCAGCATTCTCCCCCCGTTTCATCATGCGCACCTTCCGCTCTCTCGTTCTTCTTGCAGCACTCCTTCTACCGTCCCTCGCGACGGTTGCCGAGGCGGCGAGCTTCTCCGACGTGACGTCGACTTCCTTCTATGCACCCGCAATCGGAGCTCTCTCCGACAAGGGAATCATCAAAGGGAATCCCGATGGTACTTTTGCTCCGGATAAGACAGTCAATCGCGCGGAGTTCCTCACGATGCTCTATCGTTCCATGAACGAGACTCCGTCCGCTCCGTCCCAACCCTGTTTCAAGGATGTCCCGACGGGCAGCTGGTTTGAAGCGGTCGTCTGCGACGCGGCATCGAAGGGATACGTCAGCGGCTACAGCGACAAAACCTTCAAGCCCCAGCAGCCGGTGAACCGCGTCGAGGCGCTCAAGATGATGTTCACGGTGCTCGGACTCAGTCTGCAATCAACGTCCACATCCACCGCGCGCGCGTCCGCGTATGCCGACGTCGATGCATCAGGTTGGTATATGCAATATCTGTCCGCCGCGTTGAAGCTGCGCGTCCTCCCCGTACCGGGAACGAGCGCGACGACATTCGGCCCCGATCAGCCGCTCACCCGCGCGGAAGCCGCGGCGTTCATATACAACGCGACGTCTCCGGACCCGTTGCCGCTTGACGGCAGCTGGCCGTCATCCTCGAGCGTGAGCAGTGCATCATCGCAAGCAAGCAGTGTGACCAATCAGCAAACCAGCAGCGCCGCGAGCAGCGCGATGGGCGGCACAGTCACCATCCGGGATTTTCCATTCAGTGACAGCGGCGTCTTTCAGAAAAAATATCCTCAGTCGTATCAGTTTAAAATTTCACAGACAACCGTCGCCTCTATCAGCGTGACTGTTGCCGACAACAACACGCAGGGCGACGTAACCTGTCGTCTCTTCAAGCTCGACGGCAGCACCAACTTTTCGCTCGAGTACTACCTCGGCTACATGGGTCCGGATGTCTGCAAGATGCGCGTCGCACTCGCGCCCGGTTCGTATCAGCTCGACGTGGCGCCCACTATTGCGGGCCTTACCTATAACGTCTTCACCAAGGCGACGACCGGCGACAACAACGACGGCTTCTCGCAGGCGCAAAACATTCAGATGAACAGACCGTACACCGGCTTGATGGATGCGAGCGACTATGGCGACTTCTACACGTTCAAGCTGTCGCAGCAGACGCAGATGACCATCAACCTTTCGAATGCGGACAAAGTGAAATGCGTCGTTTACCCGATGGCGGATGTGGATATTTTTGGCTTCAGTGAGCCGAACTGCAATCAGTCCTATCTCTTCCCAGCCGGCACGTACTATGTCGGCATCATGCAGAAAGACGGCAACTGGGATAAGCCGTCGTACACGATTCAGCTGAGTCAGTAACCGAGAAAAAAAATCATCAACGATCGTCAAAAATGCGGAGCAGTTACTCCGCATTTTTTTATTTTTCAAAAATGTATCTGTGAAAATTTTTCCGATTCAATTTTATTTCCCAATTTTTTTTGTAAGACCGGAACGCAATCACATCACAATTTTTATCTTACGCCTTACGAACATCTTCACAGTATGTGCAGATGATTTACAATGATGACCAGCATTATTTCTTTACCCACCCATTCTTATGGCAGTAAAAAAGAAGGCCAAGAAGACGACGAAGAAGAAGGCCGCCAAGAAGCCGGCAAAGAAGGCCGTGAAGAGGAAGACGGCTTCGAAGAAGAAGGCGACGAAAAAGAAGAGGAAATAAATTGTGACATCGGTCACTACACAAAGCCCCTCGCAAGAGGGGTTTTGTTTTTGTGTGGTTCGAGGCTTGCTGCGCAAGCACCTCACCATGACATGCTTTTACTTATTTTTTCTTTGTACCTTTCTTCGTGATCTCGATGCCACCGTCATCCGCCGTGATGGTGACGGCGTCGCCCTCTTTGATTTTTCCTTCAATGATTTCAAGCGACAGTTCATCCAGAATCAGTTCCTGAATCACGCGCTTGAGCGGTCGGGCGC
Organism: Candidatus Peribacteraceae bacterium; assembly: GCA_035547395.1. GTDB lineage: Bacteria > Patescibacteriota > Gracilibacteria > Peribacterales > Peribacteraceae > CALREJ01. The sequence goes on along the minus strand of DASZVA010000016.1, from coordinate 120,256 downwards.
CGTAGGCCGGATCAAATCCGCGCGCGGCGAGCAATTCCTTGGCGCTCTTGGTGAGGGTGATGTCGATATTCTGCTTCTGCAAGCGCTTTTGAAGGCGTTCGATTTGCAGCTCCACGATGCGGGAAATCTGCTCCTGCGAGAGCGGCTGGAAGATGATCAGTTCATCGATGCGGTTGATGAACTCAGGACGGAACGTCTGTTTGATCAGATCGTCGATCGCCTTGGTCTGCAGCACTTTTTCATCCGCGTATTTGCTGATCTCCGTTGATCCCAGATTGCTGGTCATGATGATGACGGCGTTCTTGAAGTCGACCGTGCGTCCCTTGCTGTCCGTGAGGCGGCCCTCGTCGAGAATCTGCAGCAGGAGATTGAACACGTCCGGATGCGCCTTTTCGATTTCGTCGAGCAGGATGACGGAATACGGATGCCGGCGCACGGCTTCCGTCAGTTGTCCGCCTTCCTCATGGCCGACGTAGCCCGGCGGCGCGCCGATGAGACGGGCGACCGCGTGCTTCTCCATGTATTCGGACATGTCGATGCGGATCATCAGTTTTTCGTCGTTGAACAGAAACGCCGCGAGCGCTTTCGCGAGTTCGGTCTTTCCCACGCCCGTCGGTCCCATGAAGAGGAATGATCCGACGGGACGGTTTTCCTCCTGAATGCCCGCGCGTGACCGGCGGATCGCATTCGACACAGCTTTGATTGCTTCGCTTTGTCCCACGACTCTTTTGCCGAGTTCTTCTTCCAGGTGTGCGAGCTTGGCTGTTTCCTCCGCAAGCATCTTTTGCACGGGGATGCCCGTCCAGCGTGAGACGACCTTTGCGATGTCCTCCTCCGTCACTTCTTCTTTCAGATAGGACGCGGTTTTTTGCACCTTTTGCAGCTCGGATTCCGCCTCCTTCACATTCTTCTCCAGATCGGGAATGAGCCCGTAGCGGATTTCCGCGACGCGCTGCAGATCGCCTCTGCGCTCCGCCTGCACGGATTCCTCTTTCAGGCGATCGATTTCCTTGTGCGATGATTTGATGACGTCGATCACCTTCTTTTCGTTGCGCCATTGAAGTTCGATGTGCTTCTGTTTCTCGCTCAGTTCCGCAAGCTCTCTTTCCAGTTCCTGCAACCGTTTCTTGGAGGCCGCATCGGACTCTTTTTTGAGCGCCTCGCGTTCGACCGTCAGCTGGCGGATCGATCGTTCGAGCCGGTCGAGTTCGGTGGGTTTGCTGTCCATTTCGATCCGGAGCGTCGACGCCGCTTCATCCATCAGGTCGATGGCCTTGTCCGGCAGGAAGCGGTCGGCAATGTAGCGGTCCGAGAGCGTGACGGCAGCCACGACAGCCGCGTCGCGGATGCGGACGCCGTGATGTACTTCATATTTTTCCTTGATGCCGCGCAGAATCGAGATCGCGTCTTTGGCGCTCGGTTCGTTGACCATGACGGGCTGGAATCTGCGTTCGAGCGCGGCGTCCTTCTCGATGTGCAGGCGGTACTCCTTGAGCGTGGTGGCGCCGATCGTGCGCAGCCTGCCGCGCGCGAGCGCGGGTTTGAGCAAATTGCCCGCGTCCATGGCGCCTTCGGCAGCTCCCGCGCCGACAATCGTGTGCAGTTCGTCAATGAAAAGGATGATGTCGCCCTCGGACGATTCGATCTCGTTGAGCAGCGCCTTCAGGCGGTCTTCGAATTCACCACGGTACTTGGTGCCCGCGATCATCGCTCCCAGATCCAGCGCGAGAAGCTTCTTTCCCTTGATGCTCTCCGGCACGTCGCCGTCGACGATCTTCTTGGCGAGACCTTCGACGATCGCGGTCTTCCCTACGCCGGGTTCGCCGACGAGCACGGGATTGTTTTTCGTGCGGCGGGATAAGATCTGCATGATGCGGCGGATTTCCTCGTCGCGTCCCACGACCGGGTCGATGTTGCCCTTGCGCGCGAGCGCGGTGAAATCGTGGGTGTATTTTTCGAGCACCTGATATTTGCCTTCGGGCTCCTGATCCGTCACCCGCTGATTGCCACGCAATTCCTTGAGCTCTTTAAGGACGTCGCTTTCCTTCGCGCTCACGATCGTTTTTACATCTTTGTCGTTCAAAAGCGCCAGGAACAAATGCTCCGTCGACACGAATTGGTCCTGCAGTTTCTTTTCCTCCGATTCGGCGTTGTCGAGGACGGTCTTGAGTTCGGACGTCAGATATGGCGAACCACCGCCCGCCACTTTCGGCAGCGACTCAATCATGCCGCGCGTCTTGGCCGCGACAGCGTCGGGTTGTTCCCGCAGCCTGGTGAGCAGCGCCGGCACGACGCCGTTTTCCTGCGTGACGAGCGCAAGGAGAAGATGGAGAGGGGAGAGCGCCTGCTGTCCGGATTGCGCCGCGATCTGCACGGCCGACTGCATGGCTTCCGCCGCCTTTGTTGTGTAGTTCTGAAAGTTCATAATTAGCACTCGACATTTTAGAGTGCTAATCTTATAGAGTCAATAAAATGTTATGGATAAGCGAAACAATCTTATTTGACAAAAATTAATAAAATTTTAATATAGAAACATGCCACGCAAAGAACCGAGTAGAATGTTGCCGCAAAATGCTCATGCAATCATCAATGAGCATTTTGGTTGTTCCCGGGACGAAGCGACGGACACGCCCACCATATTTAGAGAAATCAATTTGAGTCACATTCGTTATCTCACCTACTCCACGTTAAGCGCGTATGGAACGAGGGATTTACCGGAGAATAATCTGACATTACAAGTCGTTTTGGATTTTGATCCGCATCCTAAAAAGCTCAAACAATTGCTGCGGATTCTTCGTGATATCCGATCGCGTTTTTCTGCATTGGAGTTTGATATGGAATGGCCCGAAGTCGTCGATGATGCCTATAATATAAGTTTCGCAAAGGAGGTGCCCGTCGAGGAGCTCAACAAAACCATCATGGGGGTGTTGGAGCAATTTAGGGAAGAGCAGAAATAATCCGTGCTTCAAAGTGACGCGTCTGCATTTGTGTCGCTCTGCAATTTTTTGCGGTGGTAATTCCACTCGTGCCAGATGAGCAGCATGATGACGACATCAAGCACGGTGAAAGCGGCGAGCAGGATCGAATGCGTATGGGTGAAGCGATAGATTTGATACGCCACGAAAATACCGAGGACGGAAAGCGAGACCGGGTATGCCCACAGCTTGTCTTTCCACAGACCGATCACCATCCCGATCTTCACGAGTCCGTGGATGAGAAGATACACCGCGCCGAAGATCTTCGTACCCTCCGGGAGATTCGCGACCGCATGGACGATCGTATTGGCCAGGATGTCATTCGGATCCTGCGAGAGTTCGTGCTCCGTTATTTCCGTGACGATGGAATAGAGAAATTGCCGGCTGACGAAGAGAAACAGCAGGCCGCCGATGCATTCGAGAACGCCATCGATTGCTTTGATGAGAATGCCGATCTCGAAAAGGCCGTGGAGAACGTTCTCCTGAAACAGGGCTTTGATGCGTCGCATGGATTCGAAGTATACCCCTTTTTTGTCGCATTGCAGTCAAAAATGAAGATTCCCGCGCGTCGCGCATGGTATGGGTCTACACAAAATTGTCCTATACTCCGCCGGTGCCGCGATTGTTTTCATTGAACGCCGATGTCCGTGAACGTCTGCTTGCGTATGTGTTCGCGGGGTTTTTCTGCCTGTTCTTTTTTGAGTTGCTGAATCGTGCGTTTCCGTACGGCGCCATGGCCGGCGATACGCCGGGATACATGAATGTCGTCGCCCATTTTCGATGGGGGGCGATGAATGCGCAGGAATGGATACGCACGCCTCTGACGGGGTGGATGTTCAGCGTTGCGACGATGTTTTCCCGGCCGAGCGTCGCCGTATTCTGGATCAACGCCTTCTTCTACATCGCGGCCGTCGAAACGGTGCTCTGGTTCGCGCGGACATTGTTCGGGTCGACCGTCGTTGCGGTCTTGTTCGCCTCGCTCTTCGTTCTTCTGGAGGTTCTCCTGATGCATAGCTTCCTCTCCACGCTGAGACTCATTGCCGACTCAACGTTCACATCGGTCATTCTCATCGGCATGCTCCTGATTATCGGCGGATGGATCAAAGGACGCGGTCTTCCGGTGTACTGCGGATATGCGCTCATCGGTCTCGCCGCATTCGAGCGGCCGTTCGGCGCCGGTCTGTTCTTTCTCCTGATACCGGCCGCGTTCCTGCCGTCGCGCGCCCGCGTGAAGCGCAGATGGATGGTGCACCTGCGCCACAGCGCGATCTGCATCGCGCTTCTGACGCTTCCGCTGCTGCTCTGGTCCGCGCGCAATGCGTTCGTGTACGGAACGTTCGAGCCGACCGCCGCCACGGGGCGCTATCTGCTGGCAAAGGTTCTGCCGCTGCTGCGGGATACCGACCGGGTTCTGCCGAATGCGAATGACAACCGGACCTTCATCGAGGACGTGCGTACGCTCCAGCGCACGGTGGGAACGGACTACAACAGTTACGCGAACGGCGCGTATCATTCCGCGGACAACCCGTATAATTTTCTGTACAGCATCGACGGGGGTATCAATATTACGTCTCCGACCGATAGAGACATCTTTCGGCATGGCGGGCTGTCGACGGTTGTCGCGCTGCATATTGTCGCGTCGCATCCGATCGGGTACATCGGCATGGTGGCGGGGGACTATGTCGGGCTTTTGAGCCAATCGGCATCCTATCTCTTCCCTGTATCAGTCGGCCACTATTACGCCTTATGGGTCTCGCATACGCTGCCGTACGCCGCTCCGTATTTCGGCGTTTTCTATCCGCCAGACGGCCGCATGTTCATGACAATGAGCGACCCCCGGGCATTTGATGTGCTCTATGCGCTGTCTCGTTTTGTGCACGAGAGAGGCATGATCGCGTGGGGCGCATCACTTGCGCCGGTGATCGTGCCGCATGCGCTGTTTCTGCTGGCGCTCATCGGCTACCTGCTTGCGCGCAGATATCGCTGGAACGCCCGTTTTGCGGACGGGTGTCTTGCTGTCATTTTTCTGCTCTTTGTCATGATGGAATTCGATCTGTTTGCGATGTCCCTGGAGTTTGCCGATATACGGTACGGGTTTCCGAGCGAGCTGTTGACGCATGTCGCCTATCTTACTGCATTGTTCCTGTGCATCGGCGGACTTGCGCGCGGATGGCGCAGAGTGTCACGCAGTCTCTTTGCCTACAAAACCGCCGCGCCGAACGCGACGGCCAGGCACACGACCCATGCGCCGAGCACCTGAGCGGTGAGTATGCTTTCGCGGTTCTCCACTTCGCGCAGCGATCTGCCGGCGAGGACGAATCCGGGATGAGTGCCGTTGACGCGCGTGACGATAGCGGCGGATCGGACGCCGGGTTCGGGCTGCCAGGTGAAGCGGTCTTCGCCTTGAGTACGGACGACGTCAAAAATGCCGGAGGGAATCGAGGGTAGCGTTCCGTGCAGCAATCCGTTTCCAGCAATCGGTTTTCCCGTATCATCGAAGATCACGATGTAGGGTGAGAGACTTTGAGAAATTTCCACGTCGTCAGGCGGAATGACAGATTGCACCGTGGCGCCGCTGCCGATCTTCATCGCCGCATCTTCCGCCATCTGAATCTGCGGATCGTTGGCGGACATGCGCAGATCCTGCTGCACGGCGAGATAGATGAGCGCGCAGAGGACGGTAACGATCAATGCGAGCGGGACCGAGCGGACGAGAAAGGGGCGCATGGACAAAGAGGGGAATCAGCTGGATTGAATGCAGCTCAGCGTTTGCCGCAGGTGGGTCGCCGTCGTCAGCGGATTTTGGACGACGCAATGAACGGCGTCATGAAGAAGCAGAAACGCGACGAGTGAGATCGCCGCCGCAGCGAGCAGGGCGTTGAGTGCTGACTCGCGCACGGACGCGTAACTGAGCGACATCCCGTGGCGTTTGACGTGCAGCGAGAGCGGCAGAACATTCACAAAAGCCGCGATCAGCGGCAGGACGATCAGTTCCACCAGCAACGTCTGGCGGCTGGACGCGAATCCTCCCGCGACCGTCTGCAGGAACCCGTGATCGTGCGCGATCATCGATCCCAACAGTCCGAGGGAGAAGACGAGCGCTCCCGGAGCCAGCAGTACGACGCCCGCCACGAGAAGGGCAATGTTGATGCGCGGGATGCGTCCGTCCGCAGAAGCGGCGACTATGTCAGAGACGTGTTCCGCGATGAGATTGCCGGGAAGTTCGAGAATGGTTCTGAGCCAGACGCGCAGCCGCGGTTCATCTTCGAGCATTTGCGCAAACACACTCCGCATCTCCGGTTCGAAGCGCTCCCTGAAAGCGGGCGGATACAAATGAAGGATCACGCCATACATGCGTTCCGATCGCGAGCCGTGCGTGTGGCGCAAAGAGCTCATGCGCGTTTCGGTGATTGCAGGGGGAGAAGTTTGCGCCTCTGCGCCAGATGCACGACATCCTCCATGCGCGTCAGTTCCTGTTTGAGGATCGTGCGCCCTATCTTTGTCAGCCTGTAGACGCGTCGTCTTTCATCTTCCGCGTCGCGCTCTTCGGTTTCCTCGATCAATTCATCCTGCAGCATGCGCTTGATGGCGCCGTACAGCGTGCCGGGACCGAGTCTGATTGATCCGGATGAATCTTCTTCCACCTGTTTCATGATGTCATAGCCGTGCCGCTCGCGATGACTGAGTGCGAGCAGGATATGGAGCATGGCCGACGTGAGCGATGGGGATGACATGGCCGTCACTATATCGACTCACGATATATCGTCAAGCGATATTCATTTTTTCTTCAGGCATCCCATTCATTGAAGATCACCCCGTCGATCGCATAATCGATGGATGTGACGGTCGGGAATTGTTTGAGCGTCTCGGCGATGGGGGATTTGACCATCATCTGGCGTGCGGCTGCCGAGTTCAGAATCTTCAGCGCGTCCTTGTGGAAATTCACGACGGCGGTTCCGTTCTGAACGGTGACGCCGATGTAAAGCGGTCCGAGTGCCTGCAAATCCGCCGAACCCAGTGCTCCCCGCTTTTGTTCGTCCGCGGTCGGACCTGCAAACAGCGCGCGCAGCGCCGCATCCGCAACTTTGGTCGTTTTCGGTATGCAGCGCTTCACCGTCACGGGATGCTCGAACATCGCGTTTTCAAAGTCGGTTTTGCTGTAAAAAACGAGCGAGATCAGCGTTCCGTTGCTGCAATCCGCCATCGCGGAAAAAGAGGATGAAGCGGAGCCCGCGGATTTTTGCGAGGCGGCCGATGCGGATAGAGACGATGCGGATGACGCCTCGGAAACCGACGACGAGCTGCCGGACGGCGGATACGGAGGCGCAATGCCGCGTTCGGAAAAGAACATCCATCCGATGCCGAGCGCGATGATCAGGACGATAAGGGAGAGAAGAAGGCGTCGCATACGATGCAGCATAGCAGACATGAGTTTATGTGAAAAAACTCTATACTTCCTTTTGTGCGTATCGCAGGAATGCGTCCCGAAACGGCTCTTGAACGCGTGTTGGCGCCCGCCTTCGTCGGGCTGTTGTGCGTGCCGTTTTTTCTGTTGCTGCACCGCATGTTTCCCTTTGCAGTCGTGACGTCGGACACGCCGTGGTACCTGAGCGTCGTGTCGCCGTTTCATCTGTGGGCGCCCAATTATTTTGAATGGCTGCGTATGCCGCTGATCGGATGGGTCTTCCGTGCGGCTGCGGTTTTTCCGCAACCCGGCACTGTTGTGTTCTGCTTCAATGCGCTTCTGTTCACGCTTTCCGCGACAGCGGTGTACTGGTTCGCGCGCGTCCTGCTGCGGTCGCTGTGGAAGGGAGTGCTGTTCGCGTCGCTCTTCATCATGACGGAGGCGGTCTGCATGCATAGTTTTTTTTCGACGCTGCAGGTATCTGCCGATTCCTCGTTCGGGTCCCTGATTCTCATCGGCATGCTGCTCATTGCAGGCGGATGGCTGCGCGGGGGGAGACCGGCTCTTTTCGCCGGATATGCTCTCGTGGGTCTGGCGGCGTTCGAGCGGCCGTTTGGCATCTGCCTGTTTATTCTTCTCCTACCCGTCGCTTTTTTGCCGCCGCGAACCGGATCTTCGCCGCCGTGGACTCTGCGCCTGCGCCATGCCTCGATCTGTATCGCGCTTCTGACGCTTCCGCTGCTGCTCTGGTCCGCGCGCAATGCGGTCGTGTACGGAACGTTTGAGCCGACCGCCGCCACGGGGCGCTACCTGCTGGCAAAAGTCGCTCCTCTGATTGAGAGCGGCGATGTCATCCTGCCGAACGCCGCCGATAACCGGTTGTTCGTTGCGGCGGCCATTTCGTTCCGGCACACCAAAGGTACGACCTATAACCGGTTCATGACGTCGTATCTGACGGCGGATGAGAATCCCTACATCATTCTCTACCGCGCCGACGGCGCCACGCCGCCGTTCGTATTCAATGACGAACTGCTCTTTGCACACAACGGCGCGGCGACCAGGGCGGCGCAGCGCATCATTGCGCTGCATCCTGCGGCATATGCAGCCATGGTCGTGCGGGACTACGTCACGCTCACGGGCAGGTCTCTCCAGCTTGCGATTCCGTCATCGATCGCGACGTATTACGTGAACGTGCTCTCTCATGAACAGCCGCATATCACCCCCGCTCTCCGGATGTTTCTGCCGCCCGACGGACGCATTTATGTCACGGACGCGGACGTCGGCGTGTATGGAGCGTTCATGCGCCTGCTGCTCCCCCTCCTGATGTCGTCCGACACCTTCTATGGCCAGTCGCTTCTGGGGGTCGTGCTGCCGCACCTGCTGTTGCTGCTTGCTCTCGCATCGTATGTCATTGCACGTTTCTTTCGCAGAGGGACGCGGTACATCGACCGGTACGTCTGCATCATTTTTCTGCTTTCCGGAATGGTGACGCTGGATCTCTTTGCCATGGCGATGGAGGAAGTGGAAACGCGCTACGGCAGCGCCGGCGATCTTCTGCTGCACGTTGCCGTGCTGGCGGCGCTCTTTACCTGTGCCGACGCGGCGGCAGGTTTTATCAGGCGCAGGATTGTGGGCGGCCTTGCCACGGGTCTGAAACACACGAATACTGACTGAGATGGTCTATTCTTTCGCCAATTGCGTGATGGGAGGAGCGCCGTTTCTGGATATGTTCCAGCCGGTTGAGCGATCCATCGTGAACATGAAAACGGAAGGCATTTTGCGTCTGCTGGACGGAGAAACGATCATTATGCACGACGATGATCGCCAGCGGCTGTACGCGTCGCGGGCCTGGGCGGAGTACTCCGGAAAATATTTTCCGCACGTCCCTCCCGACTCGCCGCTTTTCAGCATGTTCCATCCTTTCTCGCCGCAAGCGGATGATGTCTTTCTCTGGAGTCCGTTTGCCGATTGCGTCGTGAGTTTTACGTCGGCGCGCTGTACGGACGGAACGCTCTTTCCCTGCATCCGCGAACCGATGGGGGCGGTGTTCGAGCACCATATCCGCATGCCGTTCGTCGCCACGCAGGCACTGTGGCATGCGCTCGCGCACAAGCTCGCGCATGTGCGGAAAAAAGCCGTGATTCTCTATCCGCCGGACACGATGCACGAGACGATACGGGATCCCGACAGGCGCGCATACCATGTGGATCGCGTGCGCTTTTCCAATGAGCAGGCGGCGTCGCTTTTTTCGTCGTACGGCTGGCGGATCTTTTCCCCCGAAGCGCAGCTGGAGCAGGGACAGTCCGACTGGTCGCACTACAGCGATCAGTCGCGTCGCATGCTGTGGAACGATATCGCGCTGGCATTCGATCTGCCCTATGCAACGGCGGCAGTGTGACGCATGCCGGACTCTATTGCTGGAAGAGTTCGATAACGAACCGAAATGCAGGAAAGCGACAATTGATTTTCTGAAACGCACATTCTACATCAGGTATGTTCTTCTACATCCCTTCCCCTTTTTTTATGACCGTCAAAGAAGTCTGGAACCGCGGCAATAACCTGGTCGCGGCGTCCGTCGTCGCCCTCTCGGGCTTTGGTTTCTTCGGAGAATTTTTCTCCGAGAGCGAATGGTACGCGAAACTCGATGAAGGCATCATGCTGGTGCTCGGCCTCATCGCGATTGCGTGGTACTGGACAAAAAACAACCGCTTCACGCGCTCCTTCTGGCCGGTGGCTCTTCTCATTCTTGGGCTCGCGGACAAAATCATGGCCGTCTATCTCGAACGCGCGGATGCGGAAGACGTGGGTGATGATCTCGGCGGCGTCACGATTTTCCTGCTCGGCACGATTCTCGTCTGGTGGCTGTACACCAAGGCGAAGAACGTGGAGGACAAATAAATTGCGGATTCAGAAAAGGCGGCCTGCCGGGAAATCCCGTAGGCCGCTTTTCGTACACGCGGATGTTGCTTTGGTTCAGGCGGACTCACACATAGGGGACTCTTCGTATGCTTGCAGATAGTCCACCTGTATACATCTGCATCCGCGATCATTTTCCAGAAAGCAGTAGATGCATCCTTCCCGCTCGAGCGGCATATGGAGTGCATACGGACCGCTCGATTCTATCCCGATGGACGATGCATTCTCCGGGCGACAATCATGTTCCTCGTCCGTTGTCGCCCACGCATGGATCGTTCGTGATCCGAGATTCCGGACGTGGACCGTCAGTGGTCCCTTTTTTGGAATCGTGATCCGATTGTTCCCTCTCGCCAGATTTCTGCTGTTCTGCAAAAAGGAAATCTCGGCCAAAATCCCGATTTCATCAATACGCACGTACACATCAGCCTCCCTGACACAAAAAACCCAGAAACAACACGGACTCCAACACGCTGCACGCAATCGTATGCACCGTGCTGGAGTCGTACCGCATGCGCGAAGGAGCACCCCAATCCTGGGACTGGGTGCATTGGTGTACCGGAATTTTTTCCGCAGTCCAAGAGATATTCGGCTGTACAAATCTTCCGCGTGTTTTTTACGTTACGCGAAGCCCGGGAAGAAATCCTTGGTGATGCGCGATTCGTGCACGCCGAGGCGGCGGAGCGTGTCTTCAAAGGAATGGACAAGCGCCTGCGGTCCGGAGATGTAAAAATGCCGGTCGCGGTAGTCGGGCACCTCCGTGCGTACCATGCTCGCGTCGATATATCCCTGGTAGCCGCTCCAGTCCGCGGGCGCGGACGCTCTGTCGGTCAACGTGTAGACGGTTTTGATGCCGAGTTTTTTCTCCGCTTCCTGCAAAATATCCGCGTAGGCGATGTCCTGCACCGTACGATTGGAATAGAACACGACGATGTCGCGCTTCTCATTCTTGTCGATCAGATATTGTATCTGGCTGCGAAACGGCGTGACGCCGATGCCTCCCGCGACAAAGACGAGTTTTTCCTTCTTGTCATGCGGCAATGTAAAATCACCGGCCAGCTGGGACGCAATCAGTTGATCGCCCGGTTTCATATCAAAGAGTGATTCCTTGAAGCTGGATCCTTCCGGATAAAACTTTACCCCCATCATGATGCCCTTTTCCGTCGGTGACGACGCGACGGTGAAGTAGCGGCGGTTGCCGCGGCCGTCCGGATGCCGATGCGCCAGCGTCCATTCCAGATATTGCCCCGGCTTGAAGTTCATTTTTTTGTCGGCATCGAACCAGAAGTCGTACGTGTCGTGCGCGGCTTTTTCCTTTTTTCGAAGCGTGAGCAGCAGCTTTGCCTTCGGACTCACGAGGTACGAAAAGACGTTGCCCGCCAGCAGCGCAAGCTCCGGCGTCGAGTAGAGCGATCCGATGTGAAACGACGGCAAAAAGAGAACGCCGACCAGCGCGCCGTAGGCGATGCGCAGCGGTCTGGTCGGGGGAGTCGTGAGCGGTTCCGTCAGCATGACGAATGCAAAGAACAGCAGCGACGACTGCGCGATCGACGTCCAGACCGCGGGGATCCCCAGCCATCCGGAGCCCAGATGCGACCAGGCGATCAGGATCATCGCAACGATCAGAAAGCTGAGCACGAGATCAAACCGCAGAATTTTTCGCGTGATGAGCAGTCCGCCGATCAGCGTGAACGGCAGCATGGGCAGCGTTCCCACCCACCAGCTGGCGGACGCATTCAGCGTGAGCGCCGTGACGGCGACGCCGAACGCAACGGGGTTGAAGAGATGTTTCTTGCCGATTGCCAGAATGTATTTGGACGCCATCGCCCACGACGAAGCCCAGAACGCGACCTCCAGATACACTTTGTCGTGTAGCGTGTGCGGCGGCGTGATGATGAGAGCCAGAATCAGCGCCGTGATGTAGACCGATTCGACGTTCGTCGGAGCGCGGAAGAACCATGCGAGGATCGTATTCGCTACGACGCAGACGATCGTGATGAAGACGACCGAAGCGAGAATCATCAGCGGACTCATCGACAGGAGCCCGAGCGCCGCGAGCGCCATCGCGACGGCGATCAGCGCGATCAGCACATAGAGCACCGTGCGGTACATCGTGAAGTGATTCAAAAAAGCATCGATGATCTTACGCATAGACTGTTGAGTATTGTTCGAAGCCGGGGGTAAAAATGGCGATGCCGTTTGAGTCGATCATGTATCCCTCGCAGCCTTCCAGTTTTTCGATGAAGGCGATGCCGTTTCTGCCCATTGCGAACGCCGCCGTCGCGAATCTGTCGGCTTCGAATACGTTGGGGCCGATGACCGTGAGGCTGACGATGTCGTCGATCCGCGAGACCGGATCATGCGGATTGTAAATGTGCTGGCCGCGCGCATAGATGCCCGACGTCGCCATGCCGCGGTCTCCGGCCAGCGTCACGATCTTCACGTTTTCGCCGATATTGAACGGATTGCGGATGCCGATTCTCCACGGCTGTCCGTCGGCATTCATGCCGTACGTCTGAATGTCCCCGCCGGCGTCGATGTAAAAATTTTGATAGCCGCGTTTTTTCAGCAGCTTCGCCGCGTTCCAGATCGCCCAACCCTTTACCAATCCCGACGGATCGAGAGTGTTGGCCGGCGTGCGGATGTCAAAGTAGCCGTTCGTCAGATGCTTGGTCGATTCGCAGAGAGACAGAACCGTTTTCATGTCGTCGCTTTCGTCGCCTGCCGGAATCTCGCCTTCGTTGATGCGCGTGATCTCGCTCGTGTCTTTGTACGTGCTGAATTTTTCGTCGACATAACGGAAGTAATCGAAGACATCGCCGATTGCGTCGGTCGTGACCGACGGGTCGATGACCTCGACGGTGATCGTCATGCCCATCAGGATCTGCGTGTGTTTCATCAGCTGTTTCTGGCTTGATTCAATGCGGATGCAAGGGACTGGTTGAAGGCGCCGCTACTGTCGGTCGCGCCGGAGACGATGTCGACCGGAGCGGACTGCGCCTGGATCGCTTCCTGTTTCAGATACGGCATCGCCTGCTGGTTGATCATCACCGACGTTCCGCGGTCGTGCGGATAATCGAGGAATTGCACGTTGCTGATTTTTCCTCCGGAGATCGTGACGTCTACCTGGATATTGCCGTAGAACGCGTCGGCCGCGGCACCGGTATAGGTGCCGTCCTTGTACATCCCACGTGAAGCCGCCGACGAACTTGCGGGAGGCGGGGGAGTCGATGATGCCTGCTGCGTATCTGCCGGCGTCGAAGACGGAGCGGGTTGATAGCCGGAATCTGTCGAAGACGGGTAAGAATAGGAAGTTGTGTCCTGCGAATAACTCGTGCCCGCGTACGGATCCGACGACGTTTGAGTCGACATACCGATCGATGAAGCGCCCTGTTGTGCGATTGCCGGCGGCGTGACCGCGACAACATCATCGCCACCGCCTCCCATATGTTTATAGGCTATGTAGAAACCGAAAACGACGATGAGCGCCGCGGACGCGATGAATTGTTTCATGCCCATAGCATACGAAACAAACGTTAAGAAATTGTGAAGATTGTCTTAAAAAGAGGAGAATTCGCGATCCGTCACTGCTTCATGAATGCGGCGATCCGCCATGCGCCGTTCTGATTCACGACGACGATGCGGACGGGATACATGTTCGCGTAACCGCCGTGCGCGACTTCCTCGCTCGTCATCTCGACCACATTGCCGCTCACGATCATCGTCTGGTCGTCCATGGGCGTCACCGCGGTGACGTTGATGTGATCCGGCCACGGGCTCGACGTCATCCGTCCCGGTGCAATAGACGGCTTGGATTTCCAGGCACTGAGCAGATCAGGCGTGACGAGATTTCCATAATTGTCATCCATCGCCTTTAATACGGTCCCGCTCCCCGCCAGCAGCGACACCGCTTTCATCTTCGTTCCGAATTCGATCACGATTTGCTTCGCTGCGGTTTCATCGGCGACCGATCCGCTGCCGGCCGCGATCTCACCGCTGCCCGTTTGCGTCAGATCGCCGGTCGTGTTCGTCCCCGAACATGCGAAGAGAAAAAGCGTGAAGGGAAGAAGAGCGAGGAATTTTTTCATGCGTCTTTCTTACTCTTCGCGGCTCTTTCGGTGCAACGGAAATACGGCCGGTTTTTGCTGCAAAAATTCTCATTCTGTCGTATCATCTATCTATGCTCTACACGTCCCGCAATAAAAATTTCAAACATCACGTGAGTCCGCAGCTGCAGCGACGGATGCGCATCTTTCTCATCATCGCATTTTGCATGCTCGTCATCGCGGTCACGCACGTGGCGCAGGACAACCTCAATCCCTACGTCGTTCTGGGAAGCGTGATCGGCGGTGCCGTCGTCGGCGTCGTCACCACGCGCATTTTTCATTTGTCATGGGACCATGACGGACAAAAGGTTGTCGGCCGCATCGACAAAATCGGACTCGCCGTCCTCGTGCTGTACGTTCTCTTCGAAATCGCGCGCTCGATGCTGTTTGAAAAACTGATGCCTGCCGAAGCATCTTCTGCTTTGTCGCAAGCAAGCATCGCGGGATTCATCTTCATCGCAGCCGCGCTCATCAGCAGAGTCGTCGCCCTGCGCGGACGCATGATCAACATTCTCCGCGAGCAGAAAATATTCGGCTGAATGGATCGTTGTGCGGAAAACGAGTATGATGGTGAAATCTTTTCCCCACTTCATCGTATGAACAGCCCCGTCGTGCACTTTGAAATCCAGGCCGATGACATCGACCGCGCAAAAGCGTTTTACGAAAAAACCTTCGGATGGACGATCAATCAGATGATGAGCGCTGATACGGGCGGCATGGATTACTGGGGACTCACCACGCGTCCGGAAGGAAAACCCGGCATCAACGGCGGACTCTACAAACGCGGCGACAACAAGATCACGACATTCGACTGCACCATTTCGGTTGAAGACATCGACAAAGCGATCGAAGCGGTCGAGAAAAACGGCGGCAAGATTTTAATTCCAAAAGGCGAGATTCCGGGTGTCGGCATTTTCGCACGCGGACAGGACACCGAAGGCAACATCTTCGGCATCATGCAGATGACCGGCTGGCAGCCGCACTGAGCGTGCCGGAGCCGGATTGTTCGCGATATTCTTCCCCGCGCATGCCGTCATGTTCGCGCTGATGCGAAGACCCGCCGCGAAAGAACGCGTGCTCGATCTCAGTCCATAGTTTCAGTTTGGAACTTTTGCTGTAGTGCCCCCAATTGCGGTCGTGTTCGTCGATCTCCGCGTCGGGAGTGAACACGCTCCACCCGCGTGACTGCAGCAGCCCGACGGCGCGTTCGTTGTAGAACGTGATGTGCGCGACAAGATCGCGCGTATGCGCCGAATCACCGAAGAGATCGATCAGTCTGTCAGGCGGATAGAGTACGATACCCCTGCGTTCCACGTGCGCCGTCAACCGGTCCATCTCGCGCCAGAGCGCCTGCACCGTCGTGAAGGGAACGCGCGCGGCGTGCGGAAAGACTTCCCCGATGGGCCAGAGCACGTACGGATACATCGTTCCGTCCGCGCAGCGCGCTGTCGTGAAACTGCACAGACAATCAGCGAACGGACTCCACAAAAAGACGTCATCCCGCAGGACCGCGATCGGCTGAAAGCGATGGAATGTGTCCTGGGACCATCGGGGAAAGGTCGAACGGTTCGTCCGGAACGAGGCCCAATTTTCGGTGGCGAAGAGCGTTTCCTGGTCTTCGCGATGGAGCTCAAATCCACCGCCTGCAAGCAGCCTCACAATGCCGTCCGTCCGCATGTTGCAGACGGATCGTTCGTCGCCGACCCGGGTGTCTATGAAGGGGGCGCCGGCGAGCGCGCAGTTGGTGAATGCGTAACAGGCCATACGCGCGCAATGATAGCATATTCCGCGCTTCTCCCGATCAGAAGACGAACGGAATCAGCATCTTCGTCCGCTTTTTGTACTCCGGATACTGGGTCGGAAAGATCGCCATCAGATGCGTTTCTTCTTTAATCGCGCTGTAGATGAAGTACACAGCGATGATGAAAATCGTCAGCAGCCAGATCGGTCCCACCACCAGTGCCGATCCGAGCGCCGCAATCAGAATGCCTGCGTAAATCGGATGGCGCACGGAGGCATACGGTCCCGATGTCACGAGCTCGGGTTCTTTCTTCTCCGACATCGGCATGCCCCAGTTGCGGCCGAGGTGCATTCTTGCCCAGATGGAAAATGCGACGCCGATCGCCGTGACCAAAACGCCGATGAGGCCGAGCATTTGATTCGTGGATGCAAACACGCGATAGCCCGGCGACCAGTGGATGATTTGCGAGTGGAATGCAAGCGTGACGAGGATGATGAAAAAGATGCGGAATAAAAACCATTGCCGCCAGCCTCCGTTACGGATTGTTTTCTTCGCGGTTACCGCCGTGACCGCCCAAAATGTCAGGAGGATCAGCCAGAGAACGGTGACGCTGAGTGTGTAGATCTCCATTCGTTATGCCGCAGCGGAAATATTTACCATCCAATGAATGCCATGCTTGTCCGTCAGCATGCCGAACGTGTCGCCCCAGAATTGTTTCCCCAGCGGCATGTCGACGGCGCCGCCGTGGCTCAGTTTCTGGAAAATATCCGTCAAAGACTGTTCGTCCGAGCCCGCGAGCGACAGATGCACGTTGTTTCCCTTGATCAGTTTCATGTCCGGCATGGTGTCGCAGGCCAGCAGCGTCAGGTGTTCGCTTTTGAGCATCGCGTGCACGATGCGCTCGCCGGTCGCTTCGTCTTTGCTCATTCCCGCTTCCGCGAAGGTCTGGATCATCAGTTCTCCGCCGAGAACATCGCGGTACGTTTCCATCGCCTCACGGCAGTCGCCGTCGAAGTTGAGATACGGTGCGAGAGTGGTGTGTTGCATAGACGATGAGTGTAGAAGCGTTTCAGAGAAATGAAAATGGATCAACTTGCGCGTTTGCCGTGCAGCAGCATGTCGAGCGCGTGCTCAAACGATCCCGCGCGGATCACGTCGCCCGCGTTTACGAAGTAAATCTCATCCGCGTTCGCGATGGTGTTGAGTCGGTGCGCGATGATCACGCGCGTGGTCGAGGCGGGTAGCTTGTGCAGGATCTCGTCGAGCAGTTTCTCGGTCACGGTGTCGATGTTGGCGGTCGCTTCATCGAGGATGAGCAGATCCGGGTGGCGCAGCACCGCGCGTATGAAGGCGATCAATTGCTTTTGCCCCAGGCTGATGGCGTCGCCGCCGCTCGTTACCTTGGTTTGCAAACCGTTCTCGAAACGCTCGAGCAGTGTGTCCAGGGTGTCTTTCTTGAGCTCATCCGCAAGCGCCTCGTCACTCAGATCTTGGTACCGCTCATTTCCATACAGAATATTGTCGCGCACGGTGCCGGTAAACAGGAACGGCTCCTGCAGAATGAATCCGATTTTCCGGGTCCTCTCACTATGTTCATACGATCGGATGTCTTTGCCGTCCAGTAGAACCGTTCCTTCCGTCGGATCATACAAGCGCGCCATGAGCGACGCGGTCGTCGTCTTGCCGCCGCCGGTCGGACCCACGAGCGCGTACGTTTTGCCGGGTTGCAGTTCCAGGTTGATGCCGTGCAGCACTTCCTGTCCGTCGGGATACGCGAAGTGCACGTCGCGGAATGTGAGGAGTGCTGCGGACGACTCAGCTGACTCGCTCTTCACCACGGTCAGATCGGATTCGAGCGACAGAATCGCGGAGATGCGGTCCCACCCGGCCATCGCCGCCTGGAATGACGCCCACACCGACGCCAGCTGGCGCAGCGGATCGTAGAAGCGCGTCACGTAGGACAAGAAGCTGATGAGCAAACCGATCGCGAAGAGCCCGTGCGACAGCAGGTAAATGCCGAACGTCAGCACGATGAGCAGCGCCAGGTTGCTCGCAAGTCCGTAAATCGGCGTGAAGATATTGTTGGCGATGCCGGCCCGCACCGACGCCGAAAAGTTCTTCTCGTTCGCGTCGTCGAAACGTACGCGGAAATAATCGCGGCGATTGAACGCGACGACCACCTTGAAGTTGTTCAAACTCTCCTGAATCTCGGCGCTCATGCCGCCGAGCGCCTGCAGACTGGCAAGATTTTTGCGCCGGATCCACGCGCCGAGCACCTGCGTGAGAATCAGCAGCACGACCGCCGGTGCGAGCGCGGCCGATCCGAGCGTCGGATTGATGACCAGAAGGAAGATGCCCGCGCCGATGATCATGAACGCGTTGCCGATGAACTGCATCAGCGCCTGCGAGAAAAACTGGTTGAGCTTGTCCGTGTCATTGTTGATGCGAGAGATCAGATCGCCGGCTTTGTTCTGATTGAAGAACGCGACCGGCAGTTCCTGCAGTTTGGTAAAGACAGCGTTGCGCAGCGAAAAGAGCAGCCGCTGTCCGACGCTTCCCATCAGGATCGTCTGATAGTAGTTCGCGACGAACGCGACGATGTACGTTCCAAGCAGAATCAAGGAGAAGAGCAGCACGCCGCCGTACTGCCCGGTCGTGACGTAAGCGTCGATCGTGTATCCGATCAGGAGAGGGGACAGAAGCGTGAGTCCCGCGTTCACCACGATCGCGATGAAGGCGAGGATCAGCGTGTTTCTATCATTCTTCATGAACGGCCAGAGTTTGCGGAATGCGCTGAGCACCCCGGACGGTTTCGCTGCGCCGGTGGAGGACATGCTGAGTGCGTACTTCATAGTTCGTTGGTGCTGCGTTGCGACTGATAAATCTGAACGTATTCGGGCGAGCTCTTCATCAATTCCTCATGCGTTCCCTGTGCGATCAATTCGCCTTCCATAAGCACGACCACCTGATCGAAGCGTTCCGCCGATGCGATTTTCTGCGTGACGGAGAGAATCGTGATGCCCGGATAATTGCTGAGCACGTTGTCGAGAATTTTTCGTTCGGTACTCGTGTCCACGCGCGCGGTGAAATCGTCGAGCAGGAGAATCTTCGGATTCAATGCCAATGCGCGCGCGAGCATGATGCGCTGTTTTTGTCCGCCCGACAGACTCGTACCGCGTTCGGACACGACCGTCTCGAGCTTCTCGGGCAGCGTCTCGATGAAGTCTTTCAGCTCGGCGGTCTCGATCGCTTTCTGCATGTCGGATTCCGTAACGGCGTCGCCGAACGCGATATTTTCGCGCAAAGTCATATTGAAGATGATGCTGTCTTGAAACACGAGTCCGAGTTGTCGGTGGAAGCTCGCCTTTTCATACGTATTGAGCGGTTTTCCGTCGTACTCAATCGTGCCCTCCGTGGGCTGGATGAGGCCCGTGAGCACCGACAGAATCTGCGTTTTTCCCGCGCCCGTCGGCCCGATGATCGCCGTTTTTGTTCCCGCTTTGACCTCAAACGACACATTCTTCAGCGCTTCTTTCTCTCCGTAACGAAGTGTCACGTTTTTGAGCGCGATGTCGCCGCGAAGGCTCGACGTTTCGTTTCCGGTGTCGGGTTCGTCGGGACTGGCGATTACCTCGCTGATGCGCTGATAGGATGCGGCAGCCCGCCCGATCACCGTGCTGATGAAACCGATCATGATGATCGGGAAAATCAGAATCGACAAGTAGCTGTTGAACGCGGCGAATTGCCCCAGCGTCATGGTGCCGCTGATCACGAAGTGACCGCCGAGCGCGAGGATCGAGAGTGCGGCCATATTCGCGATGAACGTGATGATCGGGATCAGCGAAGCAAATAGCCGCAGAATCTGCATGCCGAGGTCCTTTGCGTTCGTGTTGGCCGCGACGAATTTGTCGTATTCGAATTGCTGCGCATTGAGCACGCGGATCAATGCGGATCCCAAAATGCTTTCGTTGATGACTTTGTTGAGCCAGTCGATCACTTCCTGCGCACGGCGGAAGAGCAGACGGATTTTTCGGAAGATGAGGAAAAGCGCGGCGCCAATGAGTGGAATGATGAGCAGCACGACCAGCGCGAGCTTCCAGTTGAGCATCAGAAGCAGCACGCTGGATCCGATGATGAGGAACACCGACGACACCATCGTCGGCACCGCCATCGAGACGAACATCTTCACCGTGTCGCTGTCCGACGTCAGATTGGTGAGCAGTTTCGCCGGCGTCGTATCCTGTACGAAGGCGTAACTCTGCCGCGAGATTTTCCCGGATGTCTGACGTCGCAAATCGCGCGCCGCTCGCTCCGAAGCAATCGTCTGCACGATGCTCTGCAAGTATGCGAAGACGAAGACGCCGATCGCGACGAGGGAAAATTCGATGAGCGTTGTGTTCACATCGAAATGCCCCTGCGTGTAGGCGTCGATGCCGCGCGAGATGATGAGCGGTACCGTGAGGTTGAGCCCGTTGCTGGCAACCGCGAAGACGACGAGCAGTATGATCCAGCCCGCGTATGGCTTCAGGAGTCCGAACAGATTCGGACCTTGCTTCTTGGCCTGAGGAGAAGGGGATTGCTCTGACATTTAGGAGTTGCGGGAGGCGAGTTTCTGCTGAAGTTTTACGAGTTGTTTGAGTTCTGTATCCGTGAGAGGGGAGAGCACGTCGGCGAGCGCTTTCAATCGCTGCTTGCGCGCCCTCAGGAGCATTTTCTTCCCCGATTCCGTCAGTGTCAGATGAATCTTGCGGCGGTCCTTCGTGTCAGTCGTGCGTTTCAACAGGCGATGGCTCACCAATGAGTCGATCAGCTGCGTGGCCGCGCTCGGCGTCATGCACAGATGCTGAGACATTTCCGTGACCGTCGATCCTTTGTCCCGCGCGATCATCAGAAGCATGCCCAGTTGCGCGGGAGTGGGAGCGTGCGCTCCCGACTTTGTCGTCTTCGGCGGCGTGAACGCCAATCGCAGATAGCGAAGGCTGTCCAGTGCGTCGCTGATGAGCTGCTCTCTGCTGATAAAAAGTTAAGTTACTTAATAATAAGGTCATCTAACTATAAGAGGCGCATGCATGCCTGTCAACGACTTTTTGGCATGTTTCTGCATACTTTCTTTTCTTAAACGATTCTTAATCTCCGCTCCTTTACACTCATTATACTTTCCTTCTATTCCCTCATGAAAAAAATCCTCGCCGCACCTGTCGTCGCCGGTCTTCTGCTGCTCGCCGCATGCAGCGCCAACACCTCCGCGCAGAATGCGCCCCAAGCAAACGCGCAGGGCGGCGGTTTCAACCGTCAAAACTTCCAGCAGAACCTGCAACAATTCGCGGATGAAGCGAACAATGCATCAGACAAAACCGAGCTGACCAAGGATCAGTTCACGGCAGAGATGCAGACGTTGATCCAAACGCAGCGCGCACAATTCCAGGCGGGCAGCGGATCGATGATGGCGAGGTTCGGCAGCGGACAATTCATGCGTGATCGCACGGGCAGCGGATTCATGATGCGGGGGAGCGGCAGCTTCGCTCAAGGCAATGGCCCGCGCTTCGGCAGTGGAAGCTCACGCGGCGGATTTCAGAACGGACTTGCGACCGCGACGACGTTCTACAAGTACACGGACTCAAACGGCAATGAAGCGCTCATTGCGCTCGATGCAAACGGACAAGTCGTCTTCCACTGGCCGATGCCGTTTGGCCGCGGTCGCGGCGGCATGATGAACGGCGGACAACCCCCGATGGGAGATAACGCGCCGATGATGCCCGCGCCGGCGCAGCAGTAAGCGACATCGTTCTAGAACTTGCCGGAGAACTTGGAGAATGAAGCTTCATCTCGCTTTACAGCGATTGCTTCCATCAATTTCACAAGAGCCTCTACAAAGCGTCGCGATGCGTTATAGACCGATGGATCCGTCGGAGAGAGAAATACGCCGTCGCGCATCGCGCGCATTTTTTCAACGACGCACATGTATGTGCCATTCGTAACGAATACATCGCGCAGGAGCTGTTGTGCCGGACACGCAAATTTTCTGGACTGCATTCCAAGCAGAGGCAGATCCGGCGTCTGCGCCTCGAATGCCCGGATGTCCTCCAAAAATTCAAATGCATCCGTGATCATCTTCTGATCGATATGATCGATCGCGGAGTGCTCGCTTCCTTCGGGCAGCTGCTTTGAAATCGCCATCATGAAGAAACGCGTCAGGTTACTGGCAAAGCTCCAATGATCTTTGAACGTTTGAAGCGACATCGCGCGTTCTTTATCGATGGTTGCGATGTGCTTTTGGACATCTGAGAGATAGGAATCGATCAATGCCTGGAGCGTGATGAGAGTGAGCGGCACCTCAGGCGAGTGCCTGCATATCTGCAGACAGTGGAGCACTTCCTGATGCGTGAATTTGACCATCGATCTCTTGCGATCGTCGATGCCCGGCGTCGCTTTCTGCATCAATGGGTCATGTTCATCGGCCCAGCCTGTTGCAAGCGACGGGAAGCGTTCGTTCTGAAGAGGATGGACGAGTGGCTGCTCTGCACAATGATCTTCGATATAGCGATGCAGCGTGTCGCCGGGCATGATGAGCCGGGTCATAGCCGCAAAGGATTTCATCGCATCATTGATGTATTGTTGTGACATCGGACGCATGCTTGCATGTTCGACGATCAGACTTCTGCTTGATTCGATCAAAGGACCATGCGGCAAATCGCTGCTGCAGGCTTTCTGTGCGATGTCTTGTAATTCGGACTCTAGCGATGACATAGCAGCCAATGATACGTCGTATGAAGCGTCTATTCAATGATGTCCATGTCTTGCATCAACCGTATCGCCTTCCGCCGTTCGCATTTGCGCGACTCCGGAAGGTTTTTGCCTGCTCTGTTGATGTAGAACTGAATCATGCGCGCGGTTCTCATGGCCAACAACAAACAAGTGACGCATTTCCGCATAAAGGCTTCGTACCGCAATGGATTTGTCGGCTGCGCGCATGGGAATATCAGGCGTTCTTCCTTTTTGCTTCCATGCGTTCCGTCTTACTCAAATTTTCTGTACCGGGGTTCATTGCCTTGTTTGCCGCTTGCTATGCGTCACCGGCATTTGCCATTCCGATTGCCAACTACGCCTACGTGACGGCTTTTGGCTCGGGAACGCTTGATCTCGCAACAGCCTCACATAGCAGCAGCGTTCTGAGTGTTTCGGTGGATTCCGATCCGTCGGATATCGTTATTGTGGGCACCGGCGCGTACGTCGTGACCTACAACGCCGTTGATCTTGTGGACATTATCAGTAATTCCGTCGTCAAGACGATCACGGTGGGCAGTGCAGCAAAGCACATCGTGCGGAGCGGAACGGGGCTCTATGTGACGAATTCCAATGATGACACGGTGTCTGTCATCGACATCAACCGCAACACGGTCGCCAAAACAATTTCCGTCGGCGACGGCCCCAATTTTATCGCCGCGAGCGGAACAGGCGTCTTCGTGTCGGATGAAAACGGCGTAAACGGGAGTGTGTCGATTATCGACACTACGACGAATACGGTGGATGCAACGATCACGGTCGGGAACAACCCTGAGGGAATCGCGGTGAGCGGCACGGGCATTTATTTGGACATATATTCTTCTGCCACCGTCGATGTCATCGACATGAACAGATTGAATGTCGTGAAGACCATCACGGTCGGCAGCCATCCGATCGGCATCGTGATGCAGGACACGGGGGCATTCGTGACGAATTTTACCGACGGAACCGTTTCCATCATCGACACGACGAAAAATATCGTCGACCGGACATTCAGCGCGGGAACCCATCCGTACGCGATCGCGTTCGAGGGTACCGGCGCATACGTAACCAATGAAAATACGAATGGCACCGTCACATTGATCGATACCGCGAACTATGCGATCGAGAAGACGATCAACGTCAGTGCGAATCCATACGGCATCGCCATCCGCGATGTTCTCACGGATCCCGCGACGATCATATCCCCCGCCGCGTCGACCACGTACACGACGCCTTCGTCTTTTCCCATTCATTTCTTCCTGCCCGAGCCGGCCCAGACGAGTTCGGTGACGCTTGAATTCGACGACGGCGGCAGTACCGACGTCACGATCACGCTCAGCAACACCGCGAGCGGGAATTTCAATATGGATCTCACGGACATCGCGAGCGAGCCTCACGTGGTATCGACGACAGCAGCGTCTGTGCCCGACGGAACGTACACGGTCACCTTGAGCTATCGCGATTCCCTCGGCAATCCCGTGACGAGCGTTTCTCATGCCGGCGTCGTGATCGAAACACCCGCAAGCAGTTCTTCCTCGAGCAGTTCTTCCTCGAGCGCGCAAAGCAGCTCCAGCTCCAGCACCGACCTGCACACGCCGTCGGGCGGCGGATCCGCGATCATCACCCCCGCCTATATCCGGCAGGTTGCCGAAGAACGCTTCGGCCCGTTGATGTCGTCATCCGCCGAAGCCTCTTCTTTTTTGTCTTCGTCGTCGGCACCTTTCTTCACCGACGTGCCGTCCGGCGCGTGGTTCCATGCTTCCGTCATGGCGTTGCAATCGCAGGGCGTCATCGGCGGATATAAAGACGCGCACGGCAATGACCTGCATCGATTCGGCCCAGCCGATCCGGTGAGCTTCGCGGAGCTCGCCAAGATGATCGTGCTGCTCACGGACAAACATTTCAGCATCGGCGCAGGCGCGCACTGGTATGACGGCTACATTGCACAGGCGCAGAAGAGCGGCCTGACCGAGTATGCGTCCGCGACCTTCAATCCAAATGCCCCGGCATCGCGGGAAGCGGTGGTGCGCACCATTCTGCAGGCCTACGGTCTCTCGGTGACGGCTCTCCCGCAGTCGCATTTCGTGGATCTCTCCGCGGGTGATCCGTACGCGAAGGACATCCTTACCGCAGTCGCGCTGAACATCATTTCGGGTGACGGCAACGGCCGCACCGTCCGCCCGACCGCTCCCGTGAACCGCGCGGAGCTGGCCAAGATTCTGGCGGACGTCTCGTCGCGATTCGTGCCCGCGCGTGATGCGTCCTCATCGAGTTCATCATCGTCCGTCTCATCCTCTGCATCGTCCTCCTCCATCGTATCGCTCTTCCCCGCCGGTGCCGACGTTCGCACGGTTCAGACGTCCATCCTTCACGTCCATGCCGACGCGCGCATCGATTCCACCGTTCTCTGGACGGCCAGACAGGGGCAGGAGTTCCAGGTGCTGAGCATCGTCGCGAACGACTGGGCGCACGTGCGCACGAGTGACGGACACGAGGGCTACGTGTGGGTGCATTATGTAAGCGACCAGAAATAGCCGGCGGATTCATTGATAAAACCGGGCGTTCGTCTTACCATCGGTCGCATGAGTAATCACATCGATCCCGCAATGGTCACCACCGCGTTTGAACTGGAAGGACGGCGCATCGTCAAAAATCTCGGCGTCTCGCGCGGCATCATCGTCCGCTCGCGGTCGGTCGTCGGCACGATCGGCGCGCAACTGCAGTCGCTCGTCGGCGGCAACATCTCGCTCTATACCAAGCTCTGCGAGCAGGCGCGCGAACATGCGTATGACTTGATGCTCGCTCACGCTGCGGAGCTTGGCGCCAACGCAGTCATCGGTTTTCGATTTGATGCGACCGAAATCGCCGCCGGCATCACCGAAGTCCTCGCCTACGGAACGGCGGTGGTGGTGGAGGGGAAATAATCAGTGATGCGGAGCTCACCGATACGCTTCTTTCCGGTTTTTTACAGCCAACACAAGAAGCACAATTGTCTGTCCTTTCAGGGTGAAAATCGCGCGGTACGGACCGATGCGGAAACGATACAATTTGCGAGGATCTTCCAGTCGTTTTGCAAATTTCAGAGGATCGGCCTGGGACGCATACCAATCGATTTTATCCATCACGCGCTTTGCCGCTTTCTTATCCAAAGCAGCAATATCATTTTGCGCATCGGACGTGTATTCCACTCGCATGTGTGCATTTTACAGTTTCAGGCGCTTCCGCAAAGCCGCAGAAGAAACAGTCTTTCCTTTCGTGCTCTCTTTTAATCCGCGATCGATCTGCTCCGCGAATTTTTCCAGAATCAATTGATCTTCATCGATGGGCTCGACTTTGAAAATCGGCTTCTGGTGATTCATCACGATATACACCGTATTTTTCTCCTTCGAGAGTTTGCTGATGTTTTGCCTGAATTCCTTGATACCGATTGCGCGCGTGGTCATAGATCAATGGATGAAGATATGTATAAAGTGTACACTTTTATGTATCTTTATGCAAATGGAAAATTAGTCAGAATTCTTCGCCTACGGAACGGCGGTTGTGGTGGAAGAGAAATAATATTTCTTTATACCTTTGCAACGGTGATTGTTCCGATGCCAATCGCAAGCAAATTAATAAACATCAAAGTCAGATTTATAATTAAACAAATAATATAGAAATTTGCTGATAAATAATCTGAAAATGTTAGACAAGTAACACAATATCCTATTGAAATTAAGTTAATGGATATGATCCAAAATAATTTCATTAGTATTTTATCAATGGTTTTTATCATTACAGAAAATATTTCATATGTTTCATTATCCAAATTTAAATACATTGCTAAAAAAGTACTGAAATAACTGCCGGATATTTTTTTATCTTTAGGCTCTAGATCATTGTGATGTTTTAGAATCGACTCAAAAACGTTCAATATTTTCTTTTTGTTCCATAAAAAAATTTCACTATATTTTTCATTTTTGATTTGATAATTACGGGAAGCTTTGCTCAAAATCTGTATTATTGCTGATTTTGTATCATCAAAAGGTGACCCAAAACTTTGCAATTTAAATACGACAAATATCGAAAATAAACCTGCTAATGCTGCCAATACTTGTGCCGATGTACTAAATGTATAAAACCAAATCTCATTCATAGCATTAAGCAGTAGTGCTAATCCCACTCTGCATCGTCATTGCCGCAAAGACGGTCCATGCAAGGACAATCACGAGGAGCGTGATGATCATCGCCGCGACGACTTTGCCCGCCTCTGCAAATTTCTTTTCGTAGAGCAGGCGTACGGGATAGCCGAAGGCGATGGTTTCACCGACGATCAAACCCGTTCCTGCAAGCAGCAGCGGAATGGTCGGCGTGATCTGATGACCGGAAAACTGCATGATGATCAGAGGTGCAACCAGTGCACACGCGACAAGGACAACAGCCTGCAGAATGCCGGCGATAATGGGGGATGGGCGGGTCATGCGCAAAGTATACGCCGCATTCAGGCTCGTGACATGGCTATTGAGCCCAATATCTGACACCTGTACGCTTGAGGGCATATCGTATTTCCCTTCAACCTACACACTATGGCACTCGTTATTCTTACTCTTGTCGGCGCCGTGATTGCGGCTGTCGTCGGAACGCTCTGGTATTCACAATCAACTCCGATGGGAAAAATTCACATGCGCTCCATGGGATTCGATACGCTCTCCGATGCGGAGAAAAAGAAAAAGATGGAAGAAGGCAAAGCGATGATGGGCAAGATGTACACGGCGCAGATTCTGCTGTCGCTGCTCACGTCGTTCGCGGTGGTATTCATCGTCACCGAGAGTCTTGCAAACGGCCTGACGTTGCCGATGGCGATCGGATTCGTGCTCTTCAACTGGCTCACCTTCATGGTGCCGGTGATCGGAACGCAAATCCTATGGAGCAGCTGTGATCGCTCGCTCGCCTGGAAGAAATTCTTCTCGGATATTTTCGAGAATCTCGTGACGGTGATCTTGGTCGCAATCGTGGCCGGCATCTTCTGAGCCGCGACGCCGATCACGCGTAGTCGTCCTGCAGTCCGACACCGTCGAGAATTTTCCCGATACATTTTTCGATCCGGTCCTCGCGCGTCTTGGATTGTTTGGCGGCTGCAAAGTAGAGCAGGTAGCCGCGCTGCCGGCCGGGTGTGAGCGCTTCAAACGCGCGCTGCAAGGCGGGATCCTCATTCAGTTTCTGCCTGAATTCGCGCGGCACCGGATACTCTTCCGTTTTCTTCTTGGTGATTTTCAGGCCGGCTTTCTCCACGTCGATCGCTTCGTTGATGTAGGCTTTCAACGTTGATTCCAGTTTTTTGATTTCCTGCAGATTGATAAACCGGATCTGTCGTCCCGCCTGCACGTTTTCCGTCTGCTGAATGAGAATCTTCTTCGGGTCTTTCATCAATGCGCCTTTCATAAAGAGCAACGCGCAGTAGTCTTTGAATCCGTGGATCAGCACGATGTTTTTTCCATCGCTTGTATAACACGGCTGTCCCCATTTCAATTCTTCAGTCAGCCCGCTCTCCAGCACGATCGCGCGCAGCGCTTTCATTTCCGGCTGCCATCTTTTCTCCTCGCGCATGAATGTGTCGACCTTGGGATTCTTTTTCATGATGAGAAAGGTGTAGTCTTGTGTGTGAGCTCTCAAAAGTGAGTGGCTGGGGAGGAGGGATTCGAACCCCCGAATGACCGCTCCAGAGGCGGTTGCCTTACCACTTGGCGACTCCCCAATATTGAAGATTCAGATGATGCAGAAGACGCAGAGGATTCAGAAGAATCTGCCTGCGTGCAGCGAATTTTAGCAAAGACAGCAGCTCATGCCAGCCTTTTTGTCAAAATGGGAGTTTTATCTCAAATCCTCTATAATCAGAGTGTCCCGCCCGCGCCCGCCCGGACGAACGTCCGTTCGGACGGGTAGCTCAGCTGGCCTAGCCATCGCCTGCGATGGCGTTTTCAAAATATCCGGCGCAATGTTCATTTTCGCTATATACTGTAGACATCCCGCCCGCGTAGCTCAGCTGGATAGAGCGCCTGGCTTCGAACCAGGAGGTCGTGGGTTCGAATCCTGCCGCGGGTACCAATAATTCATTTCCACCGAATTCAGTGGCATACTAATCAAAGTACATGCCTGCATTTGTTATATACATTGGCATATTTCTCATTGGAGTTGCAGCGAGTGTGATCGGTTCGATGGTCGGTGGCGGCAGTTTGCTTTCGATTCCCTTTCTTATTTTTCTCGGTCTCCCGCCGCAAGTTGCAATTGCAACGGATAGATTCGGAAGTCTCGGTACATTGACCGCACTTTTGAAATTCTGGAAAGCGAAGAAAATCGTTTGGAAATATGTTCCGGTGTTTGCCTTATTGAGTTTGGCAGGTTCTTTGATCGGCGCGAACATTCTTCTCAATATCAATACAAGTATTCTGCAAAAAATAATCGGCGTTCTTCTTTTTATTCTTTTACCGATCATCTTATTCAAGAAACACATCGGAGTGGAAAGAGGTAAGACAAACATTTTGAAAATGATCGTTGGTGTTGTTCTCTATTTCCTCATACAAGTATTGGCAGGATTCTTCGGGGGCGGAACAGGTACGTTAATTTTTTATACTCTCATGATGTGTTTCGGTCTGACTATTATCGAAGCAAATGCAACCCAGACGATTCCCGTATTTATTCTCTATATTTCATCACTCATTATTTTCGGACTTCATGGGATTATCGATTACGCATATGGTTTTGTGCTCATGGCTGGCATGGCAACCGGTGGATACATTGGCGCTCATATCGCACTTACGAAAGGGAATGAGTGGGTTAAACGACTCTTTTTCATTCTGGTTCTGATGATGGGAGTGAAATTGTTATTTTTCTCCTAAAACAGTCAGTTCCTTATAAGCTTCCACAGGGAGTACAATATTGCTTTTTTTTATAAAATATTATATAATATAAATATGACACACAACAATTCTTCTGAACAGCCAGAACTTATTCTCTCTCCTGCTGATGTCAGCAAAATAACAAAGAGCAATCTTCATTCTACAAAATTTGCGAATGCGCAATATGCAGAAATCGCACAATTGCTTGAAGATCTTTCGGTTCTCGAGAGAGCAGCTGAAACGAAATTGAGAGCATGGAAACATGATAAAGAAACATATGAAGATCTCTCTCAACAGATTGAGACAGACATGCATAATGCTAGAAAAAGGATGCATGACATTCTTCTTGCGGAGCATTCCTATCCTCATGGACCGCAATTAGTGCTTATGCCTTCTGATTCTTATGCGCACGATAATTTTCATAGTCATACCTTCAAAGACGACGACATGCAAAATCTCGCTCACAACATTCAGATGATCGCTTCTTTTGAACAGGAATTGGAGACGTATCTTGCGAGACGGGGCGGCTATGAAGAGGGCGAACGACAGGCGATGATTAAAGACACCTTGTATCGTTTGCATCAGCACAAGGATCATCTCACGAAAATTCTTACAGGCTATTTCGATGAAGAGGAAAAGCAGCGCAGACTGGGACACCGCCAAAAAAGATTGAATCAATAGTAGCGGTTCTTCGTAAGCTTCCACAGGGAGTACCACTTATGCATGAAAGACAAACTTCCAGTTTTTCTTTCATGAACTATCTTTTCGGTAAAGAGTGCCTCCAGCGGAAAGTAAATTTCCGCTTCGGCACGATTATTTTTGAATTTGAAACACCGCATTCTCACAGGTCATCTGCGCGGCCATGACCGCGCCGATGAGCCGCTCCGGATCCACGGTTTGAAATCCGTTGTCCTTCCACGGATCGGCGATGAGGATGTTGCCGTTTGCATCACTGCCGTACACGACGACGAAATGCGTCGCGGTCGTGCCGCCCTTCGCCGTATATAAATTTGCGTAACTGACGGTCGCGATGAACGGACCGTTTGTCAGGAGCGTATGGATGAGCGACAGCGTGATGCAGGGGGCGATGATGAGAATGCCGCCGTCGGACAGATAGCGGACGTACGCGTCGATGAATGTGCGCGAGATGTGTGTGCCGATCGTCGGAAACACAAACGTATCACGCAGCGTTTTCAATTCATGGATGATCGCATCGGTTTCCAGCTGCGCCCATGTCTGATGCACGAGCTGCGAATCAAACGTATGCAGCGTTGCTTGGTATCCGCGCCGCATGCACCAGTGCGCGAGATCCGGTATCACCGTGCCCCAGTCTTTTCCGTCATCCGTTTTGAGCATCGGAATATCTTTCATCAATTCCTCCGGCGCGATGCGGTCGTCAAAATAGGAAAGCAGCATGGCGAGTGCGGTCTGCCCGCAGCTGACCTGCGTCGGTTGCTCGGCGATGGTAATGGGATGATGCATCTTCATACCTTATGAGACGTGGAATTTTTGTTCGCTCTCCACATCATATCCATCACCAGACCGCTCCAGGTGAAGTGTTCCTCGCCTTCGCCTTCGCCCGTCAGCGGATCGTAGTATTCGCGGAGTCCCCCGATGTCGATGAGGGCATGACAGGTTTTGAGGAGTGCATCCGCTTCTTCTGTGAATCCCCGCTCCAGAAACGCGCGATGCAAAAACCAGTTGTTGAAGATCCACGTCGGCCCGCGCCATAGGTACCAAGTGTCCTTGGCGTAAAACTGCCTTTCGTCCATCGCGCACGACGGCAGCGGGAACGGCGCGGCGAACGCGGATGAATGATGCAGATGGCGTTCCACGATTTTGCCGCACATTTCATCCGGAATGCCTGGCAGGATCATCGGGAAGAAAATCGTCGGCGTTTTCACACGCAGCTTGTGATTGTCCGGTCCGCGCAAGTCATAAAACGCCGCGTCTTTCTCGTCATACATCAGCGTGCGGATCGCGTGCGTCACCTTTGCCGATGCGTCTCTCCATTTTTGGGCATCGGGATCGCCGATGCGTTCGCAAATTTCCGCGACGGCCGCCAGATCAAGAGCAAACGCGGTGTTCACGGTCACGTCTTTGACCAAGAATCCACGGGCTTTTTTGACGCGCTTCAAGTCGTAGCGGTTCCGGAAATTCCGCATGTCCGAGCGCACCGCTTTCAGGAAGAGTCCGCGGTCGGGCTCGCCCTCGCCCTTGTATCCGAGTACTTCGTCGTAGCTCGGTTTAAAATCCATGCCGGATTCCACGGGACTGATGATGGTGATGAGATGATCGCCGTCGAAATCGCGATTTTGCATCACCCATTCCAGATAGCGTTTGATCTTGGGCAGCATCACTTGCACGTATTCCGTGTCCTTGGATTCATCCGCGATGCGCAGCAGCGCCTGCGCGGCGAAGCTTGGCTGTATGAGCGCGCTCATGTGCGGGCGCATCTGCCCGAACGTCGGCCTCGACTGCAGCACGTCCGACGGCGTGGTCGGAAACACACGCTTCCAGAAGATCATGTGTCCCACGAAACCGTTGGGTTCCTGCATGGCAAACAAGCTCCACAGATTGCGCTTGGCGAGCTGTAGTTCGCCGATCGAACAGAGCATGAAGACGTGGAAGCACGAATCCCAGAACCACTGGAACGGATACTTGCTGCGCGACGGCTGCACGTAGCAGTAGTAGGCATCGAGCAGTTTCGAATATCCTTCGTTCGTGTTTTCGCGGAGCAATTCTTCGATGCGCACCTTGAGTGTCTTTGCATCCGACAAAGGATGCGCATAGGCGGCGCAGCAGTCGGGGAATCGCCGGTCGTCGGAGACGGGGGAGGTGGTCATCGTGGTGGAGTGTAGTGCGGTGTTGGAATAGATGTAAGATGCAGAAAGACGTAAGACGTAAGATGGAAGATAGAAGAAAAAAAGCCAAACAATCGGCGAAGGGTGTTTCGAGTTTCACTTCCATCTTATTTCTTACATCTTACATCTCAGTAATGGCACGAGCTCAGCCCGTTTTTCTTCAAATATTGCTGATGATATTCCTCCGCTTTGTAAAACGGCTTGGCCGGCACGATCTCGGTCACGACGGGATTCTTCCACTTGCCCGATTTCTCCACCGCCTCGCGCGACGCTTCGGCCAGTTTCTTCTGTTCATTCGAATGATAGAAGATGACGGATCGATACTGCGAGCCGATGTCGGGACCCTGCTGGTTGCGCGTCGTCGGATTGTGATTCTCCCAAAACACGTCGAGCAGTTGCTTGTAACTCACCTTCGACGGATCAAACGTCACCTGCACGGATTCCGCGTGGCCGGTCGTTCCCATGCAGACCATTTCGTAGGTCGGGTTCTCGACCGTTCCTCCGCAGTAGCCGGAGACAGCGTCGATCACGCCGGGGATCTGGCGAAACGTGTCTTCCACTCCCCAGAAGCATCCTGCGCCGAAGGTCGCGGTCTCAGGTCTAGGTGCGTCGTTTGTCATGCAAAACAGTATAACAGATTGTGATCATCCATTCATATAAGCATATATGAAAATGGTTACATAAACAGCAAACGTGTCATGGTGAGCCCTTCGTCTCAGCTCAGGGTGGCACACTTATGCTTTTAGAATTCAATCATGAAACCAGTTTGAGTCTATAAATGCATCGATCATCCGTCGTTCGATGGCGTACGAATAACGATCCCATATATCGATATATGGTAACGGTCATCGTGGCTGTTCCGATTAGCGGGGGAGTGATGTTCCATCTACAATTTTCTGGTGACTCAACAGGAAGTATTGAAGCGGCTGCATTCTCTGGCGCATCCCGCATCCATCGAAGGCAAGAAGCGCTGGAACATCACGGCTAAGAATCAACTTGGCATCACCATGCCGCAGCTGCGCAGTCTCGCAAAAACAGTCGGGCGCAATCACGATCTTGCTCTCGCACTTTGGAAAACCGGCATACATGAAGCGCGGATACTCGCAAGCATGATCGATGATCCCGCGCTCGTGACGGAGCAGCAGATGGACAGCTGGACCGCGGATTTCGATTCGTGGGACGTGTGTGATCAAACCTGTGGGAATCTCTTTGATAAAACGAAATATGCGTACAAAAAAATTGCGCAATATTCTGCGGATGACCGGGAATTCGTTCGGCGTACGGCTTTCACATTGATCGCGACGCTTGCCGTGCACGACAAAGAGCAATGCGATGCGCGCTTCATATCGCTTCTGCCTCTCATCAAGAAATACGCGACCGACGATCGCAACTTCGTGAAGAAGGCGGTGAACTGGGCACTCCGTCAGATCGGCAAGCGAAATGCGACGCTAAATCCCATCGCGATTGCGACTGCTCGTCAGCTGCTCAAACTCGATTCATCGTCCGCGCGCTGGATCGCGCGTGATGCACTCAGAGAACTAGAAAGTGAGGCGGTGAAGAAGAGAGTGATGAAAGGTTGAGTAGGTGTCATACGTTTAGTACGTTGAGTAAGCGGGAGATAGCGTCATTTTACGTATAGAACCTACTAAACCTACTAAACCTACCAAACCTCCCATATTTTCAGACTTCCTCCATCGAATCGGAAAACCAGCACTGCACGAGCAGCACTCTGAGTGCGTTGAAGATGACGATGACGTCGACGATTTCCTGCAGCAGCGCGCCGTAGACGGGGACGATGAAACCGAACGTCGCGAGGATCATCAGGAAAATGCTGAGACCGATGCCGATGAAGATGCTCTGCTTTGCGATGCCGAGCACACGATGGCCCAGGCAGAGCGCTTCACCGACGCGCTCGATGCGGTCGATCAAAATCACGATGTCGCCCGCCTCGGATGACGCCGTATTGCCGCCGCCGCCCATTGCGATGCCGACATCCGCGGCACTGATCGCCGGCGCGTCGTTCACGCCGTCGCCCACCATCACAACCGGCGCGAGCGTCTTGTGCATCTCCACGACCGTCTGCACTTTGTTTTCCGGCAGACATTCCGCTATCACGTTTTCTTCTTTCAATCCGATTTCCGTCGCGACTCTCAGTGCCGCCGCTTTCTTATCGCCGGTCAGCATCATCACGCGCTGTATGCCGAGCGAGGACAGATTCTGAAACAGTTCGCGCACGTGTGAGCGCGTTTTGTCCGCAAAGAACACGCCGCCGAGTATCGTTTTGCCTTCGCCGAGGAACACGGCCATTTGACCGGCTTCCTGCGCTTTGTCATGTGCCGTTTGAATGTCTTTCGGCACCTGCATTCCCTGTTTCTGCAGATACGCGAGCCTGCCGAAGTAGTATGTTTTTCCGTCGATCGTGCCGTGCACGCCCTCGCCGAGACGTTCCTCGAATTGTTCCGGATACTGCAGCGTGATTTGTTCGCGGGCCGCTTCCAGCGTGAGCGCGCGCGCCAGGATATGCGCAGAGAGCTGATCGAGTGATGCGCTGATCTGCAGGATTTCCTTTTCCGTGCGATCGTACGCTTCGATGCGCGCGATGCTCGGGACGCCGAAGGTCAGCGTGCCGGTTTTATCAAAAATGAAGCTGCGCGCCTCGCCGAGTTTTTCGAGCACTCCGCCGTTTTTCACGATGATACCGCGGCCCGCGGCTCTGCTGATCCCCGATGCGAACGCGATCGGCGTCGCGAGAATGAGCGGGCACGGGGTCGCGACCACGAGTACGGCGAGCAGCCGTACGGGATCATGCGACAAAAACCACGCGCCGGCGGCGAGTATGAACGTAATTGCCGTGAACCACACGCTGTAGCGGTCGGCGAGACGCACGAACGGCGCTTTGCGCTGCTCCGCTTCGCGCACGAGCCGGATGATCTGCTGGTAGCGGCTCTCGCTGCTTGGGAGCAAAGCGCGGATTTTGAGCACGTTGTCTTTGGCAACGCTTCCGCTCATTACGTGCAGACCGCTGTGCTTGCGCACGGGAACGGATTCACCGGTGAGCATCGACTCATCGACCATGCTCGATCCTTCCAGAACTTCTCCGTCCACAGGAATGGATTCGCCCGGTTTCACGATGACGATGTCTCCCGGTTTCACGGATTCAATCGGCACGTCACGCATCGTTCCGTTTTCATCCTTGTGAGCAACGGTCGGTGCGTTTTTTATCAGATCCGTGAGATCCTTGCGCGCTCTGCGCAGCGCGTACCCTTCCAGTGCTTCTCCGCCGGAAAGCATGAGCAGGATGACGGTTCCCGCGAGGTATTGATGCAGAATCAGCGACGAAATGATCGCGACGATCGCAATGATGTCGACGCCGAAGTGCCGGTGGATCATCGATTGCACTATGTCGATGGCGAGCGGGATCGATCCCACGATGAGCGTGATGAGCAGGATGATATCCGCGATGTTTCGGTTGCCGGTCATGTACCCGATGCCCGCGGCCGCAAGGCCTACGAGCACGAACAGCGGAATCGCTGAGCGAGAGAAAATGAATGACATGGTGATGCGAGGGTAAGACGCGCGGCTTTTGTTTGCCTGCGCGTTAGAGGCCAGTGTAGCAGATGTCTCGTACAATGACCATGTAGCAGTTGTGTCACACTGAGGTGTCCGCGTCAGCGGGCCACGAAGTGTCAGACACGGTAAATGTGATGGTTCGTGGCCCCGCATATGCAGGGCTCCTCACCATGACACATTTACAGCTTGTATTCGATTTTTACTGATGATGCAGATACTGATAGATCGCGGTCGCGACGTCGTTTCTCGACATCAGTTTGTTCGGCTGCATGAGTGTCGCAGGGCTGCTCGGGAACATGGTGTAGAGCTGCGTTGCACCGGCGTACTGCGCGAACCAGTCGGAGGAAGACACGTCTTTATATGCGTACGTCAGACTCGTCGGCAGATTGCAGGCAATCGTGATCATCTTGGAGAACTCCGCGCGGTTGACGGTGTTGCCCGGCTTGAACGTGCCATCCGGATAGCCGCTGATAATGCCCTGGGATGCGGCTGCGGCAACGAGCGACGTGTACCACTGGCCGGCGGGAACATCGCTGAAATTTCCGCTGTAGGAAGCGGATGATTGTCTGCCGCAGGCTGTGAGCAGGAACTTGGCGGCTTCCGCGCGGTTCACGGGATTATTGCCGCCGAACGTGCCGTCCGGATTGCCGCTGATGATGCCACGGTTGCGCAGATCCACCGCCGCTTTTCCGGCAAGCGTTGTCGCATCGACATCAGGGAAAGCAGAGCCGGTCGTCGAGGACGTCGATTGCATGACGGAACTGCTGCCGCCGAACTGGAACATGTCGGAACTGCTGCCGAGTGAATTGCAGATCACCTGATAGCATCCGTTGTTGTCGGGCATGGTGGTGTAGGTCATGCCGGAGTTCCTGCAGACTGCGATGGCGCTGTTGAGTTCATCGTTGGACGGGCAGGATTCCGCGGAAGCGGAACTTCCGGCATACGCGCATTGCACTGCCCGGCATCCGTTTTGATCGGATGTGATTTTATAGGTGAGACCGCGGTTCTGGCAGTTTGCGATGGCCGCGTTCACATCATCATTCGTGCCGCATGCCGCTTGCGACACCGTTTCATCGCTGCAGCGGATCATCTTGCAGACGCCGTCCGTGTAGGATTCGTAGTCGACGCCGCGGGCTTTGCAGGCGGCTGCCTTATCGGTCAGCGTGGACGGGGAAGGACAGGAGGTTTGGGTCGTGTTCGGGACAATACAGCGGACGGTCCGGCAGCCGTTGACGGTGTAGTACTCATAATTCTGATTGTTCGCTTTACATGCGAGTGCCTGCTGCGTGAGCATGTCGCCGTTGGGACACGGACCGTTTTGCGATGCGACGGACGATGAGGAGGAAGACGAGGATGATGAAGACGAAGAAGGAGGCGTATCCGTACATTTTACCTGTACGCAGCGGCTCGGGTCGCTGTAGCGCTCGCTGTATTTCCCAAGATCCGTGCAGTGTTTCTCGGCAATCGTAAGGTCGAGCTCGCTGGGGCAGCCCGGCCGAATGGTCTGACATTCATTGTTATACGTGTCGAGCAATCGCTGATAGCCGAACGATCCGACGGGGAACGCGGCCATCTGCTGCTTCAACTGATCGCAATCGACGGGCGTCACGCTTTGCGCCGAGGCGGTATTGAGCATGGCGCCGATGAGCGCACAGAACACCACGACAAAGAGCGCACCGGCGATGGAAAATCGTTTCTTCATATCAAGGGCGGGGGAAATGCCGGACGACACTGTAGGCTGACTGGCAAGGCGGGGCAAAGACGATCCCTTCCATTTCATCGTCATTTATTGCGATATTGTCGCGGGCTGTTGTCGGCGGGATGCAAGGCGCGTCGCAAAAAACACGGAAAACCACTTGCACAAGCCCCAAAATGGGCGGACAATAATCGCGGTTTTGGCATACAAGGCGCCTCGACCGCTTCGCATCTACAACAAACTCCGCTTCCGTGGACGGCCCTTTCCGCTGCTGTGGGATACGTCGTGACGAGTTTTTACTTATGAGTTTTTAGTTATTAGTTTCGTGAGCCTGAACCAATAACTAATAACCGGTAACCACTCACATTTTTGTTTCCCATTTTCCATTCCCCCCATGTCCCACATTCTCTCCCATCAGCATATCTGCCTCCCGGTCTGGACATCCGACAGCTCCGACCGTCAGACCTTTGCCCCCGATCTGCTCGTGCACGTGCAGGTTACCGTGATCCGCATGCGCTATCGCTCCGTTTTTGAAGAGCAGGAAGACACAGAGCGCGAACGGCTTCGCCGATGGCAGCGCGACGAGCGACGTTCGGATGCCGATGAAAAAACATCTCCCAAGAAGACGATTGCGGATACCGCGAAGAAGACGCGCTTCAAGTCCGCGAAGAAGACGATGCGGCGGCCGGTCATCGATGATCCGCGCGTGAACGATCCGAAATTCCGTGAAAAGTACCAATGGAATTAATGTAAGCAGTGTCACCCTGAGCTCGACGAAGGGCGACACTGCATGTCATGGTTCGTCGAGCTCACCATGACACACATAAAAAGAAGGGGAGGCGGATGACCGCTTCCCCTTTGGTGTGCTGCGCGTCCGCAGCTGCCGTTGATCCATGGATTACGCATGCACTGTCGCCTGCAAAAGATGACTGCTGACGCATCCGATCACATGATTCTCGTACACCAGTTCGCCGGTCGGCTGAAGCTGGAATGCATGCACGTGATCAATGATCTTCGGGAGGACATTTTCCTTCCGCAATATGCGAACAATCTTTCGTTTCAGAAGAATGTACATCTCTTTTGTCGGGTGATGTTTCTTCCATAACTTATCGAGCTTGTCCTGCAGCATGTCGTTTCCTTTCTGAATGATGATAGGTTCGTCGTCGGGTTCGGAATTGTTGTTCATGTGCATCCTTTCTTTTTGGAAAATGAGTGTGTGCTCCGTGGATCAACAGGGCGGGATGGCGACCGCGATCGCCATGCCGTCCGATTGCCGCGCAGTGATGAGAAAGACCATAAAAAATCGCCCCCTGTCCGTTTCGGAGAGAGGGTTCGTGTAGCAACGACATGGTCACAGGCTCACGACACCCTCCGGTCCATACGGACGGAAAAGTGCTTCGTGTAGGCGATGACCCAAAGTTTTCTCATGTGCCCGCATTGTCGCCCATAGGCGGGAGCAGCGTCAATAGAACTTTCCTCAGCGGCGCAGAATGGTATGCAGGTCTGCATGGCCGCTGATGTCGTCCACCGACACCTGACCGTTCCGCAGTCTTTGGATAGCCGCATCGACCACGCCGTCCGTCGCCGATTCGAGACCCATGAGAACACCGGTGTCTTCCTGGCTGCTGTCATGGTACAAATAGGTGATATTTGCAGGCTCCATCAATGAGGTCACGTTATGCAGGGCACCGGGGCGGTCGGGCAGCCGGATGCGGATATATTTCAAGCGGCCCCTGTGCAGTTCGGCGCGTTCGGCATACTTATGGCCGTTGCGCATGTCGAAATTTCTGCCGCTCAAAACGCATGCGACCGTCTTGCCGCGGATCTCGTTGCGCATGACATCGAGTGCCGCCACGGGAAGAGCGCCCGCGAGTTCCACGTGAATGCCGTACGTTTCGTGCAGACGGAGGAATGCATCGCATGCATGATTTTCCGAAACGGTCAGAATGTCATCGACATATTTTTGCGTCAGGGCAAAGGTCAGTGCCCCCGGCGCGTTCACCGCGACGCTTTCGATGAGCGTGCTGATGCGATCGAGCGTAACGACGCGCCCGGCATCGATCGATGAGCGCATGGCCGCGGCTTCCTTCGGTTCCACGCCGATCACTTTGGTGTCCGGACTCTTGTGCTTCATATATGTCGCGATACCCGATACCAGTCCGCCGCCGCCGACGGGCGCGAGCACATAGTCGATGTGAGGCTGTTGTTCGAGTATTTCCAGTCCCACGGTGCCCTGCCCTTCGATCACATGCGGATCATTGAACGGATGAATGAAGAGCGCGCGCCGTGCTTCCGCATATTCGTGAGCCTGCCTGGCAGCTTCCGCAAACGTGTCTCCTACCAGAGAAATTTCCACGTTCTCTCCACCAAAGCGCCGCGTCGCCTCCACTTTGGGTGCCGGCGTGATCTTCGGCATGAAAATATGCGCCGGATGTCCGAGATATTTGCTGCTGGCCGCCACTCCCTGCGCATGATTGCCCGCGCTGGCACAGACGATTTCATGACCGTTGTTTCGCGGCACGTGCAGCGCCGCGTTGAATGCGCCACGCACTTTGTACGATCCGATCGGCTGCTCCATCTCCTTTTTCAGCCATATGTCCGCATCGAATTCCTGCGACAGGCCTTCGTGGCGTACGAGGGGCGTTTTGGCAATCAGTTCCGCCGGAAAACTATTGAAGGCGGATTCTATGCCATCGACGGTCGGAATGCGGTTGACCATGGTAGGGGGAGAAAAAAGTAAAACAAAAATATCCCGGGCGTTTCGCGCGGGGGAGTGGGGAAGTTCAGGTCAGCAGCACCCTCCTACGCGAAGCGCGGGATGATAATAATGCTGCTGTTGATGGACAAGTGCGTCACGGCGCCAGTCTAAAGCCGCCCGGCACGCTGTCAATGATTATCAGTGACAGCGGCTGATTCGCCCGTTTGTTTCTTGGATTGCACGTAACAGTCATACAAGGCGTGGGGATCGGCATCGAACAGATTGCCCCAGCGAGCCGTCACGTCTTTGACGAAGTCGGCATAAGACTGAACGTAGTTGTCGACGACGGTCGGCTCGGGAATCTGCAACGGTTCAAAGTTGTCGTCGGAGTGTCCCGTATCAATGGAGTTCATGGTTGAAGGAGGAAGAGGAATGAAGAAAAATGAGAAGATCACGCCTGGCCGCACAGACGCATGATGACGGCGTGCACGGGATCGTGCGGCATCGTTCTGAAGGACGCGCGACGCTCGTGGTTCACGAGTGCGACGACCACCTCTCGGCGTGTTTCCTGATCGATGGCTCCGATCGACTCGCGCAATAGGGCGTTCATATCGTCGGCAGACAGCAGACGCGTATCCGCAGCGATGCGCTCGATGATGGCCGAAGCGGCGCATTCGGCCGCCGTGGCGATTTCGGCCGCCGTGGAATCTGACGAATGATTGACGGAGTTCATACGAAGAGAAGAAGGAAATACAAAAAGAGCTCCCGGCTTGGAAGGGGGAGCTCATGCTTGTCAGTGTGAATGATTACGCATGCAGCCCGCCTTCCGCCGTAAGGAGGAGGTTCTGGGTAAGGCCGAGGACGACTGTCCGGCGCTGCATGTGACGCGATTATAGGCATGCATGATTGCGACTGCAACGGCGCTTCGATCATCGCTTACTTTTTGGGCTTCTTTCGTGAAGCGGCGATGGTACTACTGATCAAAAGTTCTTCCTGTTCCGAGAGGGGAGCGGCATTCTCGTCTTCCACCAGAAGCAAACCGACGCTCAGCGCCGCGCTCTGCACCAAGGTTGCGATGTTGCGCATGGATTCCTCGGATGCATGCAGCGTTTGGTAGCGCATCGGGAGCGCGTTTGCCTGATGGCCGATCGTCCGCACTTGTTCCGCGTCGACCCAGCGCGGGCTCGGCGCGATCACGTCGTCCGTTTCATGAGAAGATGTTTCATCGTCGATGATGGATTCCAGAGTGTTCATAGGAGTGAAAAGAAAGAAATACAAAACGCCTTCCGCCGCCGAGGGGGAAGGTGCAGGTTTTCCGGAGAACGGATCTTAGTTCCGGGTCTGCGACGCCTTCCCCACCAGCCAGTAGGTAAAGGAGAAGCCGCTAAACCAGAAACGATTGATCACGAAATTACTGTAATCCGCATGCGCCACATCGTCAACTTAATGGCTGACTTGCGCGAGGGCGCCGACGGGTTTCGGCATTTTCTTGAAGACGAGATTGCCGATGGACGTGTCGACCGAGACTTCGTTTTCAAAACTCTCCCTGATCGATTTTGCCGAAGCAGTCACGTCCTTGAGCGGCGTGATTTTCGTTCCGTATGTTTTCGCACCCCATGCGACCAGACGCTCATCGGATTCCCGATTGCGACCGATCACCGCCGTTTCGATTTTTCTGTACACCTCCACCCACATGAACGTTTGATCGCAGACGTACGTTTCTCCTTCCACCTCGAGAAAGAGTCCGTTCTCGTTTCGCACGAGTCGAAACGCTACGGAACATTCCTCCTGATGCTCATTTTCATAGGAAAATGACAGCGGACGATTCAGCAGCGACTCGCCGTCGCCGATCGTCTCGACGGGCATGGCGGCGTTATGCGCTTCCTTCTCGTCATGATCCTTCGGACATCCGCCGGGAACAGCGGTCGTCGCGTCCGGTTGGGGTTCTTGAAACAGGCGCCTGATCTGCACGCCGGTTTCAAAACAAGCGATGCCCGAGACGAGGATTCCCGCGCACAGAGCCGCATCCAAAAAATTGCGACGATTGATTCCAAAGGATGATGTCTTTTCGGATGAATCTGGCGCGGAAGGACGCAGCATTCGAGCGGAGTGTACGCCAGATATGTTCAGAGGCAAGAAACGGATTTTGCATGCTTGAAAATGTGTCATGGTGAGCGGCGACGAACCATACACATTTTCATTCGTGTCGATTCTTCGTCGGAGCTGTCCTGAGAATAGTCGAAGGGCTCAGAATGACACGAACTCAGTCATGATCCTGATCCGATCGACGTGATGCGGACGCTCTTGCCCGATCGCACGCGCGGCATGGATCGCACGTGGAGCGGGCGCGCGGACGAATCGTCCATGGGTCCCGCGGGCGGCGGCAGATCGTCTTCGGGCGTGTCGCTCTCCTCCAGAATGCGATGCGTGTCCGCTTTTTTCGCGGGTGCCTTCGCGACTTCCTGTTTGGAAATTTTTCCATCCTTCAGCTGCACGGATTGGGCGCCGAGCGCGCGGGCGGTTGATGCATCATGCGAGAAGACGACGATCGTTGCTCCTTTCTTTTGCATGTTTCGGAAAAATTCGCAGACCGTCTCGATCTGTTTGTCGTCCAGATCGCGGAACGGTTCGTCCGCCGCGATCACCATCGGCGACGTGACGATCGCGCGCGCGATGCCGACGAGTGCGCGTTCGCTCAGACTCAAGTGTTCCGGCAGCATTTGCGCCTTCCCGCTTAAGCCGAGTCTCTTCAGAAGATCCGCTGTATTGCGTTTGATGAGCGCCTCGGGAGCTCCGAGCAGTTCGAGCGGCAACGCGACATTTTCTTCCACCGTGAGACTTTCGATGAGCAGCGGCTCCTGATAGATGACGCCGACGCGCCTGCGATAGAGCTGCAGAATCTGCGTCGGCAGCGTGCGGATGTTCACGCCGTCCACTTCCACCGTTCCATCCGTCGGATCCGTTGCGCGGATGAGCAGATGCAAGAGCGTCGTCTTGCCGCTGCCGCTTGCGCCAATCACGCAGAGCATGTTCCCGGGATCGATGCGCAGCGAGAGATTTTCCAGCACCGTTTGCTTGCCGAATCTCTTCGTGACGTTTTTCAGCGCGATCATGGAAGCGAGGATACCACCTCGCGGTGATAAGTGGGTAGTGACTAGTGGGTAGTGATTGGTGTCTAATCCGCACTTATCACTGACCACTTATCACTCGTCACTACAGAGGTTCTTTCTTCGGCATCCCGACCTTTCTCGGAAATTCATCCGGGAGAGCCGCCGTTTTCTTGAATACGAGCAGCTGGCGCGGGCCGAAGTCGGACGGCAGTTCGTAGCGATGCTGCTTGATGAGTGCACATGCGAGAAGTTTTTGCGCCCGCTCGCTCTGCTTCAGTTCTTCCTCTATATGCACGCTCTTCCACAGCACGATCAATCCGTCTTTCTTCGCGAACGGACTGCAGTATTCGAGCAGCACGTTGAGCGGTGCGACCGCGCGCGAGAGGACGACGTCATACTGCTCGCGATGTTTTGTGTTGCGCCCGAGCACTTCCGCGCGTTCGGCGACCGTCTCGACGTTCGTCAGTTTCAATTCCTTTGCGATGCGCGCGATGGCGTCGACTTTCTTCCGGATCGTATCGAGACCGGTAAAGCGCGCCTCGGGCAACGCGACGGCGAGCGGCAGCAATGGAAAACCGCCGCCGGTTCCCACATCAATATAGGAGCACCCAGCAGCACCCCTCCGCGGGTGCGGGGAAGATGAGTCGTTGAGATCGAGGTATGCCAGCGAATCTTCGATGTTGCCGATCCAGCAGGCCTCTTCCGTCCGCAGTGCGGACAGATTGATGTTTGCGTTCTCGGTGAGGAACATGCGCATGAGTTCCCGGAGCTGTGCGTCGGCGGCGGTGGGGATGGACATAGGAAGAGAAAAAATTTTCAATTTTAAATTTTCCTTTTTCAATTTATCATGTTTGCATGCAAGACACCCGCATCGCAGAATTTTTGCTCGACATCGGAGCGGTCCGCCTCTCCGTCCATCAGCCCTTCACCTGGACCAGCGGTATCAAGTCGCCGATCTACTGCGACAACCGCATGGTCTATAGCCACCCCGACG
Source organism: Candidatus Peribacteraceae bacterium (assembly GCA_035547395.1). Classification (GTDB taxonomy): domain Bacteria; phylum Patescibacteriota; class Gracilibacteria; order Peribacterales; family Peribacteraceae; genus CALREJ01. The sequence goes on along the minus strand of DASZVA010000016.1, from coordinate 75,544 downwards.
CACGCGACTTCATCGTCGATGCGCTCACAAGCCGCGTGAAGAATCTGCATATACCCGCGGATGTCATCGCCGGCACCGCGACCGCGGCCATCGGCTGGGCGGCGCTCGTAGCCGATCGTCTGCAGCTTCCGTTCGTGTACGTGCGCAGCAAGGCCAAGGAACATGGCGCCAAAAAACGCATCGAGGGTGACTTGAAGGAAGAGCAGCACGTTGTCGTCATCGAGGATCTGATCTCCACCGGCGGCTCGGCCGTCTCCACAGCGGAAGCATTGCGCGAGGAAGGCAAGGCGGTTGTGACGGACGTCGTCTCCATCTTCAGTTACGAACTTCTCAACGCACGCGAAAAGGCGCTTGAGGCCGGACTGCAATTTCATCCGCTCTCGACGCTGCACGCGCTTCTCGACGTCGCGCTGGATCAGGACCGTTTGATCGACGAAGAGGCGGAGCTGGTCGAGCAGTTCGCGCACGACCCCGAGCACTGGCAGGGGATTTAATGACGTCGTGGTGAGGAGTCCGGCAATACGGAACCGGACCTCGAACCATGAATCCGATGTCTAATCTATTTAAAATTGCTAATAGATGCCAAATTTTGGTGTTTCAGGATGTTCAGAACTATTGACATTAAACAATAAATCATTATTATGTCAAATACGCTCATAAGCCATCCAAGGAAATATGGAAGGATGGTGCATGTAGCATCGTCCCTTGGAATCAAAGGCTTTCTTCTAATGAGCGTTTCAGAAAGGACCTGAGTCATGTTGTTCTCGAAACTGTTTGGGCAGTTGTCTCGCGTTAGCGTCCTCAAGGATTCGAAGTCGGGCCGTCGTCCGATTCGTCGTCGACAGCAGCGCTCGCCGTTGGGGAGTGGAATGCAGGGGCTGGAAAGCAGAACTATGCTTTCCATTTCCGCGGCCCATATTCCCGCTACGGCGGTGACAGCTGATCAGCAGGCCTTGCCGAGTGGAGCAGTCCACGCGGGCCAGCAAAGCGTCGTACTGAGCAGAGATACGTTCACCACCCACAATTTTGGTGGCAATCGAATCGATGCTCTCCAGGCTGTCCTGCAGAACCCGCAGGACATTGCACACCTCCACATCTACGAGAAGTGGGGGACATCGAACTACTCGTACGAGATTTTTCCTCAGGAATATCTCGACGGGAACATTCTCGAAATCGAGTTCCCGTCATGGCAACAGCCATACGTCAGTCCCTATTGGTCCGCCACCATCGAGGTGCGGGCTGATATCGACGCCAACGCCAAACCCGGCGATACCGTCGGTCTCGGCCAGATGTTCGTCTCTGCCAGCAGTTTCAATTGGTGGTACTGGGGCGGCGATGCCGCACCGGTTCACTACGCGGGCGCGCAGAATCCCGCCTACACGGTGGCGGGATCGCAAAGTGCCGACCTCTCGGTCGCGCTTTCGGGACCGGCGACGGTCACACAGGGCAATACTTTGAGCTACAGCCTCACCGCTCACAACAGCGGCCCGGGTACGGCTGACAATGTGGTCGCCACGATGGCTCTGCCAGCGGGCGCCACGCTCGACGTGGCGGATAGCTCTCCTGGCGTTTCCGTCCAGGAAAAGTCCGTCGTCTGGCATCCGGCTGATCTGGTCAGCGGCCAGACGGCAATGGTTTCGGTCGCTTTCAATACGTCCGGCATCTCGGTGCCGGCCGGCATGGCGACTGCGGTTGTGGAGCGGGCGACGATTACGTCGTCCACTCAGGATCCCAATTCGTCCAACAATACGAGCAATAGTGTTGTGACGACGATTGTGAAGGCCAGCAATGACCTGACCGTCGACTTCGGTAACGCGCCGCCTGCCAATTCGGTTCTGCCGAATCAGGCGAATATCGATTTGGGCACGCTCCACATCGATACAACCAACGGTGCCATCGACATCCAGTCGATGTACCTCGGCATCGAGGAGCACAACAGCGACAATTCGCTTGTCGCGAATGTCGCTCTCGACGTCTACAACCCTGTGTTGCGCAACGTTGTTACCGGCCAGACGGTGCAAACCGTCTCGGTCGGCAGTGCAAACGGCCTGCAAATCTACCGGGCCAGCAACTTCGTCGTCAACAAGGGTGACGAGTGGAAGATTCTTGACTCAAGGAGAGGAGGTGTGAATGGAGAGATGATGCGCGCCGATGTGATCGTTTCGGCACCCGGCGTGCAAACTGCATTCTGGGGGCTGACCTCGCCTAGCACCGTCTATGACTTGCAGGCGAAGGATGTTGCAACAGGCTCGACGGTTACGACCGTCAAGCCCGGCGGCATGATCAACGGCAACAACCAGACGGTTGTTGTTCCGGAGCTCGATGTCGCCGAGCAGAACATCGGCTCGATGGATACGGCAGTCAAGAACCAGAAAAACATTGTTGTTTCCCGGTTCCAGGCGCAGGGCAAAGGTCTTGATGAGCTGCTCACGAGTGCGACGTTCACCGCCCTGCAGGGCAGCCTGTTGGATGGTACGAACTACGCGCTCTGGGTCGACACCGACGGTGATGGTATCGTCGACACGATTCTGCAAAAGGGCATCACAGCCCAGAACGGAGTGGTGTCGGTAGATAACATCGCTGGCGGCGGGTACGTGGTGCCGGCAGATACGACCGTCTACTTCGAGTTGCACATGGACGTCGCGGGCTCGCTCTCGACGAACGTGTTGCAGGTCGGCCTCAGCTCGGTGCAATCAGAGCTCGTCAGCAATGGCGCCAGCAGTCAGGTCACACTGACGAACGGTACGCCGAAAACCTGGCACTTCCAGAGCCAGGGATCTCTCTTTGTTTCGAGAGACACTCAGCCGCGCCAGCGCCAGCTTCTCGCGGGTGCTGTCGGAGACGAGATTTTGCGTCTGCAACTGCGGGCGCAGAATGAAGATGTCGATGTGACCACGCTCCGGCTGCTTGCAGTCGGGGATGGTGCACAGAGCATCGATGCTCTGCTGCTCTATAAGCTTGGCGAAACGTCGCCCTTCGCAACGATGACCGTTGGCGCCACCGGTTCGGACGTTGTACCTACCACGTACAATGGCCAACCTGCTACTGCCTTCAGTGCCGTCATGAACAACCAGCAACTGGTTGTGAAAGACGGGCAGGTTCAGACCTTCAGCGTCGTTCCTCGTATGAAGAGCGACGAGCAGGGCGCTGAGAGCGGCACAAGCTTCTATCTGGTAATGTATGACGACAACGTCATCAACAACCAGACGGGAGAGGGCGCCGTTCACGCTCGCGGATTGTTCTCGGGCAATAGTCTCCTTGGTAACAACGGAGACAACGTCGACAACGGTGAAGTCTTCATCGGCACAGACACTGCAACGCCGAATGCGGACATCGTGAGTCCGACCAATACAGTCGTACTCTCGAAGATCACGTCGATCACCAATGCGAATCCCGACCCGGACAATACCAATGTCCCGGTCGGAGTCTCGCCCATTGGTCAGTTTACAATGACGACGGCTACGAATGACAATACGTATCATGGGTTGAACAAGGCTGCCCCGAATGACTTGGTGTTCACGGTCTACGCAACCAACGTGGGCCTGGATACGTCGTCGTTCGAGTTCTATAACAAGAACGACCCGTCCGTGAAGGTTGCGGCGACCAGCGAGGTCGAGACGTCGCCTGGTGTCTACCAGGTGGAGTTCGATAACCTCGTGCAGTCGCTGGTGGACACCCGGATCAACTCCGGCGCATCCGAGACGTTCGTCCTTGAGGCGAACATCACCAACTCCAAGACGACGACTTCCGTATCAACCTTATACGTATCGCTCGCCCCCAGTTCGATCAAGTGGTACGACATGGATATCCAAAAGACACTCATCACGGGTGTCGAATACGGGGACACCATCGTCAAGTCCACGATCTACCGTTCATAAAGAAAGGAGCGTGACACAGAAAGCCGGACATCATAGTCCAAGGGAATCAGCCCTGCTGCGAAGCAGGGCTTTCCTTATGTCTGCATTTTTTGATATGTCCGATCCCATATATCGATATATCAGTATATCGATATATGGTAACGCCCGATTTATTATGCGGCACGACGAAAAATACAGAGCCGGCTCATTGAGTGTTGCGTGTTAGAACTGCTCCAAGAACCGCAGGTCTCCTTCGTAGAACATGCGCAGGCCTTTCATCTGATGCTTGATCATGATGAGTCGCTCGATCCCAAACCCGAACGCGAATCCATTCCAGAGGTTCGGATCAATGCCGACATTTTTGAGTACATTCGGATGCACCATGCCGCAGCCGCCGACCTCAAGCCAGCGTCCGGACGTTTGCTCTCCTTTCTTATTGAGCCAGCGCATGTCGATCTCGAGAGACGGCTCGGTGAACGGAAAATAGCTCGTGCGGAAACGGAACTCGATGTTTTCATTGATCAGCTCCTTGAGTGCGCTGACCATCACTGCCTTCATGTTGGCGACGGAAATATTCTCACCGATCATGAGTCCCTCGAACTGATGGAACATCGGCGAGTGCGTGGCGTCGGCGTCTTTGCGATAGACCTTGCCCGGACAGATCATGCGAAACGGCGGCGTATGCGATTTCATGTAGTGGATCTGCACCGGCGACGTGTGCGTGCGCAGCACATGATTCGGCATATCTTTGATCCAGAACGTCGCCTGCATGTCACGCGCCGGATGATCGGCGGGAATATTGAGCAGCGTGAAATTTTCCTGTTCGCTCTCCACTTCGTTGCCGCGCGCGACGTCGAAACCCATGCGTCCGAAGACGTCCTCGATCTGCCGGATGAATTCGGGGATCAGATGCAGATGGCCCTGCATCGATTCGGGCAGATTCAATGTCGGATCGATCGCATCGGTTTCTGCCAGGCTCGACAGCGTCGCGCCCGTCAGCTGCGCTCGTCGCTCCGCGATGGCATCTTCCATCTTCTTCTTCCACACGTTGAGTTCCGCGCCCTTCGATTTTTTTTCGTCGATGGAAAGCGTTCCCAGTGCCTTGAGCGCATCGGTCAGCACACCTCTCTTGCGGCCGAGCAGTTCGATTTCCAGCGCATCCAGATCCGCCGCATTCGCGTTCGCGATGCGGTCCAGATAGGATTGCCAATTGATGTCTGCGTGTTCCACGGAACCAGCTTATAGGTTTTAGGTTTTAGGTTCTAGGTATTCCAAGCTTCGTCTAAAAGCTACAAGCTAGAACCTAAAAGCTAACACCTAACACCTATCAATGCTGCAATGCCACCTCGATCAAAATGAACACCGCGTAGATCAGCACGCCGATCCACCAGGTGAGGATTCCCACCAAAAAGAAGAGAAGCGTGATCACCGTCGCGGCCGCGACGAAAAGACCCTGCCGCAGTGCAATGCCGAGAATTTTTCCTTCGTCCCACGCATGGATAGGCACGTACTTCCAGAAGAAATAAAATGCAATCGTCATGATCGACGCAATCGAGAGAAAGAGACTCAGAAAAAACGCCGGCAGCGCCTGCACGGGCGAGAGCAGCGGACTCACGCGCAGGAGAACCGCGACAAGCGACGTCGTCGACAGAAGCGCTGCGACGATAATGGAATACAGAAGGGAGGTCATTCTTGAGGATTCGGAAGATACAGAGGACTCAGAGGATTCAGAAGAGAAAAATTCCTTCGATGCTCATCGCTAATCGCTCTTCGCTGATCGCTTTAAGAATTCCCCGAGCGCCTTAAAGTCATCAAAGAGCGCCTGGCGAAGTCCCGGGTTATGTAACGCTGCGGCGGGGTGGTAGATAGGGAATACCGTCGTGCCGTCGCCGATCTTATGCGCTTTGCCGTGCGCGTCGGTGATGCTCATCTTCGTGAAAAACTGCGTGAGCGCATGGCGGCCGAGAGGAACCAGCACCTTCGGCTTGATGATCGCGATTTCCATCTGCAAAAAGGGGAGACACGCTTCCTTTTCCTCCGGCGTCGGATCGCGATTGTCCGGCGGGCGGAATTTTACGATGTTGGTGATGTAGACGTCCTCGCGCTTGAGCCCGATCGATTCCAGAAGCTCGCTCAAGAGTTTTCCGGCGGGCCCGACGAATGGACGCTTCTGTTCATCTTCGCGCTGTCCCGGAGCTTCCCCGATGAACATGACATCGGCTTTGGGATTGCCGTCGCCGGGCACGGGATTGCTGTGTTTGGCGATCTCGATTCCCTTCCAGTGTTCGATTTTTTCGCGGACGTCGTCGAGCGTGTGCGGCATGGTGCGGATGATAGCAGAGACCGGCGGTTCATCTATACCAAAAGGCTCCTTCTTCACTTTTGCTGTTTTTTTCTGATCCGCTTCCGGCTACTATTGGCGCATATGGCATCTCGCGAATTGAATATTCTGTTCGAACAACTGGGACTCAACGACAAGGAAGCCCAGACGTTCCTCAAGCTGCTGCAGCTCGGAGCCAAGCCCGTGAGCGTCGTGGCAAAGCACGTCGGTCTGCCGCGTTCTTCCACGTACTTCACGCTCGATAAATTGAAGGAAGTGCAGCTCATCGAGGAATTCGAGCGCTCGGGCGTCAAATACGTCCGCTGCATCCCGGTCGCGCAGATCGCGGACGTGCTCAAGAAAAAGGAAATGAAGGTGCATCAGGCGATGCATGCGCTGGAGGATCAGATGAAGGAACTGCAATCCATGGAGAACAAGCTGAGCGTCACGCCGACGATCCGCTTCATGGAAGGCAAGGACTCGGTGCTGCGCATGTATCTGGCCGAGCAGAACCAGCTCAATAAGGAATGGTACACGATGTACAACCCCGCCACGGTGAAGGACATCGTGCCGGACATGCTGCATCCCAAGACCTACGTGGGCGACAAAGGCAGCTCGCATGAACTGCTCGTCGATTGTCCGGAGGCGCGCGAGATGATCAACGCATTTCGCGGTGACAAGCGCATGATGATCAAACTGCTCCCCAAACACGTTTCATTTGAATCGGACATCAGCGTCACCGAGGATTACATCTACATGGTGAGTCTCAAGGGCGATCAGGAAGCCGCCGGCGTTTCGATCGTGCATCCGCAGCTGGCCGCGCAGATGAAGGCGATGATGGAGCTCCTGTGGGACATGCTTCCCGAGCCGCCGAAGCAATAATCATGAGAATCAAAAATCCCCTCAGGTGAGGGGATTTTTTTAAGAGATGTTTGTTACTTTCTCAGAATCCGACGAGATAGCGGCGCATGAATCCTCCGCCGATGCCCGCGGCGAGTCCGGCAAACGCGAGCCAGACGAAGAGCGGGGAGAATGGCATGCCGTTTGAGCCCTGCGTGCCGGTCGTGATCGGATGCAGATGGACAGTCGGAGGATTCTGCATACCGGGGAATCCCGTCTGCGGCAGCATGCCGATCACCTGCACGGTCGTCGACGCATGTTCGTCGATGCCGTTATCGGCGCGCGCTTCGACGCTGTTCACCACGTTGCTTCCGGGCTGCCAGGAGCCGCCGAGGATGATGCGATAGGTGATCGTGCGAATAGCGTTCTGGCTCAGCGAGCCGATGTTCCACTCGAGCTGATTGCCGTTATGCTGATCCGCTCCTCCGTCATCGACGACGTTCACGTCCTGCGGCAGGTTGTCGGTCACGCGCAGATTCTGGATGGTGCCATTGCCGGTGTTGCGCAGCTGCACCGTGTATTCGATCGTGCCGCCGGGGAAGACCTCCTGCGTGCTCGCGGTCTTGGTCAGGCTGAGCGAGGTGCTGATGTTCTGTTCGACGTAGTCGGTGTCGAACGCGGTCGGCCCGTTATTGATCTGCGCGCGGTTCGTGAGATTTCCGGAGGCGTCGTTATCGACGTCGGCGTTGAGCGTCAGCGTGCGCGAACTGAAGGCCGGAATATACAAGTTGTTCCACGTCACGTACTGATTGTTCACGTATCCGCCGTTGGACGCATTGCGTGCGGTCAATCCGTTCGGAAGCGAATCGGTGACCGTCACGTTGTTTGCATCGTTGGAACCGTTGTTCGTCACGCGGATCGTGTAGGTCAGATGATCGCCCGGCTGCACTTGCGATCTGCCGTCGTCCTTCGTGATCGTCAGATTCGTGCCGCCGCCGTACTGCTGATTGCGGATGTAGACCGCGGCGCACGCTCCGCCCGGCGTCACGTTCACGTAACCGTTCTGGGGACTCATCGACACCATGGACCATCCGTTTTGCACGTTTTCTGAGATGGTGTGCTGACCCGCGGTGACATTGTCGAAGTGCGCGTGTCCGCTGGAATCGTTCGTCGCGTTCTGATTATTGTCGAGCGTGAAGGTGAAGGACGGCACATAGTAGATTTGATTGTTGTTCTGATCGACCGCGGTTTTATAAATGTCGATGCAACCGTTCGCGGACGATGAACTGCTCGAGAGCGCGTTCTGCCGGTTCTTGAATGTCACCCCCACGCAGCTTCCGCCCGGCTGCACGTACACCACTCCGTTTACCGGCGTCACCAGATACTGCGACCAGCCGTTCGGCACGAGTTCGCTCACCGTATGCGTTCCCGGCGTGACGTTACTAAAGCGCAGATGCCCCGTGCTGTCGTTGTACATCGGATTCGTACCGTCAAGGAAGAACTGGAACTGCGGTACTGTATTGAGTTCGTTGCCGTTCGGATCGAATGCTTCCTTCAGCACGTCGATACAACCGGTCTGCGTCGGGATCGAACTCGAAGACGCCTGACACTGCACCTGCGTCGTGTACTGGCTCGAGTTGTTGCCCGTGTTCGTCTCGGGCGTGCTCGTCGAGATCGTTGCAACGTTCGTGATAGGTCCGCAGGCCATCTGCTGCGACGTCTGGAACTGCAGGTTGATCGTGGTCTGCTGGCCGACGTTCAGCGCACCGAGATTACAGACGATCGTGTTCCCCTGCTGACTGCAGCGATTGTCCGATTGATTGGAGAGATAACTCAATCCGCTCGGAATTTGATCATTCACGGTCACGTTCTGTGCCGCGTTCTGTCCGATATTGCTGGCCGTCAGCGCGTAATGAATGATGCCGCCCGGAGAGACGGATGCATCGCCGGTCTTCTGGATCGTCACGTCCGTGTAGGGCGTCACCGACGACGAAGAACTGCTCGATGAGAGGGGATTTTGCCGGTTGGTGAACGTCACCTGCGCGCAGTTCGATCCCGGCTGCACCGTCACGACGCCGTTTGCCGGCACGACGCTTAATTGGCTCCAGCCCGTCGGAATCATTTCCGTCACCGTGTGCGTGCCTGCCGTCACGCTCTGGAAACTCGCATGACCGGACGCATCGTTGAACGTCTGCTGCGATCCGTCGAGGAAGAACTGGAACTGGGGAACGGGGGAGAGGGAACTGCCCACCGGATTCAACGCGACTTTCGTGATGTTGATGCATCCCGGCTGCGGCGGCTGCGACGAAGACGACGCCTGGCACTGCACCTGTGTCTGGTACGAACTCGAGTTGTTTCCCGTGTTCGTCTCGGGCGTCGTGGTCGAGATCGTGGCAACGTTCGTGACCGGTCCGCAGCTCGTCTGCTGCGACGTTTGGAACTGCAGATTGATCGTCGTCTGCTGACCGACGTTCAAGGTTCCGAGGTTACAGCGCACGCTGCTTCCCTGCAGATTGCAGCGGCCGTCGGTCTGAATGTAAGTCAGTCCGTTCGGGATTTGATCGGTGACGACCACATTCTGTGCCGGGTTCTGACCGATGTTGCCGGCCGTGAGCGTGTAGTGGATCACGTTTCCCTGCTGCACGAACGAATCACCGGTCTTCTGAACAGTGACGTCGGTGTAGGGCGTAGCGGAGGACGAACTGCTCGCCGGGTTCTGCCGGTTGATGAACGTGACCTGCGCGCAGGCGTTGCCGGCGACGACGTTCACGGAACCGTTGCCGCTCTGCATCGTCCAGCCGCTCTGCTGCACTTCCGTGACGTTGTGCTGACCGACCGGGACGTTCTGGAAACTCGTGTGACCCGACTGATCGTTGAAGGCGGACGCGCCGTTATCAAGCTGGAACTGGAACTGCGGCACGGGCGACATCACGTTACCATTCGCGTCGTACGCGATCTTCGTCACGTTGATGCAACCGACCTGCGGCTGGCACTGCACCTGCGTCGTGAACTGACTCGAATTGTTATTCGCATTTGATTCCTGCGTCGTGGTCGAGATGTTTGCGACGTTCGTCAGCGGTCCGCACGTCGTCTGTTGCGACGACTGGAACGTGAGATTGATCGACGTCTGCTGGCCGCTCGTCATCGAGCCCAGCGAACAAACGACATTGTTTCCCTGCTGGCTGCAGCGTCCGTCCGATTGTCCCGGAAGGTAGCTGAGTCCCGCCGGAATTGCGTCGGTGACGTTCACGTTCTGTGCGGTCGCGGGTCCGTTGTTCTTGGCGATCAGCGAGTAGGAGATCGTGTTGCCCTGCTGGATCGTCGCCGGTCCGGATTTCTGAATCGTCACGTCGGCCAGCGGAGAGGCACAGTTGATGAAGAGGTTCACTGCGGCCGCGAACTTACGCTGGAAGTATTCGTCATTCAGGCTGACGACGTCGTTCGGGACGCCGTGCGTGCCGTCCTCATACGGGTTGTGCTTCACCACCACCTGCAGCGTGGTTGCGGTGGCAGAGGGCGACAGCCCGCTCAAGTTCACCGTCGCGTTGAAGGTCTTGGAGAAGATGCATCCCGCGGCGTTGCAATGCGGAGGATCCGTGAATTGATTGTCGTAGACTTTCACCCAGTTGGCGTTGCTGCCGAGCAGCGACGTCTGCTTGCCGCCGTTGGCGTCGAAACGACCGATGACACGCGTCGCCGTCGTCGCGTTCTTGCAGGCGGCGTAATCGACGCGGTACTCGAGCGGAATCGAACCGTTGCACTGGTACGTTCCCGCGGGAGCATCGTGGATCGGCTGGTTGACGAACAGTGCCACGATCGGTGATTCCCAGATCGCGCCCCAGTACTGGTATTCCTTGTTCGGGTCGCCGTTGTAGATGGCGTTCTGGTGCAGCGTGATCGCGGTGAAGACGTCGATGCCGTTCGCCGCGGCAAGAGGCGATGACATCAGGAATGTGCTCACGACGAGCAGTCCCGACGTCACGGCCTTGAAGGCGCGATCGAGTTTCAGGGTATGAAGGATCGCGCGGCGCGCGATGTAGAAAATGGAAGCAGCAAGCGTGATCAGCAGCAGTGCAAGAATCAGATACCGGTAGTTCGTGTACCAGCGCAGCCACAGCTGCCAGTGATTGCTTTGTGACGCGCTCTTGATCTGTGCGGCATTGAGCGTGGTGCCCGCCGTGTAATCCGTCAGCGTCTTTCCGTCCGTCGTGTCGATCGTCACGTGCAGTGACGGCGAGCCGACCAGATCGCGCGTGAGGGTCAGCTTCGCCATGCCGACGCCGACGCCGTCGGTCAGCTTCACATTCGGTTCGGTGATGCTGGCGAGCAGTCCCTTTTCATCATTCAATTCAATCGTCATCTGTCCCACCCCGCTCGTCTCGGCATCCGCCGGCCCGACGTACTCGACGCGCGCCAGCGTGCTGGATCCCTTCGTCGTAGTGAGCGCCGCGATGCGAGCGGACAGAACATCCGCGGACATGCCGCGAACGACCCAGCGGTACTGGCCGATCGAAGAAACCGTTTTGTCATTTTTCTGCAGCGTGAGATCGCCGACGTAGATGCCGGCGGCGTTCTGCGCCGTGACCGGGAAAATGACTTTCTTCTCTTCGCCCGGTTGCAGCGTGATCGGATCAAAGACGAGTTGGCCGATCTTCTGACGCGATTCATCGAAGGAATAGATGTCGAGCACCGGCCGTCCCGTCACCGCGTGATCGGTGACGTTCACGGCATTCGCCTCGATGGAAAACGTGCTGCCTCCGTTCACGTTCGGTCCCGAGATGCCCTCCACTTCCTGATTCTGAAATTCCGGCAGGATGATGTTGCTGCTGTAGAAATGCGCGAAGGAATCCGTCCCGTCTTGCACTTCGAACGTTGCGCGGCCCCAGCCCAGTTCGCGTCCGCGTGCGTGCAGAATCTGCACCTGCACCACGTATGCGCCATTCGGCAGATCCGGCATGTCATAGGAATAGGAAATCTGCTTGCTCTCCTGCGGCAGGAGCGACGGCAGATCGAATGCCTGCGAGCGAGCGAGCAGCACCTGCGGATCGCCGCTGCCTTCCTGTCCCTTCATGTCTCCGTACACTTCGATGCGATACTGGAGATCGCCCAGAATATCGCTGTCATTATTGAGAACCGGGAACGTGCCGGTCAGCATGCGTCCGTCTCTCTGCACCGTCACCTGACCGTCGACGTAGACGGCCGGCGGGTTATATGCATTGCTGAGGTCGACCGTATCCGGACGGTTTCCGTATGGACCGGACGCGGTTTGTTCCGCATGTGCCTGCGGAGACGACTGCCAGACCGCAAAGCCTGCCAGCATAATGCTTCCGATCGCAAAGACGATCACGGGAAGCAGGGTGGAACGGGACAGCCTGACCATAGGAAGGGAGGGAAAAAAGAGAGGCAAAAGGAAGAAAAAGTTGTCGAACGTACATAGTATTTTCATGTTTGTCAAATTTCGTCGATCTGTCTATCTGTCAGAAAAACATGACTGATTTATAAAAGTCATCAATCAATTATCTTTCACAAATATTGCCTGAACGAGCCGAGAGGTTTGCAAATCAGGCTTGTTGTCGATTTTTGACAAAAATATAAAACAGTGGCAGGATCGCGCACTTGCTCTTTGACAACATCGCGATCCCCATGATGTCCTGCAGACATTGTTTGTCTGCAGAAAGTCATGGGGGAAACAATTTTACTAAAGGAAGAGAGGTGGCAGATGAGACGGACACTCGGAGTGCACTTGGCGATTCTCGCCTTGTGCGCAAACCTTTTCCCACCGCACGTCGTGCGGGCGGGAGAGGAGGACGACAAGGCGAAACTGTTCGCCGGTCTGGAGAGGATCGAAGACAAGATCTTCTATATTGATGAATGGCAGGAGAACCAGAAGTACCGGCTCGGCGTGCAGCTGGGTCGGATGATCGCGCTCAACGAGCGCACGGACAAGCAGCAGGAGATCCTCGGAACGATTCTCCAAAATGAAGAGCAGTTTCAGGCTGAAATCAGCCAATACTGCATGTTCATGGAGGAATTCGCCTCGAGGATTAAGGTCGTGAATGGCGAGTTCGTCGTCATTCGCGGCACGATGCAGGAAGCATTGTGCTACATCCAGCAGGCCAACTGCATCTTGCAGCGCTTACCGGGAAACATCCGGCGATCCCAGCGAAGGTATTTTTTCGTCGGATTGCTGGTGGGACTCGGGATAGGATTCGGTGTAAGTGCGGGTATCGGCGGCGCCCATGCGGGCGCGTCGGCAGTCGCACATGCGCACGTCGCGCATCACGCGCATCACGCCATTCAGTCCATCAGTCCATGGACTGGTATCCACGGAATGCACCACGCAATGGGTGCGTCAGGTGGTATTTGGCACGCGGCGGGAGCTCACGGCGTGCATGCCATGGGTCCTGCGTACGGAGTTCATGGTGGAGCGATTGGTCCGCCGGTGGCACATCACAGCGGATCCGTTAATCCCTTCGGACCATCACGCAATCCGTGGGGACCGCCGCCTGTGCATCATCACCACTTTGGTGGAGGAGCATCGGCGTCTGCATCGGCATCCGCGTCCGCTTCGGCAAGCAGTTTCTCGTTCCCGTCCTTCATCTTTTTAGGCGGGGGCGGCGGAGGCAGCTACTGCGCTCCGTACTGCGTTCCGCAGTCCGCGGCATCGTGCGCGGCACCGACTGCATGCTCCGCTCCGCGTACCTGTGCAATGCCGCAAGGTACCTGCGCTGTTCCGCAGCAAAATGGTGCACTGTCGCGAAATCCCGGACTTACGAAAGAGGAGCTTCCGCCGCCCGTTCCGCCGGCTGTGGATGATGAAGATCTGAATTCAGTTCCGCCGTCGCCGACAATTGATCCGTCTGAGGATCAAATACCGGGCCCCATCACTCTCAATCTCAAAAAAAGGAGACGATAGATCATGAAGAACACGCTGATTTTTTGCATGCTCGTGCTTGCGGCAACGCAGGTGCAGGCGGCGGGTCCGCAGTTTCTTTCCGTTCCGGGAGGAGGCATCGGTCCGCCCATGCCGGAAAGCGCTGAACGGGATTTGCGCAGCCGACCCCAATCGTCGCGATCGTCCAGGCCGAAACGGCAGGCGCCGCCGCGGATGTCGTCTGATGCGTATGACACGGACGATGAACCCATCACGCTGACGGGGCCCGAGAAGCGCAAGCTCTTCGGACACCTGCGGAAGATGGAGAGCGCGCTCGACGTGCTCATCGACCGCGCGGATAACATCGAATCCCTGATGGATCAGGGTGACCAGCGTCTGGATAAGCTCGAAAAACGGCAGGATGACACGGATGTCATCATCGCCAAGATTCTCTCCAGCCAGGGAGTCACGAGACAGGAGCTCAACACGCTCGCCCTCAAGCTCGAGGAAGCGGCCAAGCAGTTGGCCGTGACCGAGCAGGAGAAAGCCCAGCTGTATACCCTGGCGAATCAGCTGCGCCAGGAGAATCAGCAGGCTCTCGCTTACGCGCAAATGGCGGATGCGGCAACCCAGCCGCGAACGCTTATCGGCAGACTGCTGGGGCGGGTGTTCCCGCGGGCCTTCGGCTATCAGTAGTAGTAACCCGTTTCCCCCTTTCCTGGGGTTCGTACTATGCGTACGAGCCCCTTTTTCACTGTTGTCAATAAAGGCCAAAAATGCTATAATTATATGAAAACATACACATATCTTCCTATGCCCACTCCCGAACGATCCGGACCGGAACGGCAGCCAAAGCAGACCGAGTCAGAGTTGTACAAAGCTCTGAAGCGCGGGGTGGATGAAGATCAGATGTTTCTGGAGCAGGAAAAAGTCGAAGCGAAGCAGCAGAAAGAACGCATGGATCTGATTAATCAGGCGATACATCAATATGAAGAGGAAATGCGGGAATTTCAAAAGACGGATATCCGCATACCCACGAATGATAAAGAAAGATTGGTGCAGCAAATCAATACTATCCAGACCAAACTTGCCCGTGCCAAAGATGCGTATGACGGACTCTCAAAAAGACTTGATGAACGCATCCGCCGCATCGATGGAATGACAGTCAAAATCGATCAAAAAAGAAAATCCCTTGAAGCGATCACCACGGAGCAGGCGCGGCTCGAGGCGCAGGCGACACTCATCGACCGTCAGGCATGGGACAAACAGATCGCGTTCTTCAAACAAGTCATCAACGAGTACGTCGTCTGTACGCGCGAGCTGGAAGCGCATCCGAACGATGCGGAACTTCGCGCCATGATGGACAAGGCGACGGCGGCGATGGAGATCTATCGCAGCGTGCAGTCGAAATTAAGTTTGCCCAAACTGAATGCGACAAACGACAATGATCAGCAAACGCTCGCGGCGGCGATGAATGCGATGAGCGACATCCACGAACTTCTCGGCAGCCGCGCGGCTGCGCAATCGAACACCGGCAGAAAGATCGCAACCAATCCCGCGCCGCGCGCCGCTGCAAAGCCCGCTCCGAAGAATGTACCCGTGCAGCCGAAGAGACAGCCGGAAACCGTCGTGCAAAATACACCTCCCGCCGAGCGACGCGCGACGAAGGAGCAAACCGGGACGCGCATCGTCTGGACCAAGGAACGCGAGAACGAATACAAGGACGTCATCAACAAGGCATTCGATCGCTACGCAAAAACCGTCGATGCCGATCGCAAGAATTTCGGCGAATACGCGCCGTGGCAGGCGTTCGAGCAGGACTGCCGGCAGCACATTCAGGAATACTATGAAGCGTCCCGCACGGGCTGGCCGACGGATCGCAAGACGGTTGACGACATGAACCGTGCGATCAGTGCACTCAATGCGACGCTGAAAACCTACGAAACGGCGAAGGAAAAATTCCCGAAGCCGAGCGACAAGACGAAGCAATTGCCCGTCGAACATCTCGACGCGCACCTGGAGGACATCGCGACGTTCGACTGGCGCAAAACCGCCGAAAAAATATTCGGCAAGGAGGGGCGCATCGCGTCCATGCGCAAGGAATTCGACGTGCTCAAAGACTCCGATGTCTACAAGCGTTTCGAGAACACCGTGTCGCAGTACGTCGACGTCTACAAGACGTACGCGCCCAACCAGAAAGTGAAAGATGAAAAGATGATGCGCACGATCGTCTGGGAAATGAACCAGATGATCGACGCCTACGACGAAGCGCTCGCGAAGGAAAAAGCGAACGGACAGCTCGCATCGACCAGTAAAAATATTTTCGGCAGTTGGACCAAGACCATCAAGACCCAGGGTGCAAATATTGTTCTCCCGTCGTACTTCAACAAAGACATGAACGACGTCGACATGCGCAAGAGCGTCATCGATCTGTCGAAAAAAGAAGCGTTCACGGATCTGACCCGGGAGCAGCTCGACGCGCTTCTGTACATCAAGACGTACCTGCCCGAACTCGCCGGCGCCTCGCCGAAAGACAAAGACATCCGTCTGAACCGCGAGGATATCGGTCCGATTTCAAAGAGCGTGCGCGAGTCTCTCTTCAAAGAACCGGCTGCTCTCTACGAGCGCATTTTGAAGGATCAGCAGATCGATCCGCGGTCGGAAGAAGCCAAGGGACTGCGCATCATTCTCAATCAGCTTTCGCCGGCGGAACGCGCGGAATATGAACAACAGATGGCGGAGTTACGATCGGCTCCCGCGAAACTGCAGCAGGGGCAGATGCAACTGAATCAGGGTGCCCAGCAGCTGCAGCGCGGATATCGCTACAATCGTCCGCTTCTGAATTTCCTCACGATGGGCGCGATCAACCGCGCCGTCGTGCAGGGCGAAGCGAAATACGCAGCCGGTCAGCAGCAATATAACGACGGCTGGAACAGATATCAGGACGGACTGCGCAAGGTAGCGCGTCTCGAGAAGATGCGCGGAGATCTGCCCGGCATGGTCGAAGCGACGATCGCCGAGCGTCTCACGAGTTCCTTCGATCAGGCGCGCGTGCGGCCGTCGACGGGAACCGATCAGAAGCCTCGCAAGGTCACCGAAGCGATGCTCAACACGTTTGAAGATAAATTGCACATCGTGCAGCAAATCGGA
Source organism: Candidatus Peribacteraceae bacterium (assembly GCA_035547395.1). Lineage (GTDB taxonomy): Bacteria > Patescibacteriota > Gracilibacteria > Peribacterales > Peribacteraceae > CALREJ01. Next base: position 58,503 of record DASZVA010000016.1, on the reverse strand, counting down.
GACGAGAAGGCAAAAGAGAAGATCAACGAACTGACGGGTCGCACGATCGAGGTCTACATGCCCAACGGCATTACGATGAACGCGGTCGAATGGATGCTGCAGTCGCACAACAAACCCGTGCCGATGAACGGTCTGCCCCCGGAACTCGCGCTCTGGATCAATCCCGGAAAAACTATCGAAGGCGAATCCAAGCGCATGATCGCGGAGAAACCCAAGACCCGCGGATCCAAAAAAACGGACGGAAACATCGTGGTCGATTTGGGAGAGGAAGCGTCTCCCGTTGAATCGACGCCCAAGGCAAAATCCAGATCAAAATCCGCACAATCCGACACGCCGGAAATGGAAGATCCGTTTGAGTTGACGGACTTCCGTGTTCCGCAGATGCGAGACGTGCTGAGCGATCAATCCAACGTGCGCGAACGCATGAAGAAATATCCGGAAGTACTGCCCGCGGGAATCCGCCGCTTCAATACGACAACGGTCGACGTGGATACACGGCAGTTCTACTGGGTCACGGCGCGCGACAAGAACGGCACCATGCTGATGCAGCCGCTGCAGGTGGGATCCAATCAATTCACGCAACTGTTCGACATTCAAACCGTGAACGGCATGCAGCGCATCACGGCGAAATTTGACGGCGTGTTATCGTTCACGCGCTTCGATAGAACGGAGGCGGACGTGCGCGTCGGCCCCAAAGAGACATTTGAAAATCAGCAGAAAAAATGGTGGCTGCCCGCCATGCAGATGTTCGATTCGTTGAACTATGTCTACAAGTCGAACGCCTACAAGGAAGCCAAGGCGCAGAATTCCGATGTGTTCCGGGAATTCACCGACAAGATGAACGAATACAAGAGACTGTATGTCGATCACTACGAAGATCCGGCGGTCGATGACGCGTACATGATGAAGGTGGTGAATAACTGGGATCTCTGGATGCGCGACTACGCGCAAAAATTCAAACTTGAACCGCTGCCCGCATCCGATGAAATGATCGCGATGCGCGAACAGCTGAAAACCATGCCGGAGAAACCGTCTCCTGCGCAGCCAGTCGTGCAGATCAAACAGGAGACGCGCCCGGCCGCGACCCCGAAAGCGGTTCCGTACGCGGCCCCACAGCCGATCATTCAGCAGCCGATACAACCGAAGCAGCCTGAAAAAGTCGCCGAGAATTCTTATATCGAATGTCAGACGATCGAGCAGTTCCAAAAATTCATTCAGTCGAAAGAGAAAGTGATCGTGAAATTCGGAACCGGATGGTGCGGACCATGCAGGATGATGTATCCGGCCATGAATACCGTCGCGCAAAAATATCCGAACAGGATCATGAATGCGGATCTCGAAACTCAGTATCAGGGTATGCCTACTGCATTGAAGCCTCTCGAAGCTCAGTATGCAGTCGGCGGATACCCGGTGATCATCGTTTTCCAAAACGGACAGCCCGTCAGCAGAGTAAACAATCCTGTCTACGACTCCGGGTCTCTTGAGAGAATGCTGTTCTAAAAAAGCAGGATGAATCACTGTCGTTCGCAACGATAATTTTATGGTGGAGCTGAGGGTCCTTCGACAGGCTCAGGATGACATGAACCCCTGACCTCTTCCATCGCTGCCGCGGGAAGCGCAATTATTTTCTGATTTATTTTGCAGGCAAAATAAAATCCAGCTGAGCTACGATTTTTATATATGGTTTACCATGAGCGAGTTCTGCATCAGCAGAACGAGTCGAATGGTGGAGCTGAGGGGATTCGAACCCCTGACCTCTTCCATGCCATGGAAGCGCTCTAGCCAGCTGAGCTACAGCCCCGAATGTTTGATGATGGGAGAGAAAGATCAGAAGACGGCTAGAGCGCAGCGGTTTTTTTGACGGCGACTCACGCAAGCGTTCGTCGGCCCAGCTGAGCTACAGCCCCGAATGTCGGTTGTTGTGAATGGTGCGCCCGGCAGGATTTGAACCTACGACTTCCAGATCCGCAATCTGGCGTTCTATCCGGGCTGAACTACGGGCGCACGGTGGGTGAAAGAAAGATCAAATGCATCTCGTATGCCCGGATAGACTTTTCTCTATCTTTCCGGAACGTAAGCGTTCCGGTGCCGGGCTGAACTACGGGCGCACGGTGATGAATGCTAAAAGAGCTGGGCTTCAAAAAGCCAAGGAAGGCTACCATTGTCCCTTGCGGGGCACAATGGGTTTCAGGCCGTTCCTTATTACCGCCGATACGCCTGTATGACAATGAGTGCGACTATCGACCAGTTGGTTGCAGCCGAGAGCAGGCACCAGAAACACCAGTTTTTCAGGATTTTCCACTGAATGAAGGTGAGGATGAGCGACATGATCGCGCCGAGCGCCGCGGCGATCCGCAAGCCGTCCATCCACAGATATCCCGGCTCAATCGCGGTCATGCTCAATGCACTCAGAATCAATATGCAGATATAAAACAGGACACCCAGCTCATCGTTGTGGGCAAAGCCGAAGAGTCTGCTGTATTTGCTGCGCAGCACCACATGGCAGCTTTCGCCCGCGATGCAGACGGGCTTTTCGTTGCGCAGGCGCGTGGTGACCAGATACAAGGATTCGCCCAACCCAATGACGCCCAGCAGAAAAATACCAGTGAAGATGCTCATGCGTTCACTCTATGCCCGAAATCGCATGTTGCAAGCGACAGCGATTGACCGCTGACATTCATGAGTGGCGCATCACGGCCTCCATGCGTACACTCTGTCTGTTTTTTTGACGTATGCTTTTCTTCCCTCAGAGAACATCGATCCTGGAGGCGACCGCCGAGGAACGTCTGGAGGCGATTGAAAACCTGATCCGCACATCGACGATTCAGGGAGGCTATTATCTGCTGCTCATTTTGGCGGTCCTCATCGTGACGCCGGGGCTGCTGGTCAATAACACCGCCGTCATCATCGGCGGCATGGTGATGACACCGCTGCTCTCGCCGATTCTGCTGCTCGCAATTTCGCTGGTGTCCGGCAGTCTCAAGGGAATTGGGCACGCGCTGCTGGTGATCGTGTTTTCCCTCCTTCTCACGCTGTTTCTCTCGGCATTGCTCGCGCGCATTTTCGTGCAGGCGGGCAGCGGCGTCGAATGGATTCCACAATCGATCAGCCCGAACATCTACTTTTTCATCGCGTTTTGTTCCGGCATTGCGGCCGCGTTTGCCTGGGTAAAAAAAGAAATCGCGCCGACCATCGCCGGCATCGCGATCGCCGTATCGCTTCTGCCGCCGCTTTGCGCGGTCGGCGTCGGCTTGTCGTATCTCGATTGGCAGCTCGCGATCAATTCATCCGCGCTTTTCGTCATGAACTTCGCCGGCATTCTGATGGCGGCGTGTTTCGTGTTCGCGGTGCTGGGATTCCTCCCCGCGCGCGCGATCGAGGAAAAAGCGCTGCAGAAAAAGGGGCGCTGAACTTATCGTGCGATAAGTTTTTCAACCGTGCGGATGGTGTCGTCGATTTTTCCTTCGCGGTTGATCACCTTCGCCGTGCAATGGTCCGCATACTGCAATTCCTTGTCCATACTCTGCAGCCTGCGCTTCATTTCATCATCGGACATCGGCGCGCGCTTGGTGATGTGTTTTATCAGTTGCTGGGTGCTTTCAGGCAGAATGAAAATCGATTGTAATGCGTATGCATTTTCGCCATGGAAGAGGGGATTGCTCTGAATGCTGACGAAGCCCTGCACGTCGACCTCGCGTACGACGGTTTTACCGCCTTTGATAAACGGAATGATTTCGTCGACCATCGTCGCATAGCGTTCGCCGCCGTGCACGATCGCCCATTCCAAGACTTTGTCATGCGCGATCAGATCGTCCATCTGCTGCTTGGTCACGAAGTGATAGAGATCGTCGCCTTCACCGGGACGGCGCGGCCGCGTGGTGGCGGACCTTGGAAAATGAAATTCCGGATGCAGCTTGCGGAGCCGCTTGAGGATCACGCTTTTGCCCACTCCGCTCGGCCCGATGATCAGGACCAACTTGCCCTGAGTTAAATCGATGGGTTTGCCGTTTTTGGGCTCTTTTTTGCCATCCATAGAGGAATCCTACCCTATGATTTACTCTTGTCCAAGAGCACTAGATTTGCTACAATAGTAGGTTCGATCTTTGACAGCTTCCTATCCCCCGCAGGGAGAAGAAAAAGAAGTTAATTAGTGAATTAATTCATTTGTTTATTGGTGATATTTCTCAAGTAAACCAGTAAACAAATAAACGAATAAACTTCCGTTTCTCCTCCCTGCCCGCGGCTGACCACCGCGCAGTTCCTCCTTAGTGAGGAGCACCAACAAACACCAACACACACGCCTTCCCCGGCTTTACAGGGGAGCTCACCAACACAAACACATACTCGCTGATACGGCGATCAACGTATCACGAGGTAGGGAGCAGGCAGTCAGGTCCACTGCTTACCCCCGCATGATCCCAGGATGATGCGGGGTTTTTTTATAAGAATGATCAGCGGATAGTGGCGAGTGACAAGCATGAGCATTGATGAATTTTCAATTTTCAATTATCCATTTTCAATTAGACTTCACTCATGGCCAGACCGAACATCGCCGTGCTGTATGTGGGAGGATCGATCGGAATGATCCGGAATCAAAAGACGGGACGCATGGAGAACCTTGAATCATTGGCCGAGATCCATCGTTTTCTTCCGGAACTTCAGCGCGAGGTTGCGCTCCAGTTTTTCACGCTCTCCAACCTCGGTTCGTCGGACGTGACGACGATGCACTGGATCGAGATCGCGCGCACGATCGAGAAGCACTATGACGCGTATGACGGTTTCGTGGTGATTCACGGAACGAACACCATGAGCCACACGGCTGCTGCGCTCAGTTTCGCATTGCAGAATTTGAGCAAGCCGGTCGTGCTCACCGGTTCGCTCATGCCGATCAACGATCTTTCCAGCGACGGACGCATGAATCTGATCTTCGCGATCCGCGCCGCCCAGCTCGACATCGCCGAAGTGTGCATCGTGCTCGGGCCGAGAATCCTGCGCGGCAACAGAGCCGTCAAAATGGAACAGTCGATTCTGCATACCTTCGACAGTCCGCATTTCCCGGCGCTGGGTGAATTCACCACGTCCGTCGCGCTGCACCCGTGGCGCACGGTCCGACGCAAGCGCACGCATTCCTGCCGGCCCGATTTTGACGAGCGCGTTCTGTCGCTCACGCTGCATCCCGGTATTCCCGATGCGCAATTCACCGCTCTTCTCAATGCGAATCCGCACGGCATCATCATTCAATCCTATGGACAGGGAATGCTGCCCGAGAGTTTGTTTCCGTGGCTGCAGACCGTCACGGGCAGAAACATCCCGATCGTTGTTACGTCGCAGATGCTGAAGGGGACGATCGACCTGCGGCTCTATCGCAAACAGATCGCGCTCGAACGACTTGGCATCATCTCCGGCAAGGACATGACGTACGAATGCGCGCTGACGAAACTCATGTGGGTGCTCGCCCGCACCAAAAATCCCGCCAAGATCCGTGAGCTCATGGAGCGGAATCTGGCGGGAGAATTGACAGACAGTGCTGATTAAGCGGCCATCTCGCCGGGCATATCCATCTTGTTCATCTCTTTCTCTTCCTGTTTTGCGATTTCATCGGAAATGTTGAGGATGTCCTGCGCGACGGCTTCTTCGGTTGCCGCATTGTTTTCCTCGGTTGATTGCTCGATCAGCTCGAGTTCGAGTGGTTGTTCCTGTGGCGTGTTCATGGAAACGGGGGTAGGGAATAGATCACTTTCCAGTATCCCCCCGGCGCTTCCGTTTGCAAGAAGTTCGCCGTGAAAATCGATCACGCGTTTTCATCTTCATCATTTTCGCTTTCCTCGTTCTTGCGATGCTCGTCCATCAGTTTTTTGCCGACAATGGAACCGATGGCGCCGCCGATGATAAGTCCGGCTATCACGCGCTTGGCGATATGATTGTTTTTCTCTTCCCGACGCTTTTTCTTAAACGGCCACATCGGAGAGGAGTGTAGCAGATGACGGGAGATGTGTCTGCGAATCCGACGGTGTTTTTGGTCTATAGTCGATAGTTGTCAGTTGATAGGATTTTTCACCGTTCTATTGACTATGGACTGACAACTATGGACCTGCCTCGTCATTACCATTCAATCTCCCCGTATCCCTTCAAATGTCCGAGTACCATCTCCTCAATCTCTTTCAATCGCTCCTGCGATCTTGCCTCGATGCAGATGGAAATGCTCGGTGAGGTGTTGCTCGCGCGGATGCCCGCCCATGCGCCGTCGCCGAAATCGATACGAGCGCCATCCATCGTTTCCACCGGGTGATCTTTTGAGAAATGTTCCACCACCTGCCGCACGACGTGCAGCTTCCGGTCATCAGGCACCGACGGCCTGCGCTCGGGCGCCTGGAACACTTTCGGGAAATCCGCAAAGAGCGACGAGAGCGGCACGCCAGCTTTCTTGAGGATGGAAAGAACGCGCAACGCCGAGACGAGCGCGTCGTCGAAACCGAAGTAATCCTCGCCGCAGAAGAAATGTCCGGATTGTTCGCCTCCCAGGAGCGCATGATGGTCGCGCATTGCGTGTTCCACGAATGAATGGCCGACTTTGCACATCACGGGCTTGCCCCCCCATGCCGCGATCTCGCTCTGCAGAATGCCGGAGTTACTGACCGTAAAGACGACCGGTGCACCCGGAAAACGCGACAGATGATCGCGTGCAAGAAGCAGCAGGATTTCATCCGCGGTGCGGATCGTTCCCGTTTCATCCACCAGCCCCAAGCGATCACCGTCACCGTCAAATGCCAACCCGATGTCCGCTTCGCGCTCGCGTACCATAGCCTGCAGATCTTTCAGCGTGTCCCACTTGCTCGGGTCCGCCGGGTGATTCGGGAACGTGCCGTCCGGTTCCACGTAGAGTCCGGTCACGTCCGCGCCGGTCTGTGCGAGAACATCGCAGTAGACGGGCCCAGCGACGCCGTTGCCGCTGTCGACGACAATCGAAAGACCCGCACCCACGTCTTTAAAGAGGGATTCCAGAAATGCCGCGTATGCAGAAACGGCGTCGTATTCCTCAGCTTCGCCGGCTCCCTTCAGGAATTGCCCGTTTTCAATGCGTTGTCGAAGCCTCTGCAAATCCTCACCCGAGAACGCCTCCGCGTCTTCCACCGACAATTTAAGTCCGTTGTCGTGCGCGGGATTGTGGCTCGCCGTCACCTGTACGCCGCCGTCCAGTTCAGCTGTGCAAATCGTGAAGTAATTCACGGGGCTCGGCGTCTGTCCGATAAGCGCCACGTTGCACCCGCTCGCAAGCAGCCCCTCCGTCACGGCCGCTTCCAGCTCGGGACCGTGCGTGCGCGCATCCCGGCCGACGCACACGATCGGGGATTCTTTTCCTGTGCGCTCCCGCAGTTCGCTGCCGAACGCGTGTCCGATGAGACGACAGGCGTCTGCTGTCAGCTGTTCGTGCGCCCTGCCGCGGATGTCGTAGGCCCGAAAGATGCGGGGATCGATGGATGACATACGGGGAGCATAGAGCACGGCAAAAAGAGGTGCCAGTAATGTGCAGGGGTTATTGGTTTTTAGTTGTTAGTTGTTAGTTTCGCAGAATCAATCTAGTAACCATTAACCAATAACCAATAACCAATAACCAATAACCGATAACCTGTCATCCCACCAGACTCTGCACGAACAGCGCGAACACATAGCTTACGCCGATGATAATCAGACCGATGACGGCGCGGATGATGAGCGAGCGTGATTTGTTGAATTGCTCTTCGCTGCCGGTCGTCAGAATCAGCATGACGCCCGCATAGATGATGACGGCAATCGCCACCAGAGCGAGGTAGAGCAGAAGGCCGGCGACGATGTGGGCGACTTCGCCGATGATCGATGTCGCATTGGGAGTCGTATCGAGCGGCGATGCGAGATCCGTGCCCGTGACGCCGACCGTCACTTCGATCACGGGTCTAATCATGATCATGACGATTCCCATCGCGACGGCAAAGACCGTCCTGCGGATTTCGGCGACGCCCTGATCCTTTCCGAAGTTCGCGACGATCTTGATGGCGCTGACAACGACCATCAGCGCGCCGACGACGCCGACGAGCACCAGCACCCAGTTGATGAGTCCGGCGATCTCAACGGAAACCGTCGATGCCCCGGCAGCCGCATCCAGTCCCGCGCCGCCCGGAAAGAAGAATGCAACGACGAACGTGTTGCTGATGTAAAACAGCATGATACCGACGAGCGTCGACAGCACGATGCGTTTCGCGCGTTCCAGTTTGTCTTCCTGCTGACTGGAGATGAGCGAGAATCCCGAACGGATAACGAGCAACGTACCGATCAGCAAAATGACGCCCTGGATGGACGTGACGATCGCTCCGGCTATTCCCGGAAATCCGAGAACGGGCATTCCCAGGCTCACCTGGCTGATAATGCCGCTCGGCGGTACGTACTGCGCATGTGCGACGCCGGGTTGAAGCATCACGCGGAGAAGCCAGTCAAAAAGAGAATGCAGCATGATCAGGGGAGTGCGACGACAAGATTAAGTATGGCGTACACGCAGAGCGCGACGATCATGACGACGGTCGTGTTGAAGATCGTTTTCTTTGCCCGGTCTTTCAATGCTTCATCGGTCGATACGACAAGAAAGACGCCCGCGACCAGGAACGCCAGCACGCTGAGTCCGCCGAGGATCACGAGCAGATAGTTGATGATGCCGACGACCTCCACTGCGATGTCCGATGATCCTGCTCCCGGTGCAACGGCATCTACGAGAATGTTTCCCAAAAGCATGATCGCCACACCGATGAGTGCATGGAAGAAACGTTTTTTCTGCTGCTCGATTTCCGAATCCTGCCCCTGCGACAGAACCAGGCGGATTCCCTGATACACGATCACCGCGCTCAGCACCGTCGAGACCATGTAACGCATATAGGTGACGATGTCGTCGACGATCACGCCGGCGGCACCCGCATTAATGAGCGTCGTCGATGTCGTCGATCCCTGACCGACCGTTTGAACGATCACCATGCAGAGGCTGACGAGAGCCGCACCCGTAATGCCATACGTCAGGGCGCTCTTGGTTTCGGATATCGTGCTTTCTTCGCCGCTTTCAAGCATCAGACGAATCGCATACTGCGCGAACATGATCGTGGCGACTGCACCGAAGATCACTTCCATCACCGGGAAAAAGTAAGTGGCTACCACCAGATTGAATCCCACAGCACCCTGAGCGACGCATCCGGGCAGCGGCAAAAAACAGACGGAGCCGACTTGGGGGACAGGCTGCATGGACGCGGCCTCCGGCAGAAACAGAAGCCCGAGAGCGCCGATGAGGGTTGAAAGACGCAAGAACCGCATAAATCTCACTATTATAGCAAATAAAGCCAAAATTCGCAATTTCGGCTTTCGGCATTGAAATGTCAATAATGCGTCAAAATCGCGATTCTCTTACCTTTAGCAATTGCATCCCGGCTATTTCGGTCTACAATACGGACATGGACAACTTTTCCTCTGCACGCAGCCAACCCGTCGTTTTATCGAGCTCCACGGAAGCTCAAACCTACCTGCTTCTGGCGCTTGCCCTGGGTCTCAGCGCCCTCGGCACGTTCCTGGGATTCGGTTTTGTCGGCTACGTCGGCACGCCGCTCCTCTTCCTCGCCCTCATTGCCGAGCTTGCCATCATTTTCACATCCCGCTGGTGGATCGAGGCGCGGCCGCTCAATTATCTCTTGTTTGCCTTATTCCCTGTTTTGTCGGGTTTTACGTTCGCTCCCTATATTATCGCGATTCTCGCGGGGTACGTAAATGGAGCCTCGATTCTGCTGAACGCCATTTTGGCGACCGTCATGATGACCCTTGCCGCTGCCGTTTTTGCCCGCACGACGTCTTGGAATCTGGGCGTGATGGGCCGCGCGCTTTTCTTTGCCGTTCTCGGCCTGATCGGCTTCGGCATTTTGCAGATCTTCATCCCGGCCCTCCGCGGGACAGGCGGTGAAATGCTGATTTCCGGTGCAGGTATTGTCGTCTTCGGCATTTTTACGGCATTTGATATCCAGCGCGTGCAGGCCATGGGAAGACTCGGCGCCAATCCGGTGATGCTCGCCCTCAGCCTGTATCTCGATATCTTCAACTTGCTGCTCTACATCCTCCGCTTCATGCTGGCTATTTCCGGACAACGCCGATAAGCCGGAAATACCCTTTACAGGCTCTCTAGAAGCCATTACTCTGTCGCAACCTCATCCTTCAATTCCTTTCAGGATAAATGGCAAAGCGCCCTACACCAAAGAAGAAGCGAGCAAAGCGCGCAACGCGCCTGCAGCACTCGCACTACATGTCACTCGAAGTGGCCCGTCTGCGTGAGCGACAGAATTCGCCGTACGGTGCACCTGCCGAGCCAAAGAACAAGGGTGACAAGGCGCTCAAGAGCATCACGCGCATCAAGGCCTGATTTCCCCATAGATCTCACGGAATTTTGACGACTTATTGCTATGATAGGCAGGTCGGTTTTTTTCCGTTCCTTTAAAAGAGGATCATTGTATGAGGACGATAGCCAGTCGTTATTTCCTGGTGGCATTCGCTCCATTCTGGCCCTGCGTATGGTATGTCTTTGGCGGAGCAAGCATGCCATGGTTTATGGCAGTATTGTTCCTATCAGTGATTGCTCACATCTTCGCAGCATCACTGATACAAATCGCGAAGTAAGCATGAGTGAAACCGGCGGACGGGGAGCTTTGCTCCCCAATTTTGTATACAAAATGTATTCATACTTTCCCTTGGAGGGAAGTCATCCGTTGCGAAGAGAAGGGAAAACGGTACCATGCTCGCGTCCTTCCCCCGTCTCTTATGGCACGCAGACGCCATCTTTCCCGCATTGCCGTCATGCAGGTATTGTTTGAACGGGAGAAGCGCCCCGAAATCGATACCGAAAAATCGCTGGGTCTCAATGAAGTGGAACTGGGCGAAGTGGATCGTGAATTTGCGGATGTTCTGTTGAAAGGAGTGACGGAACATTATGACGATATCTGCAAAGCCATTCAGGACCACGCGCCGGGCTGGACGCTCGATCGCATGGATCCGGTGTCGCGCTGCGTGCTGTGCGTTGGCGCCTATGAAATGATGTATTCCAAGGATGCACCGGCTGCGGTGATCATCAATGAAGCCATCGACATCGCGAAGGAGTTCGGCACAGACGAAGCGGGGAAGTTCGTGAATGGCGTACTGAACGCGATGATTGAGAAGTAGGGCTAGGTGATACGGCTAGGGCTGAGATTTTTTGATTTGTTCATTTTGATTTTTCCTAGCCCTAGCCCTTGCCCTAATCCTATACTTACACTATGCAGCCCCCCAATTTCCTCGCACTCGAGAAGACAATCGATTTCCATTTTCGCGATCGCGATCTGCTGGCGCTTGCGCTGACGCATCGCAGCGCCGTGCGCGAAAGCAAACGGAGCGGCCACAACGAGCGTTTGGAATTCCTCGGTGATGCGGTGCTGGAGCTCGCAGCAACGGAGTATCTGTATCATCTGTCCGAAAAACCGGAGGGAGAGCTCACCAACTGGCGATCCGCACTCGTGCAGCGCGAACATCTCGCCGCCGTCGCGCGCGATATCCAGCTCGGGACGCACCTGATGCTGAGCCGCGGGGAAGAGGCGAGCGGCGGCCGCGACCGCACCTCGACGCTCGCGAATGCCTTGGAAGCGCTTATTGGAGCCATTTATTTGGATAAGGGTTTCGATGCAGCGAAGGACTTCTGCTACAAATTCATCCTCCGCAGGCTGGAAGGACTGCTTGCAGCCGGCAAAGACCGCGACGAGAAAAGCGTCTTCCAGGAGAAAGCGCAGGAGAAGTACGGCATCACGCCGCATTACGAACTCGTCGAGGCCGTCGGCCCCGATCACCAGAAGAAGTTCACCACCGCCGTCTTCATCGGCGAGGAAAAAGTGGCGGAAGGAAAAGGCAACAGCAAGCAGCGTGCCGAGCAGGCGGCGGCGAAGGCCGGACTGAAAGCGAAGGGGTGGAAGTGACGGTTTGGTAAGTTGGGCAGGTTTAGTACGTTTAGTAAGTGGACGATCGTTCAATGGTCAGTTGCAATTGCTTCGTGAAGTAATTACTTTCGATAAATGTTTACTGATGATTTCAGAATATACGAAGGATCGTTTAGGAAACTTATTGTGTGGCAGGAAGCACATAAACTTGCCGTTCTGATTTATAAAGAAACCATGATATTCCCGGATCATGAGAAATTTGGCATACGCGCTCAGATACGAGATGCAGCAAGTTCAATTGGTGCGAATATTGCAGAGGGCTCCGCTAGAAGCACGTACAAAGATCAGAATAAATTCTATGTAAACGCTAAAGGATCGTTGAGAGAGACTGATAATTTTTTAGAATTGGCACATGATCTGGGTTACATATCCGACTCCGCATATGAAAAAATTCTCCTACAATTAAACAAAGTCGGATATCTTCTCATCAGACTCATCAATCGTTCAAAATAGATGAAACATACTCAACCAACCAAACGTACAATACGTACTAAACCCTCGATGCTCACTTCATCTTAATCTCAATATCCACTCCAGAGGGCAAGGACAGAGACTGCAGGGATTCCACCGTCTTGAACGTCGTCTCGGTGAGGTCGATCAATCTTCGGTGTGTGCGCATTTCATACTGATCGCGCGCGTTCTTGTGCACGAAGGTGGATTTGTTCACCGTGAATTTTCGGATGTTAGTCGGGAGCGGAATCGGTCCGTGGACGATGGCGCCGGATCTCTCCGCCGTATCGATGATCTTGCCGGCCGCTTCATCCAGCACGCGGTGATCGAATGCACTCAGACGAATGCGGATACCCGAAATGCTGGCATCGGCCTTCGATGCCTTCTTGGTCTCCTTCGGCTCATCGGCCGCCTTCGCTCCTTTCTTAGAGGAGGTCTTTTTAGCTGGTTCTTTGGATGAGGATGATTTGGCGGTCATGGCAGTGAAGGGGAAAGAGCGGGGGATGATAGTGGTGAAGAGGCAACCCTGCAAGTAGGGGCGTAGCATGCTACGCCCCTACCAAGGATTATTATTTGACGATCTTGGTGACGACGCCGGCTCCGACGGTGCGGCCGCCTTCGCGGATAGCGAAGCGCGTACCTTCCTCGAGAGCGATCGGTGCGCCGAGTTCGACGACGAACTTCACGTTGTCACCCGGCATGACCATTTCCACGTTGTCCGGAAGCGTCACTGCGCCCGTCACGTCGGTCGTGCGGATATAGAACTGAGGCTTGTAGCCCTTGAAGAACGGCGTGTGGCGTCCACCTTCTTCCTTGGTGAGCACGTACACTTCGGACTCGAACTGCGTGTGCGGCTTGATGGAGCCCGGCTTGGACAGAACCTGGCCGCGCTCGATGTCTTCGCGCTCAATACCGCGGAGGAGCAGACCGACGTTATCACCGGCCTGACCTTCGTCGAGCAGCTTGTGGAACATTTCCACGCCCGTACAGACAGTCTTCTTGGTGTCGTGGATACCGACGATTTCGAGTTCGTCGTTGATCTTCACGATTCCCTGCTCGATACGACCCGTTGCAACCGTACCGCGTCCCTTGATGGAGAACACGTCTTCGACGGACATCAGGAAGGGCTTGTCGAGCGCGCGGATCGGATCGGGGATGTAGGTGTCGAGCGCGTTCAAGAGCTCCTTGAGCTTGCCGATGGCTTCGGCGTCACCTTCGACCGCCTTGAGAGCGGAGCCGCGGATGATCGGCGTCGTGTCGCCGGGGAATTCGTACTTGCTGAGGAGTTCGCGGACTTCGGTTTCGACGAGGTCGATGAGCTCCGGATCCTTCACCATGTCGATCTTGTTGAGGAAGACGACGATGTACGGAACGTTCACCTGGCGGGCGAGCAGAATGTGCTCACGCGTCTGGGGCATCGGACCGTCGGCGGCGGAGACCACGAGGATGGCACCGTCCATCTGAGCGGCACCCGTGATCATGTTCTTGACGTAGTCGGCGTGTCCCGGACAGTCGACGTGCGCGTAGTGGCGCTTCTCGGACTCGTATTCGACGTGGGCGGTGTTGATCGTGATACCGCGCTCACGCTCTTCGGGGGCGTTGTCGATCGACGCGTAGTCCTTCTTTTCCCCTTCGGGAGAGAAGTTCATGGAAAGCGCCGCAGTCAGCGTGGTCTTTCCATGGTCGACGTGACCGATGGTTCCCACGTTGACGTGCGTTTTGTTGCGGAGAAATTTCTTTGCATCAGCCATACGATAAGGGGAAAAAAAGAGAAATAGGAGAGTTCTTCAAATCAGGGTGATTCCTGAAAGCTGGGACAGTGTAGGCAATTGCCTTAAAGCGGTCAACACGACTTTCCGATGCATTTTTTCGATGATGGCATGTTCGGCCCGCGATCAGTCCGGCAGTTTTCCTTCCTTTTGCAGATCGATCATTTTGCGGTATATCGGGCTTATAGTCAGGAGCTCGTCATGGGGCGCGCATGCGACCAGCCGTCCTTTGTCCATGACGGCGATGCGGTCGACGGAACGTACCGTGCTCAGCCGGTGTGCAATAATAAAGGAAGTCCGTCCTTTGATCAGTTCCTTGATGCCCTGCTGCACTTTACGTTCGGTGATGGAATCGAGCGCGCTTGTGGCTTCGTCGAGGATCACGATCGCCGGCTTCTTCAATATGGCGCGAGCGATGGCGATACGCTGGCGTTCCCCGCCGCTCAGCTTGATGCCGCGTTCACCGACCATGGTTTTGTATTTTCCGGGCATGCGCATGATGAATTCGTGCGCCGAGGCTCTCTTGGCGGCCTCGATCACTTCCTTTTCCGTCGCGTTCGGCCGGCCGTAGCGGATATTGTCCAGGAGCGTGTCGTTGAACATCACGTTTTCCTGCAGCACCATGCCGACATTCCGGCGCCACCAGTGCACGTCGATCGTCTGTAAATCAAGACCGTCGACGATGATTTTTCCCTTGGTGGGATCGTAAAAACGGTTGAGCAGCATCGCGATGGTCGATTTGCCGGCTCCGCTGTGGCCGACGAGTGCGATTTGTTCGCCGGACTTCACCTCAAGCGTCAGATCGCGGAGCACCGCCGGTTCTTCCAGTTCGCCGAGAGATTCACGTTCGTCCACGTCCGGCATTTTGAGATCTTCCTCATAGTGCTGTTCGATCGGCGGCGGGGGAACGATGTCTTCGAGCTGCGACGGAATGCGCTCCTCCAGAATCTCCGCCGTTTCTTCTTCGCTTTCATGATCAGTCAAAATCGAGAACGTCTGCGGACCGTAGGAAAAATACACATGATCGAACGTAATCGCTCCTTTGAGCGTTGCGGGAGCATTGCCTTTTCTGCCTGCCGCTTCTTCATCGATCATAAACAAACTCTGCGCGAGCTTCACTTTGCCGACGCTCTTGTTCCAGGTGGGCAAAGCGTTTGCCAGAATTTCAAACGGCACGAGCACGCGGAAAAACGAGAGCTGGAAGTAGTAGACCTGACCGAGCGTGAGAAGACCTTTCGCCAGCAGTACGATGCCGATGCCGATAAGGAGAATGCGGGCGAGCATGAAGAAGTTCATGCCTTCAATGAATGCCCAGCGTCGGTTCACCATAAGCTGATACTTCATCACCTGTCCATGGCCTCTGCGCATGCGCTTGAGTTCGTCATCCTCGCGCGCGGACGATTTCACGGTGAAAATGTTCGTGATCGCGTCGAAGGCTCGTCCCGTCGGCTTCACCCACGCCTTGTTCGCTTTCTGCTGCAGCGCGGACGTCTTGATCGATCCGAAGACGACGATGCCCGAGTACAGAACCAGCGTCACCAGCAGGATGACCGCGAGCAGTGGTTGGATGAAGTAACTGATAATAAGGAAGACGAACGAAGATGCGATCGAGGGAAGCAGATCCAGGATGATGCGCTGCAGATACGCGAGCTCGGTGCCGCCTTCATCAATCGCCTTCATCGATTCGCCGGCGCGCTGCTGCACGTGGAAATTGGCCGGCAGTTTCAGCACGTGATGATACGCGCGCTGCACGAAATCGAGCTCCAGATGCATGCCGAGTTTCCACTCCAGGAATTTTTCGTACGCCTGCGTGATCGACATGCTAAAGAAAATGATCGCCCACACGCCAAAGAGAAACACGTAGTTCACCTGCTTGCCCTGTCCGATGGCCGTCAGCTGATCCACCGCGTAGCTGGAGTACAGCGGATCGGCGACCCACAGACCTGCAAGAAGCAGCAGCATGATCGTCATTAACGTCCATTGCCATGGATACTTTTTGACGTTGAGCCAGATGAGGAAGAGTAGCGTGCGCATAATCGGTTTTTCGACGAATCATGATACACCTTTTTCTCCGATTCGTTAGACTGTAGATATGACAGACAAGGAGCGCATCTATTGCTTCGTCGACGAAATCTGGGCGTGGTATGCGCGGCACAAACGCGTGCTGCCGTGGCGCGACATTGTAGAGACGGACGACACGCAACGCGCTTACAAGGTGTTTGTGTCCGAGATCATGCTGCAGCAGACGCAGGTGCCGCGCGTCGTCGTGATTTTCCGAACCTTCCTTGAGAGATTTCCGGCGATCAAAGATCTCGCGAACGCATCAAATAAGGATGTGATTCTGGCATGGAAGGGGATGGGCTACAACTCGCGCGCTCTTCGGTTGCGGGACGCCGCGCGGGTCATCATGGATGAACACAACGGAATTTTTCCGCGTGAGTATGATGAGCTGCTCTCGATCAAAGGCATCGGCCCCTACACCGCCGCTGCGATCCGCAACTTCGCGTTCAATATTCCGACGCCGTGCATCGATACGAACATCCGCCGCATCCTGCACAGAACGTTCGTCGGTCCGGAGAATGCGGACGGCACGTGGGAGATGAATGACAAGAAGCTTTTGAAGATCGCGGAGGAAGTATTGACCGTTGCGATCGACGAACATTTTCAATTTTCCATTTTCAATTTTCCATTTTCGCGCGACAGCGCGAACTGGCACGCGGCGCTCATGGATTTCGGGTCATTGGTGCAAACGAAGTCGAATCCGAAATGGGATATTTGTCCGCTGACGGAAAAAGGAATCATGAAAGCCAAGGAGCAACATTTCAAAAAACTAAAAACTAAAAACTATAAACCAAAAACTCTACAGGAACCCGGTCGCTTCGAAGGCGCACGCTATGTTCCCAACAGAATTTTCCGCGGACGCATCGTCGATGCATTGCGCGAACACGACCGTCTCACCTTCGACGAACTCGGGCCGCAGATCTGCAGTGACTGGAATGATCAGCATCGCGACTGGCTGCAGTCGATTCTGCAAAAACTCGTGAAGGATGATCTGCTTGCGGAGCAGAACCAACGGTTCACTCTGAAGCAATAATCGTCACCAGAGCAGCATCGCAGTCAGATTCTGCAGATTGAAGAGGCTCGCGAGCACATCGAAGAAGCGACCAAGGACTGATCCGTCGGCATTCGATGCAATCGTCTGATGTGTCGTATCCATGCGGAAGCCCATGTAGTTATAGCTGCTCAGCAAAGAAGACGGAATATTCACGGTGGACTGACCAAGGCCCGTATGGGGGTTTCCCGAGCCGTCCAGCCATATTGTCGACTGCGTATCAAAGTTTGCCTGCGTGCCGAGGGCGTCGTTGACGCCTTCCGCGGCCATGCCGGATGCGAACAGGGTGACGGTCGTCGATGCATCGAGAGATCCCGCGTCCGGCTTGCACGAGGCAACGACGTGGTACCCGATGTTCGGCTGGAATGTGGGTATCTTGTTCGCGATGAGCGGACCGACGGATGTGCCGGCAGAGGAGTGTTGGTTGAAGACGTTGTAGTACGTCATGGTGGTCTGTACGACGCAGGTATGCAGAGGATACTGGACCTGGACGCCCCCAGTGGTGTTCAGCCCGACGTTTTGGGTATCGACGTTGAAGACCAGCGTCTTGAGTTCCGTATGCTGCGATGCCGTCACCGTCCATTTGCCAAGAGCTGCACCTCCCAGATTCAATTGTCCTGTTGCCGGAGCGGCATTCGTGACCTGGAAGGTTCTGGATACGGACGGAGCGGAGGATGCGAACGATGACGTCGAGCATGAGAGCGTGCCGCAGCTGATGGGGCAGCCGTTGGCATCCGCCTGCGGATTCACGTAACGGCAGTTCTGCGGCGGCTGCGCGCAATCGATCGGCGTGCATTTGCTCGGATCGTTTCCAATGAAAATCGAGGAGGCGCTGGACTGCGTCTGCGTGTCCGCGGATGAGGATGCGACGCTTGCCGCAACGGATGACGTCTGTGATTGCGGGCACAATATGGAACGCGACAGCGTCGCTTGTCCGGCATTGTCGATGTTCACTGCGTCGGCCTGGATGTCCTGATTCGTCGAAGGGCAGAGGGCCGCGGTGCCGCCGTACGTCAGATGGAAATTGTCGTCGGGGAACCAGTACTGCCACACGACGGTCATGCTCTGGCCCGGCGCAAGATCTCCGATTCCGTCGCAACTCACGTCGCTGCCCTGCATGGTGCAGGACAAATTTTTGAGGAAGCCGCCGTTTGACATGAGGTAGGCATTCTTGAACGCGTAATGGGTGACCGGGTCGGCCGTCGGCGCGGGGCCGTTTGAATCGAGCACGACGTTCGAGGCGGTGCCGGCTCCCGTATTGCTCACCGTGAACGTGTCGTCGATTTCATAGAGATTCGGATAAGCGGCCTTTGTCAGCTGCATCGTGAGATGGCCTTTTGCGACTGTCGCATTTTCAGACGATCCCTCGCTGCTCAATTGCGCGCCATCAGAAGCTGCAACCGGCCACGTGATCTGCAGTGCGCAGTGATTCGTCAGTGCGAACGACTGGCTGCCATCTCCGATGAGCGCGTCCAGTCCGCTGATCCATGCACTCTGCTGGTTCAATCCGGAGCTCAGGAGCAGGACGTCTTTGTGTCCGTCATCATCGATGTCGCCCACGGCTGCAACCATGTTGGTTTGCCCCGCCGCTAGTTCGGATGACATCTGGTAGCGCGGCAGGAAACCGATGCGCGTGAAGGACTTTCCGTCGCCATCATTGATGTAGACGCTTCCGTCGGCGATCAGGTCTGCTTTGCCGTCGCCATTGATATCAGCTGCCGCATCGATGCTGTGACTGCCCGTGCTCAATGCGTCTATCTTTTTATCAACAAACGATTCGCTTCCCTGATTCAGCAAGACATGCACGGACGCATTGATCTGTCCGTACGGACCGTTGGGATCCGAGTGGACGTAGGCCAGGTCCGGCTTCCCGTCGCCGTTGTAATCGCCGGTTGCGAAGAATGTCGCTTTGGAATCGTCTTCCAGTACCTTTCCGAGTGAGAACGTTCCATCTCCGTTGCTGTTATAGATTTCGAATTTGATGTAACTGTTGTACGGCCATGATCGGATTGCGATATCGTCTTTGCCGTCTCCGTTGAAGTCAGCCGCCTCGATAAACTGTGCCCAGCCGTCGAGCGGCATGTCCGTTTCAGAGCCGAAAGATCCGTCGCCATTATTGAGCAAGGTCATGAGAACGTTTGTCGTTCCCGTACTGTCCTTTTGTCCTCCGATCACGATGTCGTTCTTTCCGTCACCGTTGAAGTCGCCGATCGCAATGGACTGCGATTGATCATGGATATCGTACGTTTTGTAGAGAGCGAATTGATCGCTGCCCTGATTCAGAAGAATCGACACTTCGCTCCGATTCTTTTGATCGTTCCAATACGTCGCAACGATGTCGTCCTTGCCGTCGCCGTTCACGTCCCCCATGGCGATCTGCTCCGGCGTGCTGACGTACGTCGAAAGATTATTCGTGCAGGCCGCGATTTCCGGCAGAGACGATTGTGCGCTGCTGATGTGAGCGGACGATAACGATGAAGCGACCGATGCCGCACTGCTGTTTTGAACGGACGCCTGGGCGCTGCTTTGCGATGTGTTTTGATTGCTGGCTTGGCACGTGCCGTTGATGCACGCCAATTTCTGTCCGCAGAAGGACGGTCCGTTTGTCGGTTGCGCACAGAGCGGCGTCGGACAGTCGACGTCGCTGGTGCACTTTTGTCCGAACGCGGTTGAAGAAGCCGAAGCGGTGGATACCTCCGAAGAAGAAGACGCAGCCGCGGTGATCGTAAACGTCAGCATATTGCTGGTATCGTTTCCCGCTTGTACGGAGACGTCATACTGCCCGGGGAAGTATGGCAAAATATTCGTTTCACACGGCGGCTGCTGATGCATGCACGGCGTGTCGTTCTGCGCGGGAACGGTGAAGAGCAGGTGCGTGCCGTCGGGGGAATCTAAATGATCGAATTCGCTGTTGGCAAAATGCACGATGTTGCCGGTCGGCGCGAATCCGGTTCCGGCCACGATCACGCGCGTGCCGGTCGGTCCGGATGACGGCGTGAGTCCGGTGATGGCAAGCGACGGCGCTGCGGTATGGCCCGATGACTGAGCGGATGTCGTCTGCTGCGTGTCCACGCAGATGCCCTGATCGCCGCAGACGTAGCGGGCAATACATGCGTCCCCGCCGGTGTCGGACCGACACTCAAACGGACAATCGTTATTGGTCTGACAGATGATGACCGACGCCGACGACTGCTCGCTTGCGGAGGAAGACTCCGACGCCCCAACTTGGCACGTGCCGTTGATGCAGGTGTGGCGGCAGACTGCTCCCTGCGCGCAATCGATCTTCAGACAATCACTGTCGGTGGTGCACTGCTGGCCGGCGCTTGCCGACGAGGTTTCGCTACTCGCGGCCGAAGACGACGAATCATCTTCACCCGGGAACGGATTTTCACTCAGTCCGTCGCCGCAGCGGAAGTGCAAATCGCGATCGGTATGGATGTAATAAATGAATCCCTTTTCCATGATCGTGAGCGGGGAGCCGCCCGGAGGGATGGCTGTTCCCGCCGCTTTCTGTCCGTCGGACAGGAAATACTTTCCGTTGAACGGCGGTTCCTTGCCCGTGTACTGATAGATCCAGAACTGCGTCGTGGAGTCATTTTGCAGCGTCGAGTCCGTGATGGGGAACGTGCCGCTGCCGATGCAGATCACGATGTTGTCTTTATTCGCGCCCACCAGGATTCCCTGCGACGCTTTCTCATCCGAGAAAAACGCGAGATCCGCCGTCATCACCGCTTTCGCGCCGATGGCGACGAGACAGACGGCGGTAATGAGGCCGAAGGGGAGAAGTGTTGAAAAACGTGACCTGCGCATATCAGAAGGTGGTAGTGATCTTTTTGGTGCAGACTCCGGCCTGACAGGTATACGAGAGACAGACGGAACAGCTCTGCATGCTGCTGTTGCACGGAGAGCACTGCGTCGCCGGACAATCGCTGTCTACAGCGCAGGAAAGGGAATCAGATCTCGTCGGCGCCGGATTATTCGCCGGCTGCTGTGATGGCAGCGGGGGCTGCGTTTGTCCGTTGTCGGATCCCGACGGAGAAGGGTTGGAAACGGTGCCGCCGAGGCTGACGATCTGATTGTTGATCTGCGACTGATACTGCTCGCGTGATTGCGGATTCATGTCGTCCGAGATTTTGTAGAAAACCTGCGACTGTGAATCGTAAAGGTACAGTTTATAGACCGGCGTCCAGAACGAGCCGGGACCGAGCGGTTGATACGGCGGGAACATCTGTCCGGTCTGCGGATCGTATCCGAGATTGATCGAGATGAATCGTCCCGCAGTATCCTCAAACCGCGCGTCCCAGTTCCACGGGTGGTTCTGCGACATGTTCGGGTTTCCGTTGTAGCGGGTGATCTGGGTGATTTTGCCGTTCTGCCAGACGTAGACCTGATTGCCGTACGGCAGCGTCCATGACTGGCCGCTTGCGGTGTCGAGAGATCCGCTCGGTGTGAACGCCTCAAAGACAACCTTGCTGCCGTCGCGCGAAATCTGCGCGTCCGTATTGCTGTACCGCGTGAGCGGCCACGAAGAGCCGTTGAGCTGCAGCGCTCCAACCGGAATCTGCTGCGCGATCGTCGCGATCTTGTTGCCGTTTTTGTCGAGGATGGAGAGCGTATGATAGATCCGCTGCTCGTTTATCGAATCGAGCTGATACGCGTTTTCCACGATTTTCCCGTCATCTGAAACGCTCGGCTCCTCATATCCGGCATTGAGATTGGTTTTGTACGTCACGCAGGGCGATGTTCCGGGGTAGCCGCCCCAGGCCGTACAACCGTAGGTGGTTGCCAGTGTTTTTTCCTGACAGGTCGTCTTGTCGAACACCTTCAAGTCTCTCGTGTACACGTCCGACGTGTCGCCCTGGGGATTGTTCACTTTCACGGTGTAGACGAAAAGCGAATTGTCACTCGTGTGCTGGCGGTCGAAACGCGTGCCGTACATCGCCGCGTTGGAGAGATAATCCGACGGCAGATCGCAGCTGACCGGCGCGGCGGAAGAAGAGGACGCGGCGGAGGTCTGTTGTGCACAGGTCGGCACCGGTCCCAATTGCGCGGAAGCCTGTGCATGTGCTTCCATCGATCCCGCACTGACGGCCGTCGTGAGGCCGTTATCCAGGGGAGAGCCGGGGGGATTGCACACCGGCGCGATGTCCTGCTGTACGTCGTAAGCGATGTGAACGGTTGCCGTCTGCGCATCCGACAGCGTGCCGATGTCGCAGTAAACCGCTGCGCTGCGCAGGTCGTAGGGGCTGTAGATAGGATCGTAATTTCCGTATGTATCCGGACTGGTGCGCATCGGGCGGCAGCGCGTATCCGATTGAGCGGCGTTAAACGTCAGCGTATTGTCGGTGCCGAATCCGTGTCCAAGCGGGAACAATCCGATGTATGCAGTGTTTGTCGTGCCTTGCACATCGGTCAGCTGCACGTCGAATCCGATCGTATTGCCGGCGCGCACGTTTGCGTAGGCCGGTTCGTTCATCACGTGCGCCGTGAGGTTCACGGGAACGTCGGACGCAGCGGAGCTGCTGTTTCCATTGTCGTTTGTCGCCTGCTTGCAGACCAGTTGTCCGCAGTTCGTCATGCAGCCGTTCTGATACATCGGGTTCTGATACTCGCAGCCGTCGCCCGGCGCGGGACAGTCGACGGGCTGGCACTGGCTGCCGCCGGTCGTTCCGCCGTTTGATTGATCACACACGAGCTGCCCGCAACCGATGATGCAGCCGTTGCCGTCAAGCTGCGGATTGATGTACCGACAACCCTGCGACGGCGCCGCACAGTCGACGGGCGTACAGATCGATCCACCGGTCGTTCCGCTGAATCCCCCCGTGGTTCCGCCTGTCGTTCCACCGTCGGTACTGCCGAATACTCCTCCGTTGCCGCCGGTTGTTCCACTGGTCGTGCCGCCTGACTGATTGGCATTGCATGAAACGCTGCCGCAGACGGGACAGCCGTTCTGGGACACGCCCGGCACGTACTGGCATCCCGGTGCAAGCGTGTAGCTGCAGGTGATCGTCTGGCACTGGGGGATGGTTCCTCCGCCTGTCGTCCCTCCGTTCGTGCCGGACGTATTTCCGGTGTCGGTATTGTTGTTCGATGCGGGACACTGCTTGATCACGTACCCGCACTGTCCGTTGCTGTTTCGTTCGCAGACAGGTCCTGCGATCGAGCCGTCGGGGCAAATGCTATTGGGCATGCCGAGAGGCGTGCCGCATTCCTGCTGCGTGCATTGCTGCTGGGCGTCTCCGCCAGTTGTACCGCTTGGTTGTGATGTCGATGCGTCGGATGTGTTCTGCTGCGATGCAGTTGCGCTCTTGCTGAAGCCGATGCCGCATTTGAAGTGCAGATCCTGGTCCGTGTTCACGCGGTACATTTTTCCGCGCGTCATCTGCGTCAGTATTTTTCCCTGCGCCATCGACGGATCGATTTGCTTCTGTGCGGCGGACGCGTAATACGCGCCGTCGTTCGGCGGTTCGTCTCCGGTATATTCATAGACCCAGAAATGAATCGTCTGATCCGCCGAGAGCGTACCGCTCGTTACCGGATACGTACCCTGTCCCGTACACAGAATCACGCTGTCGGTGTTCGCCAGTATGGTGATGCCCTGCTCCGCCTGCGTCGGCGAAAAGAGCGTCGCCTGTACGTGCAGTTGTCCTCTATTGAGGATCAGAAGCGAACTGAGACCGAGAACGGCCGCAATCGGGACCGCTTTTGCCACTGCGGAGAGTCGCATAGGAAATGGGTGTATGTTTCTCTCCAGTATAGCGTTTTTTGCGCTGTTTCGCAATTCTGATTGTTTAAACAAATCATTGAACCGATAAAAATCGGGCAGGAAAAGCAAAAAGGCGACCGAGGAATCCTCAGCCGCCTGCCATTATCATCGGTTTATTTTGCCGTCTCCTCGATGCGACGCTCTCTGATGACGTTGACTTTGATGACGCCCGGATAGGTGAGCTCGTTTTCGATCTTCTTGGCGATGTTCTTGGCGAGTTCCACTTGTTTGAGATCGTCGATGCGGCTCGTATCCACGAACACGCGGATCTCGCGGCCGGCAGAGAGCGCGAATGCGCGCTGGACGCCCTCGAATCCCTTGGCCACTTCCTCCAGCTCGCGGAGTCTCTTGAAGTATTCCTCGATGGATTCCCTGCGGGCTCCCGGACGTGCGCCCGAGATCGCATCCGCCGCCGCCACGATGAATGCTTCCGGCGTTTCCATGGGGATGTCTTCGTGGTGCGCCGCGACGCAGTGGATCACCTCGGGGCGGACCTTATAGCGCTTGCAGATTTCGACGCCGATCTCGACGTGCGTGCCCGCCACTTCATGGTCGAGTGCCTTGCCGACGTCATGCAGCAGACAGCCTTCCACCACGATGCGCGCATTGGCGCCAATCTCCTCGGCGAGCATCCGGCCGATGTGCGCCATCTCCACCGAGTGCTTGAGCACGTTTTGTCCGTAGCTGGTGCGGAATCGCAGACGTCCGATGATCTTGAGCAGATCCTGCGGATACCCCGTAATGCCGAGTTCCTCCGTCGCGCGCTTGCCGAATTCCAGCATCATCTTGCCAACTTCTTCTTTCATCTTCTGCACGATCTCCTCGATGCGTGCCGGTTGGATGCGGCCGTCTTTCACGAGCTTTTCCATCGCGAGTTTCGCGACGTACCTGCGCGCCAGGTCATAGCCCGAGATCACGATCACACCCGGCGTGTCGTCGATGATCACGTCGACGCCCGTCGCCATTTCAAATGCGTTGATGTTGCGGCCCTCCTTGCCGATGATCTTTCCCTTCACGTCATCGCTCGGCAGCTGCACCACCGTCGCGGTCGATTCCGTCGCGACTTCGGACGCATAACGCTGCATGGCCTGCGACAACAGATCTTTGGCTTTGTCTTCAGCTTCGCTTTCCATTTCCACCTGCTTCAGCTTAATCTGCTCGGCAAAGAAAGACGCAAATTCCTCCTCCAGTTCTTTTTTCAATTCTCCTTTGGCCTGCTCTTCACTGAGTTTGGATACTTTCTCGAGCGCCTCGCGATGCTGCTGCTGCGCGCTCTTCAGCTCCGTCTGCAGATTGTTCACTTCAGTCTGCGCATGCTGCAGATTGCCGCGTTGGCGGTCGACTTCCTTTACTTTCTCATCGAGGATTTTTTCTTTCTCTTCCAGACGCGCCTGCTCTTTCTCGAGCTTCGTCTGGAGATCATTGGCGTTCAGGCGCGCTTCCGTCAAAATTTCTTTGGCCGACGCTTTGGCTTCGGCCTCGGCGGCTTTGATTTGCGAACGGGCGTCGCTCAGTTGAATCTTGACCTGCGTGAGTTCTTTTTCATGCTGGTCGATTTCAGCCTGCAGGCCGCGCGAAATCGCCTTACCTTTCGAGAACCAGAACCATCCGGCGAGAAGTCCGAGAAACATCCCGGCGAGAAGTCCGAGAAAAACGATTGTGTAGTCCATAGGGGTGGGAAGGAGTGACTGGGGAAACACTCCGGCGACAGAGAATGCTTTGGTGCAATGTGTGCAGCGCCATTGCGGCAAGAGCAGCCGAAAGGGCGAGAAGCGAGGGAAGCCACGTAAGGAGTGCAGTGTGGATCATAGGATCTTTTGCAAAGGCGAACTTCCGATTCAATCGCGGAGTGGTCCTAGTATACAGAGGAAGAAACCGCAGTGCGAATATTCGTCTGATCGGCTCTGGGAGTACATTTCCATGACAGAAAGCCAAAAAGAAGACTTGCGAGAGTCGAACTTGTATTGCAGACGATGCAGTTTGTTCATGTCATGCGTAGAACGTCCGTTTTTCCTATGCCGTTGAGCAAAAAACGCTGCCGCAGACGGCGATCTCCCCAGATGCCTCTGCCTCCCGGCCGGTTTGTTTGGTGTGATAGGAGCATGAACACTGTTCCGCCAACCACGTCTCGCAGAGCCGCCTTTGTCACATTGATCATTTTTTGTATTCAGATTTTTCCTCTTCACAATGCATATGCAGATGATATGAATCCAATAATCATCGATGGTTCCGGGTCCGATGCTGTATCACAGTCTTCCACGGCGTCATCGGTTTCTTCTCAATTGCCAAGGACGACGCGCGTCGTGATCAGTGAAGTCATGTGGATGGGGACGGATCAGAGTACCGCTGATGAATGGCTGGAAATTGCGGGTGCCGGAAGCGGTTCAGAATCTGCACTGCGCACGGACATCGGCGGATGGACGATTACCTCTCTCAAGAGTTCGAGTGAAGCCGTTATCGCGCGTTTTGAGACAGGTACGACCATCGGATCCGGAGAATATCTGATAGTCAGCAACTATCCCGCGGATCAATCGCGTCTGGCGGTGCAGCCCGTGCTCAGCACCACGGCACTCAGCCTGCCCAATACCAAATTGCGTTTGCGACTGCGAGACGCACAAGGTGCCGTCATGGATGAAGTGGATGACGGGGTGGGCGATCCTTTCGCAGGCAGCAATCCGAGCGGCGGCCCGAAGGCGAGCATGGAGAGAATTAGTCTCACGGGTTCCGGCTCGGACAAATCAAACTGGAGAACGGCGACCGCGACCAGGAGATTCGATTCGGGGGTGCTGATCTATGGCACGCCGGGGTATGCCAACGACGCGAGTGATCCGATCGAGATATCGTCCACTGCATCTTCCGTTTCATACGAACAAAAAAGTAGTTCAGAAATATCAAATCAGCCCTACAAATCAATAAAAATCAATGAAGTATTACCCAACCCAACAGGGAGTGATACCGGTGAATGGATAGAACTTTTTAACAGCGGATCTACGGCACTCAGCCTGTCGGGACTGACGCTTACCGTCGACTCCGCATCCTATACGCTGAGAGCCTCTGCGTTGTCGGGAGCGATCATCAGTTCCGACTCCTATTTTCTTCTTCCAAAAGAGAGCGTCGGTTTCACATTGAAGAACGGCGGATCGACGGTTGTGCTTCAAAGCGGCAGCACCGTCTTGGATTCCGTGACGTATCCTGCGCTGCCGGAGGGGGTGAGTAACGGCCGGAATGCCGATGGACGCTGGATTCCTTTTTGCTCGCCGACACCCGGACAGAGCAACGCGCAGATTCCTGCGGCGGCATCGATTCAGATTCAATCCGGCTCGCCGCAAGGGGTGGATCCTGTAACGCTCAATCTGCAGGCGACAGCCACCGGGTCGGCACTCACGCAGTGCACCTTTGATTTCGGCGACGGATACGTGAGCGACAGTTGCAATCCCGCCAGCCATACGATGCGATCGGCGGGCGTCTATTCCATACGTCTTACCGCTCAAGACTATTGTGGTAATACGATGAAACAAGACTTGCTGGTGAATGTACAACAGAAGCCATCTTCAAGTCATGTATTGACTGATGCCGCAGATCTTCTGCCGGCAAATGAACGGCCTCTTGATTGCCGTCCGGCTGTATTCACGGGAGTGACGATATCGGAATTTTTGCCCAATCCTTCGGGCACCGAAGCGGCAGGGGAATGGATCGAGTTGCACAACAATGGGCTGCATCCGGCACCTCTGTGCGGATGGTCAATCGACGACGGCAGCGGCGGCAGCAAACCGTATTCCCTTTCGCATTATCAAATTCCTGTGCACGACTACCTCCTTCTTCCGCGAACCAAAACAGGTATCGCTTTGAACAATGATGCGGACATGGTGCGTTTGATTTCACCGAGAGCCGAGGGTGGGACGGGAGTTCTGTTATCCGTTGCGTATCGTTCAGCTCCCGAAGACCAATCCTACGCGCTGACTGCAAGCGGAGCCTGGACATGGACCAAGAACCCGACGCCGCAACTGCCGAATGTTTTTGAGGCGCCGCACAATCGGGTAGTGCCGTCACCGGTTACGATCACGGCGGCGCTACCCAATCCTGCGGGTGACGACACATACGATGAATGGGTGGAGCTGACCAACAGCGACGGCATTCCCCATTGGCTCAACGGCTGGTCGCTGCAGAATCA
Organism: Candidatus Peribacteraceae bacterium; assembly: GCA_035547395.1. Classification (GTDB taxonomy): domain Bacteria; phylum Patescibacteriota; class Gracilibacteria; order Peribacterales; family Peribacteraceae; genus CALREJ01. The sequence continues at coordinate 30,221 of DASZVA010000016.1, read as the reverse complement.
AGCCGGAAAGACATACTCTCTGACTGGGAATGTCTTGGCCAAAGTGCAAACCAAACGGTTCGCTCTCTACAAGACGGGGCTTCAACTCGCCAACGGATCAGATATGCTGAAATTGCTGGACGCGGACGGCAATGTTCGTTCCCTTCTCAGCTGGACGCAAGCCACCAGTAATCAAATCATCCAACCCTATCATTCTTCCGGTAGCAGAGTGACGGGCCGCGTCCTGTATGTGGTGGACGGCGATACGATTGATGTAAAAATGGACAATGCCGACAAGGACGTGCGTGTACGATTGCTGGGTATCGATGCACTTGAAATGAAGGACGTTGATTCTCACATCGCCGCCTATGCATTAAATGAAAAAAAATATCTTTCAGCCCTTTTATTAAACAAAAAAGTCGAACTAGAAATTGATTCAAATAAAGACAAATACGGTCGAACTTTGGCCTACGTTTTTCTCGATGATCAAGATATCGATGCGCAGATGATTGAAGAAGGTTTGGCCTATGCCTATCGCGCATTTCCTGTGGGCAGGCTTCAGGAATACATCGCCTATGAACGCATCGCACGCGAGGCAAAAATGGGGTTCTGGGAAGATGATGAGGTGGCGCAAAAAGTGACTGCAAAAGAGGAAAGTGAAACACAATTTGCAAATGCCGAGCAGCAGGGGCTGCATGTGAGTGTGACGCCGCGATTGATGCTTGTTTCCTCGGGTACAAGTATCCATGTTCAATCATCCATCAAAGAAGCACCGGTATTCGTATCGCTCAATAGCGGCAGCTTTCTTCCTCTGTCGGGATCACTGATTATTACCAAAAATACCTCTGCGCGATTCTATGCAAGTCTCAGCCTTCCGGAGCAGAGTGGAAGCGTAGTCCGTTCCAGTGTGACATCACAGTATTTTGTCGTCCGCCAAGACAACTATCCGCTGTCGGTTTTTCTGAATGAAGTGTATCCGTCACCTGCAAAAGGGGAGCAGGAATGGATCGAATTATGGAATGCAGGTGACTTGCCTGTCTCACTTGCCGGCTGGCAACTTCTGGTGGGATCAGGCAGCCAGAAATGGTTGATGCCGCCCCTGACCAGTATTGCCGCGCATTCGTATCTTCTTTTGAGTCATGATCTCACCAAGTTGCAGCTGCGCAACGCAGGTAACGCTATTCAGCTGATCAATCCTATCGGTGAGACAGTCGACCGCATGACTTATCCCTCGACGAAAGTCGAATACAGCTATGCACGAAATCCTTTAGGCAATGGCTATTGCCTGACACAAAAACCGACACCGGAAAAATTGAATACATGTTTTATACAGAATAAAAAAAGTACCCTGAAAAAGGCGCAAAAATCAGGGCTGAATACTAAAGTTGTTTTATCAAAAAATACAAAAAATACGCTTGTCTCCGGATTGGAAGCGCAGGTGATGAGCGGCAGCACCAGCATGCAAAAGGTTTCGGATCCGTCATCCGTTGCACTCAATGCAGTTCTGTCGATAGCGATCTGTGTGCTCGGCATTGGCGGCTGGCTGCTTTTCCGCAAACGCATCAGCTGACTCGGTAAAGAGATATGGATTAAAACCCTCATTTGTGGTATGATTTCTTGATGACACCAGACATAATCCCTTTTCCGGATCCGGAACATACGTCTGCCAAAAAAATTGAAGCTGCGCGGGACATACTGAGCAGCGTCTCTACCTCTGAAATTAATTCCATTTTATCAGAGACGCGAACGGCTTTGAATAATGTTCTAGCCAGGCATCCGAAGGTAGCGCCGAAATTGGTGGATAGAAGCGATGTAATATTTCAAGAGACAGATAAAGCGGGTGAAAAAGTGGCCAAAATTCCTCACACTGTTACCTTTAGTCCTGAAAAAATTAGGGGAGGTTTCAAGGAATTGCTGGATTCTGTTTTGACGAGCATATCCCCTGGTTTGAATGAAGATGTCGCGAATGTATTACATACGAGTACAACGTTTCAGGCTGTCAAAAAGCAAAAGGAGAATTCGGAACCGCCGAAGCCCCCAGAGACAGAACCAGATAAGCCCAAACCTACTCCGACCGATGGAACGGATGGAACCAAAAAGCCGGATGACAAGCCTGCACCTGCCGAAGGTGGTGATGACGCAAAGAAGCCGGAAGACAAAAAACCCGATGGAAAAGAGAAGCCGGAAGATCGTGAGAAGCCTGCAAAAAAGCATGGCCATGAAAAGAAGCTTGGCAGATGGGCGACGGTAAAAAATTGGGTATATAAAAATACGTGGGAGAGGGCAAATAATATTGCCGATTTCCTTGTAAACAAGCCCTTGCAAAGCTCCGGGCCTTTTGCATCTCCTTTGAATTTCATCAACTTCTCCAGCGACAAATTCTGGTTGTGGAGGTTGCTCGGGATGAAGAAAGACAACCACGACAAGCACGGAGGCGGCCATGACGGACATCATTAATCATGATTCCCATTTCTCACATCAAACCCGGCTGCAGAATCGAGCGCGAGTCGCGCGTGCTTTTTTTCGCCCAGCAACAGCCGGAATCATTTACCGATAAAATTGCCAAACGGGACGATCTCAAAGGTGATTTTGAGGAATACAATAAACTCACCGAAAACAACAAAGACATCGAGACGCTCTTCAATCATTTTTCACAGAAGAAAAACGTCACGGTCGACGATCTGAAAGAGTACATCTTTACGAAGCAGGAAGAGGGGAAATTGAATGCATTTGAAGAGGATATTTTTCACAAATTAAGCTGTATCTTTAATCCGGATCTTGAGTACGACGAACGGAAAAATGCGGAGGCGGCCATTAAAAAGCTGGTGGCGTATATCAACCTGCACAATGGAGTGGTTGCGACGACGCAGCAAAAAGTGAAGAACTTGCGCGAGCAGGTATCACCGGTCGGTATGGCGCCGAAGCAGGTGACCAGCCTGGAGAGCATGCCCGTCAATACTGCCAAGGATTTTTTGGGAAGGTCCTGGAACGCATTCAAGGAAGCGGGGCCCGGAGACAAGGCGCTGATCGCGGGCGGTGTGTTCGCCGTCTTCCTGGTTGCGTTGAAATCCTGGAACACGTTGATGAAACAGGACAAGGGGGTGTTCGGCGCGTTGAAAAACGTTCTTGGAATTGCATTGGGAGGATACGTGACCTACAAAGCGGGGCAGGCACTGGACCGATCGTATTCAAAAATCTACGGCCATCGACTCTTTACGATGGGAAATGTCGTGCCGGGCGGATTGAGTCCTTGGACTAATCAGGAAGAATGGAACGAGTATGAGTATCAGCAGCAGCTCAACACCGTGACGAATAAACTGAAAGAATTGAAGCTGCCGCAATCGTTTATGGATGACGTGAACAAAATGGCCGGCAGCCAGACGGATGTGCGGCTCATGAAAGGCGTCGCCAATCTGTCCGTGCTGTCGGTACCGGATTTCATCGGTATCTACAACGAAGCGAAGGCAAACGGGGGAGTGATTCCGAACGGACTCTGGCCGCAGCGGCCGTGTCCCGAAAGCAGGGTCGCAAAGGATCAAAACCTCACGCCTCTCGAGCGCTTCCAGCTCATGAAAGAGATCGGTACATCCATCGGCCTGATCGATAAGGCGGGGAATGCAGGACTGCCCAAAGACCCGGCACTCCGGGATCAGTCGGTGCTGTATTTGATCCTCGACGAACAGAAGCCGACCACCGAATTTTTCAAAAACGGAGAATCTGACGAGGACTATGCCATGATCGACGTCGACATGCCGCTTGATCAGCTCGTTGAGCATCTCGGCAAGCTGGCCGGTAAAAAAACCGTCTTGGACAAACAGGCGCTCGCCTCGATCGGTGTGAACGACAGCATGCCGATTATTTATCAAAAGAAAGCACCGCCACTGTTCGCATTGCAGGAAGTCACCGGGTCGCTGAACTTGAAATCCATCGAGATCGGGGGAACGATCCATGTTACGACGCCGGATCGCGCCGAGCAATTGGTCAAAAACGCATCGATCTAAAAAAAACCTCTGCTATCCCATTTGGATAGCAGAGGTTGAATGACATCGTGAGATGTTTTTTTAAGCGGGAGTCTTGAACAGGCTGATAGCCTTTTCGATAAAATTGATGAGCGGCTGGACCGCATCGACAAGCGTGACGCGCTCGGGGACTTTGATGAAATCTTTGAGTTGCTGCAGTGCCTTGTCCAGATCTTCCGGCTTGGCATTGCGGTTGATCAAGTCCTTCATGATCGTCTGGAATTCGCGATTTTCGACAGCATCCATGTGTTGAACGATGTCCTGGTTTTGCTGCTGCCATATTCGCGCAGCCACCTGGATCTGTTGATCCAATGTGGCTTTCTGAGTTTTGGCGATTTCCTTATCTGCCAGCAGCTCAGCTTGTCTTGCAAGCTTATTGTATTCCGCTGTTTGGACTCTACTCCTTCTGTTTTGATCTGTTGTTTGAATTTCCGCATCCGCCTGCGCGGTTGCAACGGCGATGGCGGCGTCGGCATTGCGGCGGGAAACCAGCGTCTGCGTCTCTCTATTGATTTCGGCATCGGCTCGTTGTTCGATGGCGTTCAGATACACACCGTCGTAATCGTCGATGGACACTTCGAGAACTTCGAAGCCTAGTCTGCGCATGACTTCATTAACGCGTTCTCTTAACAAATCGTTGAGTCGATTTACATCCAAGCGTACAAGATCAGCCTCTTCATGCTGCAACGTGCGATCGCACGTGCTGATGATGAGGCCTAGTCCTTCTCTTTCCAGTCGCGCGCTTAAATGATCGTCCGGATGAAAAATGAAGTCGTGATAGAGCGTCTGTTGTACGCGCCACGGGTGATTGAAGACGTCGACTCGTATTGCAAAGTTGATGCTCAAATACACCAATGTCGTATCAATAACTGGCTCTTCTACTCCCTCAATTTTCTTGTGCACCCGCATGTTGCTGCTAAGGGTGTTGTATTTCCCTTGCTCGCATGTCGTGTACAACCGGATGACCTGCCCGCCCGGGATCGCGACGAATGTCGTAAAGCCCGGAAAATGGAAAGCAAGAGTGTTTTCGAGCACAATCGCCGCGCCAATGAACTGAATCCACACCCGTGAACTCGGATGGCAGAAACGCGTGCCCTGAGAGTACACGACCATGCAGTACAGGCTTTGCAACCCGCACGCCACGCCCAGAAAAAACGCAATCACCGGCGGTTGGTTTCTTGCTATCGCGACTTCAATCGCCGTAATGCACAAGAAAAAAAAGATGGGAATGAACACTGCCGGTATCCACAGAAAAAGCGTCAAGCGCGGATCCGTATGGTACACACGGGTCACGACTGTCGTTTTCCTCCCGCCGATGGCGGCTTCCTCTTCTACGTCTTCGTAGTTTCCGAAACACAGAATCGCATACAACAACTTAATCATCATTTTCTCCTCATATCAGCCCCGGGGAATTGTTTTCGTCATCTCACAATGCTGTGAATGAACAAATAACCGTTATCTGTTCTAATATGCAATTTAAAATTATTTAGTAAATTTGTCAATTAAATATGCGCCTCACGACAGGTGTCCATTTTGCTCAAAATAGCGTTTTACGCTATACTGTAAGGAAATATGAACAAACACACAGCCGCCGCCGCGTACATGCAAGCGCCACCGGATGCCCGGTGGATCTATGACGAATTCATGAAACATATCGAGCCGGATCTTATGACCGATCACATCGAACACGTCGATGAAAAGTACGCGGGGGAAACGGCCGAAGAGCGCGCGGAACGCTATGAACAGTATACGATGGCGTTTCTCATCTTCGACGAATGTTTGAAAGATTTTGACGCGACGATGAGTGCAGGCGTGCAGTTTTGGAAAAAGAAAATGGAGGAATTCGCGAAGCGGGAGAGCGATACGGAAGACGCCGCGCACATGAAGATCATTGAAGAATCCATCGATTCCTCCGCCCAGGACGCATGATGTGCAGAACTTTCCTTGCCGGCTCATTCGGCATTCGCGAGAAGCGGTTGATTTCTAAATTCGGCGAGCAGCCGGGCAGTACTCCTTCGCCCGAACACAAGCCGACGAAATCAACGCCGGAAAATTATGAAGAGGAAGTGCTCGCAAACGTGAATGATTTGATGACCCGGAATTTGGCTGAATTGCGCAGGACGCAGGAGGTTTTGAATCAGCCGTATTTTCCGCAACAGACGGCAAACCAGCAGTATGACGTGCCGAACTTCCGACAGATGCGATTGCCGCGCAATCAAGACATGCAGCGCATGCAGCAATCTGCGCAAAATTCCTTATACAACCCGCAGAACATCAGCGACACGGTCGGCGACATCGCAACGTGGCGCACGCAGCACTACGATTACAAACCCTATAAGCGCGGCGGACAGCGCCACATTCTGCCGCAGAAGCCGCGAAGCATTTACAGGACGCGGTACGATTCCAAGATCGGCAGATACTGGCAGCACTACACGGGAAAGGGGCCGGATAACGGTTGGGAATTCGGAGGAATCAAAGAAACAGCGGATTCCGTGCGTGCGAAGGGAAAGGCTTTCACTGCACGATTTGAAGCAGAGTGGGCGCGACAGCATGAACCCATGTCGTACGAGCAGGCGGAACTGCTGCGCAACCGAATGAATCCGGTACGTCAGGAACGATTGCGTATGAAAGCGAAGGTACGCCGCATTATGGGGGATGAATTTTTTCAGGATTTCCCCAAGCGGTGGGTGCACGAAAGCGAGATACGCTACGAGGAACATCGCGATCGTCTGCGCGCGGAAGGGCGCAGCATCGTCGACAGAGGCGGGAGCACCTACGTCGAACGACCCAAAAATTCTGCGGAAGCACAGAATAATTCGATATCAAAATCCGCCGATACCTTTGCCACGCTTGTCTCGAGCACCTTTCCGGAGATAAAAAAGGAAGAGATATTCGCCGCATTGCGCACGCTCGGCCGCGATTTCACGCAAAACAGTCAGAGGGCAAAGTCGGGCGAAATAATTCTGGATGATCCCGCCGGATATCTGCTCCGCTCCATCGACGATGACGCATCGAAAATTTCTTCGCTGCTGCAGCGTGCCCGCGAGTTACAGACGGAAATGAACGTATCGCTCACGCCGTTTGATCGCGAAAAAGTCGATTATCTCTACAGTCTCGTGACGCTCGCACGCGAGCCCTTCGCGCTCGATGTCGTGCGTACGCTGAAGATGTCGGGCATCAACATGGGATTCAGTTTTGCTCCGCGCCAGAACATGGTGCTCGAGCAGGATCGCTCGTCCATCCAGATCGTCGCAGAGCAGCTGATGCAAAACGGCTATGCCACTCTGTCCGATCCGACTCTCAAACAGCAGATGATCGTGCAGATATGGAATGCGGTGAAGATGAATCAGGAACGGGCGTTCGTCTCCGGCCCCGATGTCCAGACGTCGCCGGAAGGAAAAGTGGAATCGCTCAAGCCGATCGATGTTCTCGTCGTGACCGGAGGCAACAATTTGGAGTGGCATGCGTCGCAGTCGGAGCAGTTGGTGCAGCAGATGAACAGCGACCCGACCCAGCAGCGAAACGGACAGCCGGAAGGCCGGTCGCACATTCTCAATACCGGCAGATTCCGGACGCTCGCCGAACTTCAATCCGCGTGCAAGCAGGCGGAGATGGAGAGCAGGGCACAGGGACATCACCTCGTCGTGATTGCCGTGCTGCACGGGCACACAAACGGCATTTCCATGACGTTCAGCGATCACAAGGAACGCGTGCCATTCAATTATTTTGCGGCTCCCTTCGATCCGTCCGCTACGTCCATCTTCTCATCCAGTTGTTTCAGCGGCGCACACGCACAGTCGCTGCGCGCGCAGGGAATCGTGCTGCGCAACGTGCACTTTAACGTGCAGAACATGCCCAACTCGCTCGTGCCGCGCGAATTCGATCATTTCGTCATAAAGCGGGCCTATGCCAAAAACGCCGACGGCCGCATGAACGCCGATATCAACGCAGATGGCCACGTGACGCTCGGCGAGCTGAAGTACTGGATGGACAGCACGGAGATTCTCAACGATCCGTCCAGCTTCGATGAGCAGGGTCTGCGCCTGACAAACGACGACAGGCCGCAGGGCGATCAACTCGCATAAAAAAAGCCCCGACCTTGCGGGTCGGGGCTTCTGCGGGAACAAACGTTCCCAGTCTTGGCCTACTCCATCGGGGGGACCTGGCCTTTGTCCGGTATCGGTGAGGGCACCGGGACCGGACAGGGCATCCGGGGGCAGGGGCAATCGGTGCCCCATTGCCGTGTCTGGAAGATCACTTCCTTCGCTCCGGGAGTATAAGACCCCCGGAAGAAGCGACCTTCCTCCACATGGAAGCTTTCGCTTCCAGAGTGGTTTTGGTGGAAATTAAACGACCCGTTCGGCTGTTGCCGTTTGAGGTCCGCAATTTCCGCCTTGAGTGCGTCATAGTCCGCCTGTGACGGACCCTGTTGCACCGTCTGCGGCGCGGGTTGCGCCGCGGGCTGCTGGGCGGCCGGCTGCGTTGCCGCAGTGGTGCCCGAAGTCAGCCAGCGATAGCTGGCGTACAGGATTGTTAACAGTAGAAGAACTGCGAGGATCACCCCAATGATGGGGACAATTTTCCACGCGTTCTTCCGACCGTTGTCGTCCCGACGCGCCGCGTCGCGCTGGAGACCAACTTCTTCGTGACCCGCTTCGTGTTCGCGATCCATGACCATTTCTCCTGAGAAAAAGTAAACCTTGACTGGTTGTGAACGTTCCCGCGATGACCGAATCCTCAGATGAAGATTCGGATTCCGCGGGACTTTTCCGGCGTCCAAAACGCCGAATCGATGCTTTTAAAGATCCCTCTTGATACTTTTAAAATTATATAACTTTATGTTGTTTATGTCAAATATAGGAAACACCGTAAAAAGCACTTTTCTCCCGCATTAAAGGTCCCTACACTGCCGCGGAACCGTCGTCGTCCTTCGGACTCTGCCGGTCAAGTGACATCTCTCTTCCATGGCCTCCCTTATTCTCCAAGACGGCACCATACTGAAAGGTGAACCCTTCGGTGCAAAAGTCGATTCGGACGGAGAGGTGGTGTTCAACACGGGCATGGCGGGTTATCCGGAGAGCATGACGGATCCCAGCTACCGCGGGCAGATTTTGGTGACGACGTTTCCGCTGATCGGCAACTACGGTGTGCCGGGTGAAGACGTGAATGAGTGGGGATTTTCGCGCGATTTCGAAAGTGAAGAGATCCACGTGAAGGGGCTCGTCGTCCTGCAGGTCAGCGACACGCACAGCCACCATCTGGCTGCGTCGTCGATCCAGAACTGGATGGAGCATCACAATGTTCCCGGCATCACCGGCATCGACACGCGCATGCTCACAAAACATCTGAGAGAGAAGGGTGTGATGCTGGGCAGAATCATCCAAGATGATTCTGCAGCGGTGAGCGATGAGCGATTAGCGATGAGCGCCATCGATGATCCAAACATACGCAATCTCGTCGCAGAAGTGAGTATTGATGCCCCTGTCACGTATGATCCTCCGGCGCATGTCGAAAAAACCGGCCTTACGATTCTCGCGTACGACTGCGGCATGAAGCGAAACATCATCCGCAGTTTCCTGAATCGCGGCGTGCGCGTCGTGCGTGTTCCGTGGAATTTCGACAGGACGTCTTATGACGGACAGGTTGACGGCGTCTTTATCAGCAACGGACCCGGCGACCCCAAGACCTGCGCGCCGACGATTGATGCGATTCGACAATCCATCGGTGCGAATATTCCGACGTTCGGCATTTGTCTGGGTAATCAATTGATGGGACTCGCGATCGGCGGCGACACGTACAAACTTCCATACGGACACCGTGGAGCCAACCAGCCGTGCGTCGAAGTCTCGACGCTCGACGGCGCGTCGATTGATCCTCGCCATCAGCGCTGCATCATCACGTCACAAAATCACGGATTCGCACTCGGCGATCAATTGCCCAAAGACTGGAACGTCTGGTGGCGGAATGCCAATGACCAGACGGTCGAGGGAATCCGCCACACATCCGGCAAATTCTTCGCGGTGCAGTTTCACCCCGAAGCGGCTCCCGGACCGGAAGACGCGAATTATCTGTTTGATGAGTTCGTTGCTGTCATGAGACAGCAGTGATCAGTGGCTAGTGATAAGTGATCAGTTTTGGGGAATTTTTCATCTTCTCACCACTTATCACTTACCACTCATCACTAAATGTATCCTTCGACGTGCAGGCTTTCTTTGGGCACTTTCCATTCTTCCAGACAAAGCTGTTTCAGTTCCTTCGTCATGTCCGGGCTGCCGCAGACGAAGACTTCTCGCTGCCCGATATCCGGATCGATGAGCGGCACCAATGTCTGCACGCGGCCGCGATGACCTTTCCAATCACCGGACGGATTACTGAGCGCGAAGTGGACGAAGAAATTCTCATACCTGGTCGCAAGCTCCTCGAGCTCTTCTTTCCAGAACAGATCCTCCTCGCCGCGCACGCCGAAAACCAGATCCATGCGCCGTCCGTCTTTGCGCTCGAGCGCCTCGATGATCTGTGCGCGGAACGGCGCGACGCCAGTTGAGGTCGCGATGAAGAGGATGTTTTTCGTCGACTGCGTAGGGACGATGAACCGGCCGAACGGCCCCTGTATACGAACGGTGTCGCCGGGTTTGAGTTTTTCATCGATCCATCGGCTCGCGCGGCCACCCTCCTTCAGCTTGGCGATAAAGACGAGTTCGTCCTCCGTCGCCGCGGATGCAATGGAAAATGCGCGCGTCTGGATGTCGGCGGGATTCTCGATCAGGCCGACGTCGAAGAGAATGAACTGTCCTGCCTGGAACGAAAATTCACCGGGTCTCGTGAATCGAAAATCGTAGACGTCCCGCGCGATTTTGTCATTGCGGGTGCAGGTGATGATGTAAGAGGGGACGGGCATAAGGATGAGATGCAACCGAGGGGACCAAGGGTACCGAAGGGACCGAGGTGATGAAAGAAATTACCCCAGTGATCCTCTCAATCTTACCAGCAGATAACTGATTCGTTGAATGTGATCGTTCATCTCATTGAATGCTTCTTGATCGATGTAGTGTAGATCTCTTGCCAAAAGAAGATGGTAGTGAGTTTCCTCAAGAGAACATCCCGCTATTTCATAAAAACGAAAACGCTCCTTTTTCGATTGTTTACCACTCCCTTCAGCTATATTTGCTGGGACACTTGCAGCCGCTCTGCACAATTGATCCATCAGACGAAATTTTTCATAGCTCGGGAATTCCGCGCTAAGTTTGTAGATACGAAGACATAATTGGTGTGATTCTTTCCAGACAATGAGAGTTTGATACGGTCGTTCGTGATACATAGAAAAAACGTACCACATCACGTCGGTCCCCTCGGTCCCTTTGGTACCTTCGTTCACCTTCTTCACGGCATCATCACGCTTCCATCCTTCACCAAATACACATCATGCATGCCGGTGTCCGCGACGATGTCCACTTGCGTATAGGTTATCTGTAGCAGCACGCCCGACGGATTGTGCAGTTTGATGTGCGCGAACGGACTGTTTGTCGTGAAGTCCACCGTCGCGTGTGCGGGAATGTGCCACCGAACGTAACTGAAACTCGGTGCGTCGCTTTTCACGTCCGCCAATTTCGCGCCGCGTACCTCTCCGCGCTTCCAATCTTCCGGCACGCTGAGCGCGATCGCTTCATCGTTGTTGTTCGCGATCTCGATCATGCGCAGCAGATCGTTGCGCGTGACGGTCATCGTCAAGGTGCCTTTGGCAGTGTGCTCGACGCCGATGTCGACGAACGGAGTTTCCTTGGGGGTCGCGTGCTGCGTGGACGCGACGTAGGCGATCACGAGCAGAAAGGGGATCAATGCGCCGATCAGGGTTTTGGTCAAAAGCGACATGTCGGGATGCGTCAGTGCACCAGTATCCACTGCCGGTCACAAAAGGACAATACGGCTTTCCCAAGCCTTTAAAAAGGAGAAAGGAAACTATTATATACATTTCATTCTTTTGCATGTTTTTTGGCTTGCATTCATTGAACAGAGTCTGTGCATCGTGCTACAATAATGACGGTATGGACTTCGATCCTCACACTCTCCACCAGATCATTCAGCGCATTCAACAGCAGATGCGCTGTCCTCAGTGCGGAGAAAAAGTGCCGGTAGATTTCACGTGCGTGCGGCTCACCGGCGACGATTTTGTCCTGATGCAGCTGCGCTGCGACGTCTGCGATGCGTACATCGTTCTGCATGCGTCTCTCGCCGGCATCAAGGGCGTCACGCTCGACAAAGAGGAGCACAACAAAATCATGAACGCGTCATCCGCCCTCAGTCTGCGCGACGGGGAAGTGGATGTGCTGCGCGAGGCGCTCGAGAAATCAGGCGGCTCATTTGAGATGATGTTTAAAGAGTGAGGGGTAGTGAGTAGTTGGCAGTGAGGAACTATATTTTGTGTGTGCACGTAAAAAGGGCCACTACATCCAGCAGTGGCCTCTTCCTAGCTTTTCCAAGGTTGGGCTTCATCCTTTCGACTTTGGCAGTGAGAGGATTGATTAATACCTTGGTACGCACCGTGCGAGGCCAGGAAGAAAAATATCCACCTGAATCGAATTGTAGTCAATATACGAAATAGGCACTCACAACGTACAGTATGAGTATGCAACGACCAGTTCTTATTGCGTGGGCATCGACAATTCTTCTCTCTGCCTGCACCGTTCAGCCGCCTGCGAATGTCAGCGGACGGATCGACACGCTTGTGCAGACTGCAAGCGGTATCGTTCAGGATGCGCGCAATACCGCCCAAAACGTCCAACACCGCGTTCAAAACGTCCAAAAGGGGATACAGGATCTTTCGTCGGGTGCCACCCTGCTGCAAAACAGCCTCAAACCATGATATTGAAAAAAATATCGAAATTTGATATAATAAAACGAAATGGAACCCACATCCACATCAACACCGCAGCCTCCGAAAATCCTCCGCGGACAGGAGATTTACGATTTGATCATGAGTCAGATCGAACCGGATCTGGTGAGCACGCAGCTGCCGCTTCTGGCACAGAAGTACGCGACCGAAACGCCGGAAGACAAGAAAGCTCGCGCGCAGCGCTACAACAAGGCGTTCGCGGAATACGATAAAAAATTCCAGGAGTACTGCGACACATGGGATGCGGATTTGCGTGCCTACAAGCGGCAGGCAATTCAGACGATCGAAAAAAATGCGCGCGAAGGACAGGAGACGGATCAATTGGCTTCCATCGAACATTCCCTTACGTCCTCATGATGTTCATCCCGCATCGATTCAACGGCTTTCCGCATGTAACACTGCGCGAGAAGCGCGAAATTTTCGATATGCCTTCTCCGGAAACACAGCCGTCGATGCCGCCCACGCCGGAAACACAGGAGCAAATCAACGATCCGGATGAGGCGATGAAAACTGCAAACGACAAGATGCAGAACGCCGATCAGGCGTTCCAGGCGCGCGCACAGCTGTTGGATCAGGCGGAAGCCGATATCAGAAATCTGAAAACGGTTGCCGAGGATCCCAATGCTCCTGATCCGATGAATTTGGAGGCGGCGTTCGGTGCGACGGAAAACACGCTGGGGCAATTGGATGCCGAAACGCAATCGGCCGTTATTCCGCCGGAGGTGCAGGGACTCAACATGCGTCAATTGATCGACCAGGTCAGAAACGTGAATCCCGATGCGGCCGGCAAAGCGGAATCGTACGTTGTTGCACTCGGAGAGACTCGTGAGTCTCTGAAAACGAACCCCGATGCCGCCCAGCGATTCGGTCAAATCGAAAATCATGCGCTGCTGTTGCTGCAAAAACATCTCGCACTGCAGCTCTCTCCCCAGCAGGGAAACGAGCGCAGTCAAAAAGCGATTGAGAAAAACGTGGATAAGGCAAAGGAGATCGCCAGCAAAATCGATCTCACCAACATGACGCAGAAGCAGATGAACCGACAGATCGCGATGCTGATGATGAACTACGGCGTCGATGTTGTGCAGAACGGAAACAGGCTGGAGGTGATTGCTCCGATGGATTCTTTCTCCTCACTGTGGAATCGCGTGCAAGGCATAATCATGCTCATTACAGGATTCAGTGAAAAGGAAACAGGAAAGAAAGCCTACGAAGGTCCGCCGAATGGCGGCAAGCCTCCTGAAGACGGCAAACCGCCGGAGGGCGGAGACACGCCGCCCGCGGAAACCGAACTTGGGAAAGAATTGAATGACAAAACGATATCAGTCGTCCGCATCGAAACGCAGACGAATCTGGATAAAGCGACCAAGGAACTCGACGGCGATACGGCCGCGGGAACCATTGGTTTGCGCGAGGAAAAGAAAAATCTGGAACATGATCAGCTTGATAAAAAAGACGAGGTAACGCGCCTCGAAAATGACGTGAAGAACGAAACGGATCCGGCTGCCAAAGAGGCGAAGCAGAAGGACCTCAACACCGCGCAGGGCGAGCTCAATGCGCTCGCGGAAAAAATCAAAACCGTCGATTCGAATATCAAACTGACCGAAGAGACGCAGACGAAAATGAAGACGAAGCTTGAGGAGATCAAGAAGCTGGAGGAAGCGGCGGATAAGGAAAAAGACGAGATGAACACGCAGCTGACCAAGATGCACGATGATCTGGGCAAAGCTCCGCTCGATGCAAATCCCGACGCGCAAATCATCCGCACGATGATCAGCGGCGTCACGGCGGAACGCGTGACGGACAAGCTCCAGATGAAGCTGATCGGCGTCGATGCTGACGCCTGGTCCAAGGGCATTGATGTCGCGATCAAGAACGGCATCGACAGAAAGGCATTCGACACGAATGCGGACGGTTCCCTTGCGTCGGCCCCGCAGTTGCGCAGTGCGCTGACGAAGATAATGGAGACATTGTCGGCCGGTGCCGATGCGCTCGATAAAGGCGTCAAAGAATTCATGGATAAAGGCGCGCGTGAAGAAGATGCAAAGGAAGCCGCCAAATTGAATGCCGATCATCCGAATCTGAAACTGGATTACAAAAACGGACAGTTTGTGATTCCGGAATCTTCTGACATTGAAGCCGGACAGATTCTGGCCAGAAAATACGGAGAGCTGGGTCTGACGATGAAGAAGGTATTGCAAGAGCACATCAATACGGCGATGTCAGACATCACGTCCGCCAGGGGAGAAAAAATGTTCAGGAGTTACATGACCGAAACGAATCCGAATACATCGGAATGGTCGGATGCCCAGTTGCAAACGCAGATGATTCAATTGGCAAAACAAGGAGTCTCCGTGAAAGTGACCGTGCAACTTGATAGCGCGAAAGCGGATGAATTCGTGGCTATAGACAAAGCAAAAGCAAAAGATACGGATCTGTATAAGTCCGGCGCTCTGAAGTCAGCGCTCAAAAGACATATCGATGCCTGATATTGCTAAAATATAATAAATATTGTATAATATTAACAAATACACACAACCTCTATGAACAACGCACCTTCCATGCCCGAAGCATTCAATCCCGAGCAGTCGGCCGAACTCGATCGCTTGTCGGGTCTCGTTTCCAATGTCGACGATCGCGAGGAAGCGTTACAAATCGCGGACGAGGGTAACGCGGAAGTGCGGCAGGCATACGAAAATCAGATCGCGCATATGCAGGAAGGAGAGGAGCAACTGAAGGCATTTGCCCTGCAGAACCGCGTGTCCGCGAAGGCCGAAGAAAAGCAGGAGCATGAAGCGGAAATGCAGCAGGCCGAATCCATTGATTTCAACGCATAATTTTTCCCCGTTCGTCCCATGAGACACACACACACGCATCACCGGAACAAGTTCTCCGCCCGCGAGAACAGAATGATTTTCCGCGGACCGGAACAGAATTCCGGAAAAGAGCAGCCGTCGTTTAACGAGTATAAAAAGGACAAGGGTCTCAAGGAATATGCGTCGACGATGAAAAAGCATTTCCAGGAGCAAGTGGGAAAGCTCGAGCAAAAATTGCAGAAATCGGAACATGCGAAATACGCGAAAAACATGAAGGAATACGTGCATGGATCATTCGCGGAGTGGCTCGACAAGTACGCGCAGGGTCAGCTGAATGATTCCATTCAGCTGGAAAACGGTCTGCGCAAAGTCGAGGAATCGATCGCAAAAATGGAAGCGTTTGCAGTCGAGGAGACCGGCAGACGTGAGGATGTTCTCTTGAACGGGAAAACATACATCGAGCGCCAGATTGAGCATGCGCAGACGAAAGCATCTCAGAACGGCGTCGAGTCCACGGTGCTCGTCGACGGCACGCACGTGATGGACGTTCCCGAGGACTGGAAATTCCAGATCGACGGTCTCATGAAAATCAACAGTGATCCGTCCCGCCCCTACTCGCAGGATATTTCCGGCGGCCGCAAGCGCTTTGCGTTCAAGGCAGCCGAAGGAACGATTGCGCATATCACGATTCCGTCGACCGGTGCAAAGATGGATATTCCGCTGACCAAAGGCGAAGGCGGAGGACTCAAGATCGATATCCCGGGCCACATGCGCAAGGAATTTGCGGCAAAAGAAAAGGAACTGCAGGTCGTGACCGACGGCCTGATCGACCGCTTCAATAAATCGGGTCGTTCAACGGAAGAAAAAGCCGCGAACAAACCTGCGCGCCAGCAGGATCCGAAGCTCGCGGAAAAAATCGTCACATCTCTGCGCGATGAACTCGCGCTGGTGCGCAACTATGAAGCGTACCTGGATCCCAAGGCCGTCTCTCCGAAAGTCAGACATCTCCTGCAAGGCATTGATGCCTATTCCAGGGAGACCGACCAGAAGCTGATGCAGACTGCCATGATCGATCTGCGCGAAGGACGAGAGAAGGACGCGCAGGCGACCATCAAGCGCATCGAGGAATCCTTCAATGCGACGTACGGCAATGACAAACAGGCGCTTAAAGAATTCATAGAAAATAACGCGGCTCAGCTGGATCGCGACGACATGCCGTACCGCATCAAGATTGATACGTATAAAGACGGGAAGTTGAAACTCGCCGTCATCAAGAATCAAGAATATAAGAAAGGCCGCGAGCAAATCGCAAAGAAGCAGAACCGCGAGAAGGCCGCGAGAAAATTGATCGACGCCTTCAAGGTGGAAAGCGCCAGGTTCCAGGCCGATAACGGAGGCGACGCCGCCAAGGCGCTGCTGCACATGCTGGAGCAAAAGACGAACGCGGGCGACATGTACGGCATGTATGTTGATGCGGAAGGAAACCTGTGGGAGCGGGATACGACATGGACCGGTGCCGACGAAAAAATCTATCCGAATTTCAAAGACGCACTTCTCAAGGATCCTCTGAACGTGCTGCAGACGCTCGCGAAGTACAACGCGGACACGCTGGAACGCGAAGAGGCGAAATCGGCGGTGAAAAAGACGGCTGAAAACGTGCGCGAATACTATGAAGAGCGCACGCGCACGCCCGAGGAAATCGAGCAGGCGCTCACGCTTGTCGGCGTCAAAATGAAGACGTTGCGCAAAGCGATCGCGGGCGGAACTGTGACGGAGGCATATGTCAAACAGGAAGTGTCCGACATTAATTCGCTTTTGAAACTGGACATCCGCGGTATCGACTACCTGAAGCGCGTGAACTCCGCGCTCGGCGACATGAGTGAAGTCGTTTCCAAAGACGGCAGATCCTATTACGAATTCTCTTATAATGACGCCAAGCGCCAGCTTGCCGTCAAACGTGTCCGTGCGAGTGGCTTCGGAGGCGGCATACACGGATATCAGGCGATGATGTAAGCATATAATAAGAAAGTCCCGGAGAAATCCGGGATTTTTTTCTTGCATGGAAGCCCGACTTCCTTATAATAAGGCTACATTTCCGGTGTTTCCCCGTCGTTTGAGACGAACGAAGAGGGGAGGCAGCGGACTTTCGTGCGTTCATTTTGGAGGTTTACGACGGAACCAAGGGTACCGACGGAACCGACGGAAATGCACGAAATGCATCCTTTTACATCGGTCCCTTTGGTCACTTCGGTCCCATCGGAACCTTCTCCGTCACTCTCATGCCCGCACAAGCAACTTCCGCAACCGATTCCTTCGACGCCGTCGCGCTCTCTGTTGCCAGCCCCGACGATATTCTCGGCTGGTCCAGAGGCGAAGTCACCAAGGCCGAAACCGTTAACTACCGCACGCAACGCGCGGAGCCGGACGGTCTGTTCTGCGAACGCATCTTCGGTCCCACCAAGAACTTCCAGTGCTTCTGCGGAAAATACAAAGGAATCCGCTACAAGGGCGTCGTCTGTGAGAAGTGCGGCGTGGAAGTGACGCGATCGATCGTGCGCCGCGAGCGCATGGGCCACATCAACCTGGCCGTGCCGATCGCGCACATCTGGTTCCTCCGTTCCTCGCCATCCCGCATCGGACTGCTCCTTGATCTTCCCATCAAGACGCTCGAGCAGATCGTCTACTTCGCGGCGTACATCGTGATCTCCGTGAATGATGATCTGAAGGCGGATGCCGAGAAAGAACTCAATGCCAGCATGGAAAACCGCCGCAAGCAGGTGCAGCGCGAATACGAAGACGCCAAGAAGCAGCTTACCGAGAGCGAGGCGACGCGCGCGCAGCTCGACGCGCTCGAGAAAGAAGTGGCGGAGCGCTTTGAGTCTCTCAAGCAGAATCACCGCGAGGCGCTTGATGATCTCAAGAATCTGCACATGGGATCCGTTCTGTCGGAGCTTAAGTTCCGCGAAATGAACATGAAGTTCGGACACGTGTTCCGCGCCGGCACCGGAGCGGAATCGCTGCGCGAGGTCATCACCAATATCGAGCTTCAGCAGCTCGCAACCGATCTTCAGTCCGAGCGCGAGAAGTCATCGGGCCAGAAACTCAAGAAAGTCATGAAACGCATGAAATTCGTGAACTCGATCCTGCAGGCAGGCATCGATCCGTCGTGGATGATTCCGACGAGACTTCCGGTTCTTCCGCCGGATCTGCGTCCGATGGTGCAGCTCGACGGAGGACGCTTCGCCGCATCCGACTTAAACGATCTCTACCGCCGCGTCATCAACAGAAACTCCCGCTTGAAGAAGCTCATGAGCATCGGTGCGCCGGAAGTCATCTGCCGCAACGAAAAGCGCATGCTTCAGGAGGCAGTCGACACATTGCTCAATAACTCCGCCCGCGGAGGCAAGACGCTCTTCACAGCAGGCGACCGCCGCAAGCTGCGCTCGCTGTCGGATATGTTGAAAGGAAAACAGGGAAGATTCCGCCAGAACCTGCTCGGAAAGCGCGTCGACTACTCCGGCCGCTCCGTGATCGTGGTCGGTCCGCACCTTAAACTCAATCAGTGCGGTCTGCCGAAGGAAATGGCGATGAAACTCTTCAAGCCGTTTGTCATCGGCACCATCATCCGCCGCGAACTTGCGCACAACGTGAAGGCCGCCGAGCGTTTGATTCAGGACGGCAGCAAGGAAGTGTGGGACATTCTCGAGGAAGTGATCAAGGACAAGCACGTGCTGCTCAACCGCGCGCCGACGCTGCACCGCCTCGGTATCCAGGCATTCAAGCCGACGCTCATTGAAGGTCTTGCCATCCAGCTTCACCCGCTGGTGTGTACCGCCTTCAACGCCGACTTCGACGGAGACCAAATGGCCGTGCACGTGCCGCTCTCCGACAATGCCCAGATGGAAGCGCGCACGCTGATGTCCGCCGCGACCAACGTGCTCAAGCCGTCCGCCGGCGAGCCGATCATCAACCCGGTTCAGGACATGGTGCTCGGTTGCTACTTCCTCACCCAGGTGCATGACGGCAAGCTCGGCGAAGGCATGCTCTTCGGCAATCCCGATGAAGCGTTCCTGGCTTACGAGCACCGCGTCGTCGATCTGCAGGCCAAGATCAAAGTCCGCGTCCTGAAAGACGACGGCACCAGCGAGTACGTCGAGACGTCCGTCGGCCGCCTCAAGTTCGAGGAAATCATGCCGCCGGGACTCGGCCGCATCCAAAAGCCGATGACGAAGAAAGGACTCTCCAGCCTCATTGCCAACGCGCTCGAACTCGTCGGAGAAGAAGGAACGACGCAGTTTGCCGACCGCATCAAGGATATCGGATTTAAGTACGCGACGCTTTCGGGCGTTTCCATCGCGGCATCCGACATTCTCGTGCCGAAGGACTGGGAGACGCTCGTGGACGAGGCCAACGAAAAAACCCGCCAGATCAACAACTATTTCTGGAAGGGATTCATCACCGCAGACGAGCGCTACAGCCACTCGATTCGTCTCTGGTCTGATACCAAGAACCAGGTCAGTAACGCCATGATCCGCGACTTCCTTGCGGAGCCCGAGAACGACATCACGTATGTGATCGATTCCGGCGCCCGCGGTAACTGGGGTCAGGTCACGCAGCTCGGAGGTATGAAGGGACTCGTGGCAAACCCGTCCGGCCGCACGATCGAACTGCCGATTCAGAGCAACCTCAAGCAGGGATTCTCCGTTCTCGAGTACTTCATCGCGACGCACGGAGGACGCAAAGGAAAATCCGACACCGCTCTCAAGACCGCGGAAGCCGGCTACCTCACGCGCCGTCTGGTCGACGCCGTGCAGGACATCATCATCCGCGAAGAGGACTGCGGTTCCGTGTCCAATCACACGATTACGGTGGAGGACTCGGAGCGCATCGGCGAAAAATTCGAGAGCCGCATCTTCGGCCGCACGGTGGGCGTTGACGTGAAGGGGCTTGACGGAAAAACCATCGCGAAGCGCGACGAGGAGATCGACGCGGAACTCATCAAGCTCTTCCACCAGAACAAGATCACGGCTGTCGCAGTGCGCTCCGTCATGACCTGCAAGACCAAGCAGGGTATCTGCGTGAAATGCTACGGACGGGATCTCGGTAACAACAAGACCGTGAAGATCGGAACGCCGGTCGGCATCATCGCCGCGCAGAGTATCGGTGAACCGGGAACGCAGCTGACCATGCGCACCTTCCACATGGGAGGTGTCGCAGAAGGAGCCGACATCACGCAGGGTCTCACCCGTGTCGAGGAACTGTTCGAAGCCCGCAACCCGCGCACGTCCGCGCAACTCGCCGACATCGCCGGCGTCGTAAAGGTCAGCCACCACGGCGGCAAGACGACGGTGACGATCAACGAAGAAGAGCCGGGCGAGGACGCATACCATCTGCAGGCCGGATTCGAAGTCGTGGTGGAGAAGGGCGAGAAAGTCGCCGAGCGCGCAATCCTTGCCAAGTCGAAGTACGACAAATCGGTGATCCGTGCGATCAGCGCCGGTCAGGTCACGGATATCAACGACGGCGTCATCCGCATAAAGCACTACGATCTCCAGGAAAAGAGCTATCAGTTCGGCGGCCGCGAGTCGCTGATCGTGAAGACCGGTTCCAAGATCGGCGTCGGTGATCCGCTCAACGTCGGACACTTCAACCTCCAGGATCTTCTCGAAAAGAAGGGTGTCTACGCAGTCGAGAACTACGTCGTCCAGGAAGTGCAGCACATCTACGCGTCGCAGGGTCAGACCATCAACGACAAGCACCTCGAGATCATTGTCCGCAAAATGTTCAGCAAGGTCCGCGTGTCGGACGCCGGCGACACGAACTTCCTGCCCGGTGAAATCGCCGACAAGGGAGAAGTCGACTTTGAAAACGAGCGCATCGCCAAGGACACGAAGGGCAAGGGCAAAGGCGCCACCTACGAACAGCTGCTCCTCGGCATCACCCGCGTGGCTCTCGCCACCGACAGCTGGCTCTCGGGCGCATCCTTCCAGGAGACGATCAGAGTCCTCGTCGATGCCGCCACCACCCGCAAGATCGACATGCTGGCCGGTCTCAAGGAGAACGTCATTATCGGTCGCCTCATCCCGACAGGCGAGGTCTACCGCAAGCGTTTCGCCCTCGAAAACGGGCTGGAGGAGCCGGAAGACGAAAATCAATGACCTTCGTCTGTAGAGACGTCCCGCCGGGGCGTCTCTACAGGAATAACCTTTACATTCCTCCTTTCTGTCAGTACCATCCCGCCACTTATGCCCACCCCACGTCGCCCTTCGGGCTTTGCGGGGCAAGCCATCCTCTATCGTCAATATGCCCACCATTAACCAATTGATCCGCCGTCCGCGCAAGAATAAGCGCGTGAAAAGCAAGGCTCCCGCCCTGCAGTACACCTGGAACGCACTCAAAATGCGTCCCGTGCCGCTTGCCAAGGGCAGCCCGTTCAAGCGTGGAGTCTGTCTGAAAGTGACGACGATGACGCCGAAGAAGCCGAACTCCGCCCTCCGAAAAATCGCCCGCGTGAGGCTTACCAACGGTCACGAAGTGAAGGCGTACATCATGGGAGAGGGCCACAACCTGCAGGAACACTCCGTTGTGCTCGTGCGCGGCGGCCGCGTGAAGGACCTTCCGGGTGTGCGTTACCACATCGTTCGCGGCGTGCTCGACACCGAAGGTGTGCGCAACCGCAAGCAGGGCCGCTCCCGTTACGGCGCCCGCAGACCGAAGGAGGGTGCTGCCAAGTAATCATTTTCCATTTTCCTTTTTCAATTTTCCATTATGGCGAAGCCGGTGAAGCCCTACATCGTCCAAGGTTCCAACCCTTCCATTGAGAAGTTCATCAACTGCATCATGAAGCGGGGCAAGAAGTCGACAGCGCGCCGCATCTTCAACGATGCGCTCGAGGTCATCAAGACCCGCACGAAAGAGGATCCGCTCGAGGTCTTCAACAAGGCCGTGCTCAACGCCACGCCGCTCATCGAGGTCCGCCCGAAGCGCGTCGCCGGTTCAGTGTATCAGGTGCCGGTGGAAGTGACGCCGCGCCGCCAGGTTGCGCTCTCGACCCGCTGGATTCTGGGTGCCGCTCGCGAAAGAAAAGGCATGCCGATGGCACAGAAACTCGCGCTCGAACTCCTCGATGCATCCAGCGAGCAGGGCGGTGCGATCAAGAAGAAGCAGGACGTCATCAAGATGGCCCAAGCAAATAAAGCTTTTGCTCACTTGGCAAAATAATTCCAAGCATCTGGTCGACAAGTATTTGTACAATCTGGGCCATGGTGAGCCCCGTCGAATCCATGGCGCAGGCCAACAAAGCCTTCGCGCACCTCGCGAAGTAAATAGTTCATCAATGATTTGAAGAGAGGGCTTCGGCTCTCTTTTTTGTCATACGCAAAAAGTGGTCGCGCCGCCGGGGATGACGGCGCGACCGAGAGAAGTGACTCAAGGAGGGAAGATGTGAGGCTTACGCCTCGACAAGGGCGGGTTGTGGGACCGGAGCCGATTGGATCAGGTCGACGAGAGTGACGATGTTTTCTAAAACTTTTCGTTTGTGCTCACGTGCGAGAGGCGTGAAGTGTTCCATCAGCTGGTCGACGGTGTTGCCGACGAGATGGTGCAGATCGAGATGATCCGCATCTTCTCTCGACAGTTTGTGATAGCCTCGAATGCTGAAAAGAGTCCTCAATGCTTCTCCGAGCTGATCGTGACGTGTCTGAGCCATAATGATCCCTAAAACTCCTTATGAGCCACTCGGGTCCGTACTCCCAAAAGACCGAGTGACGAAATCCTTGGAAGGGAGTACGGGACGAGCGGCGGGGTGATTTCAAGGAACAAAGGGGACGAGTATAGAAGTCTTGTCATGGATCGCAAGATCGTCTTGCATGCGGCGTTTTGCCGAATCCGGAAAAGCGCTGCAGTTAGCCAAAATTCACAGATCAGACCATTGACATGAAAGTGAAAATGAGTATAATATTTTCATCAATTTTTTAGTTCCTCACATACACATACACCCTCATGTCCCTGTTCGATTCGACTCTCCTGGAACAGATCATTGATACGGAAGTGGATCTGATGATCAGCCGCTACTGCCAAGAGAAAGGCATGACCGTATCCGACGAAAAAGCGTTTTGCTGGAAACATCAGCTGCTTCATGAGATCAGTGAAGCGGTGATTGATCATGAGCATCATCGTTGCCTGACGCCGGCGGAGATGCAATCACTCCTGCGCGACAGAACCGCCGAATGGATCGAGTCGCAGGATGCCGATGCGCGCAATCCGACAATCCTCTCTATCGGCCAGCCGTTTAGCCTCTTTACGCGGCTGCTTGTGTACTGCAAGCGTCCGGGCCTCAAAAGGCCCCATCCATAAGGGTTTTCGGGCCGAAACGGATTGCATCGAATTACAAACTTCCGTATAGTGCCCGCACCTTTTGGAGCTATGGGCTATGAGCATTCAGCCGATTCTCCTTTTCTTTTTCCGGCCACTTATCACTCATCACTAACCACCAGTTATCATGGACCTCCAACACGTTCGCAATATCGGTATCATCGCGCACATCGACGCGGGTAAAACCACGACGTCCGAGCGCATCCTCTTCTACACGGGCCGCAACTACAAGATCGGCGAAGTGCATGAAGGAGAGGCGACCATGGACTGGATGGAACAGGAACGCGAACGCGGCATCACGATTACGGCCGCCGCGACGCAGTGTCACTGGAAAGCAACCGTGCCGGGAGAGGGCAATGACCCGATCGACATCACTATCAACCTCATCGACACACCGGGACACGTCGACTTCACCGCCGAGGTGGAGCGAAGCCTGCGCGTTCTGGACGGAGGAGTCGTCGTGTTCGATGGCAGTCAGGGAGTGGAGCCGCAGTCCGAGACTGTCTGGCGCCAGGCGGACAAATACCACGTGCCGCGCATCGCGTTCGTGAACAAGATGGACAAAACCGGCGGCGATTTCTACATGTCGCTCGCATCGATTCACGATCGTCTCAGCAAGGATGCGGTTGCGATTCAGCTGCCGATCGGCGCGGAGAGCGACTTTGAAGGCCTCATCGATCTGGTTGCCAAGAAGGCATTCACCTTCAGCGGCGCGCACGGCGAAGTGATCACCGAAGGAGAGATTCCCGAAGACATGGTTAATCAGGTGCAGGAATACCGCGCGGTGCTGATGGAGAAAGTGGCCGAGGCAAACGACGATCTCATCGACAAATTCCTCGAGAACGGCGCGCTCACGGACGAAGAACTCATCATGGGCATCCGCAAGGCGACCGTCTCCGGAAAAATTTATCCGGTGCTCTGCGGATCATCGCTCAAGAACGTCGGCGTACAGCGCGTGCTGAATGCCGTCGTCGCGTATCTGCCGTCCCCGCTCGACGTGCCGTCCATCAAAGGAACGGATCCGTCGACAGGGGCAGAGAAGGAGCGTCACCCCAGCGACTCCGAGCCGTTCAGCGCTCTCGCATTCAAGATTGCAACCGATCCGTTCGTCGGAAAGCTGACCTTCGTCCGCGTGTATTCGGGCGTGCTCAAGAGCGGATCATCCGTCTACAATCCCCGCAGCAACAACAAGGAGCGCATCGGACGCCTGGTGCGCCTGCATTCCAATTCCCGCGAGGAAATCAGTGAAATCCGCGCCGGCGACATCGGCGCCGTCATCGGTCTCAAGGAAACGCGCACGGGCGACACGCTCTGCGACGAAGCGGATCCGATCCAGCTCGAGGCGATCAGCTTCGCCGAGCCGGTCATCACGATCGCGATCGAGCCCAAGACCAAAGCCGATCAGGAAAAAATGGGCATCGCGCTGCAGAAACTTGCCGAAGAGGACCCGACCTTCCGCGTCCGCACGGACGACGAGACCGCCCAGACCGTCATCTCCGGCATGGGAGAACTCCACCTCGATATTCTTGTCGACCGCATGCGCCGCGAGTTCAAAGTCGAGACGAACGTCGGTACACCGCAGGTCGCCTACCGCGAAACGATCACCAAGGAAGTGGAAGGCGAGAGCAAGTACATCAAGCAGACGGGTGGTCGCGGTCAGTACGGTCACGTCGTCTTCAAGCTCTTCCCACAGGAGGCAGGCAAGGGATATGAATTCGTCAACAGCGTCGTTGGTGGCCGCATCCCGCGTGAATTCATCTCTCCGTGTGACAAGGGATTCCAGGAGGGTATGTCCCGCGGCATTCTCGCCGGCTATCCGGTGGTGGATGTGAAGGTGGAACTTCTCGATGGTTCCTATCACGACGTCGACTCGTCCGAAATGGCGTATAAGTTCGCGGCCTCGATCGGATTCCAGGAGCAGGCGCGCAAGGCGGACCCCGTCATTCTCGAACCGATCATGAAAGTGGAAGTCACGTGTCCGGAAAACTATCTGGGCGATGTGATGGGAGATCTGAACTCCCGCCGCGGTATGATCCTTGGTCAGAGCGATCGCGGTATGGCCAAGGTGATCACGGCCGAAGTGCCGCTGTCCGAAATGTTCGGTTACGCCACAGAATTGCGTTCCATGACGCAGGGCCGCGCGAGCTATGCGATGGAGCCCAGCCACTACTTCAAGGTTCCGAAGAACAAGGCTGACGAAATCATTGCCGCACGTTCCGGCACGACGCAGTCGCGCTCAAACGGTTAATCCAAAAGCAATTCACAGAAAGGCGTCCGCGAGGGCGCCTTTTTTGTATGCTCTTGCCAAAAATCTTGATTTTCGCATACTGTGCGGGCGCATTGTCACGGGTGACAATGTAAAGTGATCCTTTTAAGAAAGTGCAGCTATGAAGGAAAAGATGACAGTGTTGTTTCCGGCCACATCTTGCACCGTCATTCCGGTTCGCTATGAACGCAGAAGAAGGAGCAAATCCGGCAATCGTTGCGGGAAAGGTGGGCATTCCGGAGTGTCGAATCGGGATTTCCGAGAAGGCTGGGACACTATCTTCGGAAAGAAAATCGGCCGTGGATAGCGTTTTGGGAGGAGGATCACGCAAAGGCCCTTGGGTGTGATACGCACCCAGGGCCATTTCAAACTCACAGTTTATTCTTACTATTTACAAATATTAATTATATTTTATAATAGTAAATAGCGACACGGAAATCAGAGTCGCTTGCTCTTTGTCACGGTTGGCAAATTGTGAACCTCATGAGGAGATTTATGATGAAGACCTTTTGTTGCGGTCTGCTTGCATGCTGTTTTGTTGGGCTTTTTGGGGGAATGGGACTACATCAGTCTCTCACCGAGAGTCCTTATCGGCATCTGCGCGATCCGGAAGCGCTGCAAATGATGACGACCGTCTGCGTCGCTGTCATCGCAGTCGCCCTAGCGGCATGGTTCAGAGATGAGGGGAAGGATTTCTCCTTGGCGGTAGCGGCATTTATACACGTGCCGCTGTGTCTCTTCTCCTTTTGGACGGCTTGCCGCCCATCAGGTCAGATTCTCCCCTTCCTGGGGACCAGCCTCTCCACAGGGATGTATTACGTTCACTTATATGCCGGCCGCCTGCTCTAAGGAGGCATGGATAAGGGGCAAAAACCGCTGCACTTTGGTGTAGCGGTTTTCTTTTGCAACAGGGTTCCATGTGAATATATGTATACAAATTGTATTCAAATTTTGAGATGGGAAAATAGCGTGTCGTGCTTACTTGACCCACATGGCAAGAAAATTGCCCTTTGCAATTATCCCGAGAAACCGTAGAATTCGCCTTATCTTTAGGGTCATTTTGTCACCCATTTAGTTCCCTTCTCCTTCTTCTTGTATGACAAGGCTTCGCTCCAGTCTTGCCAGAAAGGGTAACCGCATCGCGGTTCTGGCGTCTTTTATTTCGTATCTGACACTGTCATCGGGTTTGCCCGTGATTCCGGTTGCGGAGGCTGTTGTGCCACCATCAACTCCGTCCTGCAGCACATCAAGTTCTTTTGATTCCTTCACGGACGGCTCTGTGAATGGACAAGGTGGTTGGAAGTCGACTGGGCCGTTTGATCAGGCAGTCGTGGATAACACCTATGGCTATTCCAGCTTCGGCTGTAAATCGCTTCGCATATCTAATGCAGTGACATCGGGAGGGTTTGGCAATCAAACCTTTGCCGCTCCCACTGCCGACACGGCAGGGGAATCAACCATTGCTTCGAATAATCACTTTGATGCCCAGTTTGATATCGCAGCGACGCAGCCGGGCGTGGAGACGGGTCTTACACTGTCTGTTTCGCCTGATGATGGAAACGGATCGCGCATGAGCTATTTGAGTTTTACAGACGAACCCGATGGGATTCATGTGGGATTCTATGATGTCACCGATAGTGGTCCGATCGGCACGGTCGCTAATTTCAATGAGACGGATCTTCCCACACTGAGCAGAGCGACTCCGCACATTGTCAGATTCTCCATCGACTTCGTCGACGGACCGGGCAATGATGTCGTGAACATCTACATCGACGGTTCGCTCGTTCATACGGGAACGACGTGGGAGGACTACTATCGCTTCGATCCGGAGCAGGCCGGTAATGGCAATAAACTTTTCCCGATCGATACGCTCATCTTCCGTGCAGGGGGTACAGCTGCTCCGAGTACAAGCAGCAAAGGTTTTCTCTTCGATAATTTCTCGTTGGCATCGATCAACCTGCCGATCGATACGAGCATCATTCAATTCGTGAACAGTCCCAAGTATGTCCGCGAGAACAACGGCGGCGACCTGGATGCGCAGATCGTTGCGCCGACCACGGCGACGGCCGTGAACTTCTACGTCGATGGATCGTCCACACCGATCGCGGGTACGAACATCGGAGGGGCAACGGCAACGACCGACTGGTGGCGGCTCTACACACCGCTGCCCGCAGGTGCTCACACGGTGACCGCGAAGGTGGATATCGCAAATACGTGGTACGACGCATCGAACACGGGCACGGTCTATTCACTCGATCTTCCGACCGCTTCCTACATCATTCCGCAAGCCGGCCAGTACTTCCGTCCCAATGACAAAGTTGTACGCGTGAAAGCGGATGATGAGTTCGATCAGTTCAATTACATGAAGACAACGATCAACGGCGTGACAACTCAGGTGAATCGCGCCGATTGCAGCGATCAGGGCAACTACGTGCTCTGCGATCTGCAGAATCTGAACTTGCCCGAAGGCACCTACACGGCCGACACCACGACTTATACCAAAGCCAACAACCGCTACGATCATCTGATCAGCGATCCGTTTACGATCGACGGCACCAAACCGTCCGTCACGAGTCTGACCATTGAGAACGAAACCGGAGGCGTGGTGGCAGGCACCGCGGATGTTGCCGCGGAAGCGACGGATAATGACGGCGTCGAGAGCGTGAACTTTTATATGACTCTTCCCCGCGCATCCGACGGACAGTGCACCGGCAACGGCACGCAGCTGACGTCCCAGCGCATTACGACCCCGGACGGCGACGGCAAATACCGTGCGTCTCTGGATGTGTCGAGTCTCAGCGATGGCGATTACTGCGTGACGGCGGTCGCTCGCGACAATGCCTGGAATAACAGCAGCCCGGTCAATCAAAAGGTAACGGTCCACAATATTGTTCCTGCGCATAACATCCGCTTCACCAAATACGAATGTCTCAGCGGCACGAGCGTGACTCGTGCAGTCAATGGTCCCGACGGAAGCGGCAACGTGACAGTTCCGGCAAACTGCTGGACAGAATCGGGAGCTGAATTCGGCTACATTTACCAGGCTGGCAAAACCGATTATTCCAGTCCCTACACCGGATACGGAGATGGAACGCCGTATACGTCTGCGGGCCTGACCGATGCAAGCGGCACGGTGCTGGTCAGCGGTCTTTCGACCGGCGGTCGTTATGACGTTGCTGTCTTGAATGGAGATGGCACATACAGCCAGACAAAAGCAGGCCTTTCCGCTTTCTTCTGTGCGGGTACGGACACCGGTGACGGTACGAATAATTATGAAATCGCCTTCGCGCCGGCCAACGGCACCACGTATTGCGTGGCCTACGATACGATTGATCCACAGTGTACGCCGTCCAATGCGGACACGGCCGGCTACTGGAGACTGGACGAATTGACGGCCGGTTTGACCGCCGTCGACTCCACGGGTTCCAACGATGGTACTCCGCACAATAACCCGATGCCGAGTATGAGTGTTCCTTCGGGATTGTCTTTCGGTGATCCGCGCAGCCTGAGCTTCGACGGAACGCAGTATGTGGATCTCGGCAACAGTCTCTCGAACACGACGAACTTTACGGTCTCCGCATGGGTGAACCCGTCCAGCCTGGCAGCCGATCGCCAGATCATCTCGAAAGGCTACAACGGGACGGACACGCAGTGGGAACTCAAGACGTCCACGAATGATGGCAAGGTCAGCTTCCGTTCATGGAACGGCTCGGCCGTCGGCGTGCAGTCCGTCCACCCGCTCGTGGCCAACCAGTGGACGCACGTGGTGGGCAGCTACGACGGAACAACCTGGAAGATTTACCTGAACGGCGTTCTGGATAATTCCGCGGTTGCCGGCGCACCGGTTGCCACGACCCGCGATCTCGTGATCGGCGGCGTGG
>DASZVA010000015.1:0-11420 GCA_035547395.1 Candidatus Peribacteraceae bacterium | reverse complement strand
ATCACCGTGTAGGCACCCGCCGCGTGTTCGAGTCCCAGACGGATTGCCGATCCCTTGCCCCCGTGGTTTCCTTCGATCACCAGATCCTGCAGCCGTGCGTGTTCGCGCAGAATCGATCGCGACTCATCGGTCGATCCGTCGTCGACGTACACGATCTGCGCATCGGGGCACGCTTTGTCGAGCGCATCCATGATGACGCGCAGCGTCGCCGCTTCATTGTAGACGGGGACGATGACGGTGAGTTCCTGCATCAGCTGAGAGTGAACGGATGATGAATGGATGCAAGGCCGAGAGCCGCGACGCAGCCGATTACGAGAACGGCGACGGCGATCAGCCGCACGGGGAGCGTGTCGTGCTTTGCGGCCGTGATCAAAAACAGGGGATAGACCGGCGTGATGACGCGTCCGATCGACGTGACGGATCCCCAGATGTGATCGGGCATCATGATCATCACGCACAGGAAGATGAACGTCGCCCACGGCAGGAACGGAGCGCTCCGGCGTTCTTTCCAGGAAATCGCGGCCGTCCAGACGACGGCGGGCAGCACGAATCCGCAGAAGAGCGCTATCGAGGAAAACGTCAGCATATTGTAGCCCGCATGACCAAACAGCAGCGGGATGATCGCGCCGAACGGCAGCGTGCTTTTGCCGGTACTCCAGAAGAACGGAATTTCGTGGAAGATGCGAAAGATCAAACTGTGCAGCGTCAGAAAGGTGAGCAGCGGCACCAGCAGCAGGAACGCATCCTGCCATCGCTTGCGGTAGAGCATGTAGAGCAGCAGGAATCCGACAAACAGAATGTTCACCTCGCGCGACAAAACGAACAGCGAGAGCAGGACGATGTCCCATGTCCCCAGCCGTTCGCGTCCGTCGAAGCGGACGAGGAACGCGGTGATGAGCAGCAGAGTCAGCGGCTCCGCCAGCGAAAAATGCAGGCCGACGGTTGCTGCCGGACAGAGCGCGAGCGCGAGCGCGTACAGCGGTCGTCTGGGCCGGAACCGCAGCAGGATCGCGCAGGCGCCGATCAGCGCCGCGACGTTGATGAGCAGAAAGGCATACGGCAGTGCGGAGTCGCGACCCAGCGTGATGACAAACGCGGTGAGCGGCAGCAAAAAGCGCTGATAGGAATAGGCGATGGTCGAGTGCGTTGCAAGGCTTCGCCAATTCGACGGATCGAATATTTTCGGCATGGACCGCGCGATTTCATAATACTGCTCGCCGTCGTATCCCGGTTCCTGCAGCACGACGAATCCCTTCGGCACGCCGTACTGATTGGCGGTGGATTGATCGAGATGAAAAAGCGCCGACGGATTCCAGCCATACGGCGCGAGCGTCAAGGCAAGAACTGTTGCCAGCGCAGCCGCGAGGACGATGAGCGGCCAGTACCAGAATCGCGGATACATGGAATTACAGGGAGAGATAGGTGCGGCCCGCTCCCTCTATCACACTTTGATCGACGATCGATTTGAGATCAAAGAGGACGCCCCGCTCCTTGAGTGCGTTGACGAGATCCGCGGCGGACAGGCGCTTGTACGCTTCGTGCGCGACGAGCAGCAGCACGGCATCGTACGGACCGTTCTCGAGCGAGCCGGGTGCGTGCTTCATCTTTGCGATCTCTTCATCGCTTAAGAACGGATCGTGCACCTCCACGTTCATGCCCTTTTCCTCAAGCGCTTTCACCACATCATGCACTTTGCTGTTTCGGGTGTCGGGTACGTCTTCCTTGAAGGTGAGTCCCAGCACCAGCGCGCGGGCCTGCGATGGACTCGTCTTCAGACGTTCGACGACCTGCGTTGCCACGAACTTGCCCATGCCGTCATTGATAAGCCGTCCTGCGCTGATGACGTGCGTCGTCATGCCGAGCTGTTTCGCTTTCTCCACAAGGTAATACGGATCGACGCCGATGCAGTGGCCGCCGACGAGCCCCGGTTTGAACGGCAGAAAATTCCACTTGGTTCCCGCGGCGCTGAGCACGTCAGCCGATTTGATTCCCAGATGCGTACAGAGCATGGCGATCTCGTTCACGTACGCGATATTGAGGTCTCGCTGCGCGTTCTCGATCGCCTTGGCCATCTCCGCCACTTTGATACTCGGCGCGCGGTGGATGCCTGCCTTCACGATCGATCCGTACAGGTCGCTCAATGTTTCCAGCGTCTCCTCATCGTCTCCCGACACGATTTTGATGATCGTTTCCACCGTGTGCTGCTTGTCACCGGGGTTGATGCGCTCGGGCGAATAGCCGAGGTGGAAATCCTGCTTCCACTTCAAACCCGATTCGCGCTCGATGATCGGCGCGCAGATCTCCTCCGTCACGCCCGGATATACCGTCGACTCATAGACGACGATCGCGCCCTTCTTGATGTTTTTGCCGACCGTCTCGGATGCTTTTTCAACCAGCGTGAGATCCGGATTGTTCCGGTCGTCAATCGGCGTCGGGATGGCGAGGATGATGACGTCCGCCTCTTTCATGACCGCCGGATCGTCGCTGAAATGAATCATTACTTCCTTGAGTTGATGCTCGCTCAATTCCAATGTGCGGTCATGGCCGTTTTTAAGCTCCTCGATACGCCTGCTCGAAATATCGTAGCCGATTGTTTTGTAGCCGTGCTTCGCGAACGCATGCGCGAGCGGCAGTCCCACGTAGCCGAGACCCACGATGCAGAGAACAGGAGAGGATGCGGACATGCGCGGAGTATAAAGGAAAATTGAAAATGGAAAATTGAAATATCGATCTCACAATATGATATTGCTCATCAGAGCGGCCATTCCTGGCCGCAGGATATGCATCCGGGTTCATGCGCCCACGAATGGGCGCGCTGGAAAATCGAACGTCAGACAAAGCAAGCAAATACGTCGCAATATTTCTCAAAATTTTCATAATTCGATCGCCATCCGCGCAATGCATCTGGTACGCTTCCTCTCCTATGACGAAATCATGGTCAGGACGCAAAGTCCTCGTCACCGGAGGCACGGGATTTATCGGAAGTTTTTTGGTCGAATACCTGCTCGACCATGGGGCAGAGGTGAGAGTTCCTCTGCGCGCGCAAAACTATCGTGCTCTCTCTTCCCGCAGAGCCGAGATCGAAACACTGGAA
The DNA here is from genome assembly GCA_035547395.1 of Candidatus Peribacteraceae bacterium. Taxonomy (GTDB): domain Bacteria; phylum Patescibacteriota; class Gracilibacteria; order Peribacterales; family Peribacteraceae; genus CALREJ01. The sequence continues at coordinate 8,326 of DASZVA010000015.1, read as the reverse complement.
GGGGATCTGCGCGACTCCGAATACTGCACCGATCTGGTGCGCGGCGTCGATGAAGTCATTCATCTGGCCGCCAGCCGGCGCAACGAGCAGTATCATCACAAGCGGCCGAGCGACGTGATCAATGACAACGTCCGCATGACTCTGGCGCTGCTCGAAGGAATGAAGGAATGCGACATGCGCGTGCCGGTGACGTTCTTCAGTTCCGCGAACGTCGCGCCCGCCATGGATGCGGTGGCACTGGCCAAGACGGATTCCGTGGACGGGTATGTCCTTGGCAAGGCGATCTCGTGCATGTTGTGGCTGTCTGCACAGCATCAGCGCAAATTTCCACTGCTCATTCTGCGCCCCGTCGGCGTCTACGGACCGCGCGATACCTTCAATGAAGACGCGAACCTGGTACCCGCGCTCATGGTGCAGGCGCGCGATGCGGAGGAGACGCTCGTTGTGCGCGGCGACGGCGAAAAAGAACGCTCGTTTTTGTACGTCGAAGATCTCGTGCGTGCTGCCATGACCCTCATCGAACATAACGTGCAGGGCATTCAATATGTGACATCCGAGGATATCATTAGCGTCCGCGAACTTGCGGAGAAAATCCGCGACATTGTGCATCCGGGCCTGCCCATCACTTTCGATAGCAGTCAGAACATGGTGCAGCGGGTCATCCCGCGTCTGCCCGTACACCCGCTTCTGGAATCTATGAAATGGACGCCGCTCGATGAAGGGCTGCGCAAAACCTTTGAAGCCTGGAACGGCGCTTCCGTTACGGTGAACGCATGACGTTGATCCTGAATCATCCGAAGGTGAAATCCCATCTCCAGCAAATCTGGAAATTCATGATCGCGGGCGGTACGGGCGCCGTCATCGATTTTTCGCTGCTCAATTTCTTCACGTGGTTTTTCGGCCTCGATCCCAGAGTGGCGAATATCTTCTCCACGCTCGTCGCAAGTACGGTCGTGTTTCTCATTAACAAGTTCTTCGCCTTCCGTCATCGCGAGGGGAAGGCAACGACGCAAGCCGCGCGCTTCGTGGTCGCCTATGCGATCGCCTACGTGCTCAACGTTGTTTTTACCGCTCTCTTCATTACCGCCGGATTCCGCTTCTTCCCGCATCTTCCGCATGCAGCCGTTTCCAATTTGTCCAAGGCGCTGGCGATCGGTGTCGTGATGTTCTGGAACTACTTCCTGCTGCATTCCTTCGTCTTCCGCCAGAAAAAACAGCCCGAAGAGGTGATGACGACGGGAGTGTAGAGATGGGGTTAGGGTTGGGGTTGGGGTTAGGGAGCATCGGGAACTCCCGATTTCCTAGTATTCTCGTATTCTGATCCCTAGTATTCTCCCCCCATGTCAAAAACCGCCATTATCGCAGGTGCGGGCCCCGCCGGGCTCACTGCCGCTTATGAACTTCTGAAACGGACGGATACCCGCGTGATCGTGTGCGAAGCGACGAATGCAATCGGCGGCATCGCGCAGACGTACAACTACAAGGGCAACCGCATCGATATCGGCGGGCACCGTTTCTTCAGCAAAGAGAAGCGCGTGATGGACTGGTGGTTCAATATCCTGCCGCTCCAGGGTGCGCCCGCGGCGGATGACGTGGAGAAGAATCATGAAATCGATTATGCGGTAGAGGCGATCGTCGAGTATCTGTGCCCGGAGTGTTGCTCCGAAATTGAAAATGAAAAATTGAAAAAGGAAAATGTGTCGGAGCAGGGCATTTTCAATTCTCAATTTTCAATTCTCAATTCGAATCCTCTCAGGATTCGGAAACCCGCGCCCGATCCCGAAAAAGAGGACCAGGTCATGCTCCAACGTCCGCGCCTCTCGCGCATCTTCTACCGCAAACATTTCTTCCCGTATCCGATCGGCATTACGCTGACGGTCGCGCGCAGACTGGGGTTCTGGAACACGTTTCTGATTGGCATGAGCTATATCAAGCGGCAGATGTTTCCGATTGCAGACGAGACCTACCTGGATGCATTTTACAAAAACCGCTTCGGCGATCGTCTCTACGCCACCTTCTTCGAGGCCTACACCGAGAAAGTCTGGGGCGTGCCGTGCGGCGAGATTCGCGCCGACTGGGGCGCACAGCGCGTGAAGGGACTCAGCCTCAAGCGCGCCGTCGCGCACGCGATCAAGGATCTGCTCAGCAGTGATTTCAAGAAGGCGCAGGCCGAGCGCGAGACGAGCCTCATCACGCGTTTCTACTATCCGAAATTCGGCCCCGGCCAGATGTGGGAGACAGTTGCGGATCAGGTGAAAACGTGCGGCGGGGAGGTGAGAATGAAGACGAGGGTTGTGGGAATAAAGTGGGAAGTGGCCAGTGAATCAGGAGCACACTCACCACTCACCACTGATCACAGGCGCATCACATCTGTGACCATCGAAAATACAGAAACCGGTGAAACTGAAACCATCGCCTGCGATTATTTCTTCTCCACGATGCCGATCAAGCACCTCATCGGCATGATGCGCCCGCGTCCGGATCCCACGGTCGTCGAAGTGGCGGAGGGGCTCAGCTACCGCGATTTTCTCACGGTCGGACTCCTCCTCAATAAACTGCACGTGCAGGAGGGCAAGGGGGCGCCGGCAGCGGACGTGCCAGACAACTGGATCTACATTCAGGAGGGCGGCGTCAGAGTCGGCAGAGTCCAGATTTTCAACAACTGGAGCCCGTACATGGTGGCCGACCGCAAGAACCACATCTGGATCGGTCTTGAGTATTTCGTGAACGAGGGAGGGGATCTGTGGATCAAGCCCGATCAGGACATGATCGATCTGGGTATCAGCGAAATGGAGAAGATCGGATTCCTCAAGAGCGAGGATGTCGTGGACGCCTGCGTGCTGCGTATGCCCAAAGCCTACCCCGCCTACATCGGCAGCTACACGCAGCTGCACGTCGTGCGCGACTTCGTCGAAACGATTCCAAATTTGTATCTCATCGGCCGCAACGGCATGCACCGCTACAACAACCAGGATCACAGCATGCTTACTGCGATGATGGCCGTGGATAACATCGTTGAGGGCCGCACCGACAAATCAAACCTGTGGGATGTGAATTTAGACATGGTCTATCACGAAACCAAAGAGGAAAAGAAGTGATATGGCTTGCCCGGCGAAGCTCCGCATATCGGAGCGAAGTCTGGTCCATCACGAGACGAAGGAGGAAAAAGCCTGATAGGAATCACTCTTCCTCTGTGAATCCCAGCCCCTGTTTTATGCTCTTAACGTGTGACGCGCCTGCAAAACAGACGATCCATTTTGCCGAAGGATGCCGTTCCAATGCTTTCCGGATGTTCTCTATGGTTATTTCGTCGATGGCCTGATGCAGTGCGTGGCCTGCGATTGTTTCATTGAAGTGGATTTCATTCTTCGCCGCATGTTCAGGTATCGGTTTCAGTAAAAAATGCAGCATTTCATGCTTGTTCATTGCGAACCGAATGGAATCGATGTTTGCATTGCAGATAGAGGCGAAATTTTCAGCGATATATTGCACAACCTGATCCTGTAGTCGCAACCAAATATCGGGCGGCGTCGTGGACATGTAACTTCTCGCGCCTTCGTTGATATAACATGCGATGACTTCTTCCCGAAGAATACCCGGATATTGTTTTTGAATCAGAAAAACCGCTCGGTCTATGGCAAGCCGGTTTTTGTAGGTGACGATCGATTCTTCAACGGGGATATTTCCGATTTTGGCAATCTCGTGCGCACAGTACATGGCGCCCGGTGCAACGTTCGGCACTATACTTTTTTCGGCATTTCGTTCCATTGTTTCCAGTGGCATGGAGGATGCGAGTCCTTCCTCCAGGACCATAAGAATCTCGTTTCTATCGACATCGGACAGTGCAAGAACGATCTTCGACAGCTCATCAAAGCTCTCCATATTGCCGTGATATTCACCAAGAATTGCCGCACTTCTTCCGTCCGCAGTGTGGCCGAAGATTGCCTGGCATTCCTGTTTATATTTTTCCTGCATCGTGGGCAACTGCATTCCCAATTGTCCGAGATTGCGAAGCAATGTCCGCATTCTTTCTATCATCGTCATTGCCTGGTCTTGACCAAACACATTCGCCATTGAGTCGACTTTTTCCAAAACAGGCGCAATCCGCTGTCGAATAGTCTTTGCCATTTCACTTGCTGGATTCTCTGCAAGAACATGTGCGATGGTATTCTGAAATTCTCTTTTTTTCTCCTCTGTAAGGGGGGTGTCTTGTTCCAACTGATTAATAATCGGTTGCATCCACCGGACATGATGGGATTGTTCCATTAATGAAAAAATAACATTTATTTATATTTATGTCAATTCATGCTTTTTTCATGCTCCAGATACCATTTCACCGCCTTCTTCACGCCTTCCTCGAACGGCGTCTTCGGACTGTAGCCCAGCTTCTTCCGGGCCTTGGAAATATCGGCGATGTAGTGCGTTACCTCGCCGGTGCGGGCCGTGCCGATTTCAATCTCTGAATCGCTCTCGAGCAATTCCTTCATCAGTTCCGCCAGACGCAGGATCGTCGAGCCTTCGCCGTAGGCCAGATTGTAGGTGTCGTTCTTGGCGCTGTCCCACTTCTCCAGCCCAAGCAGAATGCCGCTGACGCAGTCATCGATGTAGGTGAAGTCCAGACACTTGTCCTTGCCATAGACCATGACGGGTTTGCCCTCGCGCATCTGCCGGAAGAAGAGCGGCACCACGCGGATGGAATCGTCATACATGCCATACACATTAGAGAACCGCCAGATTACTACATCGATTTTGTAGCAGCGTTTGTACGCTTCGCAGAGCGCCTCGCCGGCGATCTTGCTCGCGGTATAGGGGCTCTCGCACGTCATGAAGTGCGCTTTGTCCTCGCTGTACTTCTGTCCGTCCGGCAGATGAATATTGCCGTAGGTCTCGCGTGACGACGCAAACATGAATCGCCGGATGTTGTTCTTCCGCGCGAACTCGAGCACGTTGAACGTGTCGGTGACGTTATCCAGTGCGCGATCGGGATTCTCCACCAACTCATACACGCGCGCATTGGCGGCCAGATGGATGATCAGATCGATGTCTGTCGGGAGCTTTCCGTACTCGTCGCTTTTGCGCAGATCGATGTCGACGCGCAGTTTTTCCACCGCATCGTTCCATTTACACTTCTCCCAATCCGCGCCGATGACATCATGACTGGCTTTCAGCAGCTCTTCGCAGAGCCGAGTGCCGATCGTGCCGGAGGAACCCGTGACGAGGATTTTCATAGGTGTGGAGTGTAGCGCTAAAAACTAAAAACTATAAACTCATTCCGTGCTTTCCCTCATCCTCCCCACCTACAACGAGGCCAAGAATCTGCCGGAGCTGATTCCGGCATTGGAGAAAGTGCTCGCGATTCCGCACGAGATCATCGTAGTGGATGATGACTCGCCCGACCGCACGTGGGAGGTGGCGGAGGAGCTTTGCAAACAGTATCCGGTCCGCGTGCTGCGGCGGAGAAATCATCGCGGTCTTTCATCGGCCGTCGTCGACGGATTTGCAATCGCACAGGGCAACGTGCTCGCGGTCATGGACAGCGATCTGCAGCATGACCCCCATATTCTCCTCGATCTGTATCAGGCAATCCAAAACGGAGCCGATATCGCGGTTGCGTCGCGCTATCGGGAGGGCGGGAGCGTGGGGGAATGGGTGACGGGCAGACGGCTGCTCAGCAAAGCCGGCACCAGGCTGGCCCAATGGCTGCCGCCGGTGCATTCCAGTGATCCGATGAGCGGATTCTTTGCAGTCAACAGTGCGTCGTACGATCGAATCGCAACGAAGCTCCGTCCGACCGGTTTCAAGATCCTGCTCGAAGTGCTCGCGCATCTGCCTCCCCAGTCGCGCATCTTTGAGGTGCCGCTGACGTTTTTGCCGCGCAAGCACGGAGAGAGCAAATTAAATCTGAAAGTGGAGTGGGATTTCGTGCTGCAGATTCTGCGTATTGCCGTCATGCGTTTCGCGCAGACGATCAGCTTTGCGCAGATCCCGCTTTTCTTCGTGCTGTCTCTCATCATCCTCGCGATGCTGCTGCCCAAAGTCTGGGCGATGCGGCTTCTCTACACGGATGCGCATATGCGCAGTCGGGTCCAGTCCGCGCTCACGCATGCTGCTGATCAAAACGGCTGGCTTGTGTCGGATCTGCTCGTGCAGAGCGTCACGACCGATCACGTCCGCGTCCTTCATGACGAACACCGGCGCGGCCCGGACGTCGTTGCATGCTTGGATCTTTCGCTTACATCATCCGTCGTCACGCCATGCGTAAAGTGATGCTCGCTCTGTGGCTGGAGCTGTACGCGCTTTTTTTGGCGGTCCTGCAAATATTCAATGGCGTACGGACGGACGAAGCAAAATATCTGCTCAACATTCCCTATCCGCATCCGCCGCTCGCGCGCGCCATTCTCAGTTCCATCGATGGTTGGAGTTATCAGGAATTCTTCTGGCGGATCGTCTTTGCCACGCTCCTCGTGCAGTCGGTGTGGCTGCTGCTACGGCTCGTGCATGACTTGCGTCCCGCCGCGCGCATCGTAGTTGCCATGTGCTGGCTGCTCGGGTGTGCCATGGTGTATCAAGCGGGGACAATCATGATGGCGCCGCTCACGGCGCTCGAGGGGCTGGTCTTTTTGTATCTGCTGCTGCGCGATGACGAGCGTCATGACAACGCCGGATGGATCGCGCTCTTCTGGATTCTCTCACTCTTCACCGCGTATCAGGCCGTGCTCTTCGCGCCCGCCGTCTGGGTGCTTCTGCGGCGCAGCAAGTCGTCCGCCCCTCTGCAGATGCTACTGTTTTTCATCCCGCTTGCGCTGCTCGCGCTCTACACATTCAGCAATCCCTTGGCGCTTGCGAGCATGACGCTGCAGGCGCATAAAAATGCGGATGATACGGTGGTGATGCGCATCCTGGATTCGCTGCGCGTGTGGGCACTCGGCGGAAGCGTTGTCCTCAGTATCGTCGGAACCTACGGGATTCTGCGCAGCAGGTCATTCGGGCTGATTGGCAGCTTCGTGCTTGTTGCTCTCTATGTACTTCTCGCACGGTACGACTACTACGCCATCCTCTTCACGCCGCTCTTCCTTGCAGGTGTGATCGTTGTGCTGCGACGGAGATTTTTGCCGATGCTTCCGATCGGCGTCTTCACGGTCATCGCAACGATCGTGCAACTCGCGCTCTATCCGCCTGTATCACCTCCATCCACGGCTTCTTTTGTGATGCAGGAATTGTCCGTCGCGCATGCTTCGGGTGCGCTTCTGATCAACGGCAGCTTCGGACACGAGTGGGAATATGCGGGCACACTTGAGGTGAAACGGTATGAACCGCAGCTTCTGCAGACGGCCGGCGCGGTTGTCTGCCTGGCTGTCTGTCCGCCGGTTTTCGACCAGTACTGGACGCAGGTTGGTTCAATGCCCGACGTGTTTGTACGGAAGTAAGCATCGATTTTCAGCTCTCACATACGCAAAAGCGGTCAGCCCCGAACGGGAGACCGCTTATTGCAAAGCGCTTTGCAAGAAGACGGAATTACTTGGTCTTCGTTGTCTTTACCATGGCACATGCCTTGTTGAGAAGGCGGCTGCGGTTGGTATCAACCGTGCCCTTCTTGCTCATCAGACAGGCGACGCGGCGGTAGTTCGTCATCGTGACACCGTGGTCCACAACGCTGGCAGTGGCGCTGTTGGCGGCCTGCAGCTGCGAGCTCACGATGATCAGGAGGGCGAAAGCCGAAGCCGCAAAGGCGGAGACGAGCTTCGCATACCTGGTCTTATGCGGATGAACCGACATAGGAGGAGGGGAAGGAATTAGTATGTATTTATGTGAATACTATAGCATATTTTTGGTTATTTAGCAATAACCTACATTAAGAAAATGACAATAAAGCAATTTTAAGATAGTTATTGGATATTCCGCTTTCTTTGACGCGATGTGGGGTTTCTGCAATTTCTTGCTCGTCCAATGTGTTTCCACTTTCTTTGTCGCGACAAAGAAAGTGGAGAAAGAAAACGCTGGCGCCGATCAAGTACCCGCTCCGCCCGACCTGCTGCTCACCGTCGCTCGGTCCAGGGCTTCCCTTCGCGACGGTTCGCTTGTTTTTCTGACGAAAAACAAAAAGCAGGTCTCCCCCAACACCCCCCTGATCGGCGCGACCTGCAATAATGGTCAAATCATTAAAACTTTTTACAGCATCGACATCGCCTATTTCCATTTTGAAAATCTCAATAGAAGCAATGTATTCATGGTCACCTTACAGCTATTCAGTTCTTGAGCGCGATGTCTCCTGCGGGATGTCAGGAGGGTAACGGGGGTGTCGGGGGTGCTAGGGAACCGGCGGGGT
>DASZVA010000014.1:0-98620 GCA_035547395.1 Candidatus Peribacteraceae bacterium | reverse complement strand
ACCCAAATTCCGCATATTCTCCCTGGTCGCCCTCAGCGCGGGCCTTTTTTATTTCGTCGTGTTCCATTTGCTGCCATCGGCTGATATTTACGTGCGTCCGCGCAGGGAGACGATCAACCAGACGATCAATGTTTTTCTGACCCAGACGGGTGCGACTCTCGATCCCACCAGCACCGTGCGCAAAATGCCGCTGATTCCCATAACGATACACATGGCGCACAGCATGACGTTCGATCATATCAGCAAGCAGTTTATCGGCACATCTGCCCATACCGAGATCACCATTGAAAACAAATCCTCGCAGCCCTACTCGTTGAGAGTCGGCACGCGCTTCATGAATCAGGCGGGTATGATCTTCAATATTCTTGATCCGGCCAACATTCCCGCGGGGGGTGAGCTGACCGTACGGGCGAAGGCGGCGGATGAAGATCTCTACGGACAGATCATCGGCGCGCGCGGCAATCTGCCGGCCGGCGTGCATTGGGACATTCCGGGGCTCGCGCCGTCGGAGCGGACGCAGGTCTACGGTATCAACAAGACGCCGGCGACGGGCGGCACGACGGCCTATAAAACGGTGCTCGCCAAGTCGGATCTGGATCTGGCCAAAGCGCTTTTTGAAAAAGAGCTGCTGGCCATTGCCAAGCAGCAGGTGGCCGATGAACTCACGAAACGAAACAATGCGGATCCCGCCAAACATCTGCAGATCATGCAGTCCGGTAAGCTGACGAAGCTGTCGTTTTCCGGCGTCACGCTTCCTGTGGATGAGCTCGGGAAACAGGTGAGCTCCATCACCGTGACGGGAACGATCGATTACACGGCGTACGGCTATGACGCGGAGGCGATTCTGCAGCTGCTTAAAACCCAGCTTGAGGAACACACGCGCGAGGGGAGAAAACTGATCGAAGATCATCTCGGACTGGCGGATCTGGTCATTCAGCCCATTCAGTGGGATGACGGATTCGCGTGGATCAAGATCACCGTCGATCTGACCGGCACGCAGGAATACATTCTCGATCCGCTCACGCCGGACGGTGCGCTGTTTGATAAAAGCGTGCGCGATCAGGTGACGGGCATGGACCGGGATGAGGCCGAGCGCATCATCAAAAACATGCCGGAGGTTGAACGGGTGGACATCACGCAGTGGCCGTTCTGGAGCAGAAAACTGCCGGACATCCCGTCCCACATTTCCATCATTCCGGAATGATACAATGCGGACGATGCATGTATTGAGTCATCTTCTGCTTCGTATCGGTTTGATCCTTGCTGCGCTTGCGCTGTTCTTCGTGCTCGTGCTGCTTGCCGCAATCGGCATCGTGGAGGCACATTTTCAGGGCGACGCACGGCTGCCGGCCGACTGCGCTCTCGTCTTCGGCGCGGCCGTGTACGCGTCCACGCAGCCCGGTCCTGCGATCGTGCGGCGGGTCGAAACGGCTGCGAATCTCTACCGGTCGCATCAGGTGAATCGATTGATCCTGAGTGGAGGGAGGGGAGAGGGGAACATCGCGAGTGAAGCGGAGGTGATGCAAAAACAGGCGATCGACGACGGCGTGAGCGCATCGGATATCACGCTGGAAGATCAGTCGCACTCGACGCTGGAAAATCTTCTCTACTCACAAAACTTGACATCTCGGTGCAAGTCGGTTGTCGGTATCAGTGATGCCTACCATCTGGCGAGGATCGCATTGCTGGCTGACCGACTCGGCTGGAAGAATTTCACGACCTATCCGTCGGATATTCGTCCGGACAGGGGAAGCGAAAACAGAAGCGTTCTGCGCGAAGCCGTCGCGTATCTCTATTATGCATTTTATGTGGATGCATGGATTCCCACAGAAATGATCCAGAAGCACCTGCAACTGAAATTCCGGGTGCCATTTTTCACGGGCCGGGAGGTATCCATAGCCCGTACATCCTGACAAATGCTCTTGAGCCCGAAAAACACTTCGTATAAAATGCATTATACGAAGTTTGATAGCCCTCTCCCATTCTCCCCCTTTTCACGCATTTTCTCCCATGACCGAATTACAGAACGCCGTCACCCGCTATCTGCAATATCTGGAATCCGAACAGGCAAAATCCGCGCTGACCGTAAAAAACTATGCGCATCAATTGGATGATTTTGTACAGTCGACAAAAGCCCAGTCCCCTGTTGATATCGATAAGATGACGATCCGCGAATACAAGCAGTACCTGCATACGTTCAAGGATCAGAATCACGAACCGCTCAAGACGCGGACAAAGAATCATCGCCTGACGGTACTCCGCGCCTTTCTGCGCTATCTGATCCAACAGGAAGAACTCGACGTGTATCCGCCCGACCGCGTGGAGCGATTCAAGCAGGAGCCGCGGCAGGTGAAAGTGCTTTTTGATGATGCGCTAGAACGACTGCTCGCGGCGCCGGATCGCGAGACCGTACGCGGCAAGCGCGACTATGCCATTCTGCAGACGTTTTTCTCCACGGGCCTGCGTCTGTCCGAGTTGGTCTCCCTAAACAGGAGCGACGTGAATGAGAAGACGCGCGAGATGAGCGTGCGCGGAAAGCGCGGCAAGGTGCGCATCGTGTTTCTGTCGCAGCCGGCCATCGATGCAATCCATGAGTACATGAGCAGCCTGGATATCTACAGCGATCCGCTCTTCATCCGTCTGGCCAAGGATTCCCCGGACAGAACCCTGCGCGGAACCGAGTTGCGCCTCACCACGCGCAGCGTGCAGAACATCGTGAAGAAATATGCACTCATCGCCGGCATCGTCACCGATCCCTCGCCGCATACGCTGCGGCATTCCTTCGCGACGAACCTGCTTCGCAACGGCGCCGATCTGCGCAGCGTGCAGGAACTGCTCGGGCATCAGGACCTCAGCACCACGCAGATCTACACGCACGTGACCAATCCGCAGCTCAAAGAGATTCACGACAAATTCCACGGGATCAAGTGAGACTCATTCACCCAGGATCTCGCGCCGCGTGTTTTTCATGATGTCCTCGAATCCTTCCTGATATCTGTATGCCAGTACCTCTTTCAATTGCTTGAGCGACGTTCTTCCTTTGCCCTGCTGGGCCTGCGTCAGAATGCCGCGCACCACGTGATCCATGTCCTCCGGCGGGAATGTGAGCGACGGCATGTCACTGACGCGCCCGCTCTTCTGAAGATGCGAAAAAGCCAGATGCCGGCGTTCATCGATGTGGATGCGATAGGCGCCTTCATGTTCTTTGTGTAAATGGAAAAAGAGCGACTGTTGCGCATGTCCGTCGTTCATCGGGAAGGCGTAGTCAAAAAACAGCATTCGCGCACTCGTCTCGTTCATGCCGAAGTCGCCGAAATTTCCAATGTGTTGTCCTTGGCCGGACAGTGTCGACAGCAGGTCTTTTCCCTGATCATGCAGGCACGGGACGTCGATCTTTTCCTGATCAATGTACTTCAATACAGCCGTCAGCAATGTCGGTTCGCATGAATGATAGGCGGCAACCAGTTGCCGGTCGTGTCGGGTGAGCGGTTTGTACTGAACGGCGTTGCCGAAGGGATCGATCGTCGGATGAAACGACGTGCGAATGCGCTGGATACGCAGATCGCCGTGAGTGGATCCCGTGATACACGACCGATACGTTTCGCCGTCATGCGTGCTTTCCCATCGGTAGCCGCCGTGGTCATAGAACAGATCGCGGCTCCGGAGAGCGAGCGCGCCGATGACGCCGTGCAGGTCGGCCGGATTCGTGAATCCCGCATGCTCCGCCCAAAATTCATCCGGCTCCAGAATGTCGGCCGCGATGACGCCGCCGACGAGCAGGATGTCGTTTCTGTCGAGCGGTTCTTCGTGCGTGCCGGATGCATCGCGCGTTGACCAGTGATTCGATTCCGGCTCTCTAAAAATATGTTCCAGCCGCTTTCTGTAATCTGCCAGATGGGGTCCGGCGTAGTAGCCGCGTTCGTTCAGGTCGCGAATCTCCTGCCGGATGCTGTCTGGATACCAGAAGCCACCCGTGAACTTTTCCCGGAGTTCTCTTCTTTTTTGGGTAAGCAGTTGCATACAGGACTGCGGAAGGGCGTTCTCAATCCCCTGCTTTACGATGAACTGATGCATCTCAGACATAAGGAGGCAGACGCTATGCTTTGAATCTTCTTGCTGCAAGCTGTCGTCACAACGGGACTGGTTGAATGAAAACGGGAAAATTGGTTTGGTAGTATTTCAAGTGATCGCCGCATCGCGTATGATTGGATTCGTTTTCCCCTACTTTTTTCTCTTTCTCACATGAATACGCAGAACGGCAACCCCTGGTTTGCGTCAACCCTGGGACTCCTGGGATTGATCGTCGGTTATGCACTCGCGAGCGCAGTGCATGGCGGCTATATCGCACCTCCGCAGGGCGGCTCCCCCACGCTCGCAGCGAACACGTCGTCCACGGCTCAGGCTCCGACGCCTCCGGCTCCAACCGGCACGGCCCCGACGCCGGGCATGGGTCCCACAGAGGGTAATCCCAATGCCAAGGTAACGGTGATTGAATACACAGACTTCCAGTGTCCGTTCTGTGAGAGACACTTCTCGCAGACATATCCGCAGATCAAGAAGGATTACATCGACACGGGCAAGATCAAGTATGAGCTCCGCTATTTCCCGCTGACCAGCATCCACCCGAACGCGGAGAAATCTGCTGAGGCGGCGGACTGCGCGCAGGATCAGGGCAAGTTCTGGGAGATGCACGACAAGCTCTTCTCCACGCAGAATGACTGGGCCAACCTCGACAACTCCGGTGCTGTCGCGGACTTCAAGCAGTATGCGGCCGGACTCGGTCTGGACACGACGAAGTTCAACAGCTGTCTGGATAACGGCGAGAAGGCATCGGACATTCAGAAGTACGTCGCGGATGGTGGCAAGGCCGGTATCGACGGCACGCCGGGTTTCTGGGTCATCGGTCCCAACGGCAAGACGCAGCAGATCAGCGGTGCGTATCCGTACGCAACCTTCCAGTCCGCGATCGACGGCATGCTCCAGTAAGAAAGTCTCTCTTCGATGCACGAACGCCCGCACCCAGCGGGCGTTTTTGTATATCTCTGATTTTTCAAAAATTATCTCTTGCATCACAGGGTGTACGAGCGTACACTCACGGCTCATGACCACTCTCCCCCACCACTCCCCCGGGATCGAGTCCGCACACAGAAACGTGGTGATCGATTTTTCGAATTTTTCGCTTCTGGATGCGAAGAGTGGGGTCTTCTCCATTACTTCCCTGATCGAGTGGGTGAAGAGTTATCCCCAGCGCGGCGACGTGCATGTTTATTTGCCGTCGAGGTCGCGCTTTTCCGAGGCGCGCAAACTGCAGAGCGTGCTGCTGTCTCTCGGCTGCACCGTCACGCGGCGCATGGATGTCTGTCATGACTAATGTCTTTCTTCGTCTCATACCATATCCCCCCTTCCTTCTATGGTTTTCACGGCTCTCACCATCGGCATTATAGGCGGTATCTGGTTTGCCAAGCGCATCATTGAAATTGCATAATATTCATCCTTTTCTGTAAAGATTCGGCAGTCATCCGTCAGATATATCGGAGTACGGTACTCCGATCGTTCCTTTCACACAGGATATTCTCAATGGATGAGACGTTCATGCTGTTGGCAACGTCGTTCACAGGTATGCGTTCGCATATCTCTGTGGCGGAATGTAGTGTGGTCGTGACGCAAGTGGGCATACGGAGCTACGAGATCCTGGTCGACTATGATTTTGGCGACGATGAGGTGCTCAAGGCATATGCGCTCGCCAAAGCGATGGCACAGTGGCAGGAGAAGCATCCGGACAGACGTATCCAGAGTGAAGATATGGTGGACTCCCCCGGGAACAAGGGACGGCTCATCTTCACGGTTGATTGAATGGGGAAAGGGGCAGCCGGCCCTGCGTCAGCGGGGCCGTTTTTTACACCTTGTATTTTTGCTCAGACCGGTAGTATCGTGCATGACCATTTTATGAGTCACGATCTGTCAGAAGAGGCAAAGATCGAACAAACCGATAATGCGCATGTCCCACCATCCTTCCATGAAGGAATGCAGTATGAAGACGCATTCACACTCCTCATCCAGCGGACGAGTTATCATTCGCGGGAAGAGCTGATCGACGTGCTTCAAACGGGACCCGCGTCAAAATTCAAAGGCTTGAAACCTGCAATACGAACCTTTCTCATCTCCGCGCTTGAAAGTAATCACCCGCTTCGGTGGTCTGCTCTCAAGGTGCTGATGGACGACGCTTGTCTATCCATCGATGAACGGCGCATTTTCATGAACGCGTGGATCGAGTCGTCGCTTCGCTTTATGGAAATTACGAGAGATGATTTTAAATCGGGCGTCGCAAAGCTGAAGCGCGACAAGATTCCAGCGGAATTACATCAACTGTTGGATGAGATTTATAAAGCCGTGACAAATCACGACAGCATGCGATTACCGTCACTGACCGAAGCGGAATTGGACGACCTTGCACGAAACGGCGACACACGTTTCAAACAGGGATCGGAGGAGCGCATGGATATTATTTCCTATCGTGCCGATCACGGTCTGCCGCTTCATCACGCCGACGATATCAAGGCGTATATTGATAAACATTAACCCGCCAAGAATTCCTCGTCGCCTTTGACCGTTTCACCGAATGACTCCGGCAGCTGATCGATTTTCGCTGCCAAGATGAAATCGTTTTCGCTGAGTCCCCCGATCGCGTGCGTCCAGAGCGTCAGCGTCACTTTGCCGTAGTTGATCTGAAAATCAGGATGATGTCCCTCGTCCTCCGCAAGCTGTGCGACTGCATTCACAAAGATCATTGCCTGCACGAAATCACGGAATTTGAACGTGCGATAGATCTGCGTTGCTTCTTCATTCACGTTCCATTCCGGCACTTCGCCGATGAATTTCTCGACTTCCTCCGGTGTGAGAGTCGGCACGCCGCCTTCGCATGGGACACATTTTTTGTGAGTGAGTGATGACATGCCGGTCATTATAGCACTTTCACAAATTTTCTCTTCCCCACTTTCGTGACGCCCGGTTTTGCGACGATGTCGAAGGTTGTCACGAGCTCACCCGCCATCGTCACCGCTTTCTGTTCGATGAGCCGGCGCGCTTCCGATTTCGATGACACGATCTTTTCGCGAACGAGCAGGTCGATCAGCAGTTCCCCTTTTTTCGCTTTCACCTCGGGCATGTCCTCCGGCGTTTCGCCTTTGCTGAAGACGCGTTGGAATTCTTCCTCGGCTTGCTTTGCTGCTTTATCGCCGTGGTACATCGTCACGATCTCGCGGGCGAGACGCATCTTGAATTCCTTCGGATTCGCGCCTTTCTTCATCGCCTTCTCGATGTCTTTGATTTCGTCCATCGGGATATCCGTCGTGCATTCCATGTACGTGAGGATGAGCTCGTCCTTGATGCGCAGCACCTTGCCGTACATGTCGTTGGCGTCGTCCGTTAGGTAGATGCAATTGTCGTAGGTCTTGCTCATCTTGCGGCCGTCGGTTCCCTCGATCAGGCGCGTCGTGAGGATGCATTTGTCGCGCTTGCCGTAGGCGGTCTGAAGCGTGCGGCCTGCGAGCATGTTGAATTCCTGATCGGTGCCGCCGAGTTCAAAATCCACGTCGAGTATCACGGAGTCGTAGCCGACCATCAGAGGATAAAAGAATTCATGCACGTGGACCGGTTTGCCTTCGTTCAGGCGCTTCTCGAACATGTCGCGCTCGAGCATCTGCTGCACGGTGAAATTGCTCGCGAGGTCGACGATCTGTTCGAAGTGCAATTTCTCCAGCCACTCGTGGTTGTAGCGGATGTCGATCTTGGAAAAATCCAGAATCTTCTCCGCCTGTTTTTTGTACGTTTCAAAATTCTTCTCTACGTCGCGGCGTGAGAGCGATTCGCGCATCGCGTCTTTGCCCGTCGGATCGCCGATCATTGCGGTGAAACTTCCAATCAGGAAGATGACGTGATGTCCCGCGTCCGCGAACTGTTTGAGTTTTCGAAGCGGCACGCTGTGGCCGAGGTGCAGCTTCGTGCCCGTCGGATCGATGCCGAGATACACGCGCAGCTTCTTTCCCGACTTCAATTTCTCCTCCGCGAGTTTCTGCGGAAGCACTTTGGCGACGCCTCTGGTGAGGATTTCCTCGTTCGTCATTGCATGCAGTGTACAGGAATCCGATTGAAAAGAGGATGGAGGGAGACGAACCATAATGGCGTGTCTCCCTCCGGTCGCGAGCCAACTGGGCAGCGGACTCACTATTAAAATGCTAGCACTGGCCAGACCGAAATCCAGTACACTGTTTCCATGCAGGAGCTGATTGCCACCGGCACGATGCGCCTCGATGTGTTTCTCGCAAACACCGGCGCTGCCGCGAGCCGCATCAAAGCGCGGGATATGGTGAAAGACGGGCTGGTTCTGGTGAACGGCCGCATCGCGCGCAAGCCGGCACTGGTTCTCAAAGAGGGAGATCAGATTCAGGTCTCCGCGACCGGCGAACCCGTGACGGAGACGCGATTGCACACGGCGGATCTGCAGCTTGAGGTTCTGTATGAAGACGACGCCTGTATGGTGATCAATAAACCCGCGGGCATTTCGGTGCATCCGGGTGCAGGCATTCCCGACGATGCCGATACGATTCTGCACGGCATCGCGCATCTTTTTGCTGAACGCACACTCCCCTTCTCTAGCTCTGCCGTTCTTGTGCATCGCCTGGACAAGGACACGACCGGCTGTCTGCTCATCGCGAAAAATCCGGCTGCACACAAGGCTCTTCAAATGCAATTCGAAAAGCGCACCGTGGAGAAAACCTATCTCGCGATCGTCGCAGGAGTGCCCGACCCGCCGGCTGCCATCATCGAAGCATCAATAGGCAGAAGCAGCCACGACCGGACGAAGATGACGGTCTATGGTTCCAATAGATCCCGCGAGGCGAAGACGACGTATCGAACGCTCTGCGCGGGGAAAGAAGCCTCGCTCATCGCCTGCGATCTGCACACCGGTCGCACGCATCAGATCCGCGTGCACATGAGCACGATCGGTCACGCGATTTTGGGTGATGCGACCTACACCTCCGTCGCCGCGGATACTCTCGCCGCTGCACACGACATCAAGAGTATCTGCCTGCATGCCAGGACTCTTACGTTCCGCTCCCCCTCCGACGAGACGAAACGCACGGTAACGGCTCCCCTTCCTTCGGCTTTCCTGGGCGTGTTGCATGAATTTGGCTTGCAAGAGCCGAAAGAAGCTTGATTGAAGAACGTCCACATACGTATACTGATGTCGGTCAGAAGACGTGGCGATGACATCACCGTGTTCCTTACTCCCCCACTCTTTTATGCAGTATCCGCAGAAGCCCGCGGAGACGGATCTCCCGCTCATCGACCCTATCCGCGTACGCTGGAGTCCGCGTGCCATTGGCGATCGAAAAGTCGAGCAGAAAAAAATCGACACGCTCTTCGAGGCGGCGCGCTGGGCACCGTCGAGCTCTAATCTTCAACCGTGGCATTATCTGTATGCAACCAAGGATGACGGCGCGTACCGCGAGCGTTTGGAATCTCTCCTCACCGAAGGAAACGCGTGGGCGAAGCATGCGTATATTCTGGCAATCGGTTTTGCGAAGAAGACGATGCAGCGCAGTATCGGCATCGTGCCGAATCCGTACTACATGCATGACACCGGTGCCGCGAGTTTTGCAATGGCTCTGCAGGCGCCGTCACTCGGACTCATCGTGCATCAGATGGGAGGCTTCAATAAAGATCAGGCGAACGAAGTGCTGGGAGTGCCCGAGGAGTATGCACCGACATCGATGATCGCGATCGGGTACCCGGGCGAACTCTCGCAACTCAACGAAAAACATCTCGCGCAGGAAAAAGAACCGCGCACGCGCCGACCGCAATCCGCATTCGTGTTTCACAATATCTGGCCCGAGAATCAGGCGTGAGTCATCACCCATATGGACAGGAGGGACGCGGGTGAACCACGCCCTCCTGATGGGGAGGAGGCATCAGGGGTTGTAGATGACGGTATAGGTGAAGGTGTCGAGAATCTTGCCGTCCTTGTCGCGCGCGTTGATGACGTACTTGTTAGGGCCGGCCTTCAGCGTGCCGAAGTCCGTCTTCGCGATGTAATTCCAGGTGGTCTTGCCGGGTTTGTAGAGCTGCAGCTTGTAGCCGTTCACCCAGATCGAATCGGTGCCTTTGGATGTCGTTCCTTCAATGAGGATGTCGCCGCTGCCGTTGTCGACAAACTTGTCGCCCGCTTGCGGACCGGTGACCGTGATCACACCCGGGGTCAGCGGAGCGTTTTGCGGAAGCGTGGTCTCGTCTATTTGCGCGGGCGCGCTCGCAGTCGAGCCGCTCGAAGCAGTCGCCACGACGCCGACGGTCCCCGCTTCCTGCAAAATGGTGATCGTTGCCGGAGCGCTCTGTGAGCCGTCGCTGCCGATCGTGTAGACATTGAAGACGTTCGTTCCAGCGTGCAGGTTATTCAATGCGTTGCTGGCCAGATAGCTCCACGTCGTATCGCCCAGGCGGAAGAGCTGCAATTTGTAATCATTGACCATAATGCCCGCGGCGTTGGACGGGGCCTTGCCGGTGATATTCAGCTGCGTCGCCTGCGTGCGATAGGTCTGCCCGTTATTCGCGGGAGACGTGATGGTCGGCGACGGGAGCGAAGACGATGCCTTCAGGACCGTACGCGTTACTTCGTCCAGGACCACGCCGTTAGAATCGAGTGCCTGAATGGAAATATTCATTTGCGACGAATCGTTCATTGCCAGCTCCTGCGAGAATGTTCCCTGCGTTTTATCGATATTCGCCGCGTATCCGTTGACGCGAACGCTGTCGACTTTTGCACCCACCGTTCCGCTTACCTCAACCGTGCCACCGGTGAGCGCCGCATGGTCGACCGGCTGCAACACCGTGATGGCGGTCGGGTCGATGGCCGTTTGGCCGGATCCCGCTGCAGCCGTTTGACCGGTTGCGATGGCGCGGCTCTCCCGTACGAACGGTTTTTCCGCCGCGAGCGGATCGATGGCCGAACGGTACTGAAGCGGATCGCCGCTGACCGTCGTCGGCAGATTCAACTGCTGTCCTTCGCCGATGAAGATCGGCTGCTTTGCATTCTGCAGCGTGACCGCGATGCCGTTGCCCTCCGCGTTATACACAAGCAGTCCCGACGGTTCGATTTCCGCCTGCGTCGATGCCGGAACCGATGCGGTGAAACGCGGCGTCACGATGGTGCGCGTTACCGTTCCCGATGATGATGCGGCCGACGGCGTATTGACCCATACGGCTCCTTTTCCCAGCGTCATCTGCCAGTCGGAGGATGCGGTCGAGGTTTCGCTCTGATCGATGGTCAGATCCGTGTTGTTGTCGGTGCGGATCATGCTGCCGTCAAAGAATGTCAGACGTGCGTTGCCGTCGCCGAGAGATGATAGCTTGTCTCCCGGATACAATTTCAGATTTGTGTCGGCGCGCTGCATCAGTCCGCCGTCGAGCGACACATTTACCGTCCCGTTTCCCTCCGTCGCAAACGCCACCGCCGTGCGCGCTTCTGCGGGTCCTCCAAAACCAAAAAGGTGCAGGATTCCTTTTCCGATGAAATAGAGCACCACGAGTGCGATGATCAGCAGGATGATGCTGCGGATAAACGATGGTGCGGGCGATGGCCGCGCCATGGCGTAAGGTCCGCGCCGCTGACGATAGCGTCTGAACATCGGACGAAAATCGTACGGGATGCGTCCTCCTTTAGGCAAGAGAGTTTGGGTTTTCGAGCAAGAAATAGGTTCGCCGCAGCAGAGCGGCGAATGGAAAATGAAAAATTGATAATTGAAAATTTGAAACGAGACGCCGTAATAATGACGCATTCATTTTCAATTTTCCTTTTTCAACTTTCAATTTACGACGTCACTCTCGCGATTTCCTCCTTTGTCGTGATCCCCTGCTGCACCAGGATGTCCCCCCATTCCTTCATGCTGACGTAGCCGTCTTTCTTTGCCTGTTCGCTGATGATTTCGCTGCGTTCCTGCACGAGGATCAAATCGCGCATCGACTGGCTGACCGTAAGCAGTTCCGGCAACACCATGCGGCCGCCGTACGTCGCGGGGTCGGCCGGATCATATTGCCCTTTTGCCTTCGCTTCGTCGCTCACCGTGCGCACGAGACGCTGCGCGAGGATCGCGCGGAGCGCGGGCGCGAACGTGTAGGGACTCACACCCATGGACAGCAGGCGCGGAATCGCCTCGATCGCGGAGTTCGTGTGGAGCGTGCTGAGCACCAAGTGTCCGGTGAGCGACGCGTCGATCGCGGTCTGCGCTGTCTCCAGGTCGCGGATTTCACCGACCAGGATGATGTTCGGATCGTGGCGGAGCACCGATCGGAGTCCCGACGCGAACGTGAAACCGTGATCGGGATCGATCTCGCTTTGGACGATGCCGCCGATTTCGTATTCCACCGGATCCTCAAGCGTGATGATATTTCGCTGCGTGCCGATGACCGTGCGCAGCAGCGAGTAGAGCGTCGTGGTCTTTCCGGATCCGGTCGGACCCGTCACCAGGATGAGGCCGTGCGGCAGCTTCACGAGGCTTTCAAGCTGCTGCTGCATATCGCCCGGGAATCCCAGCTCCGTGAGAGGAATGATGCCGTGCTTCGGATCGAGCAGACGCAGCGTGATCGTTTCCCCGAAGCGCGACGGCAGCGTCGCGACGCGGACGTTGACCGTGCGATGCGTTTCCGTGCCGTCCCCCGCCTTTTCTACCGTATCGAACGTGTACTGACCGTCCTGCGGGATATTCGTGACGTTCAATTTTAACTTCGATAAAAACTTGATGCGGCGTACGAACTGGTCGTAGTTTTCCTTCGTGACGTGCGAGAGTTCCTCCAGGATGCCGCGGACGCGGATCTCCAGACGCACGTGATCCTTCTCGGGGGACGTATGGATGTCGGACGCATTGATGCCCGTGCAGTACTGCTCCAACGCCTCCAGAAGCTGCTCGCCGTTGTAACCGGAAAAGTCAGGATGAGCCATCAAATCAGTATACCACATTTGGCTTCCGCCTGCTATCCTTTGAGCCTCCGATGCTACTGAAGAGATCGTCCCAACTCTCGGAAACGCAAAAGAAACGCTCGCTTCTGCGGCGTATGGTCATCGTACACGGGTTTTTGCTGGTCTGCGGACTGACGCTCGTCGCCCGGTTGATCCAGCTACAAATCATTGACAGAAAGGAATATTCTGCTGCAGCGCAAGCTCAGCATTACGGCGGCGTCAAACTTCCCGCGCAACGCGGCGAAATTTTTGCCGTCAACAGCAAGACGGGCGACAAGACGATTCTCGCCACCAACACGACGCTCGATCTGGTCTACGTCGATCCGTACGTCACGCCGGATCCGGGCAGGGTTGCCGACATGCTTGCAAACATTCTGGTCACAGACGACTTCTATAAGGAATGTTCACAGGGGTCCGATCTGTGCCCCCACGAGCTGATCGCATTTCAGGGATCGCCGTTCGCGGAAAAGTTTGACCCTCTCTCCTTTGTGAAGACGCTGGATTCAGGCGCCCTGCTCGAGCCGCTGCCGGCGCAGCTCCCCTCGAGCGGAGACCAGCCCATTCCCGATATCACCGAAGTGCGCAGATTGTTTGCGCGCGACATCGAAAACCGTATCTCGCAGAAACGCGTCACGTTCGTACCGATCAAATACAGCGTCACCAAACAGGAAGCGGATGCCGTTCAGGCGCTCAATATTCCGGGCATCACGGTCAACATGGACAACCGTCTGATCTGGGGAAATCCCGAAGCGCTCGATCAAGGGAGCATTGCCTCCACCAGCAGGCGGCTGGCGTCGGTTCTGAATATCGATCCGGCGACGCTGCAGAATTCGCTGCGATCCCGCGCTCTGCGTTACGTGGCGATTATGCGCAAACTGCCGCCGGATCTCACGCTCAAAATCAACGAAGAAAAATTGAAATCGCTGACGCAAACCAACCAGCTGCGCGCCAAGGCGCCGCGCGGCGAAGGAGACAAGATTCTCGATCCGCTCGGGGGCGTCGCGCTGCTTCCGGAATCGTGGCGCTACTATCCGGATGATACGGTGGCGTCGCAGGTCGTCGGATTCATGAACCAGAATCAGGAGGCGCAGTACGGCATCGAGCGCACGTTTGACACGCAGCTGCGCGGCACGGAAGGTCTCATCAGCACCGTGTCCGATCTGCAGGGCGGACAGATCCTTACCTCGAATCAGACGATCGTCGACGCCAAGAACGGCGATTCGGTCGTTCTTACTATCGATCCATTCATCCAGAAAAAAATCGAGCAGATCCTGGATGACGGCGTGAAAAAATATAACGCAGACAGCGGACAGGCGATCGTCATGGATCCGTACACGGGACGCATTCTCGCGATGGCCAACGCTCCTCTTTTCGAGCGCAACGACTACGCGTCGGTCTATGACAAGGTCCCGATCACCATTCCCCCGGACAAGCAGAAGAACATCGTCGTCGAGATTTACAATCCCGACACCAACGAATTCATCGTGCGCGATTACATGAATCAGGTGCTGACGGATTCCGGGCGCACCGCGCTGCCCAAAGACATTCAGCAGAAACTGTCCGCCGTGCAACAGAATTACGATCTTAAGAGCATCGCGCGCTACTACTTGTATCTGGGTGAAAACGCGCGCATTGAAATCTTCCCGACTGGCATTCCCGACATCTGGCTGAAGTACAAAAACAACATCGGCGTCGGCGCGTATCTGAACTCGACGATCCAACAGATCTATGAGCCGGGTTCCGTCATGAAGCCGATCACCATGGCCATCGCATTGGATCAGGGTGAAGTGACCCCGGACACCATTTACGACGATGACAAACCGGTGAAGGTGGATCAATTCACGATCAACAATGCGTTGCACAAGCTCTACGGAAAGGTGGACATGTCTTCGTGCCTCGCATGGTCCATCAACACCTGTCTGACGAGCGTCTCGGGCAGGCTCGGCAGCAAATTGTTCGAGCATGAAATCCTGCAGTTCGGGTTCGGCCGCGTGACCGGCGTACAGCTGGATGACGAAATCACGGGCGACATCAAGCCGTGGCAGAAGTGGAGCCTCGCGGGTCTCGCGACGGCGTCATTCGGACAGGGTATTTCGGCGACTCCCCTGCAGGTCATCACCGCGTTCTCCGCGCTCGCGAACGGCGGCAAGCTCATGAAACCCTCGATCATCGACAGCGTCATTCATGCCGACGGCACCGTCGACAAAGTCCAGCCGACAGAGGTGAATCAGGTGATCACCAAACAGACGTCCGACACGATCACGTCGATGCTCGTCTATGACACCAAAGTAGGTTGGGCGACGTCGGGAGTCGTGAAAGGATATTCGATGGCTGCCAAGACCGGAACCAGTCAGATCGCCGGTCCCGGCGGACGCTACGAGTCCGGCACCGGATCGACGGTCGGTACCTACATGGGATTCGGTCCCGTTCCGAATCCGAAATTCATCCTGCTCGTCAAAATCGACCGCGCAAAAAACCAGACGGTCGCCTTCGGTGAAACGTCCGCTGCGCCGCTCTGGCACGACATCGCGCAGTTCCTCTTCCAGTACTACAACATTCCGCCGATCGGTCCGACGAAATAAGAATCGGTGAACGAGCGTGCGTTTTTGACTTGGAAATCAAGCAGCAGCCTCGATTGAGGAATATATTTGTGTCATGCCGAGTGTTTTTGCGACGCTAAAAATTCTTCCATACGCAAAAATGTACCGAGGCATTTTCGAAGAAGGATTTTTCTTGATGATGCCTCGGTACAATTTCGCTTCGCGAAATCACTCGGCATGACACAGATTTGATTATTTCACCGTCACGCTCTTCGCCAAATTTCTTGGCATATCAGGGTCTTTGCCGCGCTGCACGGCGAGTTCGTACGCGAGCACCTGGATCGGAATGATGTTCACGAGCGCCTGCGCGGCCGCGGCGTCCGGCACTTTGATCCACTCGTCGAAGATCTCGTTGTTCTCCGGCGCGACGCCGATCACAAATGCGCCGCGGGCTTTGAGCTGCACGGCGTTGCTCAGGATGTCCGGCGTCACTTCGTCGTTGCCCGTGAGCACGATGCAGGGCGTTCCTTCCTCGATCAGGGCGATCGGTCCGTGCTTCAGTTCGCCGCCGGCGAATCCTTCGGCGTGAATGTAACTCACTTCCTGAATCTTGATCGCGCTCTCAAGCGCCATCGGATAGTTCCAGCTCTTGCCGATGATGTAGAGATCCTGGCGGTTCTTAATGCGGTCGGCCAGCTGGCGCAGGCGCTCGACGTAGCGCGGGTTCAACATGTCGTTGATCTGCGCGGCGGTCTCAAGCAGCAATGTCTTTCCCTCCTGCAGTTTGCCTGCGAGCGCGTACGAGATAAGAAGCAACACGGCGAGCTGTCCGGTGAGTGCTTTGGTGGATGCGACCGCGCGCTCGGGTCCGGCGTTGATGCAGAGCGTGTAATCGGATGCTCGGTCGATGGATGATCCCTGCACGTTCACGATCGAGAGCACTTTGGCCCCTTTGCTCTTGGCGACGTTCATCGCTTCGAGCACGTCGGCCGTTTCGCCGCTCTGCGACACGACGATAAGCAAACTCTCTTTTTTGAGGAAGTGATGGTACAGCTTGAACTCGCTCGCGGGCGCGAAGTTCACGTGCTTCTCCGCCACGACCGAGAAGAAATATTCCGCGGCCATGCACGCTTTTCCGGCGGTGCCGCAGCCGGCAAGGAACGTGCCCTGCGCGTCGCGGATGGCGTTTGCGATCGTCTCGATTTCTTCATCGCTCTGGTTCACGGCGCGCGCGACGCTTTCCTTTTGGTCCATGATTTCCTTCAGCATGAAGTGTGCAAACGTCCCCTTGTCGCTCTGCTCCGGCGTCCAGGTGATTTCGATCTCGCGCTTCTCCTTTTCCTCCCCCGTCTCGATGCTGGAGAACAGAATGCTCTTGCCGTCCGTCACGACCATCTCGCCGTCGTCCAGATACTGAACAGTGCGCGTGTAGTGCATGAAGGCCGGCGTGTCGGACGCGATAAAATATCCTTCGCTGTCGGAGACGCCCACGATGAGCGGCGATCCGGTGCGCGCGGCGACGAGCGTGTCGGACAGCGCGTGTACGGCGAGGATTGCGTAGCGACCCGTAAAGCGCTGGCAGGCCAGCCGCACCGCGTGTGCGAAGTCGTTCGTTTCCTTCATATATTCTTCAATCAAATGCGGCGCGATCTCGGTGTCGGTCTCGGACAGAAACGTATGCCCCTTCGCTTTCAATTCCGCGCGGATCTCCTGATAGTTTTCGAAGATGCCGTTATGCACCACCGCGATCGTGCGGTCTTCATTAAATTGCGGATGTGCGTTTTCGATCGTCACTCCCCCGTGCGTCGCCCAGCGCGTATGACCGATCGCGAGCGAACAGTTGTCACTCAGGCTCGTACCGTCGATGCCGCTGATCTTTCCGATGTTCTTTTTTACGTCCAGATGATCGCCGCTTTTCCAGGCGACCCCCCAAGAATCATAGCCGCGGTATTCCAGGCTTTTGAGTCCGTCGACAGCCATTTTTGTCGCATCAGGACGCGTACCGACGTACCCGAAAATTCCACACATGGGGGCATTGTAGGGCCCTTTGTCAGACGGTCAATAAAGAAAGGAAGCGGTTTGTCGATTATTCTTCTTCATCTAACCCCAGCCCAAACCCCAACCCTCATTTCCCATTTTCTTGACTTCATTTCCGTTCTTCTTTACATTCCCCGCACTTTTCTATGCCGATCACCCCGTCCGCCATCAAGAGAGCCAGACAGAATCTCGTTCGCCGCGAGAGACTGCAGCCCTACAAGACGCACATGAAAACCATGATGCGCAAGATCAGTGATGCCGTGAAGGCGGGCAAGAAGGACGATGCAGCCAAGCTGCTTCCGCAGGTCTACAAGTCCATCGATACCGCCGCCAAAAAGAATCTGATCCACTCCCGCACGGCCAGCCGCAAGAAGTCGCTCGTGGCGCGCATGGTCGGCGCCAAGTAAGGATATTCATGCGCACACTCGGACTCGATATCGGAGAACGTCGCACCGGTGTCGCTTTCAACGATTCTGCGATTAATATCCCCTTCCCGCTCGATACGATTACGGCGGACAGCAAGGAAGAGATGATCGCGCAGGTCGAGCTGATCGCGCGCGAGAGGAAAGTGGACCGCATTGTCGTCGGACTTCCACTCCTTCCATCCGGCGACGAAGGATCGCAGGCGCACTATGTGCGGTCTTGTGCTGCGAATCTGGAGCAGCTCGGTTTTCCGATCGATTTTCTCGATGAGCGATACACGACGGTCGATTCCAAAGAATATGACGGCGATGCCCGAGCCGCCTGCCAGCTTTTACAGACCTATCACCGGCTTTGAGCCATAACACAGCCGTAAAATGCGGAGATTGGTATTTGACAAACTTATAAAATGATATATTTTATCAGTAACATGAGTCACAATCTTCACCTTTTACCGCCGAGCAATAACTGTGGAAAACAGTCCAGACGAACCATTAGAAGTTCTTTTGCTCCTGTCAATGTTCTGGTAAAACGAGGGTTGTTCTCTTCTTCCCTCCCCCATGGCTGATTCTTCATCAACCTTGTCTCCGCAGAATACCGCTGCAAATTCAAAGCTGTCGGTAAATTTGCAATCTCTTCTGGATGATTTGTTTTTGGTACTTACCGAGAAGGAAGCGATGGTCATCAAGCGTCGCTTCGCCCTCCAGGGTCATCCAAAGCAGACATTGGAGAAGATCGGCAAGCATTTCAAAGTCACACGCGAGCGTATCCGTCAAATCGAGGGTATCGCCCTCAGCAAACTGCGCCGCACGGTCCGCACGACCAAGCTCAACGAGGTTAACGAACTCGCCAAGAACGTCCTGCGCATGAGCGGCGGCGTGATGCGCGAGGATGATCTGATCAGCCAGGTGCTCAAGCGTATGCCCAGCTCCACGGATCTGGACGGTGCGGTTTTGCGTCTCAGCTTCTCCATCGATACCGAAATGTCGACGTCGGGCCACAGCGGTACGTTCATTCCGTTCTGGCGCCTCGAGTCGCTTGCCATGGAAGACATCTCGGTCATCGTCGAGAACATGGTGAAGATTCTGCGCAAGCGAAGGTCCTGCATGAAGAAAGAAGAAATCATCTCCGCCGTTCAGTCGCTCAACCTGTTCAAGGATCGCATTCCCAGCAAGGAACTCATTTCCAGCTGCCTGTCGATCGATGAGCGTCTGCGCGAGATTGATGAAGGCTGGGGGCTCACCGAATGGAGATTCGTCCGCCCGAGATCTATCCGCGACAAGGTCGAGATCGTGTTGCGCAAGGCAGGCGTGCCGCTCCACTTCATGGAGATCGCCAACCGTATCCGCGAGCAGCACTTCGACCACAAGAACGTCACGGTGCAGGCCGTTCACAACGAACTCATCCGCTATCCGCAGTTCGTCCTCGTCGGCCGCGGTCTCTACGCTCTGCGCGAGTGGGGCTACGAGCCGGGCACGGTTGCCGATGTCATCGAAGCGATCCTCAAGGAGAAAGGACCGTTGTCCAAGAAGGAAATCATCAATGAAGTCGCCAAGCAGCGCACGGTCAAAGTGGGAACGATTTCCCTCAACCTGCAGAAGATGCCGTACTTCGTCCGTGTGGGTCGAGCCGTCTACTCATTTGATTCCAGCAAGAAGTAAACGAGGTTGATAGTTGATGGTCCAGAGTTGATAGGAATCAATCCGCTCGCAAGGGCGGATTTTTTGTTGTCCTCGAGCGCTGGACAGCTCACAATAGGTGCATGACCACACTCCAGCGCAATACGATCATTGGTGTTTTTCTTGTCGCCGTTTCTCTCACACTCGCATCCTGCGGGAAACCCGGCCAGCAGCCGCTCCCTCAGGGAACATTGAGCTTCACGGGTTCTCTGGTACAGGCCGAACTCTCGCTCACGCGCCGCGGTACGCACATTCTGCGCCAGAACGGACACGATGCGTTGTATGTGGAAAGCAGCAAAGTGAACCTCAATCAGTATGAAGGGATGGATGTGACGATCACGGGACATCTGGAACCGAATTCGGACCCAAGCGCGCAACCGGTCATCGTGGCGGATTCCGTCTCACTCATTCAGGTACCGTCGCACGACTGGAATCTGCCCGCATTGAAGATGAGTTTTTCCGCGCCGCTCGCATGGCAGGGATCTCTGTATACGGACGGTGTCAGCTTCACGGAGACCGGTTCGATGACGCCGATTCTCAAAATTTACCGTTCGTCCCTGAATGTCCTTCCCCCGGGAACGCCGCTGGTGGTCGGCGGCCAGGGTGCGGTCAAGACGACGACCGCATCGGGCGACGTCATCTATGTTCAGAACGGCAGCGACATCATCGCAATCGAAGCCGCTCCCCAGCTCAGCGTCTCCACCGGAAACAATTCCGAGCAGCAGAATCTGGAGCGTCTGCTCAAATCCGTCACCTTCACCGGCAGCAGCTCATCCTCATTCGGATCCGGCACGGTGATCCCGGCCGGCACCGGTTCGACAGCCGGCATGCCCTGCGGCGGTCCGGCCGGCATCCTCTGCCCCGCCGGCAGCTTCTGCGAAATCACCGATCGCACATCCGGCATCGGCGTCTGTCAGTCGCTGTCGCATTGATGGGTTCGAGGCTCGCTTTGCTCGCACCTCACCATGACATACTGAGAGAGCAAGGAGTTTTTTCTTGACCCCGTGTGTTCGCTTTGCGATAGTGGGTGTACGAACGTTTACCTTTCATTTTACCTCCTCTTCTTCCGCTCCTATCATGACGAAGAACATTACCCACTCCTCCACTATGGATACCTCGAAAGCAAAGACCACGCAGCAGACTCCCGCCAAAAAAGGAGCGCTCTCACCCGATGCGGCCAAAGCCGCAGCCATTCAGAACGCGCTCGCGCAGATTAAAAAAGAATACGGTGACGGCTCGATCATGCAGATGAGCGAGCAGAGTGTGTCGCAGATCCCCCGCTTTTCATCGGGCTCGCTCTCACTCGATCTCGCACTCGGCGGCGGCATACCGCTCGGCCGTATCATCGAGATCTACGGGCCGGAGTCCTCCGGCAAGACGACGCTCACGCTGCACGCCATTGCCGAGATCCAGAAGAAAGGCGGCCGCGCGGCGTTCATCGATGCCGAGCATGCGCTGGATCTCACGTATGCCAAGAAGATCGGCGTCGACGTCGATGCGCTTCTCGTCTCGCAGCCGGATGACGGAGAGCAGGCGCTCGCCATTACCGAGACGCTTGTCCGTTCCGGAGGTATTGATCTCATCGTCATCGACTCGGTCGCGGCGCTCACACCGAGGGCTGAAATCGAAGGCAGCATGGGTGACAGCCACATGGGACTCCAGGCGCGCCTCATGAGCCAGGCGCTGCGTAAACTCACGGGTATCGTGAGCAAAACCAACTGCTCGGTCATCTTCATCAACCAGATCCGCATGAAGATCGGCGTCATGTTCGGCAACCCCGAGACGACAACCGGCGGCAACGCGCTCAAGTTCTACTCATCGCTGCGTCTCGATGTGCGCCGGATCGACAAGATCACGGAAAAAGTCACGGGTAACGGCGGCGAGACGCAGGAGATCGTCGGCAACCGCACGCGCGTGAAGGTCGTGAAAAACAAAGTCGCTCCCCCCTTCCGACAGGCGGAATTCGATATCCTCTACGCTCGCGGCATCAGCAAAGAGGGCGATATTCTGGATCTCGGCGTGCGCTACGGGGTCGTTGAGAAGGCGGGAGCCTACTTCCGCCGCGGCGATGAGACGCTCGGCCAGGGCCGGGAGCTGGCGCGACAATATCTCGTGCAAAATCCCAAGGTCACCGCAGAACTCGATAAGGAAATCCGCGCGCTGGCGGAGAAGGAGTAGTCTGTAGATAGCGAAAAAGTCGGTATTTTATCCTTGATTCCATGAAAAAGAGATCATACAATAGACGTACTAAACCCACTGCCCTCCCGCCGGAAACGGCGCGACGGCAGTTTTTTGATACGAGTTCGCGGAAGAAAAAAATCATCGTATTTATTGATGGAAGTAATTGGTATCACAAATTAAAAGCTCTGCTCGGGACACCTCCTCCCATAGAGTATGATGTCAAAAATTTTGCAAAAGGACTGGCAAAAGACGAGACGGTCAGTGAGATCAGATATTATATTGGACGAATAAGACGGATTCAGGGCGATGAAAAGAGCGAATTGCTGTACTCCAATCAGCAAAAACTTTTGCGGTTCCTTCAAAAACAGAAAGTAAAGATCGGTCTCGGGCATCTTATTTCCTATCCAGACGGTTCTTTTCACGAGAAGGGTGTTGATATTTTAATTGCCGTCGAAATGATGCGATGTGTCATCGAAAAGAAGTGCGATACTTTGTATCTTGTAAGTTCTGACACAGATCTTGTGCCTGCTGTTGATGAATGCAGAAGATTGGGAGCGGAAGTTGTGTATGTGGGTAGTTCGTCGCATGGTCCGTCATTCGGTTTAAAGAAAGCATGCAACAGGTCCATTCTTCTGCGATCGGAAGATGTTTTGCCTTTCATTCCAAAAAAGTAAGAGAGTACCATTCCATCTCATGTCCTCCGAAGAACTCTTCAACCAATTCGACTGGCGCGTCACATTGGATACGGCACCGCTCCCGGACGGTAGGGAGAAAAAGTCCGTTCGTGTGCATCGATGTGATTCTGTGCACATTCTTCCCTTTGTTTCCGAGGATAAAGTTCTGCTCATTCATGAATTCCGCCCATTTTATCAGGAATATATCTGGATGGTACCGAGCGGGAAGGCGGATAAAGAATCGGATATCCTCACGGCAGCGCAGCGGGAACTGCGCGAAGAGACCGGCTATCAAGCGGCCATCATGACGCCATACGGGCGCGTGAATCTGTCAGATACGATTACGATCACCAATCATCTCTTTCTTGCGAGGGATTTGAGCCATTCCCCTCTCCCGCAGGATCCGGATGAATTGATCAGAGTGGAATCTATGACAGTTCAAGAAGCGATCGAGAAAGTACTCAACTCTCCGCGAGTGCATACGCCGAGTGGATTCCTGCTGCTCAAGTATGCGAGGGAGAAGGGATTGTAGTATCATCGGAGATACTCTTTCTCTCCTGAATCATGATTCTCACTTTGCTTTCCATTCTCGTGAGTCTCATCTTTCCGCGTCTGCTCGCGATTATTCTGTGGATATTCACAGATTGGTTCAACGGAGTTTTCGAAACGCGACTCTGGCCCATTCTCGGGTTCATCTTCCTGCCGACGACGATGCTGTGGTACAGCGCAGTCATGCATTGGTATCACGGTGAATGGGACGCGTGGCGGATTGCAGTGTTGGTCATTGCGATACTCATTGATCTGAGCAGGAATGGATATACGGTGCATAAAAGCCGCCCACAATCGTGAGTAAATTTCGCTATATTGAAATCGCATGATGTATCTGATTGGTGGTGTGCCGCGCACTGGCAAAAGCAAGATCGCAGATATGCTACGGAACAAGGCCGGCATATCGCTGGTATCGACCGATGCCTTGGAGATTCTGGTGCATTCACAGACGGATCCATCGAAACACGCAGAGATATTTCCGAAGAACGCCATGCGCGACTGTGCTCCGACGAATGATGAGATGTATACGATGTTCACTTCTGAAGAAATTGTCGATGCATACAAGGTGCAGGCACAGTCCGTTTGGAAAAATGTCGAAAAGATAGCGGATATCGCGGTCAGGAATGATCAATCTGTCATTATCGAAGGGCATCATCTGCACCCCGCATTGATCATGCGTCTTCTGCAAAAGTATCCGTCGCATATCAAGTCGGTCTTTCTGGTGAAGAAAAACATCGATGACATCGTGGGCGGGGCAAGGGCACATACCACGAACAATAACTGGTTCGTCCAGAAGACACATGATGAATCCATCTATCCACTTATTGGCTTAAGCTTGCAGAAGTATGGTGAATTTTTCTGTCAGGAAGCAAAACGAAACAATTTGGTTGTGATAGAGATGGATGGCGATTTTTCCGCAAGGGCACATACTGTTCTGTGCTATTTACAAGATTCATAAAACAGTCCCCATCTTTTCCACATTTGTTCCACAGGTGCGGTGACTGCAGCATGGTGGGCGCAGATGGCAAACCAATTTCTTTGTGAGGAAACGCTTTCTTCATACAATGATCGTCCGCGTGCTGCATTGGTCGGCGCGCACTTCTCACTTCCGTATGGCGCAAGCTGCCGCAACGACGATGTTCGATACCCCTCCGCATTCGCCCGAGGCGGAACGGACAGTTCTTGGAGCGCTGCTCCTTGATCCGGAAGCGATCATCAAGGTGTCGGATTTTCTGAAGCCGGAGGATTTTTATGATCCTACGTATCGTGAAATCTTTCAGGCGATTTTCGAACTCTATGCCGCACACGAGCCGATCGATTTCATCACCGTCTCCGGCAGACTGGCCGACAGCAAGACGATTCAGCAGATCGGCGGCACGGCATTCCTCGCGGAGCTCGCGTCATCCGTCCCGACATCGTCGCACGTGTATCAGTACGGACAATTGGTGAAAGCGAAGGCGCTGCACCGAAACATCATCGATGCCGGTCGTAAAATCGTCGGACTCGGATACGAACTCGACAAGCCCGTGCCGGAACTGCTCGATGAAGTGGAGAAGACGGTGTTTAACATCACCAATACCTTCCTGAAAGAAAAATTCGTGCACATTCGCGATGTTCTGGATGAACGCTACGAGAAATTCGCGGAGATCCATGCATCCGGCGAAGACACCGCCAAAGGCGTTCCCACCGGATTCCAGGCGCTCGACAACAAGCTGTCGGGCTTGCAGCCGAGCGATCTGGTCATCCTTGCCGCCCGCCCCAGCATGGGTAAGACCAGCTTGGCGATGAACATTGCGGTGAACGCGGCGATTAAAGGCCACAAGACCGTCGGCATCTTCTCGCTTGAAATGAGCAAGGAGCAATTGGTCGATCGTTTGTTCGCGTCGATGCTCGGCGTCGATTCCTGGAAGCTGCAGCGCGGCAAGCTCGACGACAGCGATTTTCAGAATATGGGGCCGATCATGGATGAACTCAGCAAGGCGAATATTTTCATCGACGACACATCCGCATCGAGCATGACGGAATTCCGCACGAAGGCGCGCAGGCTGCAGATGGAACACGGACTCGATCTGCTCGTGATCGATTACCTGCAGCTGATGAGCACGAACAACGCGAGCTACGCCGGCAACCGCGTGCAGGAAATTTCGGAGATCTCGCGTTCCATCAAACAGATCGCGCGCGAACTCAGAGTGCCGATCATCGCGCTCTCACAGCTCAGTCGCGCGGTGGAAGCGCGTCCCGACAAGAGTCCGCAGTTGTCCGATCTTCGCGAATCAGGATCCATCGAACAGGACGCCGACGTGGTGCTCATGATGTACCGGGATGATTACTACAACGAGGATTCCGACCGCCAGGGTATCACCGATATCTTCATCCGTAAGCACCGAAATGGCCCCACGGGTAGAGTGGAGCTACTATTCAAGAAGGAGCAGATGCGGTTTTATGACATCGACAAAGTGCACGGGAACCCGTAGTCTGTGATGGATCTATGCAGCCGCTCGTTGCGACTTCCGTCCATCCGGACGTGACGCTCCTCGGTATTCTTGGCTACGCGCTCTTCGCGTTTGCACTCGTGCTGGCGCTGACGCCGTGGTACGTCTCTTTTCTGCGTAAAAATCAGATCGGCAAGCAGCTCAGGGTGGAAACCGTCGACGGCAAAGAAGCGGAGATTTTCCGCACGTATCATCAGAGTAAATTCGGTACGCCCACCATGGGCGGGGTCCTTATTTGGGGTGGCATTTTTCTGACGGTGTTCGGTTCGCGCATTTTGGCGTTTTTGGGAGTGATCTCGAATTCCATTCTGCAACGCGGTCAGGTGTATCTGCCGCTCTTCGTTCTCTTCACGCTCGGCATTCTGGGCGCTGTCGACGATTACCTCAACATCGTCAGCACCGATGAAAAGCGCATGCAGCGCGCGATGTCCCGCCTCAAAAAAACCGTTCTTGCGGGTGCGGTCATTATTGTTCCCGTCTCGCTCTATTTGCTCGTCGATTACCTGCGCACGCCGCCGAATGGCGAAACTGTCAGTCTGAATGCCGGTCTTATCGGCGTCGTGATCTGGTACGCGCTGTTTCTGCTCATCATGATCTTTTTCTCGATCAGCGGGCTTGTACTCGATAACGTGTTGCAGAAAGTGCTGCTGGGGCAGAAGCGCAAAGGCGGGCTCGGCGTCATGCCGAAATTGCTGTCGCTTCTCATCCTCAGTTTTATCGGGGCGCTGTGGTTCTATTATAAACTCGGCATCAACGGCATTCACATTCCCTACGTCGGCGACGTGTTCCTGGGACTCTGGTATATACCGATCTTCATGTTCATCGTCGTCGGGACGGCGAACGCGGTGAATATCACCGACGGACTTGACGGACTTGCCGGCGGATTGCTCGTGATCGCCTTTGGCGCATTCGGCATCCTCGCCTATTTGCACGGACTCTATCTTCTCTCCGCGTTCTGCGGCGTGTGCGTCGGCGCCATCGCGGCGTTCCTCTGGCACAACGTGCCGCCCGCACTCTTCTTCATGGGCGATACGGGGTCGCTTGCGCTCGGCGGGACGCTCGCAGTCATCGCGATGATGACGGATCAGGCGCTCATTCTGCCTCTCATTGGATTTGTGTTCGTCGTCGAGACGCTGTCGGTGATCATGCAGCTCCTCAGCAAGAAATTCCGCAATGGTAAAAAGATCTTCAAAGCTGCTCCCATTCATCATCACTTCGAGGCGCTCGGCTGGGGTGAGAGCAAAGTGACGATGCGCCTCTGGATCGTCGGGTCCTTTGCGGCGCTGCTCGGCATCATCATCGGATTGGCGCAATAACGGAGTATTGGCTTGATTTACACATGTTCATCCGTATCATTGAACCATGTTACGAGTCGCTATCAACGGATACGGGCGTATCGGACGATTGGTACACAGACAATTCATTCAACGGTTTGCGGATTCGGTCGAGGTCGTCGCGGTGAATGCGTCGTCGGATGCGGAGATGCGCGCGTATCTGCTCAAATATGATTCGCTGCACCACCGGCTGAATGCGGACATCAAAGTGGAAGGCGAGGATTTCTTGGTGAACGGCAAGATTGTGAAAGTGGTGAAGCAGCGCGATCCCGCCAAGTGTCCCTGGAAGGAACTCAATATTGATATCGTCGTGGAATCCACCGGCAATTTTGACACGCGGGAAAAGGCGCAGGGCCACCTGACAGCCGGCGCCAGACGCGTGATCGTGACCGCGCCGATGAAAGACGACACGCCGACGTTCGTGAAGGGGGTCAACGATCAGGACCTTACGAAGGACATGGACATTATCTCCAACGCATCCTGCACCACCAACTGCATCGCGCCGGTGATCATGCTGATGGACCAGGCTTTCGGGATCGAGTATCTGCTCGTGAGCTCCGTGCATGCCTTCACGGCGTCGCAAAACCTGCTCGACAATAAATCCAAGGAAGGCGGCGAGCTGCGCAGGGCGAGGGCCGCGACGCTCTCGATGATCCCGACCAAGACGGGCGCGGTGAAGGCGTGCGCCAAGATTTTTCCGCATCTGAAAGGCAAAATCGACGGCATGGCGTTTCGCGTGCCGGTGCCGACGGTGAGCTGCGCCTACATGGCCTTCACGCTCACAAAGGACGCGACCGTGAACGAAATCCATCGCATGTTTCAGGAGGCCGTGCAGAAACCCGACCTCAAGGAAATTCTCATGCTGTCGGAAGACCAGTGTGTATCGATCGATTTTCAGACCGATCCGCATTCCTCCATCGTCGATGCTCCCTCGACCAAGGTGGTCGGAGGACGTGCTGCGCAGGTGCTCAGCTGGTACGATAACGAATGGGGCTACGCGATGCGCGTGACGGAAATGACAATGCGCATGGGCGAACTCCTTCATTCCTGATTCCCCTCCTTTTCATGCCGAAAATCGAAGACGTCGTGCCGGACACCATTTCCCTGAACTATCATCTCTATCATGTCAGCAAGGCGCCGGATGATTTGCGTCATTTGATTCTGGATATCGCACGCGCCGCCAAATACATTCAGCACGCCATTCGTACGACGCAGGCCGGTCTGGCCGGGACCAAAAATCAGTTTGGAGAGGAACAGGTCAAGCTCGACGTGCTGAGCGACGACATCATTCAGCAGCACCTGCGCGAGAGCCGCCTGGTGTCCAGCTACATATCCGAGGAACAGTCGGAGATCATTCAGCTGCATGACAAAGCGCCCTACTCCGTCGTGTTCGATCCGCTCGACGGATCGTCGCTCGTCGACGTGAACTTCGCGGTCGGCTCGATCTTCGGCATCTACGAAGGGAAAGAATTGATCGGCCGCAAGCCGCGCGAACAGGTGGCGGCGCTCTACGTGATCTACGGTCCGCGCACGGTGCTCGTGTATTCCACCGGTAACGGCGTGCATGAATTCCTCATCAACGACGTCGGCGAGTTCGTATTGCTCCGGGAATTTCTCGGCGTCGGCGACACGGCGAAGAATTACAGCCCCGGCAACCTGCGTGCGCTCACCGACAACGTCGCTTACAAACACCTGCTCCAGCTGTGGCTCGACGAAGAACTCACGCTGCGTTATTCCGGCTGCATGGCGTCCGACGTGCATCACATCCTGAGCAAAGGTCAGGGCGTCTTCACCAACGTCGGCGGCAAGAAATATCCGGAAGGAAAACTCAGACTTGTCTTCGAATGCGGGCCGTTTTCCTACCTGATGGATCAGGCGGGCGGCATCGCGAGTGACGGGCATATCGATATCCTCGACAAGAAAATCGACACCATCGATCAGCGCACGCCGCTCATCATCGGTTCGAAAAATGAAGTCGAGAGGTCATGTTCCATCTTGAAAGAGTAAACTCGGATGAATCTTTTTCCATTTCTTTGTCTGCAGCGACAAAGAAATGGAGAAGAAAACGCTGCCGCACGCCAAAGCCTCACCGCCCCCGCCCGTACCGAACGCGGTACGTTCGGGCGGGCGCTCTGTGATTTCCTCGCGATGCATCCGCATCGCTTCGTCATATGCCGCTTGCAGCGGCATGAAGCAGAGCTTCCCCTTCACCCCCCGTGGCATGCGGATTCCAACTCCATTTTTTTTTATTTCTTTTTATTTCATCAATCCCAGAACGGTTCCTGCAGTGCTTTCTCGATCACTTCGTCGAGTGTTTTTTGCGATTCCACTTTCGGAATTTTTCCTTCCAGTTTGTAGATCCGTTTCATCGAGCGATAGGTTCCCCACGGATAGTAGCGCTGGCGGCGCGGACGCTTTTTGCCTTTGACCGGTTTTTCGTCGCCCGCATCATCCTCCACGTCCTCCTCGGTTTTCATCGGAAGCGCTTTTGGTTTGCCGCTCTGCAAAAATTCGACGCGCCCGACGACGATCCTTTTCAGGGGATCGACGTACACGAGATCGTCGTCTTTGTAGAGGCCGGCGGGTGTTTCGACAGGTGAGTCCACGATGCGATCGTACAGCAAAAATGGCTTCAAGTCAGTATCTATTGCAAATGTGTCATGGTGAGCTCCGACGAACCATCATATTTGCAGTGCCCCCTTCGTCGAGCTCAGGGTGACACAATTACCGTAAATGACGATGCTCCTCCGGGCTGAGCGGCGGGGGCGGAGGAGGGGGTGGCGGAGGCGGAATGATGGATTCGGGCCGTTCGCTGTGCATGACCGGAGCTTCGGGATGATGGAATTGATCGGGATTGCCCGCGTGTCTGAATTCCTGCCAGCGCATGAAGGTGTAGATGAGTACCACGATGCTGGCGATGATCTCGATGTAAATGCCGAACCGGATTTCCATGCGCGCGAATTCATACGTCACCTGCATGAGAACGGACAAAGCCGCAAGCAAGAGAACGGTGGTGAGGAGCGCGAGAAACAGTCGTACGATTTCTTTTTGCTGACGCTTCAAAATAATCGGACCGCCAAAGAGGGGGACGAGCGTGATCAGAAGCGACGCCAGCATCATGATAAAAACGGCGATGCCGATGTACGACGTATAAAAGCCGAACGAGTTGTAGCTCACCGCGTCTCCACCCAGCCAGTTGCCGGAGAGCCATGGCAGGAATGAAGCGAAGAGCGCGACGATGATGGCGATATTCAAAATGCGTTCCTCCAAGTCCAATGATGCGAGCGATCTCGTAAAGCGTGATGCCATACCAAGCGATGGTAGCAGGGAGAAGGACAGGTGTCGAAGCAGGGGTGTCGACACGGTTATTGGTTACTGGTTGTATTACACGAAACGAAAAACCAATCACTCATAACCAATAACTCATTGCGAATCCCTAGCCCTAGCCCTAGCCCTATCCCTAGCCCTACACTTCCCCCATGCATCTGGGCATTGACGTACGCGAAGCATGCGCCGAAAAACGTACCGGCAAAGGTCAGTGGACGTACGGTTTCGTATCGGAACTTCTCTCGCGCGACATCGATCTGACGCTCTACAGCGATGCCCCTCTTCCCCGCGAATGGTCGTCGCGCATCACGTCGTGTCATCATCTCGAACAAATCGAGCGCAAAGGAGTTCAATGGCATATCACCGCAGCGCGCATGATCGCGTCATCGTCGGTCGACGCGTACGTCAGCACGGTGAGCTACATCGTGCCGGCGCTGTTGCAACGGACAAAACCGATGATTCCGATAGTGCATGATTTGATCGCCTTTCGACATGAGCCGCACGATCGCATGGCCGTCTTCATAGAAAAGCTTACGCTCAAGAGAGCGGCCGAGCACGCCGCGATGATCTGCACCGTGAGCGAGACGACGAAACGGGATCTGCTCGTGCGTTATCCTCGTCTGGACGCGTCGAAAGTCATTCCGATTTTCGCCGGACCGATGGCGCATCCTCTTCCGCATGAAAAACGCACGCATGAAAATATCGTTCTCTGCATCGGCACGCTCTGCCCGCGCAAGAATCAACTGCGGCTGATCGATGCGTACTCGTTGCTGCCGCAGGATCTGCGGGACCGGTTTCGGCTCGTGCTCGTCGGCAAGCGCGGATGGCACGACTCGGACATTGTCTCGCGTGCGCAGGCGACTCCGGGCGTCGAATGGCGCGATTATCTTCCGGATCACGAGGTAGAGGAATTGATGCGCGCGGCTGCCGTCTTCGCATTCCCCTCTCTGTATGAGGGATTCGGTATGCCGGTCCTCGATGCGTTTCTGCGCGGGATTCCCGTCCTCACGTCCGCTGTCGGCAGCATGAAGGAAATCGCCGGCGATGCGGCGCTGCTTGTCGATCCGTCTGATACCGGCGCAATCGCGCGCGGACTGGAAACGCTTCTCACCGATGCGCCGGTGCGCAGTGCGCTCATCGAAAACGGGCGCATGCGCGCGCCGGAATTTTCCTGGAAGAAGACCGTCGATCGATTCCTGGAGGGCGCGGAATCATTGACAAAAAGCGGCAGATAGCCGAACGTAGTGCGGATGACGCAGTACCGTCGCATCGGGCTCACGGTAAAGCCGCACCTTACCGAAAAAGACGAAACCGTCGCTCATATTCTGTCGATTCTCAAAAAGGAAAAGATCGAGGTGTTCGTCGATCGGCCGAACGTCGGCGAGCTGGATATCGTCAAAGATTTTCATGAAATCAAAGACACGAAAGACATCGACGCGCTGCTTGTGATCGGGGGAGACGGAACGATTCTGCGTTCGGTCCGAGAGTTGAACGATTTGTCGATTCCGATTTTAAGCGTGAACAAGGGCGCCGTCGGTTTTCTGGCCGAGATCAACATCGACGAAGCGGACGATCTGCTGCCGCAGCTTTTGCAGGGCAAAGGAATGATCGAAGAGCGCAGCATTCTGCATGTGCACGTGGAACGCGACGGCAAAGATATTTTTGCATGTCTCGCCATGAATGAAGTCGTGATATCACAGGGCACGATTTCGCGTCTGCTTGATCTGCGCACGAGCGTCGGTGGAGAGCTTCTCTCCACGTTTCACGCCGACGGGCTCATCATCGCCACGCCCACCGGTTCCACCGCGTACTCTCTCGCGGCGGGCGGTCCGGTCGTGCACCCGCGCCTCGCCGCGGTGATCTTGACGCCGATCAATCCGCACAGTCTGAATCAGCGCCCGATCGTGATTCCCGGAACGACGGATATCGAAACGGAAGTGAGCAAGTGCAACGACTCATTTCTCGAAAGCACCGTCGGTCTCACGCTCGACGGACAGGTTTATCACGAACTGCGAAAATTCGACCGCATCGTCACGCGCATCCACGGCGAAACGGTGAAATTCATCCGCCGCAAGGAAGACACGTTCTTCCATACGCTGCGCACCAAGCTCAAGTGGGGAGAGAGATTGGAGGAGTGACCGGAAATGGATACGACAGAGCTTTAGTAATCACGGGCTTTATCTTCTCGATATCCCAATGCGTGCAGGATGCAAAGATGCGTTGTTGTTTTTCGGATTCCGGTGAAGATATGTTGATGATCGGTACAGATCGTGCATCGATGATATGCAACCGGTTTCCTTCTTCCAGGTAGTCCGGGCTATCGTATGCCAGTAAAGCGCTCATGACGGGATTGTGACGCAAGCAGGCCGAGACGTATGCAAGTTGCGTATCATTCGGTTCAATCGTCGTGAGCAGATTGGTTTTTCCAATCCATCTTCTTGCTTTCGGTGAGGGCAATGCCGACGGGAAATCGTATTCATAGATGTTGACGTGCAACTTCAGCACATCCGCTGTTTCTGTGATGAGATTTTTAATAACATCCAGACTTTCATCGAGCTTCTCACGTTTATCTCTTTCCAGAGATGCGAGAACGGGATCGTCATTCTGTTGATTTGTCTCCGCCTCGTAATCATCAAGTGCATCCTGATATAAACCGATGACAGACAGTCCCCGAGGACGCAAGATTGTCACGGTACGATTGCCTGTAGCATCAAGCATGCGTCTGTTGTAATACTTTAATGCATACTATGCAAGATCTGTCCTTGCCTGCTCTTCCCTGCATTCCATGAGAAATCCTCTGCAGTACGGATTTTTTTGCGACTCCCGCACGATCCTCTCGATAACGTCCGCTCCCCTCTCGCCTGCAAACAGCGCCTCGTGCGGCTCGTAGTCCGCGACGTCTTTGGAAAGTGCTACGTCTTTTGGAATGTACGGAGGATTGCTCACGATCAAAAACGGTTCATCGATGTCGGCGACAGGGTCCAGTCCCCTGCCCTGCAGAAATAGAATGCGGTTGGTGACAGCATGTTTTTTTGCATTCTCCCGCGCGACGCTCAATGCATCGCCGCTGACGTCCGTCGCGATGATCTTAATCTGCGGCAGCTCGCACGCGAGCGTGACCGCGATGCAGCCGCTGCCCGTGCCGATATCGACGATGGTCCGCACGTCGTCGAGCGGTCCCCAGACATGCGTCCACGCGACGATGCGGCTATCGATCTCCCTGACAGGCTGCACTTTTTTTCTGGTGAACAGATCTTTCGCGATGTCGATCAACGCTTCCGTCGCCGGACGCGGAATGAGCGCATGACGGTTCACGATGAACGAACGTCCGTAAAAATCCTTCATTCCCGTGATGTAGGCGACCGGCTCCCCAGCCCGCCTGCGGTCGATGAACTTTTTGACGGTGGCTTCTTCTGCCGGAGAGAGGGAATGTTCCGGATGCGCCAGAATCCACGTTCGGTCTCTGTCGAGCGCGAACGCAAGCAGGATCTCGGCGTCCGTGCGCTCAATGCCAGATGAGAGTGCATCGTGTACGGTCACGGTAGTATCATGCCACCGTATGAAGACGATCGCGATCGATTGCAGATTTGCGGCGACCAATTCGGGCCTCGGACGCTATACGCGCGAGCTGACAACCCATTTGTTGTCGCGCGACGGTTTTCGGTATGTGCTCTTCGTGCGGTCGCCGGAGGAAAACTGGATTCCGTCGCGTTCATCGCATTTCACGGTCGTCACCGCGGATGTCCCCCATTATTCGATTGCGGAGCAGGTCGTACTGCCTGGGCTTCTCAGGGATTTTCCCGCGGATCTGTTTTTCTCCCCGCACTTCAACGTGCCGTTTTCGTGTCCCGTGCCGTTTCTCGTCACGATCCACGATCTCATTTTGCACCGCTATCCCAATCAGGCGTCGTTTTTCAAACGCAGAGCCTATCGCTCTCTTTTTTCCAATGCGATCAAGAAGGCGACGCGCATCATCACGATCAGTCCGTTTGTGAAAAGCGAGATCGCGTCGGTCTTCGGCACGTCCGCGGAGTCGAAAACGCGCGTGGTGCTTGAGGGCGTCGATCCCGCCTTTCATCCGTCGCCGCAGCCGGCTCTCGAACGCATCCGTGACAAGTACGCTTTGAAACGTCCGTATTTTCTCTACGTCGGCAATGCCAAGCAGCACAAAAACGTTCCGCTGCTCATACAGGCGTTTCTTGCATCCGGACGGCAGATGGATGCTGATCTGATTCTCGTTACGGGCGGCAAGGAGAGCGAGGCGCTCCGGCCGCTGCCCGATCACGTTCGGCAACTGAAGGACGTGCCGGACAGCGATCTGCCCGCGCTCTACAGCGCAGCGAACGCTCTTGTGACGGCATCGCTCTACGAAGGATTCTGCCTGCCCGTCGCGGAAGCGCTTGCCTGCGCGTGCCCGGTGATCGCAACCGACGGATCCGCGATCAGAGACATCGCGACAGGGAAAGCATTGCTTCTCGAACCGACCGTCGATGCATTCGCCGCTGCATTCAAACATCCGCCGCATGAGCGCAATGCATCTGTCATCGGCACGTGGGAGAACACGGCGGAGGAAACAGCGGCTGTGTTGCAGGAAGCGATGTGACCTCACCCCCGCCCCCTCTCCTGCCCACCCGCTTGCTTACCAGGAGAGGGGGGAATTTTTAAAAATACCCCTTCTCCCGGCTGGCTGGTGGCGCAAGCGGGAGAAGGGGTTGGGGATGAGGGATTTAGTTACTGATCATGACGCTTGTGACATACGGAGACACGAGTGTCGCCGGCGCCGTCGGCGATGTCAGCGCCACGTTGAACGAACGAGTGTTACTCAGCGTGCCGCTGTTCAAAATCGGAATGACGATCGTCTTGCTCGTTTCGCCGGGCTGGAACGTGAGTGTTCCGTTTTCCGTCGTGTAATCATTGCCGGACGATGCGGTGACGTTTTCGGTGTCGTAATTCACCGTCACGATTCCGTCAGCGCCTCCCACGCGCTGCACCGTGATCACGACATTACCGTCGTTGTGGCTGACGTCATATTCCGATTTCGCGAATTTCAATCCGCCCGACCCGTAGACGCCGCTTTCATAATCGAAGATCGTCACGGTCGCGGACGTACCGAGTGCATCCAGGTTCGCGCCGCCGGTGGGGTTACCAAGCGCCACCGTGAACGAACGGTTGCCCGTTACGTTCGAGTTGTAGCTGATCGGAATCGAGAACGTCTTGGTCGTTTCTCCTGCATTGAAGGTAAGCGTGCCGTTCACATTGGTGTAGGCCGCGCCCGCATGCGC
The DNA here is from genome assembly GCA_035547395.1 of Candidatus Peribacteraceae bacterium. GTDB lineage: Bacteria > Patescibacteriota > Gracilibacteria > Peribacterales > Peribacteraceae > CALREJ01. Next base: position 63,093 of record DASZVA010000014.1, on the reverse strand, counting down.
CGTGCCGTCCGTCGTCGCGTATGACACGCCGACTGTCCCGTTCGTGCCGCCGCTTCGGTTCACGGTGACGGTGAGGGTGCCATCCTTTTCATTCACCATGTAGGACGTCGCGCTCAGAGACAGCGTGCCCATCGAATTCACCGAGCTGCTGGACGCAGCCGACGCGGTTGACGACGTGGACGAATCGCTCTGTCCGCTTGAAATCGTGATCGTCGCGGTGGAGGGATCGCCGAGAGCCGCGCCCGCGCTGATATTCTTCAGGATGATGGGAATCGTCTTGTTTCCGCCGAACGGATTGTTTTTGATGTTCACCGTGAACGTCTTGCTCGTTTCGCCGTTGGCGAAGTTCAACGTGCCGCTGGTCGGATCATAGTCCGTGCCGGCGACCGCCGATCCGCTGCCCGTCGCGTAATCGACGTTCAACTGACCCGTCGCGCCGCCGATGCGGACGACCGAGATCTTTGCCGTGCCGGTCGCATAGCCGACCACGAAATTATTGGTCGTGAAACGGACCGTGCCGTAGAGCACTTTCGAGGAACTGGAACTCGTGCTCGAGGCGGCACTCGACCGGCTGGAGCTCGAACGGGTCGTCGTGCTGGATGACGAGTCATTCGAAATGCCGTGCTCTTCATTATAGAAGCGCTGCAGCATGACGGCGACGTCGGCGCGCGTCACGGGATCATTGGGACCGAAATTGCCGTTCTGGTATCCCTTGATGATACCCATGGAATACATCTGCCCGACGGCGGAGTCGAAGTACGATCCACTGGGGATATCCGGAAAAACCGAGGAGCCGCGAACGGACGCTGCCATCGTCGTTCCCACGACTCCGAGCAGAATCCCGGCCGCGAAGGCGCTCGCGACGAAGCGGGATGTGCGTGAGTGAAACAACATAGAAAGGAGAGGGAAAATGAACCATCACAGTCTGCTGAGTCCGCTCTGCAATGCAAATGAAAGCCGTGGACAGGACGGCGATCATTGTTTGCGTTGATGTGTCAATTGCGTTCGTCTCATCCGTCAACGACAATGAGGTGTCTTCCCCGCCCGTTCATGGATCGCGTCTTCTCGGTTCTCCCCAAAGTGCTCCACAAGCGGGGGCTGCAACAGCATGCCGAGGGGGCTTTGGTCGTGCATCGCCTGGAGAAATGGATCGCGCATCGCCTGGTTGATCTGTCTGCATGCGTGCACGTGAAAAAAGTGCAGGACGGCGTCGTGTTTCTCACCTGCTCCCACTCGGTCGCGCTCCAGGAATGCCGGGCTCTGATTCCCGATTTAAAAGCATACATCGCATCCGAATGCGGTTTTGCGCATATTTCAGATATCCGGATCGCGCGGGACTGACAAAGACTTGCATGAATCGAGCCCTCTCCCTACACTGAGCGCCCACATGCTCGTCATCAGACTGCAGCGCACCGGCCGAAAGAACCTCGCGACGTATCGTATCGTCGCGGCCGACAAGGCGCGTCCGGTGAAGGGCAAGTTCCTCGAGATCCTCGGTCACTACCTCCCCGCCCGCAAAGATCCGGTGTGGCAGGTGAATCAGGAGCGCGTCACCTATTGGGTGTCCAAGGGTGCGATCCCGAGCGACACGGTCGCCCGCCTTCTGAAGAAAAACGGCGTGAAGGATATGGAAAAGTTCATTCAGCGTTACACCAAGCAGCGTTCCAAGAAGGCTCCGCCCGAGGAATCCGCTGCTCCTGCCGCCGCGGCCGCCGCTCCGGTAGCCGACCTGTCCGCCGAAGCTTCAGCGAAGGCGGAAGCCGCTCCCGCAGAGGAGGCAGCACCAGCTGGTGACAACGCATAATGGAGGGAGTAGGATCACCCGGTATGAGTTCTCCACAAACATCGTCGGATGTACCCGGTTTGGATTTTCTGCGGTACGTTCTCGAATCCATCGTTGAAGACAAAGACGCTCTCGTCATCGATTCCAAGATCGACGAGCTCGGCGTTCTTCTTACTGTCCAGGTCGGCGACGCTGACATGGGCAAATTGATCGGCAAAGGCGGTCAGACCGTCAAAGCCCTTCGCACGCTGCTTCGTATTCTCGGAGGCAACGCACAGCAGCGCATCAATCTTAAAATCCTGGAACCTCCGTCTCATTAACCCCTCCTCCCCCACCCTTCCATGCTGCAGAACCTTCTCGCGACGGGCAGCGTCATTGATATCGTCGCAACCTTCATCGCGCTGGCGCTCATCGTCGCGTCGATTCTCTGTCTCGTTTACATCATCATCGGCGGCATCAGTTTCATTCTCTCCGCCGGTAATGAAGAAAAAATCCGCAAGGCGGTGCATACGATCCGCTACGCGATCATCGGTCTCATCGTCACCTTCGTCGCGTTCTTCGCGGTGGCGTGGATCAGTAAGCTCCTCGACATTCCGTTCGATCTGAACTTCTCGACGATCGTCGGCCTCATGCAGAGCATCTTCCAGTCGCTCGGCAGTACTGCGACGGGACAGTAAAATTGCGAAGAGCGATTAGCGGTTAGCGATCAGCATGTGTCATCCTGTACTTCATGTGGGTGGCACATTTTTTTGACGCCTCGGCCTGCCCGTACCGAACGGTACGTTCGGGCGGGTACACCATCAGCGCGTGCCACGGTACATTTTTACGTAATGAAATAGTTTTTGAGAACGCAAAAAAACGGTGCATGACACGGAAATATTCCCTCTCCCCCTTGCGGGAGAGGGTTAGGGTGACGGGGTGGTGGGCGCCAGAGGATTCGAACCCCTGACCCTCTCGGTGTAAACGAGATGCTCTAACCAACTGAGCTAGGCGCCCTGATGTGACGAAAGTATACAGAAAATTAATTTTCCATTTTCATTTTTCAATTTTCCCATTTTGCGCCTTTCCAAAGCCCAAATCACCCTTGATCGGCGGGCGTAAACCTCTACACTGTCTGCATGAGTTTGATTACTACGATTCAGGCGGTTCTCGCCATTCTCATCATCTTCAGCATTCTGCTGCAGCATCGCTCTAGCGGCCTGTCGTCCGCGCTCGGCGGCACGGGAGTTACGTACGTGCAGCGCAGAGGCGCGGAGCGCGTGCTCTATCAGGGTTCCGCCATCCTCGGAATCATTTTCTTCGTGCTGACCATCGCCGGTTGGTTCATCCGCTGATTCAATGCCCCGATTGTTTCGCTCCACCTTTCAGGGTTTGCTGCGCTCGTATGTGCGATGGGAACGCTGGGTCGTGATCGGACTGATCCTGCTTTTCGTGGGCAGTTTCAGCATGCTTGTCTATCGGTTTTACATCGATAACACCGTCTTGATTCCGGCCAGCGGCGGCACCTACATCGAGGGGTCCGTCGGCACCTTGCAGCCGCTGAATCCCTGGTTCACCGTCCAAAACGACGTGAACCGCGACATCGTTTCGCTCATCTTCGCGGGGCTTCTCAAGTACGATCCGCAGAGCAAGAAGATCGTCGATGACCTGGCGACGTACGATGTGTCCAAGGACGGCAAGACCTATACGGTCACCCTCAAGAAAAACATCTATTGGCAGGATTCCACAACCAAGGATCCGCATCCGGTCACGGCGGACGACGTGCTGTTCACGTTCCAGACGATTCAGGACCCGGATTTCCCAAACACCCTGCTGGCGCAAAACTTCCGCGGCGTCACCATCAAAAAAGTCAACGACCGCACGGTGCAGTTCGTCCTCGACGAGCCCTACAGTTTTTTCCCGAGCAACTTAACACTCGGGCTGCTGCCGAAAAAATCTTTCGAGGGCGTGCCCGTCAAGATGATCGATCAGACGCTCGACTTCGGGTTCCATCCCGTCGGCGCGGGTCCCTACAAGATCAAAAGCATCTCGCAGACGGAGCTGAGTACCGAAGTGACGCTCGAGCGGTTCGATCGTACGATTCCGCCGGTCGAACGCATCGATCGCCTGGTCTTCCGCATTTTCCCGAGCTACCAGACGCTGCTGTCGGATCTCCACAATCTCGACGGCATCCGCCTCGTGCCGCACACGGCCAACGGCACGCCGGCCGTTCCGAATCAGTTCTCTGCGAGCAATTACACATTGCCGCAGTACACGGCGCTCTTCTTCAACCTCGATCGCACTGTTGTGAAGGATCAGAAACTGCGACTGGGTCTGCAGCTGGGGACCAACAAGCAGGAAATCGCGGAAACCGCGGGCGAATCCGCCATCGTCGACACTCCCCTGCTCGAGCTCGACAACTCCGACTGGCGGTACAAATTCGATCCGGCAGCGGCGCAGGGGGCGCTCGTCGATTCGTCCTGGTACTTCCCCGAAAAACTCCATCTGCAGCATTTGCTCGAGCAGCGTGATGCCAACCAGAACGGCATTCTGAAGATTGCGCCTGTCGTGTTCCTGGATACCGGCGCCCTGCTGTCCGTCACGGGATCGGGGCATGATTTGAGCGGCAAGGACAGCATCAACGGCATTCCGCTCAGGGCCAATCCCACGCAATCGGGATCGTGGATCGTGCAGCTGCCGACCACCGGCGCGAACGCGCTGCACGTCGGCTACAACCTGATTAAATTGACCGACGACAAAGGCAAGATCCTCGATTCGTGCTACGTGCATCGCACGGTCACGGCTGACGATTACGCCAAGGCACTCAATGAACAGCACCTTGTCGATCTGTTCCTGGCGTCCAAGGCGGGTTCCATTCCGGAATCGCAGCGCATCTCGGTCAATAATCTGGTGGTTCAGGACGGCTATCTGCGCCTGCGACAGCCGGGGGATCCCATCGGCACGCGCATCAACGATCAGGGCAAGCAGCTTAAGCTCACGTTGCTCACCAGCCCCTCTCCCCCGTCGTACAAAGCCGTCGCCGAGGACGTGAAGAAGCAGTGGGCGAAGCTGGGCGTCAATGTAACGATCGATATTCCCGCCACGACCGACGACTTCCAGGCCAAGATGCTCGCGCGCGATTACGACGCGCTGCTCTTTGGCGAATCCCTGCTCGATAACCTCGACAGCTATCCGTATTGGCACAGTAGCGGCGTGCAGAAGGTCACCGGTAACAAATCCGATCTTCGTCTGGATGCCTACAATCTGTCCCAGTACGAATCATTTCAGGCCGACACGCTGCTCGAGACCATCCGCAGCACCGGCGATGAAACCGAGCGCCAGAACGCGCTGCAGAAGCTGAAATCCGTCCTTGCCAAGGATGTTCCGGCCATCTTCCTCTACTCCCCCGTTTACACCTTCGCCCACAAGAGCAGCATTCTCGGTATCGACCTGGGTCATCTTTCGCTGCACTCAGATAGGTTTTTGACATTAAGTGACTGGTACGTCAAGCAAGATCGCGTCTTCAAACCCGGCAAAGGATGGCTCGATTTTTTGCCCTGGGTGTCAAGCCTCATTTAGCAAGAGAAAGGCGAAAAAAGCGTCTCATCAGTTGATGCACCATACCCCCGCTACCATTGACGCATCGTCCTACTTGCCGTAGGATCTTTTAGCTCATTTCACTTACGTAGCACCAATGGAAGTATTACTCCTCCAAGACATCGCAGGCATCGGAAAGAAGAATGATTTACTGGTCGTCGGAGACGGTTACGCTCTGAACTTCCTCCTCCCCCGCCGCGCCGCGTTGGTTGCAACACCGCTCGTGCGCAAGCGCTACGCGGATCTCATCCGCCGCAGAGCAGAAGAGCGTGAGAAGGAAAAGTCCGCGCAGGCATCGACCGCCAAGGCGCTAACGGGCCAGCAGCTCAGCTTCACCCGCAAGGTGACCAAGACCGGCAAGCTTTACGCCGCCATCAACAAGGGCGCGATCGTGGAAGCTCTCAAGGAACAGCTCTCGCTGGATCTGCCGGAGCAGTCCGTCCTCCTTGACGAACCCATCAAGTCGACCGGCACGCACACCGTGCAGCTCAAGCTGAACGATCAAAGCGTTCCCCTCTCGGTGGTGGTCGAGGCAGAGAAGGTGGAGAAGAAAGACTAATCATTTTTCTACATATGAATCTAAACCCGGGGCGGAAGCTTCGGGTTTTGTGCAATGTCATATTAGATCGGTGCAAAGGGGTGTTAATTGAATTTCCTCAAAAATTCATTGATACATGTAGCAATTGCTTTTGTCCGATATTCGAGGAACTGCGGATAATTTTCTAATCTCCAAAGCGATCGATCACTAGGAATCAATTGCGAATGCAAAGCGCCTTCGCCTTGCTTCGGTAGAACCATATTTTCCATATAGACGATCGGTTCTTTATCCATGATATGACGATTTGTTTTGCCGCCAATGAATGCCATGTTGGCGATCTGATTGATTTCTTTTGGCTCATAGTGGGATTTTTTTAGCAGTGCCTTGGGAAAAATGTGATGATACTGAATGGCATGTGCCTTTCCGATGTGGTGGTCAAGGTCCAAACCGGACAGCCAGTCTTTTGCTCCTTGATGCTTTAAGACGATGTAGAGCATTGAGAAAATCGGACTGCGAATCCCCTTCCCTCTCACCTCCTCCGGATCCAGTTCAAACTTACGAACGTGCAGCTGTAATTGCTCCAGCAGGGCAGGCAAATCACCGCCTTTGAAGAGAAGTGAAAGATCACTATCCAAAACGGATTCCGAAGATGCGACCGTATAATGAGCGCGCATATGAGCGATGTACAACCAACGAAGGAGCATTTTTGTTTCTTCAGCAGTCAGTTTCCCCTGTCTCAGTACCGCATAGACACCGATTGTAACCAGCAGCGTTGGTGCAGATAAATAATCGATACTGTCTATGCCGGCGTTGCTGTGCGCAAAGTTAATCGCAAACTCCAGCGCTTCCTTGGCCTGTACCCATGCTTTTTTCATCTGGTCGAGACTCAACTTTCCCACGGTCTTGTATCGACTCTGATGTGTTGCAAATACGACCAATGCGCGAATCGGTAACCCTGCTTCCAGTATGCTGTTTTCTTCATCGCCAAACTCCTTAGCAAAGTCTTCTATGGTCTGCATGAATCCCTTCCATTTCGATGTTATCTGCGCAATGGCTAAATCTGATCCACGCAATTTGATTCCTTGCGAGTTCACGCGGACGAAAATATCCGTCACTTCCGCGTAGGACATGTTTTTCTCAAGTACATGCATGACGTAGGAATAGTCTTCTATTTTTCGCACCTGCTGAAGACGCTCCGCGTACATGTCCCATTTCGGATTATCTGAGTTGATGCCAAGCCCCCGTAAAATCTGGCTGTCCGTCATCTTGAAAATATCCGATACCGACACCCAAATTGGATTATTTTTCAGTGCTTTATTGGCAACGACAAATGTTTTTTGCTTAAGCTCTTCTTGAATATCCCGCTCTGCACTCTCTTCGTCTTCCATATCTTCGATATCCTCAGAATAATCCGGCTCACCGAATTCCTGAGCATCTGCCGGTGGCCCGGCCGGATGGTCAAGATTGAAGAGAATCTCAATGGGCTTACGTCTGTTGCGAACCCATACCGGTTCTCCCGATAGAATCGATGTCAGCGATGTGGTGCGTTGCTGACCATCCAATAGCAGCAGCTTCCCTGTCGTCGTTGGCGTGCGCGTGGGGGCCACGGCCAAATCGCGAGTCTCTATGTCTTCATCTGTTTCCCATACAAGAATGGTTCCGGACGGGTATCCGCGATAGAGAGAGTCAAGAAGATCACGAACCATCGTCGCAGACCATACATAGCGCCGCTGCATTTCCGGAAGACGCAGTTCTCCCCGCTGTACCTTTTCAACCAGTTCACTCACCTTGATGTCGGTTTTAGGCATCGATTAGATTAAATAGTAATTTATAATAAAGAAAAAGAGCATTCCATAGTAGGCATTCGTGCAAAGACTCTGGCTTTTCTTAATAGCAAAAAGGCATTACGATTTGCTGATTCGCGCGCTAAAATATCAGTAATTCCCTTCTCTGATGAACGAATCCGAAGCAAAGACTCGTCGTGAGATAATTGACAAGCGCTTGCTAAAAGCTGGATGGGATATCAATGATCCAACAAAGGTCCTGACTGAGATGGATATCTGGGTTGGCTTACCAGAAGGGATTGAAGTACCAATGCATGAATTCCAAGGGCATCAATTTTCTGATTATGCGCTGCTAGGCGAAGATGGTTATCCACTGGCAGTCGTGGAAGCAAAGAAAACATCTCGTGATGCGCGCGTTGGGCAGGAACAAGCGAAGCAATATGCGGAAAACATTGTCAAAAATACGGGTCGTGAAATGCCTTTTGTCTTTTATACAAATGGCCATGATATTTTTTTCTGGGATACAGAGCGATATGCACCTCGCAAGGTCTATGGCTTCCCAACACGTAAAGATTTAGAAAGGATGCTGTACCTGCGTGAGAGCACTAAGCCAATGTCACAGGAACTGATCAATCGCGACATCTCCAATCGTCCTTACCAAATTCAGGCAATCCGTTCAGTGCTTGAAGGTGTCGACAAAGGACGACGTAAGTTTCTTCTCGTTATGGCGACAGGGACGGGTAAGACACGCACATGTGTGTCTCTACTCGATGTCCTCATGCGCAGTAATCGCGTACAACGAGTTCTCTTCCTAGTCGATCGCATAGCACTCCGCGATCAGGCGATAGAAGCATTTCGTGAATTTTTGCCAAATGCACCACTCTGGCCGAAACAGGGAGAGCAAGAAATTACTACCGATCGCCGAGTTTATACTATGACCTATCCGATGTTGCTCAATATTATCGAGCAGGTGGATTGCCCACTCTCCCCGCATTTCTTTGACCTCATCGTGGCTGATGAGAGCCATCGTTCAATCTATAACGCCTACCGGAATATTTTTGATTACTTCGATTCTCTTCAGCTTGGTCTCACTGCTACACCTACAGATGCCATCGACCACAATACATTTGATCTGTTCTCGTGTGACGATGGAGAACCTACCTATGCTTACACCTATGAGGAAGCCGTGAACAATAAACCACCATATCTCTGTGACTTTGAGGTCATGTCATTGCAAACGAAGTTCCAAGCCGAGGGCATCCATCACGACAAACTGTCGCTGGAAGACCAGAAAAAGCTGCTGGCCGAGGGTAAGGAGCTGGAGGACATCAACTACGAGGGCACGGATTTGGAGAAGAAGGTGACGAACAAGGGCACGAACGCGCTCATCGTTGAGGAATTCATGGAAGAGTGCATCAAGGATGACAGTGGCGTGCTGCCGGGCAAGACGATCTTCTTCGCCATGACCAAAGAGCACGCATGGCGGTTGCAGGAAATGTTCGACAATCTCTACCCGGAGCAGAAGGGCAAGATCGCCAAGGTGCTCGTGTCCGAAGATAGCCGCGTCCACGGCAAGGGCGGTCTGCTCGATCAGTTCAAGAATAACGACATGCCGCGCATCGCTATCAGCGTGGACATGCTCGATACCGGCATCGACGTGCGCGAGATCGTGAACCTCGTCTTCGCCAAGCCAGTGTTCTCATACACGAAATTCTGGCAGATGATCGGACGCGGGACACGCCTACTGGAGCCAAAAGCCATGAAGCCGTGGTGCACGAAGAAAGACCACTTCCTCATTATCGACTGCTGGGGCAACTTCGAGTATTTCCAGATGAATCCGAAGGGCAAAGAGGAACGCCCCACGAAGCCCCTGCCCGTACGCCTCTTCGAGACACGTCTTCAGAAATACGCGGCGGCGGTGAAGGCGCAGGAGGAGAAGATCGCGGAGGAGACGATCGCGTCCATGCGCGAGGACATCAAGAAGCTGCCGCATAACAACGTGGTGGTGCTCGACGCGAAATCGAAGATCGAACGGCTGGACGATGCGTTCTGGAAGAACCTCAATGACGAGAAGCAGCTCTATTTGCAAAAGGAGATCGCCCCGCTCATGCGCACGCGCAGCAACGAGGACTTCAAGGCCATGAGCCTCGAAATCAACGTCTTGCAGCTCTCTATCGCCCGTCTCAATGCGGACGCCAAGAAGATCGAGACGCTGGAGCAGGTCATCATCGAGAAAATTTCCGATCTGCCGCTTTCCGTGAACACCGTCGCTAAGCACAAAGAGCTGATCGAGGCAGTGCTGAATGAGGGCTTTGTGCCCAAGGCCGATGAAGCGCAGTTGCAAGAGATCGTGCACAGCCTCGCGCCGCTCATGCGGTTCCGCGAGGAAGGGTTCAAGATCGACCAAGAGAAGTTGAACCTGCGCGACCTCACCGCTGAAAAGCAGATGATCGAGTTCGGCCCTGCCAATGAGCGCGTCTCCGTGCAGAAGTACCGCGAGAAAGTGGAAGCGCTCATCAAGAAGCTGGAAGACGAGAATCCCATCCTCAAGAAAGTGAAGAAGGGCGCGAGCCTGTCGAAGGACGAGTTGGAGCAGCTTGCCGACACGCTGGAGCAGTACGATCCGTATCCCAACGAGCAGAACTTGCAGAAGGCGTACAACGCGAGAAGGGTTCAATTTCTCGATTTGATCAGGTACATTATGGGGATCGGGGAACTCAAGACCTTCCCTGACAAGGTGTCGGAAGCATTCGCGGAGTTCATCGTCCATCACAACACGCTGACCGCGAAGCAGATTCAGTTTTTGCGTACGCTTGAGACATTCATTATCGAAAACGGCAGGCTCGACAAGAAAGACCTCACCCGCGAGCCGTTCACGCGCTTCCACGAGAAGGGCTTCCTTGGCTTGTTCAAGCCAAAGGAGCGCGCGGAAATCCTCGATTTTACTCACGCACTGCTCGCTCATGCTCAATAGCACACTCCGCTCCGCTGTCGATCGCCTCTGGACTAATTTCTGGAGCGGCGGCATCGCTAACCCGCTCACGGCGATTGAGCAGATTTCGTACCTGCTATTCATGAAGCGGCTCGACGAACTCGACCTCACGAAGAAGCAGGATGCGGAGTTCACGGGCGAAAACTACCAATCGTTTTTTGCCGGACAGGACGACCTGCGCTGGAGCCACTTCAAGCAGATGGAAGGCGGCGCGATGCTCGACCACGTGCAGAAGAAGGTGTTTCCCTTCCTCAAGAGCCTCGGCAGCACCGATAGCCCGTATGCAAAGCACATGGGCAATGCGGTTTTCATCATCAGCAAGCCATCACTCCTCGTCGAGGCCGTGAACATCATCGACGAAATCTACGAAGAAATCTCCCGAGAGCAAAGAGAGGGGCAGGAATTTCAGGACACCCAAGGCGACCTGTACGAACATTTGCTGTCCGAGATCACGAGCGCGGGCAAGCTGGGCCAGTTCCGCACGCCGCGCCACGTCATTCAGATGATGTGTGAGCTGGTGAATCCGCAGCTTGGCGATACGATCTGCGATCCCGCCTGCGGTACGGGCGGCTTCCTGCTCGGCGCGTATCAGCACATCCTCACTCAGCACACGAGCGAGAAGCACCGCGTGACGGACGCAAACGGCCTCCCGCGTGGTTTGGTGGGTGATCTGCTCACCGACGAGCGGCAATGGCAGCATCTGAAGGAGAAGACCTTTTACGGATTCGACGCGGACGAGGCGATGGTACGCATCGGCCTCATGAACCTCATGATGCACGGGATCAGCCACCCGAACATTGAACAGCGCGATACGCTCTCCAAAAACTACGTGGAGGAAGGCGTGTACGACGTGATCATGGCCAACCCGCCGTTCAAGGGTAGCATCGACAAGGGTGACATCAATGAATCGCTCATGCTTCCGACGACGAAGACGGAACTGCTGTTCATCAACCGGATCATCAATGCCCTGCGCGTTGGCGGTCGTGCGTCGATGATCGTGCCCGATGGTGTGCTCTTTGGCTCCAGCAATGCGCACAAGCTGGCCCGCAAGATGCTCATCGAGCAGTGCGAGCTGCAAGGAGTCATCTCGATGCCGAGCGGCGTCTTCAGGCCGTACGCCGGAGTTAGTACCGCTGTCCTCGTCTTCGTGAAGGGCGGCGAGACGGAGAACGTCTGGTTTTACGACATGGAAGCAGATGGCTTCAGCCTGGACGACAAGCGAGAGCGCATCGCTCAGAATGACATCCCCGACATCGTGGCTCAGTGGAAGAAGCGCGGGGAAACCAAGAGCGACCGCAGCGGTAAATGCTTCCTCGTGCCGCGCAAAGAGATCGAAGACAACGAATATGACCTCAGTGTGAACCGCTACAAGGAGGTGACGTACGAGGCGGTGCAGTATGAGGAGCCAAAGGTGATTTTGGGGAAGATTGAGAAGTTGGAGAGTGAAATAATGGCAGGAATCAATTCACTCAAATCGTATCATGACTGATTCTGCCGCTCTCGCAGGCATAGTGAAAATTCGGAAGGGCAAAAAAGTCGAAAGTTACCAACACAATCCGGCAGATGGATTTGTGAGGTACATCCAGATTGGCGATTTGAGGAATGATAATGGCATAAAGTATACGGCTTCACGCGGAGTGGAGGTTCATCCTAAGCATGTGATCATTGCATGGGATGGAGCTAACGCGGGAACGGTCGGCTACGGCTTATCAGGAGTCATTGGCAGCACTTTGGCGCGACTAGAAATCGACACCCACTACTTTGATGTGGGCTTTTTTGGCAGATTTCTACAGAGTAAATCAAAGTATCTACGTGACAGAGCTACAGGCGCAACAATTCCCCACATCGACAAAAAAACTTTGATGAGTTTGCGAATTCCAGTGATTCCACTCGAAGACCAAAAGCGCATTGTCTCCTACCTCAACCAAGCCGATGCGCTGCGCCGCAAGCGTAGGGAGTCAATGAAGCTGCTGGATGGGTACGTGCAGGCGGTGTTTATGGAGATGTTTGGTGATCCGGTGACGAATCCTAAAAATTGGCCAAAAGAAAAATTTGGAAAGCTTGGGACATTGGACAGAGGCAAATCTAAACATAGACCGCGTAATGCACCTGAGCTCCTTGGGGGTAGCCATCCATTAATTCAAACGGGGGATGTCGCCCAATCAAACATTCTTATAAGAAATTACAAAAGTACCTATTCTGATTTTGGCCTGAAGCAAAGCAAAAAATGGCCTACAGGCACCCTGTGCATTACGATTGCTGCAAACATTGCGGATGCAGGAATTCTTACTTTTGATGCATGCTTTCCAGACAGCGTTGTAGGTTTTGTTCCCGATCCAGAAAAAACCAACAACCTTTTTGTTCTTTATTGGCTTTCTTTTCTAAAAGAGATAATCGAAAAAAATGCACCACAAGTTGCACAAAAAAACATAAACCTTCGCATTCTTAGAGATTTGGATTTGATAGTTCCTCCTGTAAATTTGCAAAATGAATTCCAAAAAATTGTTCTTCAAGTGGAGGAAATAAAGGAAAAGATGTTTTCACAATCACTAGAAATTGATAATCAATTTAATGCTCTCATGCAGAAGGCATTCGTTGGAGCTATTTAGGCGAGTGCAAGTTCTGGCATTAAATGTCTCTGCTCAGAATCGGACAAATAGCGGAAGGATTGTGGTATGTGAAAATTACGAATGCGCTCTTGAGGATCGACTTCTTGATCGAGCGCATGATAACTTTTAATTTTTATTGCGAATGCTTTTTCTGAAGAACCGAAGTATTCGTAAAACTCCGCCCTGCTAATGCAACCATGCCGCCCGTATTTTCGCCAGATGGTGTTCGGTGTACCCATTGCGACTTCCTCAATCACAAAATAGCCAATTATTTTCTTCACGGGACTGCTCGCATAAACAATGCAAATGTCACTGTTTCGTTTGAATCCTACCTTGCGGAATTCGACGAGCTTGTTCAGTTGGTGAATTTGGAGTGCGTACTTTGGTTTAATCGGGAGGAAGATCATAGTAGTTGTCGAAGCTTACTGTATTCCATGTCGCTCAATTGAACTATTGACTGCGGTGGGCCATTCAAGATTTGCATACTTTCCAGAGATTGATACGCGATGTCGGTGATTGGAAGACAAGATTGATAAAACTTGATGGCCAGCACGCCGCCGCGAGACGCCTTTTCCTGTATGTGCTCTTGTGTATAGACGGATCGCTTTGCAATGAATGTCAGTATTTCCTCTGAATCCGAACTTCTTAATACATCATCCACGACTCCACGAGCGAAGATCGCCCTCCTCGTCTGACTTTCGTAGAACAGCAGCAAGTCGCCATTTCGGATAGCCGTGGTATTCGCATTACACACGTATACTTTCGTAATGGCATGACCGCATGGCGAAAGCCACAATGATCCTTGTACTGCGAGCTCCGGAAATAACATACTGCTGAATTCGGGCTGTATCGGGATGACAAATGCACGTACAAATGGTGGTTCCGGAAGGAAGGGGAAATGTTTTCTTGCTAAGGCCAGTGGCGCTCCGTCATTTGTGGTAATGGGCGTCATGTCTTTTTGGAAGACCAATTCAGTACGGCCATTCTTCATCTTCGATGCAATTTGATAGAAGCCAAAATCTTCAAACCAGCCTATCAGGTATTCTTTATCGGAGAATACTTCGACACGCATCATGGTAATGCCGTGCTCGGTGGCGAAAAAAAATGCCTGCTTGAGCAGATGCTCACCCGCTCTCAGACCTTTTAGTAAATCAGAAGCTTTAAAGGTGCATAGCTTCATGCCATCATCGCAGTCCCTGTTTCTAGGATCGAAGATGCAAACTGCGGCTAATGCAGTTCCCTGTCTCATAACCCAAGCCCTTCTGCCCTCTTCAGCCTTTCTATGAAACCAATCTGTGAATCCGTCATAATCTTCCTTGAGAGAATCAAAAATAGGATCATCGACGTTCAGTGTATTAATCTCAACCTCTTCAATCGTGGGCAGCATTGGCGTAACCTGTTCAAACTGCTCCCTTACCATTTCAATGAATTCCTCTATGAAAAACACGCGATCTTCCATTCCGGCGATCCTTCGCGCCTTCGCATGGATGCCATTGTCTTCAGAAATTAAGTAGCTGGTGGCGTGGCTTTTTAATGCGAACAATAGACAATCATCGATGAAGTCGTTGGTGCCGGGCGTGGACACTGCTCCAATCTCTGCAAAAAATTCTGGGGTGGGCTGCTGATTAAATTCTAACTGTGGGTATTTACCCAGCTTGCCAATTGTGATTCGTCGTCTCCGTTCATCTCGATCATTCATTAAGTCAGCCCTGTTTTGTTGATGGACACACAGCTGAATGCCATGCTTCTGCGCGAGCTGATGGAGTTCCTGCACATGCTCCGAGAGCTCGACGTCATCCTCGGATTGAATAATGACGTTTGTGTCTAACAAAACACGCATGAATTGTCGGAATAAATGATAATATTAATTTACAAATATAAATAAATAATGCCACATCTTTTTATAATGGCAATTGTTAAGAGAATAACCGATTTTATCTTACTTCCCTACCACCCCACCTCTCCTCTCCCCCTCCCCAACCCCATCCTCCCGCACATCCCTCTCCTCCCTCAACCGCACATCACCAGTGGTATCATCCTCCACATCACGATCATCCACCTCGCGGAGGTCGATGTCGTCCAGGGCATCATCATTCCCGGTGACGGGTGCCAGCATGTGCGCGTGCGGAGCGAGTGGCCGGGTGGGTGGTGCGGCTTCTGCCAGCGGGGAGACAATCGGGAGAGCTACAACGAGGAACGACGTGGCCGTGACGGCTGCGAGTGAGAATCTCATGGGTCCGTGTGGGGGTATGCCGCAACCCTACGCATCGGTTCTACAAAATATCGTCAAAGGTGTGTGGAAATATATTTGATGCTTATCATCAAGCCACTCCCCATCCGTTTGTTGTTCGTTTTCCTCTATATTTTCTGTAACTCCTTCGCTTATGTCGCCTATTCCTACGATAATATTTAGAGCCTCCACCCGAGGATATGTTTCCTGAAAATGCCAGGGCTGCAAGTAGTAGCATTAACAAGAGCAATGGTGCTGCAACAATGCAGATGAGCAAAAATGTAATGACTATTAAAATGAATTTTAAAATTATGCAAACCTTTTGAACGGCGGATACTTTGGAAAGAACGGGCTGATTACTAGTTCGTAATTGTGCGATCAGTGCGTCTAATGCGGGAGCATCAATAATCTCGATGTCGCATTTGGCTGCTTCTCTTTTCTCGTAGTCGGTTGCTGGGACGGTGATCATAAGTATGCCTCTGTCAATCTTGTCGCGACGCAAACAACCCGACAATTGATTGATAGTAGCAATAAGTCCTCTGTAGCGAGACCTCCAAAGTTTGCATTGCCCATAGATAATGGGTCCATCTTTTAGATGTATTTTTAAATCAATACCTCCATCCCCGCCCTTAGGACCTTTGCTTGTAACAAAAACGGACTTCGCTTGTGCGGTTTCCTCCAATAGGTATTTGCAAGCATATTCGAACTGTCTGTCATCATAGTTAAAAAATGAATCGTAACTTGTTAGCCCAGCCAAATCTGTGCGCTTGAACACAATATAATTATAACATATATTATTAATTCTAGATAGTTGTGAATTTGGATGTATTAAAACCGCTTATCTCACTTCCCCTTCCGATCTTCTTCCTCAAACACATCCTTCATCCTTAGTTTGTTGCGCAAGCTTCCTCGGGTGATGCCGAGAATTTCCGCTGTCACTGATTGATTGTTTCCACAAATACCCAATAAACCGCTGCAAACTTTTACCATCATTGCTTCCATAATTCCTTTGATATTTTGATCCACTCCTCTCAAACGCACGGTGAAGTTGATGGTGGGATCAGGGTCTGACGGATCACAGGATTCGGAGATCTGCAATGCGCCATTAAAGTAAGATGCCCAGTCTTCTCTATTGCCGAGCGCAACGTGCCGCAGCATCTGCACGGACGACATGTCCTCCGCCATGCGGACATGTTCCAGTGAGAGCGTGACCGATTGTTCATTCAAGGAAACATCTGATTGTGCAATGAGGCACGAACGCTCGATGTGGTCCTTGAGCTCGCGGACGTTTCCCGGGTAGTCGTGTTGCAACATATACTGCAGTGCATCGTCGCTCAGCTTAAAGATGCAGTCTGCTTTATGCATCGTGTTCAGAAAATGCTTCACCAGTGCTTGGCGATGAGATTCGTCTCTTTCCCTAAGCGGCGGGATGAAAATCTGACAGCCGCGCAGGCGGTCGTAGAGGTCGCTGCGGAACTTTCCATCCTCGACCAATTGTTCCAGATCGCGATTTGTCGCCGCAATGATTTTGGTCTGCGGAGAGATATCGATCATTTTGTTGCTGCCGACGCGATTGAATTGTCGGTTCTGCAGAACGCGCAGGAGCTTTGCCTGTTGATTGAGCGGCATGTCCCCGACTTCGTCGAGCAGCAGCGTGCCTCCGTCCGCCACATGGCCGAATGCTCCGTCGCGCTCCACTCTCGCATCGGTATATGCGCCCTTTTCGTGGCCAAAGAGCTCGCTCTCCACGACACCATCATTGAAGCCGGCGCAGTTAACGGCCAGAAACTTATTTCCATTTTTTGTGAGTTGATGCACCGCGCGGGGAAACAGTTCCTTGCCCGTTCCGCGCTCGCCACGATAGAGCATTACCATATTTCCCCTGGCGTACAGCTGCGTGAGATGCCATGCCTCTTCCATCTGCTCGTCCCCTTCGACGACCATGTGGACACGCTGCAATACGTCCTTGTTCAGTATGTCGCGAGATTTGATGCTTGGTCTTCGTGCGGGTGATGATGCGGAGATGAAAGATGGAAGACGTTGCCGCGTGATGTAGGGGGTCCTGACTGGCTTGCCTTCATTCCCCGGTGATTTTTCGGGTTCACTCGCGGGCGCTTCCGACGATGGATCGACAGGCGTCTGCATATCCATGATCGCCGTCGTGTCGCTGTCCGAACCATGCGCCTCTTCCGCCGGCTCTACATTGCCATTCGCTGCATCGATAGTAACCGGCGATTGTGGTTGAGTGAATGCGGGGTTCTCTTCATCCGTTTCTTGCGTCGCTGCAATGTCTATTGGTGCGTCGACGGTTTCGAGCTGCTCTGACGATGCCGCAGCCAACGGTTCTTCTGCCAACCCGCGCCAAAGTTCAATCTCCTCTCGTGTGAATTTGTACACTGTCAGCAGATATTCTTGTGCGCCGGGGGTCTGTTCGATGGCATCGAAGAGCTGAACCATTCCTATTTTGATATCGTCATGCAGCCGGGCATTGGGAAAGCTGACGCCATATCTGCGTCTCCAGAAACGCTGCTTATTCTGAATATCGATTGTTTGCAGTGCATCATAAATTGCCTGCTTGCAGACATTTGTCGGGCGTGGTTTTTCATCGGCTGCAACCGATGTCTCTTGGGCGTGTGGAAGAGTGAGTGCGGTCTCCGATGGTGTCGCAGTATTCATTTGTTTTTCTGATACGGGTGTTGCTGAAGATTGCTCCGACAGCTGACGCCACATCTCGATCTCTTCACGTCTGAATTTGAAATGTTCCAACAAATACTCCTGTGAGCCGAGAGTTCCGGCAACGGCGTCGAAAATCTGAACCACGCCTATTTTGACGAATTTCGGGAGCTTGGCATTGATCAGATTATTCATTTTCCGACGTCTCCAGAATAACGCATGGTCAATGGCAACGTTCTGCAACGCATCATAGATTGCTTGTTCGATGGGATTTCTCTGCTCCGCTTTTGCTTGAACAGCGGGTGGCATTGCTATCGAGCGTTGTGCGGTTTTTTGACTCGCGTTATCCCCTTCTCCATTTGAGCGTCTTTCCTTTTTTTGCTTCCACTCCATTATCTCTTCTTCCGTAAAGTGATAGTCCAGTAAAAATTTTTCCCGGGCTCCCGGTGTGGATGCCAGCAGATCATATACTTCCACAATTCCGGATTTGACCCGTTGAGGAAGCAGATAATTTTTTCTCGGATCACAGTATTGTTTTCGATATTCAAACTTCTCTCTATCGATTGCCCTCGTGCGTGTGAGTGCCTGGCCAATTACATCTTCGACTGTCTGCAAAGCGGACACATGTCGTGTTACGGCTTCCCTGATATCCATTTGCATTCCTTCGATTTCGCTCAGTGCCTGGATTGCCTCTATTGAAAAAGCATCATGAAGCACACCTCTGTTTTGATAATCTGCAATCACTTCACCGACAAATTCAGGAGTCAGAGAATCATGATTCATCCTCACCTTGAACTCACCCGCCAATTGTCTTATTTGTGCGCTGACGGATTCCGAACGTTCGGCACGTGATGCGGGTATGGTGATACTGCCGTTTCCATTCACATGCTCGCTCGGTCGCATAGAGGTTACGAGTATTCAATGCTTTTTTTACAGAAAAGCAATATTTTGTGATACTCGTGTTTCTATGAACGTAAATTGGCTTTCTTCTTAAAAACAGAATGGTGGGCCAGGATGGATTTGAACCATCGACCGCAGGTTTATAAGTCCTGAGCTCTAACCAACTGAGCTACTGGCCCTTTGGAGGAAAGATCCGCAAATAGCGTACACAGAATAGGCTAATTTTTCTATGTGAGCATATTGACCTTCATCTCAATAAAATCGACATGTGCAAACCATTCTTGTCTTCGTAGCATATGTCATGCAGACTATTGGTATTATTTATGCGCTTAATTCCTTTAAAAAACATTTGGGCGATAACTACAGCACTATTGATATTTATCATAGTGGGATTTGGAGTTTATCAATTTTCTTCAACCTATCTCTCCAAAAATTATTGGAATATTTATTCTGCTATCAGCAATAAATATCAATCCACATATTCATATTTTTTTGAGGGTGGATTTTATCATTCTTTGAGAGATCGTTTCTTGATCACGCAATATCACAATTCCAATCTACCTGATCAAAATTCTTCCTCTCAATCTTCTGTGGTAATGAAGGCCGACAGTAATCCAAAAATTGGTATAGTTAGAAAAGTGCAGGGAGAAACAGAAAAAGTTTTATTCACCGCTTCATTCATCGCTAATTCTCCAAAATGCAATTCGGAATTTCCCATAGTAGATTGCTGGGAAGTTCAGTATTCAAATGACTATTCAAAAGTTGCAGTTATTCATGTCAGCAAAGGTGAGGTTACATTTTACGGAACAGGTGGAAATGTTGTATCAAAAGATGGATATGACTTATATGGGACAGCAAGAATGCCAATCATCAGTAATGACCTGAAGCACTACGCGTATATTGCGAACCAAGCCGACCTAAATGCGGATGGGAATGCGGATACGATCAGATTAGACGGATATAATGCAACAGTCAGTGAAACGTTTTTAAAGGTTTTTTCTATGAGCTTTAGCCCCGATTCCAAATATCTCCTTTATACTGCCTTATCGCATGATAATGAGGTAATTTTTGAAATTCATGATGTAGCAACGAATACAATGCAAAAGAGAATAGTCTTACAAAAAGTATCTTATAGTGACATTCCATCTTCAATATCATTTGATCAAAACGGTTCAAACTATGCGGTTGGAATAGATTATAAAATGTTGCAAGGTCCGTTTGTTTTAAATGGAAATCCCACAAAACAGCAATACTTTGATGCAATGGATATTGCATTTAGCGATGACGGTAAAGATATGGCATACATGCCCGATAATCTTCGTTCTTCAAACGGTCATGTAATTATCGATGATGCCGAGACGGATGTTTCGGATTATTTTTCATACTTTAGTAATTTTATCTTTGTTCCTCAGAATGACGTTTTCGCGCAACTTGCAAAAAGAAAATCGGATGGGAAAATTGTGTCGTTGGAATGGAATGCGAATGGCAAGCCATATCAAGATGAGAGTATGTACCGAGTAACAGATGTGTATTCCTGCTTTGTAGTAAATAAAGGTTGGTATTTTGTATTTAATGCGGTTCCAATAGGACCATTGCCAACGATATCTTCCATATTGTCTGCACAATACCATTTATCAATTGAACCGGAATTGGATAGTACGACATTACCCATCAATAATATCGATCCATGTACCAAACAGTACGAGACAAGCTTTTCAACGATTGATGATTTAACATTCGATAGCGCTGCTTCGAATATCGCATATGTTGGTCAACAATTGGATGGCTATCATACTGTGCTCAACAGTGCGATCAGTAAAAATGCATTCAAAAGAATATGGCAACCTAGATTTCTGAAAAAGAGCTTGATATACGGTGCAATTGATAATGATTCACTGGTGCAAATGAGTATGCCAAAAGTGAACTGAAATTTTGGATTACTTAATATCTGCACACTTGCTATTTCCCCAATTGCTCCAGCAATGCCGCTGCGTCGCTTATTTTCTTCTGCGGTATGGACTGCGTGAGGTCTTTGGCGAGGAGCTCGGCGTCTTCCATCGCTTCTGTAAGCTTGCGCTTGCCGCCCGGCGCGAGCGCGACGTTGCTCACGCGCGCATCATGCTCGCTCGCTTCCCTCTTCACGAGACCGATCTTCTCCATCGGCGCGATCAATCGCGTGATGCCGGATGCGGTGAGGCCGACACGCTCTGCCAGGTCGATGCGCCGCATTTTTTCATTCTTCGATTGGCTGAGGTGATACAGCATGATGAATTCATTGAAGCTGAGGCCGCCCAAGCGCGCATCGAATAGGCGCGTGGCAGTGGATTCCGACTTGGTCAGAGCGAGAAAGAAACTGAGACGTGGTGAAAGAGTGATCATGCTTGAATAATACTTGATTAATCAAACAATAGTCAAGCATAAATCTCACTTACGTACGCAGCGACGTAAGCGTCCTGTATAGGGCGGGTTGGGCTGCAATTTCGGCCTCAGCGATGTCCAATGCATGGAAATGCCTGTGGACGAATGCGTCGGCTTCATCCTGGCTTTCGCATTCCTGGTCTTTCCAGTGCAGGACTTCGAGTTTCTTTTTCCCGCAGTACGTGATTGCGCCGGGGATGTAGGTACCGGTCTCGACGGATTTATACGTATCGATGACATACGAATCGCATGTCTGCTCAGTCGTATTCATGGAAATAGATGGGAAAGAAATGGGGGCATCGCACGGATGCATATCTTCTGACGCTTTCATCCTTTGGTCCTGACCGATATGCGCTTGCCTAAAAAGCGATTCCACTTGTTCGGTTTCCCCTTTTTCGTTTGCGGGATCAGCCGTCTGCTATACTCGCCTTCAATGTCCGAACTCATTGCGCTGATCATAGGATTCGTTCTGCTCTCGGGATTCTGGGCGATGATCGATGCCGCCATCCTGAGCGTGTCCATCGCGGAAGTGGAAGAGATGCGCAAGAAGAAACTGTGGGGATCCACTCAGTTGAAGTTTCTCATCAAAGATCTGACGCGCGCGATCGTGGTGATCGCAATCCTCACGAACCTGACCAATATCATCGGCCCCGTGCTCATCGGCGCCGTGTCCGCGCATTTGTTCGAGGATCACATCATCGGGTTCATCACCGCGGGTCTCACCGTCGTGACGATCATCTTCAGCGAAATCATCCCGAAGGCGATCGGCGCGCACTATAGTCCATTGATCAGCCGCATGATCGCGCCGGTGCTTCGGGTGTTTACCTTTATCTTTCTGCCCGTGGTGTGGGTGCTCGAACGGTTCGTGCGCGTGTTTAAGAGCGGCAAGCGAAACATCGGCACCGAGGATCAGATCCGCGCACTCGTGGATATCGGCGGCAGAGCAGGTCACATCGATTACGATGAAAAAGAATTGATCCACCGCGCGTTCATCTTAAACGACCGCAAGGCCAAGGACGTGATGACGCCGATCGAGGACGTCATCATGCTGCCGCTCACCGCGACGATGAAACAGGCGGCAAAGAAAATTTTCCGCCATCAGTTTTCGCGCTATCCCGTCTACGGCGAATCCCCTGATGACATGAAAGGCATGGTTCTGAGCAGTGATGTGCTGCAGGCGTTGGCCGATGACGAAGACAAAAAACCATTGAGCGATCTGTTGCGTGAGATTGTCTTCGTGCCGTCCACCATCCGTTGCGACGATCTGCTTGGCGTCTTTCGCAGAAAACAAATCCACCTCGCAGCCGTGCAGCAGAACGGAAAAATCGTCGGCATTGTGACGCTGGAAGACGTGCTGGAGGAACTCGTCGGAGAGATTGAGGATGAGATGGACGACTAGGAGTAGGGTTAGGGTTAGGGAGTTGGAATTTCCTTTTCCTTTTCCTCTGTATCCGGAGATGATGATTCCACTGTGACCGGCGACGTCGGTGCGGGCGACTCTTCTTTCTGGTTGAAGAAGAACGTCACGATGTAGACGAGGCTGAGCGCAATCTCCACGGCGAAATCAAACCACAGCAGCGTCCACCCGATCGCGGGCAGATGAAAAAGTTCGACGAGGACGATCGCGAGCGCGATGCCAAATCCGAGAAACGACGCCGGGCGCAGCAGATCGGCTCTCCATGCGCCGACCAGGAAAAAGATCGCGATGACGATGATGAGCGCGGCGAAGCTCTGTGCTTGGAACAGATCGCCGGCGGGATTGGTGAACGACAGAAAATGCGGTGTCGCGACCAGTGCCCAGAGTCCGGTGAGCAGATAGAAGATTCCCTGGAACGTGAGGGCCTGTCGCAGGAGTTTGTCAGTTGGAGTCATGAGCTGGAGGATACACCGATTTTGATGTTTGTGTCACACTGAGGTGCCCCGAAGGGGCCATCCTTCGTCAGGCTCAGGACAGGCTGCGTGCGACACCGCGTGTTCATGGTTCGACCCGTCCGAACGGATGTTCATCCGGGCGGGGCGTCCTCACCATAACACGCGGAGCATGATCACATATGTTTTGTGCTATGCTGTAAGAATCATTTGAATTTCGTGTCATATACGTCGACATTCCCCTTCTCCTTATGAACATCCCGTCCAAGCTCGTCATTGCCGGTCTGATGATCGGCGCTATCGCCATGGTGCAGATGGCATCCGCCATGAGTTCGTCTTTGTCCGTGTCGTCATCCGTGTCGAGCGACACGTGCGGGCCGAACATGTTTTTGTGCCGGCTCGGCAGTACGCCCGAATGCGTCAGCGGACACTGGACATGCCAGCCGTCGGTTTCTTCCAGCTCGTCACAGGATCTTCCCTGCGGACCGCTCACAATGCTCTGCATCATCGGCAAGGTGCCGCAGTGCAGTGACGGAAAGTGGAGTTGCGTGACGCCGTCATCGAGTTCCAGTTCCAGCAATTCAGCATCGTCGCTCCCCTGCGGCGCGCTCAATTTGCTGTGCATGCGAAACACCACGCCGCAGTGTTCCAATGGGCATTGGACATGCGTGCCGAATCAAACCAGACAGCGTCCGTCGATCACCTCTCTCAATCCGATCTCCGGTCCCGCCGGAACGCAAGTGACGATCACGGGAAAGAATTTCACGGATACGAATGACATCGTATACTTTGGAAACAGCAAATTGGATGCGTCTTCGACTGATGGAACGCATATTACATTTACGGTGCCCGCGACGTTCACGATCCCCTGTCTGCAGCATCCTCCCTACTGCAAGATTGCAACATACATGCTCAAGCCCGGCGTCTATCGCGTGCGCGTGGTGACAAATGGCGGCCTGAGCAACGTCAAAGGATTTTGGCTGTTGGGCGGATCAGTCTCTTCAAGCAGCTCTTCATCTTCCGTCAGCTCCGTCGTCGGTGACAGCTGCACATGCCCGGCTGGGCAGGCGTGGGATGCGACGCGCAAAACCTGCATCGCGGATAACGGATTGATGTGCCCGATGTACTACGTGCTCGGCGGATGGTGCGGCTGCGACGGCAAGGTATACGGCAACAGCTGCCTGGGTGCTGCCGCAGGCGTGAAACAGGGACAAAACTGCAGCAGCATCTCAAATCCTTCATCATCTTCTGTCCATTGACAGTGATGGCGTCCTGCCCGATTCTTTCCTTCATATGACCGCACGCTCACTCGCGTTCGCATCCATCGCGCTCCTCACGCTTGCGGCCTGCACCGGAAACGGCGGCGGCCAGCAAAATAGCAGCTCGTCTTCCAGTAGTTCACAAACGAGCGTGAGCAGCGCGATGAGCTGGTCATCGCAACCGTACGCGGACATGATTCATGTGACGTCGCCGCTGCCCGGTGCCACCGTCGTAAGTCCGCTCGGCGTGCAGGGCGAGGCGGTGGGGAATTGGTATTTTGAAGCGTCGTTTCCGATCACGATCAAAGATGCACACGGGGTTGTGCTGGGACAAGGGCCGGCGCAGGCCATCGGCAACTGGATGACGACGGGCTTCGTCCCCTTTGCAGCGACGCTCCCCTTTTCGACGCCGACGACGGCGACGGGAACGCTCATTCTGCAGAATGACAATCCCTCTGGTGATCCGTCGATGTCCAAGGAAATCGATATTCCAGTGAAGTTTTAAGAATTGAATTTTGCGCAACAATCACTAGAATTTCGTCCTCTGTAAGCCGTTTTACGGTATACTCATTTCTTTATGACTCAGACGAACGATTCCTCATCAGCAGCGCACCGGTCTTTCATCCGCAAGTGGGCGTCGCTCTTCGTCCTCAGCCTCGCTCTTGCGATCGTCGTGATCGACACGACGCTGCTGAACGTTTCGCTCAAGACGATCATCAATGATCTGCATACCGATCTGCACAGCATTCAGTGGGTGATTTCCGCCTACACGCTCGTACTCTCTGCTTTGACGATTACAGGAGGACGGCTCGGCGATATTTACGGTCGCAAGGAGGGATTCATGTTCGGCGCGATTCTGTTTGCCGTGGGATCCTTCGTTGCGTCCATCAGCTGGAATTTCTGGTCACTGCTCGGCGGGGAATCGATCATCGAGGGCATTGGTGCGGCATTGATGATCCCCGCGACGACGTCGCTCATCGTCAGTAACTTCGAGGGACGGGATCGCGCGATCGCCTTCGGTGTATGGGGCGCGGTCGCGGGCGTGTCCGCGGCGATCGGACCGCTGTTTGGCGGATTTCTTACGACGCACTTCAGCTGGCGCTGGGGGTTTCGTATCAACGTCGGCGTCGTCGTATTGCTTCTGCTCGGGTCGTTTCTGGTGAAAGATTCGCGCGACACGACGGGAAAAATCAAGCTCGATATTCCCGGCGTTATCGTGTCGGCTATCGGCATGATCATTTTCGTGTTCGGTCTCGTGGAGGCGTCGGATTACGGCTGGTGGAAAGCAACCCAGCCTCTCACGATCGCTGGCTGGACGGTTCCGCTCGGCTATCTCTCCCCCGTTCCGTTTTTGCTCGCCGCAGGATTGCTGATCATGTGGATCTTTCTGCTGATGGAAGACCGGCGCGAGAAGCGGGATCGCGATCCGCTGGTGTCCATTACGATTTTCAAAAACAGGCAGTTTTTCTCCGGCGCGACAGCCACGGCCATGAGCGCGCTCGGCATGTCGGGTCTCTTCTTTGCGATACCCGTATTTCTGCAGGCGGTGCGCGATCTGGACGCGTTCGATACGGGTGTGGCGCTGCTGCCGCTCTCGGTGGGGCTTCTGATCGCGTCGCCCGGTTCCGGTTTTCTGTCGCACAAAATTTCACCGAAACGGCTCATTCAGTGGGGACTCATCGTCAACGTCGTGTCTCTCGTGATTCTTTGGTACGTGCTCTCTGTGAACGCGACGATGTGGACGCTGCTGCCGGGGCTGTTCCTCTACGGATTCGGCATGGGAATGATGGTCTCGCAGGCAAGCAATCTGACGCTCTCGGCCGTGCACGTGTCCCAGACCGGCGAGGCATCGGGCATCAACGCGACGATGCGCCAATTGGGATCGACGCTCGGCACCGCGCTCATCGGGTCCATTTTCCTGTCGACCGTCGGCAATGCGCTCACCAACGGCATCCGGTCGAATGCGGGCATTCCTGCCGATATGAAACAGATGCTGGCGCAAAAACTGGGCGGCAACGTTTCCGCTCTCGAATTCGGCAACCCGGCGCAGATGTTCCAGTCGGCGCCGCAGCAGATCGTGCAGGCGGTTGTTTCGGTATCGCACCAGGCCATCGTCGACGGCGCACGCATCAGCCTGATCTGCACTGCGCTGATGATTGTGATCGCGCTTTTGCTCACGCTCTTGATACCGAACGTGAAACAATCGGAGATGCACGCGAAGGAAGAGTGAGTTTTTAATAACTACAATTTTTGCAGAAAAATAGAAGGAAAGCGGTGTCACACTGAGGTCACTTCCTTCGTCAGGCTCAGGACAGGCTCCGTGCGGCACCGCGTGCCATGGTTCGACCCGTCCGAACGGATGTTCATCCGGGCGGGGCGTCCTCACCATGACACTGTTTTAAAAGAGGAGGCGTGAGCCCCCTCTGCCCCTCCGGCGATCAGTCTGTGTTCAGTACTGATTCACGCTTGTCGTGTTTCCCGACGTTGCGTTGATCGTGCTCGTGACGCCGGTCGTTGAGTTACTCGTGACTCCCGCGTTCTGCGCCCCGCCGTTGCCGCCGCCGTTCTGAGTGACGGACGTGGAGTTACCAGACGCTGCATTGATGAACGAGTTCACGTTCGTTCCCGCGGTCGAGCCGACGTTGGCGTTCTGTGCGCCGTTGGCGCTGCCCGACTGATTCACCGTCGTCGAGTTACCGGATGTCGCATTGATGTTGCTGTTCACGCTCGTGTTCGAGTTGGAGTTTACGTTTGCATTCTGCGAACCGCCGCCGGAATTACCGCCAGATCCCGAGCCGACGCCCGTGCAATTGCAACTGCAGCAGTTGTTGCCGAACATCCAGTTGAGATTGCCGCCGAACATCGATCCGACGTTTCCCATCCAGTTATTCATCCAACATGGAAATGAACTGTTCGTATTGCTCAATACGCCTCCGCCGAAATCCTGTGCGGACGCGATGCCCGTTGTGGCCAGTCCGAGACCGAGCGTGGAGACGGACGCAGCCGCGATAACCGCTGCTTTCAGCCTGGTCGTAAGTGAATGTGCCATACGATAAAAAGGGGTAAAGAATTAGAAATGATGATGAGGAGAACCCATCCGCATTTGAGGACGGCATGCCGCCATATTCATGACAGAAATCAATTCGTTTTTTGGCGCAAATGACAAAATCCGGCAAGATCATCGTCTTCTTCCATTTGTCATGACCGCCCGGATACGCCGTGCGCGATCGTCTTTGCTACACTGCAATCCATGGATGCGCTTGTCCATTCTTTGACGGATCTGCAGCACATGGGCCCGCTTGTGTATATCGTGATTTTGCTGCTGGCTTTTCTGGAATCACTGGTGATTACGGGAATGTTCGTGCCAGGCACGGTCGTCATCGTGATCGCGGGAGGACTGGCTGCGCACGGATACTATTCGTACTGGCTGCTCGTCTTGTTTGCGACGATCGGTGCGATCGTCGGCGATTCCCTCAGTTTTGAACTCGGGCGTAAAGGCCAGATGCGGCTGCAGAAGCGCGCGATTCTCCGAAAACATATCGAGCGCGCAAAGCCGTACTTCAAACGGCACCAGCGAAAAAGCATTGTCATCGGGCGCTTCTTCGGTCCCATTCGCCCGGTGATCCCTTTTCTGGCCGGCGTCGCCGACATGAAACGGCCGCAGTTTTACGCGATTGAAATGGTGAGCGGCATTTCGTGGTCGATTTTCTACGTCGGGCTCGGATACGTATTCGGCACCGCATGGAAACTCGCGCTTCTGTGGTCGTCACGTCTGCTTCTTTTTGCCATCATCGCTTTCATTCTCTTTACTGCCGTCGCGTGGTTCTGGCGCTGGATGATTGATTGGGGAAAAACATATGCGGTGATCGCTGCCGGCCATGTGCGCGCGTGGTGGCGGTATTTTGCGTCTCTTCCCGCGGTATCGGCATGGATGAATCGGCATCCGCGCGTCGTGTCATTTATCGGGAATCGATTTGAGAAAGCGGCGTTCGGCGGGTTGCCCCTCACGTGCCTGACGGTTGCGGTACTGCTCTGCCTCGGTTTCTTTGCCGCGATCGCGCAGGATTATGTCGCCAAGGATCCCATCATCGCGCTCGATGCAAGAGTCGACCATCTCCTCTTCACGTTCCGGACGTCTGCGCTGCTCTCGTTTTTTTACACGATCACGGAGTTTGGCGACTGGCGCATCGTCTACATTGCGGCGCTGGTTCTGACGCTCGTGCTGCTGCTTCAAAAGAATCGCTCGTATGCGGGAGCGCTGTGGACGGGTTTGCTGACAGGATCGCTGATTACGTTTGCCGCCAAGCAGTATTTTCAGCGTCCGCGGCCAGGCGGACTGCTGCCCGCTCTGCATGAAAGCGCGTACTCGTTCCCGAGCATGCACGCGACCGTTTCGGTCATCTTCTACGGGTTTTTGGCGTATCTCTTTTTGCGCAACGATGCGCAATGGAAGGGAAAAGTATCCGACGTTTTTGCGGCAGTGATCATGGTGCTCCTCATCGACTTCAGCCGGTTATACCTGGGCGTGCATTATTTTTCCGATGTTCTGGCCGGGAACGTCGTGGGTCTCGCGGCGCTGCTTTTTTCGATCAGCGTGTGTGAATGGCTGCTCTGGCGATCCGCGCAACGCACCGGTTCCCTGCTCAACCGCTGGTCCGCTTCGGCGGTCGCCTGCGCCGAATGTCTGTGTGTCGCCTGGATGATCGCCGCGGTTCCGATCCATTGGAAGACGGGTACGTCCGCATCGGACATGCGCTATGTCACGCAAAAAAATCTTCTTTCTCTCTTCTCGGACGGATCTTTGCCGCGCTTCACAGAGTCGCTGTTCGGAATGAGGCAAGAGCCGGTGTCCTTTGTGATCATCGGCTCTGTGCGCTGCATGCTGCAGGCATTCGACCGAGCGCATTGGCGAAGAGCCGATCAGCTTTCGTTCGATTCGACGCTCAAGCTCGCAAAAGCGACGTTTCTGGATCAGGAATTTCAGGCGCCGCCGATATCCTTTTCTTTTTACAATTCGTATCCGCAGGATTTCGGTTTTGAGAAGCAGTCAAAGACGGGAGGAGAGGATTCCGCGCATCATGCACGCATCTGGCAAACGAGCTATAAGACGGAGGCGGGAAACGTTTTCGTCGCGGCGGTGACGCTCGACACGCGTACGAAATGGACGCCGCTGCATTCCATCAAACCGGACATCGATTACGAGAGACAGCTACTCCTCAATGATCTGCTCGGAACGCATATGGTTGCACTGTATCGCACCGTGCCGTTCATCGATCCTTTGCACACGCGGACTTTTTTTACGAACGGCAAAGCGGAAGTGGTGCGATTGAGCGGGTGCGCGGGCGGAAATTGAGTCCAAGAAGTGGCCGATGGGACCAGGGGGACCGATGCAGCCAACATGTTTTTTTATACGTCGGTCCCTTCGGTACCTTTGTGCTCCTCGGTCTCTTCAATTTTCCAGCGTCAGGCTCTTGATGAATTCCTCCGCCTCCTTTTTCGTCGTCACTTTGCCGTTGATCTGCTCCACCTGCAGGCGCGCGATCATTTTGCCGACGTCCTCGCCGGATCCGACTCCCCGAATCGCCATGATGTCATTTCCGCTCAGGAGCGGTTTTTCGGGCCGCGGATGTTTATCGAGGAAGTGCTGATAGTCGTCGATGATTTTTTCATACAGACTCAGATCCGTCGGCGTCGTGCCTGCGGCATCGAGATAAAAAAGCTGCAGCAGTTCCGGGAACCACGGATGGTAGTACCAGTGCGTCTTTCTTTCGTCCGGCATATCGAAGAACGATCCCATCATCATGTGATGTTTGATGAGCCACGCGATTTTTTCGATGCGTTTCTTCGGCATCTGCAATCGCGTGAGCACGCCCGTCGTGATCTCCGACGACATCGTCGCATGGTGATCGAACCGGATGCGTTCCTCGAGCGAGAATGTCTCGACTTTGCCGATGTCATGGAAGAGCGCGGCGATGCGCACGTCGATGCCGTCTTCCGCGCGAAACGCCTGCAGACAGGACATCAGATGATTCCAGACGTCGCCTTCGTGATGATACTGTGCGGGCTGCGGCACGCCTTTGCAGGCATGCAACTCCGGGATGAAATGTTCGAGAATGTGCAGCTCCCACAGATCCTCGAGCGCGAGACTCGGATGCTCGGTCAACAGCATTTTTTCCAATTCCTCCAGCTGACGCGTACCCGAGAGCGTTTCGACGAGCGCAGCCTGCTCGCCGAGTGCGCGATACGTGTCGGGATGATACTGACCGTCGATTTGCGCGCGGAATCGCACGGCACGCAGAAGCCGCAATGCATCGTGTTTAATGCGGATCGCCGGATCGCCGATGAAACGGATGAGTTTTTCCCGTAGATCCGCCTCGCCGTCGAAAGGGTCGTAGAATGCCCGGCTGATCGGGTGAAAGTACATCGCGTTCACCGTGAAGTCTCTGCGAGCGGCGTCCTTCTCGCGCGTCGAGAAGACGACCGCCTCCGGAAATCTCCCGTCCGATTTCTCGTCGTCTTCGCGGAACGTCGTCACTTCGAACACGTCGGACTTCATCGGAACCCGCGTGCTTCCAAGCGCCTTCG
Organism: Candidatus Peribacteraceae bacterium; assembly: GCA_035547395.1. Classification (GTDB taxonomy): domain Bacteria; phylum Patescibacteriota; class Gracilibacteria; order Peribacterales; family Peribacteraceae; genus CALREJ01. The sequence continues at coordinate 31,877 of DASZVA010000014.1, read as the reverse complement.
GCGTTACGGTCGCCTTTGGAAAGACCGCGAGGATGTCTCTCGGCGTCGCGCTCGTCGCGATGTCGATGTCCGTCGGGATTTTCCCCTGCAGCATGTCACGCGCCGCTCCCCCGACCCACCATGCGTCAAATCCTTTGTCCGTCAGCATCTCGACGATTTTGTAGGCGTTCTCGCCGTAGGGGGTCGCAAGCGTGCGATCGATGATGTCTTTGGCGACGGGCACGTGAATCAATGTAGAATGTACAATGTAGAATGAAAAATGATGGAGTCTTCTTTCATTATACATTCTTCATTTTGCATTTTACATTTTCATCATGTTGCGCATCGCGACCCCCGGCGTTCCATTGAGCACACCCAAGCCCGGCGGCACATTGAAAGGAATCGAACATGCACACAAACTCGGCATCACCGCGATGGAAATGGAATGGGTGCAGCGCGTGCCTCTGAATGCCGAGCACATGCAAAAAATTCGAGAGGCATCGGAATCGTTCGATGTCGCGCTCACGGTCCACGCGCCGTATTTCATTAATCTGAACGCACAGGACAAAGAGAAGCTCGCGGCCAGCAAGAAGCGCATTCTGGATGCACTCAGCATGGCCGAGATCGCGGGTGCCGTCTCCGTCTGCGTGCACCCGGCGTTCTATCAGGGCATGGATCCCGCGAAGGCATTCGACAACGTCCGCCGTGCGACCGTGGACATCATGAAGAAGAAAGACAAGCTGTTCCCGCACGTGAATCTGGGGTTTGAGACCATGGGCAAGCCAACCCAGTTCGGCACATTGGAAGAAGTGCTCACGCTCAGCAAGGAATTCGGCATCTACCCGTGCGTGGACCCCGCACACATGCATGCCCGCAGCAATGGGAAAATCAATACGGCAAAGGAGTGGAACGAGATGCTGGATCTCTACGCGGAGTATTTGGGGAAGACATCTCTCGCGCACATGCATCTGCATTTCTCCGGCATCAACTACGGGCCCAAGGGCGAAAAGAATCACCTGCCCATCCGCGAGAGCGACGCGAACTGGAAGGATTTTCTGAAGGTGCTCAAGAAGCGCAGGGTCGGGGGTATTCTGGTCAGCGAATCACCGCTGCTGGAGGAGGATGCGTTGTTTCTGCAGAAGAAATACGAGAAGGCGTGAATTGTTCCGTGAATACAAATTAACGACCGAGGAACATTCTCCACAGACGTTGTAGAGGACTCGCTGCGGATTGTCTGATTTGATCCTGCCCAGTGTATTTTTCGTTGTTTCTCGAAATGTTAGGAGAAAATTCTTCGCCTCTCCCGTTACCCAATTTACCTGTTCGTTTGGATTTCGGTTTGTTCGGTTTGTCCAGGTTAAATCCTTTATCGCTCCGCTTCAATTCATCTAGGTTGATCGGCAGGTCAAATCCTTTATCTGTTATTGTGGGTTTCAAGTCTTCCAACCGGGGATTGAATTGCTTCCTGTCCGGTGCCGAGTTATTGGCAGAACTTCGAGGGTCACGTAAATAGCCGTCTTTGCCCATAACCATAAGAACCGATCCGTCCACTTCCCGATCGTCAGGATGATCTGCTTCGTAGTTCAGGCGAATTGTGAGGTTCCACCAGTCTTTTGTTGGTTGAAAGATAATGCCTCCCTCTTTTTCGACGATCTTCGTTACCCCCATGGCGCGCAGGGTATCGATGATCGCTTCTCTTTGCTGGGGATCAATCAACAAGTGTACTCCATCCGTTGAGTAATCATAGCGTGAACGACTGCCCTCCCTTTCTTTGCGTTTGTTGAGCCTGGAGATAATTGCATAAGGATTCTTTGGCGAGTCGGGTTCATCGATCTTACGTTCGATAGAGGTGAGTTTGTTCCGTTTCTCATTTTCTTCCTCTCTCTCATGTCCCCGGACCCTTCCAGTTCGCTTTTTTGCACTGTCTATCATGGAGCGGAGCTCTGCATCAATATCCCGCTCATGAACTCGCTCATGCGATGTGGGAAGTTCAGACTGTTTGCCATAGTCCGGTTGTTCAATTGGCATATATAAATTATAACACAAAATCAACAATTTAACAATATATCGTTCCGTGCATACAAAAGCCTCACATCCGCGAGAACGACGCGAACTGGAAGGATTTTCTGAAGGTGCTCAAGGACCGTAAGGTCGGCGGAATTCTCGTGAGTGAGTCTCCCCTGCTCGAGAAGGACGCGTTGTTCTTGCAGAAGGAGTATACGAATATCGAATCTTGAATATCGAATATCGGAACCAAAATTCAGTATTCCAAATTCGATATTCACCTTTTGTCATTTCTTTTGTTACAATCGTACTTGAATTTACCCATCACTCCCATGAATCTAGCGATCAACGGTTTCGGACGCATCGGACGCCAGGTACTGCGCATCATCTTCGAGAAACATCCGGACATCAATGTCGTGCTCATCAACGATCTCACCGATCCCGCGACGCTCGCGCATTTGTTTGAGTTTGATTCCAGCTACGGCATCTACGCCGATGGGAACGTGTCCGCGACCGCTGATGGCATCGTCGTGAACGGCAAGACGATCAAGATCACTGCGATCAAGGATCCCAAAGAGCTGCCGCATAAAGAGATGAGCGTCGACGTGGTGCTGGAATGCACGGGCAGATTCACCAAGCGCGAAGATGCGGCGTTGCATCTGCAGGCAGGAGCCAAGAAAGTGATTCTGTCCGCGCCCGCAAAGGGCGATGTTGACGGTACATTCTGCATGGGAGTGAATAACGACAAGTATGATCCCCAGACGATGCACGTGATCAGCAACGCGTCCTGCACGACCAACTGCCTCGCGCCGATGTCCAAGGTGCTGCATGAGAATTTCGGCATCGTGAGCGGCCTCATGACGACGATCCACAGTTACACGAATGACCAGAATCTGCTCGATCTGCCGCACAAGGATTTGCGCCGTGCGCGGGCTGCCGCCGTAAACATCGTTCCGACCTCGACCGGTGCCGCCAAGGCGATCGGCCTCGTGATACCGGAGCTTGCCGGCAAGATGAACGGAACGGCCATGCGCGTGCCGACGCCGACCGGCAGCATCACCGACCTTACGTTTGTCTCCGAGAAAGAAGTGTCCGTCGACGCGATCAATGCTGCATTCGAAGCCGCGGCAAACGGACCGCTCAAGGGAATCCTGCGAGTCGAGAAGCGCCCGATCGTCTCGCACGACATCGTGCACGACAGTCACGGCTGCATCATCGACAGTGCCCTCACGCAGACCATGGGCAAGAACATGGCCAAGGTCTTCGGCTGGTACGACAACGAGTGGGGTTACTCGACCAGGCTCGTCGAACTCGCCGCGTTCGTCGGATCGAAGATCTGATCGCCCATTTTTAAAACAGTAGAGTAATCGTTTGTCTTCTTCCTTATTTTAATATATCGGTTGCGACAAGCTTTGGTCGATAATGGTTTTTCGAGCTTAAGAATATCATTCAATATCATCGCAACGATATTCCATTGATATTCACCGCGCTTGGAGCTCTCTATCCAGCACGTGGGATCAAGTAATACCAATAATAATGCTGAATCAGATTTTTTATCCCAGAGATATTTTCCGTTTGCACCGTATCCTGCTTCTTCTCGGATAATCGGCTGATGACTGTTGGAATGTTTGCCGCCGCGACTGAGTTCATCCTTTGTAGGCGAGTACTTCGTCGCATTCGAAATTTCTTGTCTCTCTTTTTCTGTAAGCAATCTTTTGAAGACCATGGATAGAGCTGATTGCGCGACACTTATACTCAAATTTTCGTAACGACTTCTCAAAAACAACTCAGCGATTTCTTGTTGAGTTCTTTTTTGTATGCGTTCACGAAAGATTTGTGCCAGTAACTCATCATCTTTCAAAATCTCTGCCGCTATGTTTTCCGCAACAGCCCTGCCTGCGACTTGATATGACTGGATCATAAAAGGCGCCACAGTATTGCAGAATGTCCATACGCAAAAAAGATCTTCTTCGTGATCTATTGATGATTTGATCTGTTTCTTAAAGGCCGATGGAAGTGTCACCTGGCTTAGGCATGATCAGATCCCGGTGGTGATGTCTCCTGGCTTAGGCATATGCATATAAACTGTACGCAAAGAGGAGAGAAATGGCAAGAAAGAAGACGGCAATGATCGTGCATTGTTTCTTAAGATGAGCCCTTTTGCTGGCTGCATTTGCAGCATGTTCAGTCAGCTCGGATGTTGTAAGTAAAAAGTCGGATAAAGATAATTTTTCACCCCTTCGGATGGACGCGATATCATCTGCAATGAGCAATGTGCCGCCTTTTAATGTTTGCGGACGGATTGTCCAGAGGGCTGTTCCTATTGCCAGCAGTGCAAAACATCCCGAAACATAAAAAATCGGCGATGGAACTTTGATCGTAATCAAAAGAGAGAGAAATGAACCGGAGAAAGCAATAATACCAAGATTGTACTGGTTGATTCTTTCCATCATTTGCAATTGTTCTACCCGCCTGTTCTCCGCAAGCCTCACCATCTCGCGCAGGACGGCGATGTCGGCACTTTCGTCTGCCTTTTCCATGAAGGCATTGTAGCAAAAATCATTCGATCTATTCGAAAAAGGTGAACGATGGCGTCCACCTTTTCATGCAACGATGTGCGGATTTATTTCCCCTCTTCCTTCTTCTCATCCACCACTTCCGCATCGACGACGTTGTCTTCCGGCTTCTTTTCGCCGCCTTCAGACTTCGCCTGCTGCTCTTTCTGTGCTTCCTCGTAGACGATCTTGCCGATTTCCTGGGCGGATGCGGAGAGATCATCCATCGATTTCTGGATTTCCTCCGCGGTCGCATTTTCATTCTTGAGCACCTCGCGAAGCGCGTTCATTTTTTCGTTGACCGTCTTCTTGGTCGCGTCGGGAATCTTGGCGTCATGTTCGCGCATCTGCTTGTCGAGATTAAAGAGGAACGCGTCGGCGTTATTGCGCGCGTCGATAAGCTCTCGCTTCTTCTTGTCTTCCTCAGCATGCAGCTCCGCATCTTGGCGCATCTTCTCGACTTCATCTTTGCTTAAGCCCGTCGATCCCTGAATGGTGATGTGCTGCACCTTGCCGGTGCCCTTGTCCTTCGCGGTCACGTTGAGGATTCCGTTACTGTCGAGATCGAACGTCACTTCGACCTGAGGGATCCCGCGCGGAGCCGGCGGTATGCCGTCGAGAATGAAACGTCCGAGCGACTTGTTGTCACGCGCGAGTTCGCGCTCGCCCTGCACGATGTGCACTTCGACCGATGGCTGATTGTCGGCCGCGGTCGAGAAAATCTGGCTGCGCGTGGTCGGGATCTTGGTGTTTCGCTCGATCACTTTCGTCGCGACTCCGCCGAGCGTTTCGATGCCGAGTGAGAGCGGCGTGACGTCCACGAGCACGATGTCCTTGTTGATGTCGCCGCCGAGGACACCCGCCTGCACCGCGGCGCCGATCGCGACGACTTCGTCGGGGTTCACGCCCTTATGCGGCTCGCGTCCGAAAATCTCCTTCACCTTCTCGATCACTTTCGGCATGCGCGTCATACCCCCGACGAGCACGACTTCCTGAATGTCGCTCTTGCTCACTTTGGCATCCTTCATCGCCTTCAAGCACGGCTCCATCGTTTTTTCGATGAGCGGCGCGACCAATGATTCCAGCTTCGCGCGCGACAGTTTCATCATCAGATGCTTAGGCCCGCTGGCATCCGCCGTGATGAAGGGCAGATTGATTTCGGTTTCGGTCGCGGATGACAATTCGATCTTCGCTTTCTCGGCCGCTTCCTTGAGACGCTGCAGCGCAATCTTGTCCTGACTCAGATCCACGCCGCTTTCCTTCTTGAATTCCTCCAGAATCCACTCAATGATCACTTGATCGAAATCGTCGCCGCCGAGGTGCGTGTCGCCGTTGGTCGCGAGCACTTCGAAGACGCCGTCGCCCATGTCGAGCACCGAGATGTCGAACGTACCTCCGCCGAGGTCGTACACCGCGATCTTCTGCTCCTTTCCTTTGTCGAGTCCGTATGCGAGTGCGGCGGCGGTCGGTTCATTGATGATGCGCACGACTTCGAGTCCAGCGATTTGACCTGCTTCCTTGGTTGCCTGTCTCTGCGAGTCGTCAAAATAAGCGGGTACCGTGATTACCGCCTTCTCCACTTTGCCGCCGAGGAACGCCTCGGCGTCCGCTTTCAGTTTCTGCAGCACTTTCGCGCTCACTTCCTGCGGCAGCATTTCTTTTCCATTCACGACGATCACCGCTCTCCCCTCTTTGCCTTCCTTCACCTCAAACGGCATGCGCGATGCTTCTTCTTTTACTTCGCTGTAGCGATGACCGATGAATCGCTTCGCAGAAAAAATCGTGTTCTTGGGATTCGTGACCGCCTGGCGCTTGGCCGCGACGCCGACCAAAACTTCACTGTCTTTGAACGCAACAATGGACGGCGTCGTGCGGTTGCCTTCAGAGTTGGGGATCACGACCGGCTCTCCGCCTTCGATGACGGCGACGCAGGAGTTCGTGGTACCGAGGTCGATACCGATAATTTTGGACATAGGAGAGAAATGTAAAATGTAGAGTGTAAAATGTTGAATGTTTGAATTATTCTATAATTAGCACTCAATAATTTAGAGTGCTAAAGTACGATGGTCAAGTGTCACATGCAAACGGTCGTTGACATCGTTGAGGATAGAGACCAATATTTCCGCATGAATAAGCCGAATATCATTGAATCAAAGACGTATGATTTTGCGTTGAATACGATTCGATTGTGTCGATACCTTATAGATGAAAAGAAGGAATACATTCTTAGCAAGCAGCTCGTTCGATCGGGAACAAGTGTCGGTGCAAACGTGCGTGAAGCCATTCATGCGCCAACGAAAAAAGATTTTATATACAAAATGTCCATTGCATTGAAGGAAATTCATGAAAGTCAGTACTGGATTCAATTGATTATGGATTCAGAATTCGCAGCTGATAAACAGCAGAAATTCCAAGTACTTCAGAGTAATGCGATAGAAATCATTGCACTTCTGACAAGCATCATTAAAAGCTCTCGTGTATCATTATCCAACTAATCCTTCCTTACATTCTGCATTTTTCATTTTACACTTTACATTTCATTCATGTTTCTCGATGAAGCCATTATCGAAGTAGCCGGCGGCGACGGCGGGCGCGGATGCGTCAGCTGGCGGCGCGAAAAATATATTCCGAAAGGCGGACCCGACGGCGGAGACGGCGGCAGAGGCGCGAACATTGTGTTTATCGCCGATCCCAACACCGACACGCTGACCGATTTTACGTCGCGCAAAAGATTCGAAGGAGAGAAAGGGCGGTTCGGCAGCGGATCGAACAGAGCAGGAAAAGATGCGGAGGATTTGGTGCTCAAAGTGCCGCCCGGAACAACCATCTCCGAGCAGGATGAAAAAAATCCGAAAACATTTCACGTGATCGCGGATCTGAAAGAACCCGGTGACCGCGTGATCGCGGCGTTCGGCGGACGCGGCGGATACGGCAATGCGCACTTCGCGAGCTCCACGCGCCAGCGTCCGGACTTCGCGGAGCTCGGTGAACCGGGAGAAAGGAAAATGCTGAAGCTCGAACTCAAGCTCATCGCCGACGTCGGCATCATCGGCTATCCGAGTGTCGGCAAATCCACATTGATCTCGGTGATCAGCGCGGCGCGGCCGAAGATCGCCGACTATCCGTTCACCACGCTCGTACCGAATCTGGGCGTCGTGCAGCTGGGGGAGCGCAGTTACGTCGTCTGCGACATTCCGGGTCTGATCGAAGGCGCAAGTGAAGGCAAAGGACTCGGCCATCAATTTTTGCGCCACATCGAACGCTGCGGCGTGCTGCTGCATCTGCTCGACATCGGCCGCGCGCTCGAAGAAGAGAACAAAGTGAACGTCGACAAGCTGGTCGAGGATTACAACGTGATCCGATCCGAACTTACCAAGCACTCCCCTCTTCTGGGATCCAAGCGCGAGCTCGTGCTTCTGAACAAAATTGATCTGATCGGCGGTGATACCTCCGCGCTTGAAAAAGAATTGAAGAAGCGCGGCATTGAGATCTTCCTCGGCATTTCCGCGGCAACGAAACTGCATACGGATGAATTGGTGCAGAAACTTCTTCCGATTGTTCTGGAAGAACGCACCAAGCGTGAAACAGTGGAGGAAGAAGTGGAACAAGCCGAAGCCAAAGAGCTGCCGGTGCTGCGTCCACAGCAGGAATCAATGCGCATGGGCGCCTATAAAGTGCAGACGAAGCAGGACGGTACGATCATTGTTTCCGGTAAACGTCTGGAACAATTTACCAAGATGACGAACTTCGATGCGCCCGGCGGGTTGCAGCGCTTCCGCGACGTTGTGGATCGCATCGGTCTTGCGAAGGTGCTCCGGCGCGAGATGAAGGAAGATTCGATCGTGTATATCGGATCCATCCGAGTCGACAGTTACCTGTGATGTCTCGGATTACTGCTCGTCATCCGTATCGTCTTCTTCATCGTCGAGATCGCGCGGGTCTTCGATATCCATCGGTTCTGCTCCGTCATCGTCATCGTCTCCTCCGTCCGTCATGATCATTGTTTCAATGTCCGTCGTTTTTGCCATAAGAAAAAATGAGAATGTGGTAACAACACTGAAGGTGTGCGGGTTTTAGTGACGGCGAAGATGTCGTTCGCTTACAAAACTTTTTTGCGATCTTTGGAAAGAGGGGCAGTCTCATCCTTGATTTTCGTTTCCCTGTGTTTCCTCAGAGGAGGTTTCGGGATGAATGATATCCGGATCCATGGCAGCGTCTATATCGGCATCGCGGCTTGATTCGCGGCTGGTTGATTGTCCGTCGTCTTTCTTGACCATACAAGTGGGGGAAAATGAATAAAAGAGCATGCTTTCGTGGTATTGCTGACGACGGAGAATGTTGGCACTTACTATGTGATTGCTTTTCTTTTCGATCGATTGAGCGCAGAGTGGATGCAGCTCGGAGTGTCTCCAGTTATGAAAGGATGTCCCCCAATCCATGTATTCCGAGCCTTCCCTCTTTATCGTAAAGAGGGATGTTTCAAATAGACTATTGACTTGCGCATCGAAATCGGCGAATAATGACAACAAGTCCACGATACGAGAACAGGAGTTCCCGTGGGTTTGGACCTACACTTTGGGAGGACATCATGTCCTACATCGGTTACAGGGGTAGTGGTTGCAAGTTACGGAAGACCGCCGGGCGCCATGGTCGCGCCCACAACAACTGAAGACCGTGCTCCCACCACCGAGGCAGAAATGATCAGGATACGTGATCCGACGTTCCAAAGTGAGTGAGTCCGTTCCTCGCCAGCACCACATGATCGGCTGGCATTCTAGCCGTCCTGTCCCTCTCCGTGGGGGGCAGGCGGTTTTTTCATGAATAAACTTTTTGCATCGGAATTCATGGATCTCTTGACTTGTCAAAAATGCGGGACAAAATGGCGGTAAGCTCACGAAACGGGGGAGGATCCCGTGGGTATGAGCCCATTACAGTTAAGGAGGTTCTATGTTGAACCACCCTCTACGAAGCGCGTCGTTCCTCGGCAGTACTAAGAAGGCCATCCAAACGACGGACGCTGCGAAGAAGGCAACCTAGCCAAAGCATGGCGCACGGTTGCACGTTGTAATCCTGCCAGGTCACCTGGCACTATTGGGCCCGCTCGCTTCTGCGACGCGGGCCCTCTTTCAACAAATTTTATAAAATGCATATGGTAGATTTTTCATCGTAAGTCATTACAATACGCATACTTTGGGTTCGCTTCAGGCGGATCAGCTGACCATGAATACTTGCGCAAATGTCCGTCTTCGCTGAAGCTACGCCGGACAAAGGATCTTGCGATTCACTGCGTCACTTCGTTCCTTGTTCATCGGCAATTCACCTTTGGGGCTGTAGCTCAGCTGATAGAGCGCCGCATTCGCATTGCGGAGGTCGAGGGTTTAAGTCCCTTCAGCTCCACCAAAATTTGGATCATTTCATCATCACGTCTGTTACACTTGTATTCGTGGCCCGGTAGCTCAGCTGGTAGAGCACTCGCCTGAAGAGCGAGGTGTCGCCGGTTCGATCCCGGCCTGGGCCACCATCTTCACATCACTCGCCTGAAGAGCGAGGTGTCGCCGGTTCTCCATTATCAAAAAAAATGTCATCCTGAGCTTGCCGAAGGGCCGGCCTGGGCCACCATCTTCACATTCTTCGTTTATTTACTGATACCCGAACTTCTTGATGAAGTATTTTTTGCAGACCTGCGTCACGAGCAGATACGCGATCAGAATGCCGGTGATCATCGCGACGTACGGCAGACCGAGCGCGACGAATTGCAGTGCCGCTGCGAGTTTTGAGTACGGCAGAATCAATCCGATGAGCGTGAGCAGAATCGTGGAGACGAACAGCAGCGTGCTCGGACGGCTCTGGAAGAACGGTATCTTGCGTGTTCGGATGACATAGATCACGAGCGTCTGCGTGGTGAGTGATTCCACGAACCATGCGGTGTGGAAGATGTCGGCCGTCGCGTGGAACACGGAGACAAGCAGCCAGAACGTGAGGAAGTCGAAGAGTGAACTGATCGATCCGAAGACGATCATAAATCTGCGAATCGATGGCATGTCCCACTGATGCGGCTTCGCGATCGCCTCTTCATCCACCTCGTCCGTCGGAATCGCAAGCTGCGACAGATCATAGAGGAAGTTATTGAGCAGGATTTGGATCGGCGTCATCGGAAGGTACGGCAGGAACAAGCTTGCGCCGGTCATGGAGAACATGTTGCCGAGGTTCGAGCTCGTGCCCATGCGGATGTATTTCAGAATGTTGCTGAATGTTTTTCTGCCTTCCACGACGCCGTCGCGCAGCACGATCAAACTTTTCTTGAGCAGAATGATGTCCGCGGATTCCTTCGCGATGTCGACGGCGTTGTTCACCGAGATGCCGACGTCGGCCGCCTTGAGAGCGGGCGCGTCATTGATGCCGTCGCCGAGATACCCGACGACGTGCCTGGTCGCATGCAGCGCCTGAATCACGCGTTCCTTCTGCAGCGGCGAGAGGCGCGCGAAGACCGTGACCGTCTGGACGGACTGCTGCAGCGCGTCATCGGACATCGTTTCCAGATCGTCGCCCGTAAGGATATTGTCGACGTTGAGGCCGACCTCGGTGCAGATTTTTTTCGTCACCAGCGCGTTGTCGCCGGTGAGCACCTTCACGCTGATGCCGAGCTTCCTCAGCGCATTGATCGTCTCGAGCGCGGTCGTCTTCGGCGGATCGAGGAACGCGAGATAGCCCTTGAGGATCAGCTTGCCTTCGTCGTCTTTTGAATATGCTGATTGCGTCGGCGGAGTTTCTTTATAAGCGACGCCGAGCACGCGGAATCCCTGCGCGCTCAATTCATCGTATTCCTTCTTGAGGAACGTGAGCTTCGCGGCATCGATGTCATAGATTTTTCCATCGAGTTCGTAGTGGGTGCAACGCTTGTAGATTTCCTCCGGCGCGCCTTTGCAGATCAGCAGGTTTTTCCGATCGATCTCGACGATCACCGACATCACCCTGCGCGAGAAATCGAACGGAATTTCGTCGATCTTCTTGTAGCCGTGCATCGCCGTGTGTTCGTGATCCAAAATCGTGCGATCCAGAAGGTCCTTCATCCCCGTCTGATAGAAACTGTTGAGATACGCATACTGCAGGACCGATTCGTTCTGCTTGCCCGCGACGTCGCAGAATTTTTCCAGCACGATTTTATCGAGCGTGAGCGTGCCGGTTTTATCCGTGCACAGCACGTCCATCGATCCGAAGTTCTGCATGGAGTTGAGTTTCTTCACGATCACGCTTTTCTTCGACATGCCGATCGCGCCTTTCGCGAGATTGAGCGCGACGACCATCGGGAGCATTTCCGGCGTCAAACCGACCGCGACCGCGAGCGAAAAAAGCAATGCATCCACCCAGTTCGCGCGGAAGAGCCAGTTGATCGCGAAGATGATGAGCACGAGCGCGATCATGAACTGGATCATCATCCAGGTGAGGCGTGAAATGCCCCGATCGAACCCGGAGACTTCGGTGATTTCACTGAGTCTCTTGCTGATTTCACCGAACTGCGTGTTTGCTCCGGTCGTGAGCACGATGCCGCGCGCGGATCCGCTCACGACGCTGGAACCCATGAACGCGATGTTTGTCATTTCATTCAACTCACACGTCGTCGTCAGCACGGAATCCGGAAATTTTTCGACCGGATACGATTCGCCGGTGAACGACGCCTGATTCACGAAGAGGTCTTTCGATTCCAGAATGCGCATGTCCGCCGGAATCATGTCGCCGGCTTTCAGTTCCACGATGTCGCCGGGCACGACCAATTTCATCTGCAATTCTTTTACTGCACCGTTGCGTCTTACGGATGCGGTCGTCCGCACCATGTCGCTCAACTTCTGCGCTTCCTTGCCGGCCTTGTATTCCTGCGTGAAGGAAATCAGCACGCTCACGATCGCCATGATCGAGACCAAAATCGCGCTCGCGATGTCGCCGAGGAAAACGGAGAACGCGGCGATGATGAGCAGCACCGCGACGAGCGGATTTGCAAATCGGAGTAAAAACTGAATCACGATATTTTTCTCGCGTTTGTGCACGAGCACGTTCGGACCGACTGCGGCGAATCGTTTGCTTGCCTCGGCATCCTTCAACCCGTCCGCACTCGATTGCAGTGATCGATACAAACCCGCCTCCGCAGCCCGGGCGAACGACTCATATTCCTCGCAGCGTGCGGCCGTGTGGGACAGGGGTGTGGAGGGCATGTGTTTTTCCTTTTATTATACAGGAAAATGCCGTTTTTTGCACTCTCTCAGAATCCGCCGGAATCGTCATTCGTGAATGATTGACAATCGGGACTACGGTGAGAGCATGTGCACATGGAAAGGACCGATCGCGATTTTCCTGATATTGGATCGATGCAATTCCGCATTGCCGGAATGAATATCCTCGATCCGAACACTCTGCAGAAAGGTCATGAGTACGTCATTGCCCGCGACGCAGTGTCACACATACGAAGCGGCACTCAAGAACAGCTGCAGGACGTCGCCGCTTATTCCCTCTTCGTTGCGCCCGATTGCACGATGCCGGATGAAGCGATTCTTCGGTGCTATCCGGATGCAGATCCCGCGGCGCCGATAGTCGGAGGCGGCACGCTGCACGTGATCGATGACATGCTTCTTTTGAGAGGAGACTCGCATGCGTTTGCTGCGGAGCATCCCGAGGTGCGCGAGCGTTTTGCGAGAATGCTCCGGCGTAAGCTGCGGCAATTGTTCCGGCTTCCGCTGAAGCAAATACGCATCAAGTCGACGGAGCGGGTGAACATGTACTGGCTGTCCCTCAAGAGAATGATCGCTCACAAATTCCGGCACACGGATCCCCGCGCTTGAGCTTCCGTTTGATCATCACAAAAGAGGGGCCGAAGCCCCCCTTCATGCCCACGTTTGTATGGGTTGTTTATGAGCTGACGCTTGAACTGCTGCTCACGGACGAGGCGCTGCTTGTGCTCGCAACCGATGAGCTGAGCGATGCATTGCTGCTGAAGCTGGAGTTCGACGATCCGCTCGAAACGCTCGATGCGGAGAGAGACGAACTAGAATTCAAAACGCTGCTGTTCGACGACGAACTTATGGATGACAGCGAGCTTGCCACCGATGATGTGCTGCTCGGTGAGCTGCTGAGCGACGACGCGCTCGATTGGCTCGAGAGCGAACTGCTGCTCTGCGACGACTGACTGCTGGAAGACGGCGCCGAGGTATTGGAACCGCTCATCCCCGAGACCAAACTGCTGCATTCGGGAAGCGCGGTCGATTGCGTCTGTTCACAGCTGAGATTGGTCGTGCCGCGCGCACAGAGGTCCTGACCGAATCCTCCGAAGAGCATGTCCTGCCCCCCGCCGCCGTCAATGCGATCATTGCCGTTTTCCGCGAAGACCACATCGTTGCCCGCACCTGCGCACACGCTATCCTGACCGTTGCTGCCCACGATATAGTCGTTGCCCGCTTCGCCGGCGATGCGGTCATTTCCGTTGCCGCCGTTGATGAAGTCGTTTCCTCCTCCGCCACAGATGACGTCATCTCCGTTTCCGCCCAGGATCATGTCCGGTCCGATGGTGCCGACGATTACGTCATTGCCGTTGGAACCAAGGAGCAGTCCTCCGTAATACATGCCGTTATCGGGACCGCCCACGACTCTACCCTGTGCGTTGACGTAGATCGTCGCGTTGAGGCCGCCGCAAGTCGGAATGCCGCCGCTGATGCTGGAGGTCGAGGAGCTGCTGGACACCGAGGAACTACTCGATGACAGCGAACTCGATGACGAGGAAGACGTGCTGCTGACCGATGACGAACTGCTCGAACTAGACGGGCATCCGCCTGCCAGACTCTGCACTTCGTTCGCGCTCAATGCGCGCGCGTAGACGCGGATGTCATCCAGACTGCCGCTGAAATTCGGCTGGCCCAGATAATGACCGAAGAGCAGGTCGCTGTTTGATGCTATGTTGCCGACCGTCGCGGTGGACGTGCCGATCAGCGTTCCGTCGACGTATGACCGGATCGTGATGTTGTTGCCGCTGCGTGTGAAGACGCCCGTGATGTTGTGCCAGTTGTTATCGAGCAGGTTCACACTCGACGGCATTGAGACGTCGTTGATGCCCAGATTGCCGTAGGCGAAGAAGTCGACGCGGTTGCTGGAATACAGATAGAGTCCCCAGCCGCGATACGGACTGCTGCCGTTGAAATTGCCGAGCACCGATCTATTGCCACTCGTTGTTTTTACGAATGCGGAGACGGTGAACGACGTGCCGCTGCCGAAGTTGAATGTTCCTCCTGATCCGCTCACGCGCACCTGATCATTGGTACCGTCGAAGCTGAGTGCGTGCGGATTGGGGGAGATTTGCGGCGCGCCGCTGCCTGTCCGGACGACGCCGTTTTCGAGCGTGCCGGGATGATTGTTTCCCGACGAATCCACGGCTGTCGTGCCGCTTCCCTCGTCAAACTTCCAGTAGCCGAGCAGATTCGCATTGCTGACGTTCGGCGTGCACATGTTGCTGGACGTGCTTGAGCTGGAACTCGGGAGCGAAGACGACACTGAACTCGAACTCACGGATGAACTCGAGAGCGATGAAGACGAGACGGAGCTGCTGCTCGACGATGAAGATGAAACGGATGAGCTGGAATTCGATGAGCTGCTCAGTGACGAACTGCTCATGCTGGAGACGGAACTCGAACTTGAGGATCCGCCCGTGACGCCCGTCGGCTCAAAATTGTAGGTCGTCGTGAGTCCGCGGACGCCGACCGTGACGTTGTCGACGTTGCCGACGAAGTTGTTCCACGGCGGGGCGCCGAATCCGGCGTCGACGCGAAGCCCGCCGAGCGATCCGGTGCCGCTATTGACGATGGTGGCCCCGCTATGCGACGCGGCGTACTGCGCGAGCGTGACGAGCGGCGGACCGCCGTTGCCCGCGTTCAGCGACCACCAACCGCCGGTGAGCGCGTTCCACTGCTGCCAGGTGTTGAGCGTGACGTTTCCCTGGTTGGGAACAGTCGCACCCGTGTAGCTGCCATTCTGGTAGCAGGGTTCAAAGAACAGAAGATCGTCCGGCGTGCCGTTGTGATTGGTGTCCACGTCCAGGACGATGTACGGCGCCTGACAACCGCTGTTGTGCGTCACGTAGGTGGAATACGACAGCTGCGTCAGGTCGGTCAGCTTCGTGCCGGAGAACGACGTGTTGCGCAGCTGAATGCCGTCGTTTCCGTTCGGTCCCACGGAGAGCCGCATGCTTCCGGATCCCGCCGGAGGCGTCGCCGGTCCCGTAACCAGGCTGCCGGATGCGTTACCGGACGGCTGCAATGTCCAGCCGTCCATTGTTGTGGGTGTGATGACCGTGGTTGCAGCGAGTGCCTTCGCGATATTTGTCGCGAGCAGGTAGGCGCCCAGCGCGCAGATCAGCAGCGCTGCGGCGGAGAGCAGTAACCCCGGCGGTTGCTTCTTCGTAGCCTCAAGTCTCATAGGAAGAAGGGGGAAAGAAATAAAAGGAAAGGATAAGGAGAAAGAAGGAGGCCCGGGATGCCCGCATCTTCCTAACTAGAGACGCAATGAGAGGGGCATGATGAACGAATTCTCGTCTTTTTCTCCATTTGACAAAATTCACGGTATGTTATGAATTATTGACATTGCGGGTACGGCATGGTATAACTGCTTCCTTTTTTCAATTTCCCACCCCCTTTGTGACGCACGTGTCCGTCTCCACGATTCGCGGCATCGGCAGCCTTGCCGTTGTTTTCTCCCTTTTCGCGGCCCCCATCGCTTCGGCGGCATCGAGCAGTTCCAGCTCAAGCAGCAGTTCCGTTCAAGACGGCGTGACGGTCGGCGTGACCGACGGTCAGGATCATGTGGCTCCGGGTGCCTATCTCACCTATGCGGTAACGGTGCAGCAGAGCGTGAGTCCGTCCAAGACGGTGGATGTTTCGCTGACGCTTCCTTCTTATGTGAATACAGCGACGCCCAGCGACAGCGGCAAACAGGTGGGCAACCTGATTTTGTGGGATAACGTCGGGCTCACGCAGAACACGGCCAAGGTGCTGACGGTGAGCATCAACCTTCAGCCGAACATTCCGCAGAACACCCAGCTCGTCGCGAAGGCGCAGGCCGGCAATGATCAGGCGACCGATACGACGATCGTGCAGAGCGGCACAACGGGATCTCATCCTTTTCTGATCTCGATCACGGACAATAAAACGTCCGCCAATCCCGGCGATCAGCTGACGTACATCGTGGCGGTCAAAAATATGAATACGTTTACGGAACACGCGGATGTCAAAGTATCGCTGTCCGGACAGGTTGCGATCGACGATACCAATCCCCCCTCGACCGTATCGTATCCGTCCATTACGTGGAGCAACGTGTCGTTTGCCGGCAATGAACAGAAGCTGTTTACCATCGACGCGACGATCAACAAGCGCGTCACGGCCTACACCTCTATTACCGCGCAGGCGAACGTCGACGGTACGACAGCCAATGACACCACGACGGTAGTTCCCTACGGCACTGCGGCAAGTTCATCGTCCCGGTCATCCGTGCGAAGCGCGTCGTCCGCGTCATCTTCTTCCGTGAATCCTTCCCGCAGCGTGCTCTTCCGCAAGGTTGCCGATTCGTCTGAAGTCGTTCCCGGCGGCACGATCAAGTATACGCTCTACGTTCAGAACATTCTGCTCAACGTCATTCACAATGCGGTGATCACCGACCGCTTTGATCCGTCCCTGATGTCCGTAGCCGATGCGGGTAACGGCAGCGCGGCGGCCGGACAGCTACAGTGGACGCTACCCACTCTGCAACCCGGACAGGTCTGGAAGACGACGTACTCCATGAAGGTGAACCCGGGCATCGCGAACGGTACGGCCATCAACAACGTCGCGACGCTGAACGGCACCGATGTTGCGACCGCGACCCTGAACGAAAAAGTGACCGTTGCGACGGCTAACGTTGTCGGGACGCTGCCCACCACCGGAGCGGCGTATGATCTGCTTGCGCTGATACTGATCGCGCCAGCAGCACTCGGCATGGCATTGCTGCAGAGAAAAGTTCGCGGTTAATCGACGCATATTCTTGGAACGACGGGAGGTCGATGCCCTCCCATTTGAGTATTGCAAAAATAACAAAAAAATGTTATAATAAAACGTTATGAATACAAACACACTCAAATACAAACATTGGATACTTCCTGCTGCGTTTGCTACTGCGCTTTCGATATTCAGTTTGTCAATTTTCATTACCCCTCGCTTGCAGCCCCTGCATGGCGCGGCACCGAGTCTCAGTGCGGCGATGTCGGCGGGAACGGGCGCCGATGCATCGGAAGTCGGCATTTTACTGAGCACGCTGCAACAGAAGGATCAGATGCTCCAGCGCACGATCACCGTGAACGTAAAGCCGACGAACAGGCCGGACATTGCACCCTTCCACTGGACGATCGATCTCTCGAAACATCCGGAGCTTCTCAAGCTCAACTACTCGCAGACGTTTGCCAACTACGTGCTCGATCAAAAAGTGCTCCAATCATTGATCGTGCACAATGCGTTCAGCGGATCCCAGGCAGTCGTATCACCGGTGATTCTGTCGACGCACAACGACGGGTACGTGAATCGCGCGGATACGAGCGAGCTTGCCAGCGACGGTTTTGCCTACGACTCCGGCGCGCTTGCGACGAATATCGCGAATGCCTTCGCCTATGGAAACGATCAGGTGTCTGTGAAGGCGGCCTACGAAAAAGCGACCATTCGAATCAAAGAGGATGACGGCAGGATGCATACGCTGCAGTTGCTCGGCGCGGGCGTGTCGGATGATTCGGATTCCCCCGTCGACCGCATCTGGAACGTGCACAAGGCCATCGACGAGCGTGTGAATAATGTCGTCGTGAAGCCGGGTGAAAAATTTTCCTTTGTCTCGACGCTGGGCGGGCCCGTGACGCTCGACAAAGGCTGGAAGATGGAGCTGGGGCTGTTTGGAGGGGGAGCCGCGATGACGCCGGGTGCCGGCATCTGTCAGGCAGCGACGACGGTCTTCCGCACCGCGCTTCTTGCGGGACTTCCCATTCTCGAACGCCGCAACCACAGCGAATGGGTGCCGCATTACGCCGTATACGGCGCGGGATTGGATGCGACGGTCTTCCCGGGATTCCACGATCTGCGGTTCCAAAACGACACGCCCGACGATCTGGTCTTCCAGTCGTACATCAACGGCACCACGGTTATCGTGAACGTGTACGGCGTTCCGGACGGGCGCACGGTGGCGCTCGACGGGCCGTACTTCAACACGACCAAAAGCCCTCGTCCCGCTGCATTGCGTCCGGTAGCATGGGATGAAGTCGGCTGGGTCTACACGGTGAAGCACAGCGACGGTTCGCAAAAGACGCAGGCGTTCATCGGCAGCTACTACAAAGGATTCCCGCGCAGCGTGAAAAATCAGTACGCGCAACCGGTGGGCATCGCGATCCTGCATGATGGCACGCCAACAGATCTGCGTCCCGGCAACCAATAATCTGTCGGGATTTTTTTCCGTTTCCGTCTTATGATGCGATACCCCATGAGACGCGTGCCACCCCTTCTCGCCTTCATCACGTTTTTGCTGACGTCCGCGTTCGGCATCGCGACGCTGCCGAGTCCTTCTTTGCCTGCGTTCGTGCAGGCGAATGAAGCACCTGGCGCCGTTGCCGTCCGGCTGCAAGCCCGCATCGAGCGGGACATGCACGTTGCGATTCCCATCGACAACGTCGTGTCCGCGATGCGCCTGCGTGACCGTTTGCTCAGGACGTTGATCACTGTTTCCTTTCAAAGCGACGACCAGAATGCATCCGGTGCGCCCGCCGCATGGACGCTGCGATTAGCCGATCATCCGGAATGGATCGCCATGCAGGTCGACCGCTCATCGATCGCATTTGCTCTCGATGAAAAACAAATTGCCAATGCCATCGAGTCCGCGCTTCCGGCATCTTTCCCTCGCGCGGAGGACGCGTCTGCGTTGCGGGGCGGCAATAATCCGAACCGGCTGATCGTCAGCGGAATGCCCCATGCGGGATTCACCATCAATACGATCGATGCGGCGTCGCGCATCGCGAAAGCGATCAACGCACGCAATGTCTCCGTTACAGTTCCCGTCGCGTACGATCCCGGATTTCTGTACGTGCAGACGGACAACGGAATCCAAAAACTGACGAAACTCTCGACCGGCCGGTCCAATTTTGCCGGTTCCACTCCGGGGCGCAGCGCGAACGTCGTCAAAGCGTTGTCACTGCTCAACGGCGCCGTGATGCGGTCCGATCATGTTTTTTCATTCAATGCCGCTCTCGCCGACGGCGACGGCTGGTACAACTCTCTTGTGATCGTCAACGGCGGCGATCTGGTTGAGGCTCCCGGCGGCGGCATTTGCCAGGCGGCGACCACGACGTTCCGCGCAGCGGTGCTTGCGGGTCTGCCGGTCCCGGTCCGCGCGAATCACAGCCTGTATGTATCCCATTATCAGGACTACGGCGTCGGAATAGATGCAACCGTAATGGCGCCCGCGCAGGATTTGAAGATTGCCGATGACACGGGCAACCCCATCGTGATACTTGCCCGCAACGACGGCGACGATGCGTACGTGGATTTCTACGGCGTGCCGGACGGCAGACGCGTCGCGCTCGACGGACCGTATTTTGGAAAGACCGCATCGCAGACGCTTCTGTTTGACGGCAGTGCGCTTCATATCAACGAAATCGGCTGGAAAGAAAGCGTGCAGTACGCCGACGGGCGCGTTCAGAATGTCGATATTGTCTCGCGCTATAACGCGCTTCCCCGTACCCTCGCGTCGCAGTATCCGGTCCCGCGCGGAAAAGCCGAGCTGGAAACGCTCAACGAAACGGGCAGCGATATCGCTTCGCTCTGAGTCCGGGTGGTGCTAGACTTCGCCTTACTATGAAGCCTCGCACCTTTCTTTTACTCGTCCTGCCCGTTCTTCTCGCCGCCTGTTCGCAGCAGACGCAGCCTCCGTCGGGAAGCGGTTCCACCATGTCGGGTTCCGGCGGGCTCAGCTCGTCGGCGTCTTCCGTGGTGACGATGACCCAGCTCGAAGCCGCTGCCGCCAAGGGAGACAGTGATGCGGAATTTTCTCTCGGCATCATTTATCTGCAGGGAAACGGCATTCAAAAAGACGTCTCCAAAGGAATGGATTACCTGACCAAGTCCGCGGAGGCCGGCAATGCAAAGGCTCAGTTCGATCTGGCGACGGAGTATTATCAGGGAACCGATGTCCCGAAGAACGTCGACAGCGCGGTCGCCTGGTTCAAGAAGGCATCGGCTGCGGGCAACGAACGTGCGCAATACAACCTTGGCGTTCTCTACTACAGCGGGGACGGCGTGAAGCAGGATTACGCGCAGGCACTCACGCTTTTCAAGCAGTCCGCAGAGCAGGGATTCTCGGAAGCGGCATTCAATCTCGGAGTCATGTACGCAAAAGCACAGGGAACGGCCCTCAACAATCTTGATGCGTACGCCTGGTTCTCGATCGCCGCGCAGGAGGGTGATACCCAGGCTCCGACGGTCCTTGCACAAGTGCAGTCGAAGCTGAGCGCCGATGAGAAGACCGCGGCAGACGCGCGTACCAAACAGCTGCTCGCGACCATCAAGCCTGCCAAGGATCAGTAATGCTGGAAGTTTTTTTACTGCTCGGATTCCTCCTCGTTCTCTTTGTCAGCGGTCTGACGCTCATGAACGTGAAGGTGATGGCGGCGCTCCTCGTCATCGAGCTGTTTTCACTGCCCGGTCTCTGGTTGATTTTCCGCCGCAGCCCGCCGTTCGTACCGACGCCGCAGAAAATCATGAACACGATGATGAAGCTGGCGAAAGTGAAGGAAGGACAGACTGTGTATGATCTGGGGTGTGGAGACGGGCGGCTTCTGATTGAAGCGGCAAAGAAAGGCGCGCATGCGATCGGATATGAGTTTTCGTACCCGACGTATCTGCTCGCGTGGTTCAGAACGCGCAACATGCGCGATGCGGTCCCGCGTTTCGGTAATTTCTGGAAACAATCCTACGACGACGCCGACGTGATCTTTTGCTATCTGCTCACGCACACGATGAAGGAATTTCAGGAGAAGATCTGGCCCCAGCTCAAAGCCGGCACGCGCGTCGTGTCTCACTGTTTTAAGATGCCGGATATTGCTTATGCAGAAGCCGAAAACGGCGTGTATGTGTATGTGAAATAAATCGCCGTCGTACAGAGCGGGCCGCGTTCGCCGTCTACGGTTATGACGGATGTTCCGTCCCCCTTTGCCTCCTTCACCGTATTCATCATGACAGCGAATCGCTTTGGCCGTCTCTGTGCGTCCGTGTGCGCTCTCAGCATCGCATGTTCTCCGTTTTTGAATGACGCGATTGCCGCATCGGGAGATACGATGACCGGATCGATTCTCAATTCGAGTACAACATCCATCGATGCACAGAGCGGCAATACGACAGTCATCGATCAGACTTCCGGATCCGGCGCGACGCAACATGCCGATGCGAGTGGAAGTGCGGTGACGAACGTGAACTCCAATCAGGTTTTCGCTACGAATACGAATGTCGGCGTTGATCAAAACTGCTCGGCCGGTACGGGAAAAGTGTGCGTGCAGCAGGGATCACCGACAATCACCAACATCGCAACGCAGCAAGTCACGGCCAGCTCCTCGAATCTTCTCGTCGTATCACAGACATCGGCATCCGGATCACAGACGGCGGCGCTGAGCGGTACCAGCAGCACAACCGTGAATGCCGCACAGATCGTCGCGCCAACCGTGGCACTAGCCATCGCGCAAAACTGCGCATCCGGCGTCGGCGCATGCGTGCAGAGCGCGATCCCGGTCGTCTCGACCATCGCGCAGCAGATCATCAATGCTAACTCGGAGAACGACACCGGTATCCGGCAAACGTCCGGATCCGGTGCCGTGCAAAATGCAAACATCAATGTGAACGCGCAAACAAATGTCGCGGCCGCGCAGGTGGTGACGCCGACGACAGTTGTCTCCATCGCGCAGAAATGTTCCGTCAGCACGGGGCTTTGTCTGCAGGACCTGTATCCCCTCTTGCAGACGCTCGCGCAGCAGGTGGTGAGCGCGCAGGCGGCAAATAACGTCGTTGTCGATCAATCAGGAGGATCGGTACAGAATGCAGCAGTCACGGGCAGCGCGGCGACGGTCGTGAATACGGCTCAAGCCATTCAACCGGTCAGTGACATCAACGTGTCACAGGTATGCGATGTCTCGAAGGGGCTCTGCATTCAGCGCCAGAACAACACGCAGCCGACCTACATTTTCACGGACGGCACGACGACGGAGTCCGGATCGTACAACGGCAATCTGGATACGCATGCGCTCGATACCGGGCTCACGCGTATCGGCGTGCAGACGGTCGCGATGGGCATCTGTCCGCTCGGGCAGGGCGTATGTCCGGAGGTGCAGCAACTGCTCTTCTGGTTGTTCGGACCGGAACCGAGCGCACCCGTTGCATCGGCCTCAGCAAGTGATTCCTCTACGAACACTGGAAACGAGGCAAGCAGACGCGGGCATCAGACCAACGTCATCGGCGGCATCGTGCATTTTCTGGCGGCAACCACAGATCAGCCGACGGGTATCGCAACTGCGGGATTTGGAGGTACGGGGAAAGCGCCACTTGATGCGCAGACAAAAGATCTTCTCTGCTCCGTGGAACGCAGTATTGCTGCCGAGAGCGACACTGGCACGTGGCAGTGGACCGCGCAGCAGATCGCGGGCATTACGGGAGTCGATGTCTCGGTTATCGAAACAGC
This sequence comes from Candidatus Peribacteraceae bacterium, assembly GCA_035547395.1. Classification (GTDB taxonomy): domain Bacteria; phylum Patescibacteriota; class Gracilibacteria; order Peribacterales; family Peribacteraceae; genus CALREJ01. The sequence goes on along the minus strand of DASZVA010000014.1, from coordinate 8,583 downwards.
GATGCACGACTCGCATCTGTGCAATCCTCCCAAGCCCACCGTGCAAGTACAGAAATCCGATCATGCCGTCATCGCGTTTCCGATTGATGACACGGGGCCGGTCTCACACAATGCGCTCTGGAACGTCTGCGTTCGCTCAAACAACATTCCGTATCAGATTATCAAGAACAACCCCGACCGCGATTCGCGCGGACTCCCGCGCACCTGCTCCGATTATCACACTGAAAACATCTGGTATCAGCCGGACCTCGGCATTTATTTCTATTGGGATAAAGACAGCAAGACGCTCAAGCTGCCGGATGGGTATATTGCGGTGAAGATGTGATTTGATTATGGGAAAAGCAGAGTTGCCATGTGCGGATTGTTTGGTATTCTTTCTCTACTTTCGACGGCCTTTCGTCGATTGTTCTTTGGATTCACGGGTCAGTAGCTCAGTCGCCTCGGAACCGTTTGCGGTTCCGTAGAGAATGAAATTCGCTCGATTGGGTTAGTGATACATCCGTATCCTTCACTTCATGGGTCAGTAGCTCAGTTGGTAGAGCAGTTGCCTCTTAAGCAATTGGTCGTGGGTTCAAGTCCCACCTGACCCACCATCTAGAACAAACAAATCCTTGATGAGCGGTTTGTAAGCTATGGTAAGCACTTTTCCGCCTCCTATCTGGATGTTGGAAAAGAGAAATCGCGCTAGCGCGTGTTTCTGATCAGCATCAGCTCTTTTCCAATACAGATCAGCACTTCGAAGGAAGTTGGAAAACTCTTCATAATCGAACGTCTGTAATAGTCCATCATGTTTAAGTGTCGCGAGATCGTCGTCGCATTGTTTGATTTCGGATTCCAGTGAGAACTTCCGTCGCTCATATACCCGTTCCTCCGTCTCACTCATCCGCTTTTCACCTTTGACGAAGCCCATCGCAGCAAGAATCAAATCTTCCAATGCCTTCTGTGTCTTCTCCTTTCGCGCTGTAAGGGCGCTACGTTGTTTGCGAACGTCGGTAAGGTCACTGTCGATGGCGCGGCGCATAACTGCTACGTAGCGTTCATAATTGACCTTAGAAGGTTTGAAATCTTGCTTTAGAAGTTCTGCTACAGCTTCCATAACAATTTTCATGCGGAGACGATATGGTTCTTTCTTCTTACGATGAGCAGCCCCTGCCCTACATACGATGTACAAATAGTCCTTGCCCGTTGTTGGATAACACGATGCACCACACTCGCAGTGAATAAGATCACCTCGAAAAGGGAATTGCTGCTTCGTCTTCAACTTCACTTTACTGCGACCCATACTCTGTACTTCCTGCCACTGTGCCTCTGTTACCATTGGCTTGAAGTCTGAATAGAAGTCATCGATTGCTTTCAGAAAAACCTTACCTTTCTGGGCTTGGCGTAAGACACCGTAATAGAGTGGATCACGGAAAATACGAGTGAGGCCCGAGCGCGAAATCGTATAGGTATTGATAATCTTGCGCCCTTCATCATCTTTCTTCTCTACTGTACGCTTACAGTCCATCTTCGACAGCCATTTTAGAATGTCATCGAACGAATCACCTTGAAGTCTCATCTGCCACAAGCGCTGCACAATCGGGAAGAACGTTGGATGCTGATCGTAATAGCCGTCTTCATTGCGAATGTATCCCCACTTGTAACTACCCTGTGAAATAGCCTTTTCAAGATTCGTCCCGAGACCACGCGACACGTTCACGCTCAACCGATCTGTGTATTCCTTCGAGATGGCGAACAGGATGCCGAGCATCATCTTTCCTGCTGCCGTGTTGTCAAAATGATGGGTACAGAACTTTAGGTCATTGATCTTCCCCTCATCGATGAGATCGATGATGATTCCGCCTTCGAGCATGTTTCGCGAGAGACGGTCAGGATGCCAGCTAATGATTCCATCGATCTCTCCTTTGCGAATAAGAGAGAGCATCTTATCGAACACAGGACGGTTACCCGCTTTCTTTGCCGATCCTTTTTCAGTGAAAATATCTTTCTCAGCCACAACAATGCCCTCGTCTTCCGCCTTTTCTAGGCAGAACTTTAATTGATCAGGAATGGACTTCGTTTGCTTGTCCGAACCTTCGTCGGATGAACGACGAGCGTAGATGCAAAAGCGCTTTGCTGTAGGTACGTCATCTTGCATCTCGGACATGTCTCAATTCTAGCGTTTCATGGCCTATCTTCCGATGTCTTCCTAAAAAGCAGAGTTTGGCATATAGTGATCGCGTAGCCTCCATCGTTAGTAAGCTCCGTGGGCGCATTAATGCGTCACTAGACAGTCGTAGCGGGTACCCCCTGCTCACTGTCTAGCTCTTCGGGGCAACGATGTTGAGGCTACCAGGTGGGTACCCGCTTTGGTTATATCGCCTGTTCTGCCTCCTTCCCCCTCCTCCTATGGCGAACAGTGAAAAGAAAAAATATCGCGTCGGCGGCATACTCGCAGGAACGACGCTTACGATTGAGAACGGATTTCTCAAATACAAAAACGTCTATGGCCACGCGTTCCGTGTTCCGATTCAAGATATTACTACCGTCGCTGTGGATGATGTGGGCTGGGGCAAGGCAATGCTAAAAATCATGGGTCAGGGCGCAGAATTGGCGAAGGTGAAACTACCTCTGCCGTGGGCGAACAAAGCTCAGGAGTGGATTCTGGCGAATAAGTGAGATGATATTTATTGCTTCGGCCTTGTTTTCTCAATATGCGCTTTTACTTCAATAAGCGTCGCAATTAACTGGCCCATCGTATATTTCTGTAAGGGATCGGCCTTTAATCCCTTTTTCTTTCTTTTTAAAATTGTAATCAATTCCCCAATTGGAACGATTTGTGATGATGCATGATCACCAATATTTGAAATTCTCAAATACTCCTCATGCAAAATATACCGAAAATGGGTTATAGACTGGTTATCCAATTCTAAAATCTGATCAGCAAATTTCTTTATATCCACCCACGCAAAGAAGTTTGCGATGCTGCTAAACTTCGCAAGAGCTTCATTGGCTTTGGGTAGTGATTTGAGAAAGTCAGTAAGTGAGCCTTCCTTATTCTCTTCAGAAGCATCTTCATTATGCTCTTTAAGCAATTTTTGTAATTGCTGCATTTTTTTTGATTCAAATTTTTCGTTTACCATTTTCACTCGCGCCTTCTTCCAACCTTCCAGGCTTTTCTTCATGCCTTCAAAAACTTTTTTGAAATCGTCATTTAATTTAATAGAAAGGATATTGTTCTTTTTCAAAATTTCTGCCCTGTTCCAAATTGCTAGATAATCCAATGGTAAGTATTCGCCTTCGGAAGCAAAAGAAAGAACATCGTTATAGGCCCCCTGTAATTCCGAGAAATTTAATTCTTCAAATCGTTCCAATTTCCAATAAGCTTGTACCTTTTCACTGCTCGACTCCAACATTTTTTCTAATTCTTTCCGCAAAGCAGCAACATCTAAATAGCCAGTCAGTATGTAATTAAAAATGGGTGCTAGATAGATGTAATCAACTGTACTCATTCGTAGATATTTTTTATAAAAATCGACCAAATATTGTTCTTCGTCTGTTAATTTTTTTTCCTTATTTCCTAGCCAAAGTGTGGCCACAGAGACATGATCCAATTTAGGTCCAGTTTCTACATCAGAAGAATTTAATTTTCCTGCCTTAAATTCAAAACTGATGATTGAAGTAAAATAAAGAATTTGCGGCAAAAGCTGTTTCACATTTTTCACATCTTTAATTTCATTAAAGATCCTGATAAAACTCTCCACAATAAATCGCAATGTTCGTATGTTTTCATCTCCGTGTTGCTTAAAAGTTTGAGTGACCAATGACTCTTCTTTTTTTAGAAATTCCTTTACGTCTTTTGAAGCCTCGACCCCCGCAATAAATTCAGGAACAAAGTGGTTAGCATCGACTGAATATTTGATAACCCTTCCTATTACCTTTTCCCTAATACGTGGATAATGATTCGCGGCGAGTTCTTCTTCATTAGCGATAAAGAGGACTTTTGCATAATTGTGTTCAATGAAATTTCTATGAATGGTCCCGAGCATCTCTGGAATTTTCTCTAAATCAGTTGTTCGCTCTAAATCGTCAAACACAAACAGCGTATTACCGAATCTTGGCAAAATCTTTTTGGTGATTGATTCTTTTAGCGATTTGAATAAGTCCTGATTTTGATTGGCAGCAAAAGAAAAAAATCCTGCACTCAAATTGATTCCATTTAAAAGTACTTGCCCTCCGATTGGCAAAAGATTTTTTACTGTAGAGCCAGCTTTTTCTGCGAGTATTTCAACCAATACAGTATCAATAATCTTTTGAGGATCGCTTACCCCATTCAGCGAGACATAAATCATTCTGTAATCATGCTTCTCAATAAATTTTTTTAGAGTGTTTTTTACGTAAAAAGTTTTTCCAGATCCCCAAGGCCCTGTAACCATCAAAGCATAATCTGTTTGGGATTTTTTAAGATATTCGAGGATGATCTCGTTACATTCGTTCATTGGTTGTAAGGATGGGTCATTTAGCCAAATTATACAGTAATCTAGCTCACTTCCTCATCTTCCCCAATATCGTAGAGAATCCTCGGATGCGGCTTACTTCCTGGAAGAATAACGGTGACATTCTTTTTCCAGTCATCTTCGACTCCTTCCTGACTACGACGCACAAACTCCTCGGGGAGCTTCCGTTCCAGATACCAACGGATCATCGGCCCATCCCCCTGCTTAATCTTCTTGGCCATGCCAGCCTTCGCCAAGATTTGTAGTTTCATCTTGGCGACCTCTATTTGTCCGCGAAAATCAGCGCTCTTATCAAGAAGTCGTCGGTATGCGTCATCGGAGATTCCCGCATCGATCAGAGCTTCTTTCAGAGTCAAACCGTTCTCCATAGCTATAAGGAATATCGCGGATTTCTCCGCCGTAACACTGCCTGGGCGACCGCGACGAGTTTCCATGCCGCAATTATACAGCGGATAAAGAACGGACTAAAATGAAGACATGTCAACGACTCGACGAGAGCATTGGGTGAACGAGTCATATCTAGATCATTTCTGTGATCATAGCGGAAAGCAGCCAGTATTGTGGAGGTATCCGATGGACAGGGCTATTTTTGAGAATCCGGAATCCTATACACCTGAAACACGTATCCCTCACGACGTATGTGTAAAGCGTGACTTTTACGAAGGCAACGAGCAGCCTACTAATACAGTTGAGAATGTGCTGTCCGACATCGAGGGAAAGTTCGAAACAGTTGTGCAGCAGAAGATTCTGAAAAAGAAAGAATTAGATAGGAATGACAGACAAGCCATAGCAAACTTCGTAGCAACAATGCAGGTCAGAACAATGGGCTTCAAAAAGCACATGGATAGTTTCTATGACCAGGTGATCAGTAAGCTCGAAGCGATGGAAAAGGCACATGGAGCCAGTAGTGAAACATCTGACGAGTGGAAGAAATCCAAAAAAGACAAAGATATGTTCATTATCGGGATAATCCAGTCACTTTCGATGAACTTACATAGTGTGACGTCCTGGCTTATCTTCGAGGCAAAGCTCGACGACTGCCACTTCATAACTTCGGATAATCCATTTTGTAGATACGATTTCTCACTGCTGAATAGCTTTCATGGTGTTCCTGCATTTTCCAAGACGACTGAAATTACTCTTCCTGTTACGCCTAGGTTCGCTATCGTCGGGAATCTTCTTGATCTGAACGGATACATCGATGCCACTCATAATCAGGTTGATGAAATTAATGAACGAACACTAATGTCGATTCATACAGAGTTTTATTCGAGCAGGAAACTAAAACCTTATGAATTGAAAAAGCTTTCGAATAGACATCGACAGGCGCTAGCATTATCTATTTTTGCTGAACGGGCAGAAACGATTTTGGAAAAGCGATTAAAGAAGAGACAGAGACAAGAACGAATTGCGAATAGAGTTGTCAAAATATTTCGCATACACAAAATACTTCTGCTGTTGCTGCGACTAGGAATTATACGACCAGAAAGCTTGGGTCTGCGTCGCAAGGTTGACGATTCAGAAGAGATAGAAGATTAGGATTTTACCTCTGCTTCTGGTATTGGCGCTGGCTGCTCATTTTTCTTGTCCATCACTTTTTCTTTCAGTTGTTGTACGAGATTACTGCGCTTCTTCTTTTCATCAGGTAAAACGTAAATCTCATGTAGTACGGCCTTCAAGGTCTCAATGATTAGCGTTAGATTTTGTGAATCCCATTTTTCCCATGATTGCTCATGTACTTTGTCGCTCGTCATATTCTGAATGTGTGCTAGGACATCAAAGAGCGTTGAATCGATTGAGGGATATTTCCCTTTAAGTGCTTTGATTCGATCTTCGTAATGTTCCCCCTCCGCTTTTTCAATTACGGTAAGCTCATAGATTGCCTTTCGCATACATGCCGAAGCTCCTGTTAGGAAGTTCATTTTCAAACATCCCTCTGCCTCCGTAATCAATTCACGAATTACATTCGGGATTCGGCTATCAACAGTAAAGAATGACGTAGGAACTGAATAGAAGATTTTAGTATCGAGATCGATATTGCCCTGAAATTGACTGTGATTCGAATAGTCTAATTTCTCATAGGAAAGGTGCATTGATTTTTGTTCACATGAACGGCAGCGAACGATGTAGATATAACAGGTCTTCTCATTGCTCCAATCAAATTGAGAAGTATCAAAAAGATCGTAGCTCACATGTCTCCGATTACAGAAGGGGCAGTTATAGATATGCCAATCAATAAAGTATTTGTTATCAAGATGTGATTGATCTGTCATAGCAGGATCATTCGGTAAACTTGTACGACTTTCCATTAATCGCTTTCATTCCTTTCTCGTTCTTCTTTCGTTCAGGATCATTGATATCGATCTCGCGGATGGTTTTCGTTAGATCGCGGATATCGTTTGCCTGTGGCTCTGTATCGGGAGATTGATCGCTCATAAAGAGTTGGAATGGACGCTTGGCTATAATAATCCGACTGCATTTCCCCGTCGAGAGCAAGGATTCAGAGGGTCAGAGCTGTTTCAATTCGCAAGGATGACGGAGTGGACAGGAGTTCTCGTACAGTACGCATCGAAACTTGTAACTCGGCAAGCTCCTGCGAAAAACGTCCGATATTTGAAGTCAGAGATTTAAAGCGTTGGAAATGGGCTACACTTGCTCCACCACCATTGTGAATCGGCTGTTTCACAAGTCTATCGAACGGGGGTTTTAGTGTAATGGATGTCACCTTTTTCTTTTCTGTGTAAATGTTCAAGACGAGCAATCTGGCTAGCCAGTGTGAGAGTTTTTAAACAAGTCAGGTACATCAACGGGGAAGGGTTAGGTCTAGTATACAGGGGGCCTTTTTAGCAAAAAGGGGAAGTTCGACAGCCTTCCCATACATACGTTCATTTGTGCGGAATTCTTTTTGAATATTGATCGACAATAAAATCACAACGATAAGGTATTGGCTATAGTAAGCTAATTTGAAGCGATGAAGATTTCGAAAAAATTGCTGCTTAATTCCGTACATTGTCCGAAGACAGATCAAAATTTAGGTGATCGATGCGTCGTATATACTCTGAATTGCTGCATTCAATTTTGCAGTAAATTCATCGTCGCTCTGATTGGCATTCAAATCTTCAACAAGTGCACGCGAAAAGCTGGCGGTTACACCGTTATTTTGTGCAAGCTTTTCATTTGCATCCTTTCTTGAATACCCACCAGAAAGCGCAACAACTCTCAAGACTCGAGGGTGTTCTACGAGCCGTCTATAAAAATTAGGCTCATCAGGCAAAGTAAGTTTGAGCATCACCTTTTGCTTAGAGGGAAGCGCATCCAAATGTCTTTGAACCTGGTCACGCAAAACCTGTTCGGCACGCAGTTTGTCCTCAGCATGAATATTGACCTCAGGCTCAATTATTGGCATGAGTCCTGCTTCAATTATTCGATTTCCGAATGCAAATTGCTGATCCACTATATCTCGTATGCCTTGTTCGTCAGTACTATGCACAACAGAGCGCATCTTTGTTCCAAAAATGCCTAACTCAACGGCCCTCTTCAGCCGTTCGTCCAAATTTACAATCTCTTTCATAAGCTGTACGTGATTGCTCTCCGAAGCAAGACCATCATCAACCTTTAGGAAAGGAACTATCTTTTTCCGTTCCCAGAGATATTTGGGTGTGGGCATCCCTTCAACATCGCTGAGCATTGTTCTTTCAAACAAAATTGCACCTGAAACTCTTTGATCGAAAGCTGAATTAGTCATGATTCGGGTTCGCATTTCATGAACTAATTCAAACATTTGTTGATCGTTCTGCCATTCAGAATGATCAACACCATAAGCCTCAAGTGCCTTGGGGGTACTGCCGCCACTTTGATCAAGTGCCGCAATGAACCCGTTTTGAGCTATGCGTTCGGATGCTTCAGTGTTTTTCATGATAGAAATGGTAATAAACTTGGTCCAAAATAATAATCCACATAGAACCAGGGTCAAGGACAGTTTTATATTTGCCTCAAAGACGCTATCCTGAGTTTAAACTATGAGCAATTTCACAGCTTCAATAGGCATAGCCGGTTCTGCAAAAATTCAAGCTGACGCAGGCAGTAT
>DASZVA010000013.1:0-40394 GCA_035547395.1 Candidatus Peribacteraceae bacterium | reverse complement strand
CCGAGGTACACCTGCGGGCTGAACCGCCGGTTGAGCCGCAGTTCTTCGTCGCAGTCGGCGCGGCGTTGCTCGATGCTGGTGAAGTCGAGGAAGCCCAGGTTCACCGGCTTCTTCAGCTTGTAGGCGTAGGGGCCGGCGAGTATGACCCACGAGCTGTGCGTCTCGTGCAGGCGCAGGTCGTCGGCCGGCGGGTCGTACGCGTCGGGTCGCAGAAGATCCGCGACGATCCGCGGCTGTCCGTCGGGTCCGGTGGGGTCGAAGGCGTGCGTCATGGTCTCGCCCCATGAACACTACCCGGCGCTCAGATCTCCTCGACGTCGTCGGCGTAGCGGCCGGGGTTGACCAGCGATGCCAACGCGCCGGTGACCATCATGAGCGCCGCCGCGACGAACACTACGACCAGCCCGGCGTGGAACGGACCCGAAATCAGCTCGGGGAAAAACGATTTGCCGGTCAGCGTCGCGGCATTGACGCCGGGTTGTTGCAGTGCGTGCGACGGTGCGAGCAATTCGGCGATCGGGTTGTAGCCCAGAAACGCCGCGAACAGGCTGCCCACCGGGGGCAGGGCGGCGGCGTCCTGAGCCACCGCCGCGGGCACGCCCTGCTGTTGCAGCCCGCTGCTCAGTGCGTGCGGCAGCGTGCCGGCCAGCCCGACGACCATCAGCGAGAAGAACACGCCGATCGACAGCGCCGAGCCGGCGTTGAAGAAGGTCGACCGAACACCCGATGCGGCTCCCCGGTCCCGGGGCGGCACGCTCGACATGATCACGGCGGTGTTGGGCGCCGCGAACAGGCCGCCGCCCAGCGCGTTGAGGAAGATCAGCAGCGCGAACACCCGGTAGTCGAAATTGACCGGGATCATCAGCAACCCGATGAACGTGACGGCCATCAGCAGCATCCCGGCGACGGCGAACGGCCTCGCACCGAACCGGTCCGCCAACCACCCCGCGACCGGCGCCGCGATCAGGAAGCCGATCGTCGTCGGCAGCATGTAGATGCCGGCCCACAGCGGCGTCGATTCGAACGAATAGCCGTGCAACGGCAGCCAGATTCCTTGCAGCCAGATGATCAGCATAAACTGCAGTCCGCCACGGCTCACCGACGCGAGCAGGCTCGCGATGTTCCCGACGGCAAACGCGCGGATGCGAAACAGCCGCATGTTGAACATCGGTTCGCGCTTGCGCAGCTCGACGAAGACGAACGCCGCAAGCAGCAGCAATCCGACCGTCAGCATCGCGATCACCGTCGGATTCGTCCAGCCCATCGCGTGTGAACCGTACGGCTGAATGCCGAACGTGATGCCGACGAGAAGCAGCACGAGGCCGAGTCCGAAGGTGACATTCCCCCACCAGTCGATCGATTCCTTTTTGCGCACGCCCGTATCCTTCAGTTTCCAGTACGCCCAAACGGTTCCAAAAATTCCGATCGGCACGTTGATCCAAAAGATCAGTCTCCAGTCGACGGCCGCGAGCATGCCGCCCACGACCAGACCGATGAAAGATCCCGCGATCGCCGCGACCTGATTGATGCCGATCGCAAATCCGCGTTCGCGGGGAGGAAACGCATCGGTCAGAATCGCGCCCGAGTTTGCCATGAGCAGCGCGCCGCCGATACCCTGCACGATACGCATGATAATGATGTAGAGACCCGCTGCCTTGCCCGTGCCCGGCGTGAGCGACAGCACGATCGACGCCAGCGTGAAGACCACGAAGCCTGCGTTATACATGCGGACTCTGCCGTACATGTCGCCGAGTTTGCCGAGCGTGACCACCAGCACCGCCGTGCACATCATGTAGCCCATCAATGTCCAGAGCAGATACCCGACGTTGGACGGCAGCAGCGGATTCAGATCGATGCCGCGAAAGATCGCCGGGAGGCTGATGATGACGATGCTGGAATCGAGCGCGGCCATGAAGACGCCGAGCGTCGTGTTGCTGAGCGTGCTCCACTTGTGCATGTTTTGAACGGGCATGGAAAGAGTGAGAATTAAATAATGAAATGCAAATCCGTTATTGATGATGCGCGTCCGATCGCTTCCTTACTTCTTTGCCGGCACAAATCGCATCGAGAGCGAATTGACGCAGTGGCGCGTGTCTTTCTCCGTCAGACGTTCCCCTTCGAACACGTGTCCGAGATGCGCTCCGCAGTTCGCGCATTCGATTTCCGTGCGTATACCGTCTCGATCCGGCAGGCGCTTCACGGCGCCCGGGATCGCGTCGTCGAACGCGGGCCAGCCGCAGTGGGCGTCGAATTTATCGGTCGAGCGATAGAGTTCCGCTCCGCAGCGCCTGCAGATGTACGTTCCGTTTTCGTAAAAATCGTCGTACCTGCCGGTGAAAGGAGGCTCGGTTCCCTTGTCTTCGATGACATGTTTTTCCTCCGGCGTAAGCGGTTCCATATCCATGATTTCATTCTAGCACGTCCGCGTAAAAAATCGGACATTTTCGTAATGAGAGACATTCACTTCCGTCGACTATGCCGGTTGATGAAGCGAAAGCGACATCGACCGGACAATGACGATCACCCTCGTCAGTGTTCACAGGGGATCTTTCTTCCTCCTCGCGAAGTGGAAAGATCCCCCTCTTTTTATTTTCATCATCTTCCCCCTTACCACCCATGTCTCTCGCACAGCGAATTGCAGGCATAGCGGGTGTCGCGGCGCTGATTTCCGGCGCCGCAGCAACGAGCGCATTTGCGGACTCCTATTCGACGCAGTCCGTGACGCAGTATTCCACTCAAAACGGATACTCGACGCATACGACCGTGCAGACGCCCCAGGGAACGAACAGCTACGGATATTCGATTCCGCCCGACCAACTCAACCTCAACGTCGGCGCCACTTTTCCGCCGGTTTTACCGCCGGTCAATGTCGGTGTTCCACTTACACCGAATCCGTTGCCGGTTGATTTGAATATCGGCTCGTCTTTCCCGCAGAGCTCGCAGAGTGAAAGCAGCATGCCACAAATTTCATCGTCGTCATCGGAACCAATTTCTTCGGAATCGTCATCATTTTCCTCCGTATCATCCGCGGCACCGGTGCAGGACAATACGGGGTTGATCGACCAACTGGAGCAGGAAGTGCAATCGCTGCAGCAGCGTGTCGCCCAGCTGGAAGCGCAGCTCTCGGAATTGCAGACTGCTGGCTCCCCCGCGACAGAATCCGGAATGACTACGGTGCAGTATCAGGCGATGCTGTCTCCTGATCAACAGGTGCCGCCGGTGAATTCATCCGGCAGCGGCATCGGAACGTTTACGTTGAACGGCAACAATCTCACGTATCACATAACCGTTCAAAATCTCACGAGTCCGATCACGGCGGCGCACTTCCATGTGGGGGCGAGCGGTCAAAACGGGTCCGCGATACAGCCGATTACGTTCAGCGGCAGCACTGCCGACGGGACATGGAATAATCTGACGCAGGATCAGATCAACGATCTGAACACCGGTCTCATCTATGTAAATGTGCATACGTCCGATTACCCCGACGGAGAAATCCGCGGGCAGGTGCTGCGTCCGTAATGTTTTTCATTGCAAAAGCCTCCGCCGCGGAGGCTTTTTGGTTTGAATCTTTATTTCCTCGATATTTGACGCTTGAGCATTTTCATTGCTTTCCGATCCCAGTCGTCCTATCTTCGAATACAATGCCCGCAGGTCCTGAGCACGGGGCTGAAGGATGCACGCCCGCGCAGAACGAGCAGTCTATCGAATTCAAACAAAATCGGACGGTTGAAGATCGGCGTGCGCTCTTCAGGAAAAAAATGGAGGAAGTGGAAACAACATCGATAGCCGGTGACGCGACCGTCAGTGATGCCGAGCAAAAAATCGAGCAGGAAAAACCGTCGGTCAATTTTATTGAATTTCTACCCGGTGGAAACGCGAGACGTATGATATCACAAGCTCTTCACGATAATCTTTCCCCGGAAGAATCGGAGCATATAACACATGAGATGAAAAAATTTCTCGCGATTGATCTTTTTTGCCTCAAACATGAGGTGGATCCGGTAGAGCTGGCACGCACAAATGCCGTCATCTATGGATGTGCGGCAAAACTCAACGCCCTGTCCATCTCCGGAAAATTCCGCAGTCCCGAATATCGGGAATTATTCGGTGAACGTGCCGCACACATACTGCCGATGCTCGAAAAAGTGCGTGCCATATTTATCGATATGCGCAAACTCGGTTATCCGAGAAAGGAACTGGGGGGAATCCCTGAATGAATCATTCCCCTCCCGACTGCGGATCAATTTCGTCGTTTTGCAGAAAGCGGAACGTGGAGAGCACTTGCTCCGACGGATTGAGAACGGTTTCGGGATCCATGATGCCGGCCTCGTGCGCGACGCTCGATTCCTCGCCTGCATCGTGCAGCGTGACGGTCGCCCGCACCATGTCGTAGTTGCCGCTTGTTCCGTACTGCGGAAAATTCCGGATGAAGAGATACGTGGTCGACAGCGTTCCGTCGTCGTTGGTCACATAAGGCGTCGTCAGCGCATACGTGTTTCTATCCGCGACTTTCCAGCTTGCCTGTTTCATGGAGGAATCAACCGCGATCGACAGGCTCTGCCGGAGTTTGACGAGCGTGATCGTGTTTCCGGAGCCGTCATCGAGCGTCAGAACGTTCGCGTTGTCCGTGAGCGAAAAATCCGGCGGGTACTGAAACGTGTACGCGAGCGGTACGCTGCGGAATGTCTGCCAGCCGTTCGTCGACACTTCGTCCGCACAACGCACGATCGGCGCAGCCTGCGCTTCGGGCGAGGGCGACTGCACGAGCGATGCCAATGCGGGTACGTGCGAGACCACGTTCTGCGATTGCGCGACGCCGATGAAAAAGCCGACTCCGATGAGAAGAAGTACGGCGATGAAACTGCGTACGACCATTCCCGGACATGGTAGCAAATATGAGTCATTATAAAAAGAAGGGGCGGCTGTTGGAATGCCGACAGTGCCCCATACTGCTTACATATCACTGCCTCGATGTTTCGGCGATGTGTAGAGATCCGCCGCGAGAAGTATCACCAACATCAGAAGAAACAAATGAGGCAGATGATTGACAAGCCAATCGATCATTTCGACCTCCCTGGTAGGTTCATTCAAAGCAGTGCTCACATTATAAACTACTTACAAAATGCGTCGATACCTTGACTGCAGCTGCTAGCACTCTAGAATAGCGACTGCTAGCAAAGGAAATTATTTCGCTGCTAATGCAAATCCTGACTCTATTTATTTCTTTTCATAGAACGCTTTATGGCAACTCTTCCGAAATTGTCCGTCAGCATCCAGCCGCTCGGCGATCGCGTGGTTGTTTTACCGGTAGAAGCGGAGCAAGTGACTGCAAGCGGCATCGTGATTCCCGATACCGCCAAAGGTGAAAAACCGCAGGAAGGAATAGTACTCGCGCTCGGCAAAGGCGGCATCGGCAAAGACAGCCCCAATCCGTCCGCGTATCTGAAAGTCGGCGACAAGGTTTTGTTCGGCAAGTATTCCGGTGATGAAGTGAAGCTCAAGGACAAAGACGGCAAAGACGTCGAGGTGAAGATTCTCCATCTCGATTCCGTGCTCGGACTCGTAAAATAATATTCCATCATTTTACATTTTTCATTTTACATTCTTAATTCCCCCTCTCTATGGCAAAGCAGTTACTCTTCGGCGATCAATCCCGCAAAAAAGTGCTCAGCGGCGTGACGCAGCTCGCGGCCGCCGTCCGTGCGACCATGGGGCCCAAGGGCCGCAACGTCGTGATTGAAAAGAAATACGGTGGACCGACCGTCACAAAGGACGGCGTCACCGTCGCGAAGGAAATCGAACTTGAGGACGCGTTTGAAAACATGGGCGCGCAGCTCGTGAAGGAAGCCGCGACCAAGACCAACGACGCGGCCGGCGACGGCACGACGACGGCGACCGTGCTCGCGCACGCGATGATGGATGAAGGCATGAAGCATCTGAGCGCCGGATCCAATGCGATTCTCATCAAGCGCGGTATGGAGAAAGCGACCGACGCCGTCACGGAATTCCTCGGCAAGATCAAAAAAGACGTGACGAAGAAAGACGAGTTCGCGGCTGTCGCGACGATCTCGGCGCAGGACGAGGAGATCGGCAAGGCGATCGCGGAAGTCATCGATGAAGTCGGCAAGGACGGCGTCGTCACGGTAGAAGCAGGACAGACGCTCGGGCTCGAAAAGGAATTCGTCGAGGGTATGCAGTTCGATAACGGCTACATCTCCGCCTATTTCGTGACGGACCCGGCCCGCATGGAGGCGGTCTTCGAGCAGGTGCACGTCCTTATCACGGATAAAAAGATCAGCTCGATTCAGGAAATTCTGCCGGTGCTCGAGGGTCTGGCACAGAAAGGAAAGAAGGAAATCGTGATCATTGCCGAGAACGTCGAGGGCGAGGCACTGCCGACGCTGGTACTCAACAAACTGCGCGGCACGTTCTCCGCATTGGCGGTGAAGGCTCCCGCATTCGGCGACCGACGCAAGGAAATCCTGAAGGATATCGCCGCGCTTACGGGCGGACGCGTCATCAGCGAGGAAATCGGACTGAAGCTCGAGAACGCGACAATCGATGATCTCGGCAAGGCGCGCAGAGTCGTCGCCAGCAAAGACAATACGTTGATCGTCGGCGGAGCCGGCAAGAAAGCAGACATCGAAGCGCGCATCAACGACATCAAGGTGCAACTTGATCACACGAAGTCCGACTTTGACCGCGAGAAACTGCAGGAACGCCTTGCGAAGCTGACCGGCGGCGTTGCCGTCATCAAGGTCGGCGCCGCGACGGAAGTCGAACAAAAAGAAAAGCAGCACCGCGTGGAAGACGCGCTCTCTGCGACGCGTGCTGCTGCGGAAGAAGGCATCGTCCCGGGCGGCGGCACGGCATACATCCGATCGCTTGTCGCGCTCGAGAAACTGCTTAAGGAAACGAAGGATCCCGATGAAAAAATCGGCATCGAGATCGTCATGAATTCACTCACCGCTCCGGCCAAGAATATCGCTGAGAACGCGGGCGTCGCGGGCGACGTGGTCGTGAGCAAAGTGCGCGAGGGCAAAGAGAACTTCGGCTACAACGCGCTGACCGGCGAGTACACGGATCTGGTCAAAGACATGGTCATCGATCCGAAGAAGGTCACGCGCTCGGCGCTCGAAAATGCCGTCTCGGTCGCCGCGATGTTCCTCACGCTCGAAGTCGCAATCACGGATATCCCCAAGAAAGAAGAACCCGCAATGCCGGCAGGCGCGAGCGGTATGGGCGGAATGGATTTCTAAAAAATTAATTATTAAAAAAGCCCGGAGAAAATCTCTGGGCTTTTCCATGCAACGAGCATGGAGAGTTGCAAACGTACGTTCATCTTTTATTCTTTTTCTTGGCGGTAATCCAGACGACGTAAACATACACCGAAGATCATTCCCGCTGCGAACCATGGCAGCGAACGCGTATTCAAGCTCAGAGCAAGTGCCAAAGACAATGCGAGTGCGAAAAGCAGAATACGCAGCCACATTTCCATATAAAGTCCTCGTATCTTCGTAAAAAGGATGACGCCAACAAATGCCCCAACGCAAAATGTTGCAATAACATTTAATACACTCCATATCATTGTCATCTCCTGTCTGTGAAAAGAATGAACATCAGTTTGCCTAAAGAGAAGTGTAATCCTTTTCCGACCTTCAAATATAGAGAATCTTAAACGGTTATCACTGAGACGTCGTCCGCTGCGTCTCGCTGAGGATCTTTCGTCCTTCGTCGCTCAGGATTTCGATAATCTCCGGCCGGCTGATTTCGATCGTCTGATCGCCTTCCGCGTACGGCCCGACCTGATACGGATCGAATGTCAGAAGCAGTTCGCCGTTTTGAATCATGAACGTTTTGAAGTTCTCCGCCTTCGGGCCGGCTCCTTCCGAAATCCATTGCTTCTTCTGATCATAATACGTCTGATTTTTCTTGGAGAGATCGATCAGCTTCGCGATTGAGAGATCGGATAATTTCTTCAGGTAATCGCTTTTGGGTTTGAAAAGATCGCTCAATTTGATTTCGGCTCCGGTGTCTACGTCGTAGTTGTAGGAGAATGTGTAGCTGTTGGGATGTGCGGCACCGGACATGTACGGAGACGCCTGAAACAGAATACTGATGAAATTTTGCGACAATGTCATTCCTTTGTAATCGATCGTGAGTCCGCTCTTGGTTCTGGTCGCGGTGTCGACGGGAGTTTGCAAAGCGTCTTTCACAAACGAATCTCTCTGATCATGTGCGATTTTTTCAAGTGCCGCGTTGATGTCGGTTTGCGCTTTGTCGTTTTTCAATCCATGCACCTGGGGAATGTTCACAGAGACGGTGTATGCATCGTGCGTTTCATTCAAATTGTCGGTTTTGAGATTGACGCCGCCGGTGTTGTTTTGGCCGCACGCCGCCAAAAATAGAGAACAGAAAACGAGAATGGTGGTGGTTTTCCTCATGGGCGGATACTAGCGAGCCGCTGCATGGAATGCATCTTGAAATTCGAGTATTCCGGTGTACTCTACGCCCTCCCTATGAAACTCGAGTTCTCTACGGAATCCGGCTTGGGTAACGACGCTTTTCTGCGAGAAATGCTGGTGAGAGACGGACAAATCTCATTGAATTATGCCGTCATCGAAACTGAAGTCCGGGAAGTTATTGCCTATATTTTTTCTCAGAATATCCGTTTTCATGAAGCGGTTGCCGAGCGGACGCAATCAAATGTCGTGCTGACTGCCGGACGTTTGGTGATGACCAGAGACATGGAAACGAATTGCGATCACTCGGCAGACGATGTGACATTTCCACCGGTCACGCAGGAACTCCTTGCAGAGACGCAGAAGAAATACGGATCCGAACTCAAGCAGTCTCTCAAGGAAAAACTGCAATCATTACACATTGATGATACGGCCGGCAGCGTCGCCTGAAATCATTCCAGCAAATCTTTTTTTGCGATCACGATCGTCTCCCCGCGCTTCACGTCGTTCTTGAGCAAATAATCCGCGATGTAATCCTCGACGACTTCGGTGATGACGCGGCGCATTTCGCGCGCGCCGAATTCGATGCTGTATCCGCGCGCCACCAGATCCTGCACGACGTCCTCGTCGAGCTCCACCTTGATGCCGCGGCGCTTCTCGATTTCCGAGACAATGTCGCCGATCATGAGCATCGCGACGTCCGTCGCGTCTTTTAACGTCAGCGGATAGAAAAGCACCACTTCGTCGAAACGGTTGATGAACTCCGGCGAGAACATCTGCTGGCGGATGATCGTGTCGATCAGTTCGTTCTTAAAGTTCTTTTTCTCGAAATCCGGATGATCCTTGATGAAGTCGCGGATAAAGAGCGCTCCTGCATTCGACGTCGCGATGATGATCGCGTTGCGGAAATCCGTGCGCATGCCGCGGTTGTCCATCAAAAATCCTTCATCCAGCACTTGCAGGAACAGATTCAGCACGGCCGGATGCGCTTTTTCAATTTCGTCGAGCAGGATGAGAGAGAACGGTTTGTCCTGTACGCGCTGAGCCAGGAATCCTTCGTTCGATCCGTTCTGGCCGATGATATTGAATACGGAATCAGCATGGCTGTATTCGTTCATGTCCAGACGGATCATCGCGTCGTCAGCTCCGAAATAATCGCGTGCGAGCACCTTTGCAGTCTGCGTTTTTCCGACGCCCGTTGGTCCCAAAAACAAGAACGTGCCGACCGGTTTTTTGCGATCATGCAGGTCGAGACGCGCGCGCTTGAGAGCATTGACGACCGCGCGGATCGCAGCTTGCTGGCCGATGATGCTTTGCTTCATGGAATCCTCCAGCACCAACAGTCTCTCTTTTTCGCCCTGCGACATTTGCAGCACGTTGACGCGGCTTTTGACCGACACCACTTCGCGGACGTGATCTTCGCGGACAAATTTTTCGCCGCGCTCCCGCGCTCTCGTGACTGCGTCATCCATGACGTCGATCGCCCTGCCCGGCAATCCGCCCCGCGTGCCGAGGAACCGTTTGCTGAGTTCGACAATGGCCTTGAGCGCCTTGTACGTGACGCGGACGCTGCGATCATTGAGGCCGAAGTAATGCGCCATCAGCACTTCCATCGTTTCTTCATCATTGCAATCCTCGACGACGATTTTTTCGAACTGACTGTCGAGCACCGGATCGACTTTGACAAGCGAGTGATAATCCTGGGTGTCGACGATGCCGATGACCGAGATTGCGTTCGATTGCAGGAATTTCATGAGGACCGCGTGCAGGTTTGCGTTCGCGGAACGCAGTAAAAGCGAAAAATCATTGATGACAAGGACGAAGCGCCCCGTGCTCTGCGCGCGGCTGAGAGCCTGCAGCAAAAAGGCATCGGGATTCCCGACACCGGACAACAGACTTTCCGTGTGCAACGTGACGATGCGCGTAAAGGGAAGATGCTTTGCGCGTTCAATCGATCGAAGCGTCCGCGCGGCATTCCTGATGAGCGTGCGCTTGCCGACCCCGACTTTGCCCATGACGAGCACGTTTCTGTCCCGGGCGCGAGACAGCGTCCGAAGCATCTCCGTAATCGTATCCTCATGAATCACGATGCTTTCTTCCCCGCTGGATGCCTCATGCGTATCGACGTCGGATGTCAGCTGGTCGAGCGCGGTGGTATAACCCATCACCCAGGAACGTCCCATGGAGCTCGCGCGGATAATGGATTGCGCTTCCCACGGATCATCGTGCGTTTTGAAATGTGCGTGGAAGTGCTCCCAGTGCAACAGGCCGTTCAGATCATCCTCAGAAAGATCCGCTTGTTTCAACAGCTCCTTGCAGCTGTCGACGTATGAAAAGAAAAGATACAGAATCAGGTTCCCATCGATTCTTTTTTCCTGGAACGTCGGCAGCAGCCCCCTAGCATGCTCCAGAAATGCCAGGACATCGATCTCGTCATTCAGTTCCTTGCTGCATGCCTTGAGCAGGGTCTCGCCGCTGATCCCCATTTCATCGAGCATGAATGTACCGCGCGGGGATGCAATCGCGGCAATGAGCAGATCCGCCGGCGAGCAGCGTTTTTTGCGAGCGAGACGTTCCACCAGCGGTACAGACAGTGCCGCAGTGATGGATGCATTTTGCGGTATCGTTAAATCATCGTTCTCCAATCGTTCGACCAGATATCGTTTGATGATGTGCAGTGAAAAACCAAGCAGAATGATAAAGACGATAAAAGGCAGTATCGTTCCGATCATCCATGCGCGTATCGCAACGGTAATCGAAAGCAGCACATAGAACGCAATCGCTGCGGGTCCCAAAACGGATGAGCGCAGACGTACCGCCAGATATTCTTTCGTGCCGGCAAAATTCAGCATGCTGGCGTTCATCAGACAATCAGGTACAGGAAGAGCGGTATGCCGCACACAAGCAGCAGCGGGAACAGCAGCCACGCGATCAGATAAGCGATGAACAACGTACACAGTGCGATTTGCAGAATGATTCCCGCAAGGATCGTCGCGAGGCGGATGGCCGCGCCGATCGAGCGCGTCGTGACGTTCATCGACCAGGTCTCCAGAATCGCGGTAAGGTTGAATCCTTTGTCGGGATAGTTGTCACGAATGCTTTTCCAGGGGGAAAACAGTGTCTTCAGCAAAAAAACAATCGCAAACATCTCGCCAAATGCACGCGTGTAGGCTGCATAAGTCCCGACGATTTCCTTCGGACGATCGAGAAAGTACCATCCGAGAAATGACGTACGTTTGAACGAAAATTCTGCCGTCTGACGGGTGGTCGTATTCATTGTGCGACAGGAATATCCTATCATTTCATTATAGCGGAAAAACGGTATTCTGTGGAGCGTATGCAGGGAGCATTTATCGTTCTCGAGGGGCCTGACGGCAGCGGCACAACCACCCATGCCGGCGCATTGGCAGCGCGTTTGGAGGGCGATGGCCATACTGTTCTCTTGACGCATGAACCCTCAAAAGGGCCAATAGGGCTCTTTATTCGTGAACAGTTGCAACATCAAACCGTTCCTGTTTCCGCCTTGCAGATGCTCTTTTCCGCAGATCGTGCCTGGCATCTGGAAGACGTGGTTCTTCCGGCGCTTTCCGAGGGGAAGATCGTGATCAGCGACCGGTACGCGCTTTCCACAATTTTATATGGCAAAGCACTGGGTTTGGACGAGCAGTGGCTGAAAGATATGAATAAAATATTTATACAACCAACCTGTGAATTGCTCGCACTCCCCTCTTTTGATCTCTGTCAGGGACGGCTACGGGAGCGTTCCACCAAGGATGTATTGGAAGAAGACTCATTGCAAAGAAAGGTCTACGATGCCTATACCGATTATGCATCGAAATCCGCATCGCTCGTCATCGACACAGCGGGTGATCTTGCTGCGGTATCTGAACAATTCTATGAGGCGGTAAAGCGCGCCCTCCCGAAACAATAAAAATCACGCTACACTTCGTTCATGTCCGCACGCATTATCGACGGCTCGGCGATAGCCGATCGCATTCTCGAAGGGCTGAAGCCGCACGTGAAGCGGCTTGATCCGAAGCTGACGATCGTGCAGGTTGGAAATGACCCCGCGAGCGACAGTTATATCCGTAAAAAACTTGAGAGCTGCGAAAAAATCGGGATGCGCAATCAGCACCTTCATTTTGACGCGGACATAGCGTTTGAAACGCTTGTGGAAACGATTCACCGATTGAATGAAGACGAGGATGTGACCGGCTACATCGTGCAGCTGCCCTTGCCGGGTGCATTACAGGACAAAGAACCGCTTCTTTTCCGTGAGATCGATCCGTATAAAGATGTTGACGGATTTACGGCATACAATATCGGAAAAATGTTTCTGTCGCGTGCATTTGAACACCTGCCTCCGGCGACCCCCGCGGGCATTATCACTCTGCTGGAGCACGAAGACATCGCGATAGAGGGAAAATGCGCGGTGGTCGTGGGACACAGCAATATCGTGGGAAAACCTCTGGGGGCCATGCTGCTCAATCGCAATGCAACGCTCATCCAATGCCACAAGTACACGAAAGATCTGGCACATTATACGAAACAAGGAGACATCCTGATAAGCGCGGTCGGCAAACCGAACCTGATCACCGGAGACATGGTAAAGCCCGGGGCCGTCGTGATCGACGTCGGCATGAACCGCAATGACAGTAAGCTTGTCGGGGACGTTGATTTTGAAGAGGTGAAAAAAATCGCTTCGGCAATCACGCCCGTTCCCGGCGGCGTC
The DNA here is from genome assembly GCA_035547395.1 of Candidatus Peribacteraceae bacterium. GTDB lineage: Bacteria > Patescibacteriota > Gracilibacteria > Peribacterales > Peribacteraceae > CALREJ01. The sequence continues at coordinate 27,200 of DASZVA010000013.1, read as the reverse complement.
GGCCCGATGACTGTCGCGTCGCTTTTGCGCAATTGCATACGTGCAAAGGAGCGGCAGCTTGAGCGTGTCAGCTAGACGAGGCGATTTCCAAAAGCCTCGCGGTCTCGACTCTCCTGCGCACTCCTTGGATCAATTTGCGTAAAAATATTTTCCTCCGGGGATCCTGGCAGAGGTCCAGGGATTTTTCATATTCATCCCATTGCGCTGCCGTGACCGTGCGCATCGACTCGAAGAGTTTGTTTCTTTCCATCCGCGAAAACGACTCGATTTTTGCTAATTGTTCACATAACCGTTGGCGCTGTTCGTGCGCCGTGATCACGGATGTACGTTCGATGACTTGCGTGTCTTCTTCGTAAATCAGTGATTTCGACCGATGCAATTGGCTGGCGTCTTCGTTCATAAAACATACGACAATCTAGAACGATGGCCCGGCAGCGCAAGCGTCTGATGTCTGAAAAGTCGACTTTATGCGGCGGCAAGGAGCCGCTGCTGCTCGGACAAACGCAATGCGTCGATGACCGGTCCGATGTTCCCCTCCATGATCCCGGGCAGATTATGAAAGTTTTCGCCGATGCGGTGATCAGTCAGACGATCCTGCGGAAAATTGTACGTTCGGATTTTTTCGCTGCGGTCCCCGCTGCCGATTTGTCTGCTGCGAATGTCCCCTTCTTCCCGCGCCTGTTTCTCCAGTTTCGCCGCATACAACCGTGATCGCAAAAGTTCCATGGCTCTCGCGCGATTTTGAAGCTGGCTTCGCTCCGTCTGACAACTCACGACGACGCCGCTGGGGATATGCGTGATGCGTACGGCGGATTCCGTTTTGTTCACATGCTGCCCGCCAGCGCCTCCCGCCCGGTAGGTATCGATGCGCAAATCTTCCTGTCTGATCGTCAGATCTTCCTCCTCCGCTTCCGGCAATACCGCGACAGTCGCCGCGGACGTGTGCACGCGTCCTTTGTTTTCCGTCTCGGGAATGCGCTGGACGCGGTGGACGCCGGCCTCGAATTTCAAATGTCCGTACACGTCAACGCCGCTGACGCGCACGATCGCCTCTTTCAATCCTCCCATATCAGCGTCCGTTTTATCGACCAGCTCCGTCTTCCATCCCATTTCCTCGCTGTAGCGCAGATACATGCGCAGCAGCTCCGCGGCAAAAAGCGAGGCTTCTTCGCCGCCCGTCCCCGCACGTACTTCCAGAATGGCATTGCGGCCGTCCATAGGGTCGCGGGGAAGCAGTGCGATTTTGATTTCTTCATCAAGTTCACGCAGGCGTTCCCGCGCTTTGATTTCTTCCGCTTCGGCCATGTCGTGAAGTTCGGGATCATTCTTGAGCGCTTCGCTGTCTTTTAGAATGTTTTCATTTGCCCGGTATTCCTTCTGAAGTTGCACAGGGCGCTCAAGCGCCGCCATCTCCTTGCTGATGCGCGCCACTTCCTTGGGATCGTTGAACACGACAGGATCCTGCAGCGACTGCTGCAGCTTTTCGTATGTCGCCAGAATTTTTGCCATTCGTTCAAGCATCACAGGGAAGAATACACCTGAAAAAATTATGAATGCAGCCCGCTATTTCGTGATATTGCTCGAGACGTCGAATGAATAGCAGTGCTGACCGGCCGGATGATTCCAGAAAATATCGTAGCTCTGATCGCGCACGGTGTTGAACGTGGCGCACAGTTGGTAGTGCGTCGCGTCCTGAATCGTGTATATGTACGGACTTCCGGTTTCAGGGTCATCGATTGTGAGCTTTTGATACATGGCCTGAGCCGCGGCATCGGCCAATGTCGGCGGCAGCGGCTTTACGGGTTTGGCATCGGGCACGCCGGTTTTGCCCGCGTACACGATGTTCAGAATTTCGTTGCTGATCGTTCGCAGGTCCTCCACTCTGCGGTCATCGAATTGCTTGGATCTTTGCGTCGACGGCGAACCGACCAGAATGATTCCCCAGACGACTGCAATGACGGCGATTACGATCGAGATCCAGGCGAACGTCACGTTTAATTTCTTCTCTTTTGCTTTGAGCGGCGTCGTGCGCAACGAGAGGAAGTAATAGAGGAATCCGCAGCCCGCGAGTACGAGGATAACGAATACTTTGAGGAAGAATCGCGTCGAAAGCTCTCCGTTCAGCAGATAATAGACCAATGTGATTACGTCACCCATCAATGCCGCAGCGGTAACGAAGAGCGTGAGGTAGGTCAGCCATCTGCGCACGCCCGATGCCGCTTTTTCGATGTGCATCTGCATTTCCTTCAAAAGGATTCTCGCGAGCCAGAAGAAAAGCGGAAACGCGACGATGACCGCCGCGATCGACCAGCGGATGGAGGATAAAAATCCCTCCTGGTACCCGGGATACGTTTCGGTCGCGGGATCCGGGAAATAGATATTGATGTAATCAAAGAACAGAACGATTAGACTGATGACGCTCGTGTAGAGCGCGACGAACATCAGGAGATGGAAAAACGCGTCGCGCGCGCCGCCGGTATCCGGGGGCAGAGGCACGGGCATATCGAGGCTCTCTTCCGTCATCGCTTCGGCAATGTCTTTCTCGCGCCAGCCGGCGGACAAAAGCAGCATGCGGATGGTGGCATGATCCATGCCTTTCTTCCGTGCGTGGGCGATGAAGGCGGACAGCTCGGTATTCATTAACGGGAATCATACGTGAGCTTCCATTCTTTGTCGATGTGGTTCAAAACATATCAATAGCTTTGACTTGTCATTGTCGAGTGAAGGCGTAAAATTATTTTAACAGGACCTTTTCATACGGTTTGAAACATAGCGTCAGCTATTATTCTTTTGGCCGCGGTGGTCCTGGTGAGCCCGGAGGCGGACAGTTGTTCGCTTCCGGGGTTTTTTTCATATCCAAAGACCCGATCGTGATTGATCGGGTCCGGCTACAGACGTCTATCAGCCCTTTCATCATATGTACGACGCTATCATTAGAGATGCTGCAGCGATGAATACCAAGGCGGCAAATGAAAGATAGGGCGCGACTCGCTCAGATACGATTCTTCGATTCTTTGCGATACATACCAGCAAGACGGCACATGCAAATATGACGATTGTTGCAACATCGAAAAACATCATACGTTCGCTCCTTGCAAAAGGGCTGATGGAAAGACCGGATATAACCAACGTCAAAAATACTTTAATAGAGCTGATCTGTCCATTATCCTGTTCTCATGCGCATTCTTGTTGCCCTCTCGGGTGGAATCGATTCATCGGTCGTCGCGCACCTGCTCAAAAGCCAGGGACACGAGCTCGTGGGTATCCGGTTTACGTTGTGGACTGATCCGCTCGCGCCGTCGATCGCGCAGGTGCTGCCGAGCAAATGCTGCAATGCACAGACGGCCGCGCGTGCCAAAAATACGGCGGCGGCACTCCATATTCCCTATCATATCGTCGATCTTGAAAAGGAGTTCAAGAATGAAGTCGTCGATCCGTTCCTCGACGGATTCAGCGAAGGACAGACGCCGAATCCCTGCATCCGATGCAACCGCACGATCAAGTTCGGCAAGCTTCTGGAACTCATGAAGGAATACGATTGTGAAAAGCTGGCGACCGGCCATTACGCACGCGTTGTGACGGAGAATCTTTCCGACGGATCAAGCAGACATCTGCTTCTGGAAGCGGTTGATGCAAACAAGGATCAAAGTTACTACCTCTACGGTCTGTCGCAGGAACAACTCAACTGCGTACTGTTTCCGCTCGGCGGCATGATGAAAAAGGAAGTCTATGCGCTCGCGAAACATTTCGATGTGCCGTTTGATGAGAACTATCGCGAAAGCCAGGATCTCTGCTTCTTCCCCGAAAAAGAACCGGAGGAATTTCTCAAGCGGTATTTGAGCGATGCGCTCATGCAGGGCTCCATCGAACGCAGGGACGGAACAATTGTCGGCACGCACAAGGGACTCCCGCTCTACACGATCGGCCAGCGCAGGGGGCTCGGCATCGGCGGCCTTTCCATCCCGCTCGAGGTCGTCGAGAAAGATCCGGCACGCAACGTTCTCATCGTCGCCGAGAAAGGATCGGAGACGATCGGCGAAGCTCAGTTGAAACATATTCAATGGGTGTCCTGGAAGCCAGAGGAAAATGAGGAAGTGGCGTTTGAATGCAGACTGAGATCTCTCTCTGAGCGAAAGCGCGGAAACCTGATCTATCAGGGCTCAACGGGAATTTTCAGGTTTGCAAATTCCCAGTCCCATTATGCACCCGGCCAGTCACTTGTTCTCTACCGAGGAGACGAGGTTGTCGGCGGCGGCGTCCTCGTCTGAGATGCGCGGATCCACAAACAGACGCTCCCGGGCGTCCGGATTATCATAGATTGTTTGGCGGGGCGGATGCTGAAGCAGCATCCCGCCGCAGATTTCTATTTCCGCGAGCAGCATTTGAATTTTTTTGCTCGTTGCCGTTTTCCATTCCCGAATATTAATACTAAATTCCTCACGCTTTGTATCGATCAGTGATGGCGTCGGCGAACCGGTCACCCCGCTGATGACATGCGGGAAGCTATGAAGATCATGCTGGCTTGTCTGCAGTCTTCTAAATATGACCGTTTCCAGGGCGTCGGGCGATCCTTGCACTTCATCCGGCATTTGTTCAGCGACGGTTTCTAGCATATTTTGGTGGGGAACAGCGGCATTTTGCTGATTTGGGCGCAACTGTCAATAGACCCATGAAACCGCTGTATACAGGGCTGATCCTAAAATAATCAAACACCATATTTTATGGTATAGTTCCACTCTTCCAGGCATGCAAAACAGCGAGTTTTCCGCTATACTGTCTTGATAGCTCCACATCACGCCAACCACCGGGCGCAGTACGACGAAAACGGAAACATCATTATTCCGGGAATGAAACGTGAAGAGAAGTCGGAGCCGCAACCGATCGAAATGGAAGAGAACCGCTGGTACTCGCTTCCCGCAGTACAGCCGGGCATTCCTTCGTGGGCGGCATTCGATGCGGAAGAGGCGCCGGAATACATGGTGAAGGATGAAGAGGAAACGACGCCTGTTCGCGAGTGGACCGCACCCGTCGAAGAGCAGATCGAAAATGCGATGGAGGAATCGCGCCAGCAGTTGTGGCATTCGATGCGAGAACACGTGCAATCCGTGACGAACGATTTCGTCTCCGAAAGCACATCGCAGTATGAAGCGAGCATGCGCGACGGTATCGTTCTTAGCCGGAACGTTTTTGATGTTGTGGAATCCTCCGCGCGCAGAGCGTGGAATTTTCTGACGCAGCCGGTGTGGGTGCCGGGACGACACAGTCAGCCCAAACAATACGGCCGCGGTGTGCTTTTCCTGCTCGATATTGTCCGTTTCGGCGGGACGTTCGCGTCGCTCTTCGTGGTCCTGTTCGTCTCGCTCAACTTCCAGAGTTTTTGGACGATCGCGCAATCGTACGTCGATCCGCTGCAACAGGTAACGGACGGAAAACTGCTGTCCCATTCATTGAATCAGGATCTGGCGGACAAACTGAAAAAAATACCGAGCCTGCCCACGGCCGGTGGCGGCGACGGCAATCTGATGGCGTATCTGCCGCCCGTGGGACCGCCGGAAAACCGCCTGATAATCCCGAAGATGAATCTCAATGTTCCGATCGTGGATCCCCCGAGCACCAATCTCATCAGCGAAAACTGGAAAGGGCTGGAGGATGACATTCAGAAAGGACTGCAGGATGGCGTCGTCCATTATCCGGGCACCGCGCGCCCGGGGCAGGCCGGCAATTTCTTCGTCACCGGTCACAGCTCCTATTTCCCCTGGGATCCGGGCAAATTCAAATCGGTTTTCGCGCGGCTCGATGACCTGAACGTCGGCGATGAGTATTGGATTTACTACGGCGGCGACAAATACCGCTACGTGGTGACCGCGAAAAAAGTGATCGATCCGAGCAACGTGTCAGTACTGGATCAGCCGGTCAACGAACGCGTGTCGACCCTGATGACCTGCACGCCGGTCGGCACGGCCTTACATCGCCTCGTCATTCAGGCGCAGGAAGTCGATCCCGTTACGGGCCAGCCGATGAAGGTGGGCGAACATCAGCAGGAAAATCTGCCGCAGATGAAGATGTCGTCGCTGCCGATCTGATCGGGTTGGGGTTCGGGTTTAGGTTCGATAGAATGCATATGTTTCACTGATCTTTCATATAAAACAGTCATTGCCGCTGTGGTGGAATGGTAGACACGGGGGACTTAAAATCCCCTGACCGTAACTGGTCGTCTCGGTTCAAGTCCGAGCAGCGGCACCATCGTCCCGACTGGCATGCGCACGTCGATAGAGGTCGCCGTCATGACCTTCGCCATACTGATTCGTGTCGGTCAACACATTGTCCATAGATTGCACGGAGTTTTGAGCTTTCCGAAGCCTTCTATGATACTCTGAACACATGAATTCAATCAGCGTCGTTATTCCGGCTTATAATGAGGAAAAGTACATTTCAGACTGCCTGGAAAGCGTTTTGACATACGCCCCCGAAAACGTGTGTGAGATCATCGTCGTCGATAACGCGAGTACCGACTCGACCGCCGCCATTGCATCATCATATCCCGGGGTCACGGTCGTGCATGAGCCGAAAAAGGGTCTGACCGCAGCCAGGCAGCGCGGTTTGATTTCATCGAAAGGCGACCTGCTTGCGTTCGTTGATGCGGACTCGCGGGTGCATAAAGGATGGTTTGAGCGCATCAACAAAGAATTTTCCAAAGAGTCGAACTTGGTCTGCCTCAGCGGCCCGTACGATTTCTTCGATCTCCCCCATTGGCAGCGCGTATGTGTGAAGATTTTCTGGACGTATCTGGCCTATCCTACGTACTTCATTACCAAATTCATGGCCGTCGGCGGGAATTTTGTCGCGAAGCGAACGGCGCTTGAACAGATCAACGGGTTTGACACGTCGATCGAATTCTACGGCGAAGACACCGACATCGCCCGTCGTCTGCATAGCCAGGGAAAAGTGCGATTCAGCCCCGCATTCTTTATGTACACATCCGGACGCAGACTCAGCAAACAGGGCATCTTCACGACGGCCGCGATCTACGTCGCCAACTACGTGTCGGAGTCCGTCCTGCACAAGCCCGTCACGCGTACTCATACCGATATTCGTTGATTCCCTATGTCACCCGACGCCGTCCTCGGCATCATCATCGCTTATAAATACTGGATGTTCGTGCCGCTCGCTCTGATGGTGGGAGGCCCGATGGTCGCACTGCTCTCGGGACTACTGACGTCACTCGGGTATTTGGACATTCTCCCGACGTACGGAATGCTGCTTCTCTGCGACTTGATTCCGGATACGATCTACTACTCTCTCGGCAGACATACGAACCTCAAGTCTTTTCTGGGTAAATTCGGAAAACGCATCGGCATCAACGAAAAAAGTTTTCTGAAAATGGAAGGATTATGGAAGACGCATACGTTCAAAGCGATGCTTTTTTCCAAATGGGCGTACGGATTCAGCATGCCGCTTCTCATGAGTGCGGGACTCTCGCATCTGCCGTTTCGCCGCTACGTCGTCTACACGCTGTCCATCACGATGGTGCAGTACGTGGTTCTCTTCGTGATCGGATTCTATTTCGGTTCATCGTACAAGGTGCTGGTGCACTCCATTCAATATATGGAGTACATCATCGCTGGCGCTTTGCTTCTCATCATCGTAGGATACATAGCGTTTTCGCTGTACATCAAGCGGACTTTCCTGCGTGAGCAGCAAAACGGCACTCTTTCATGAAAGTGAGTATTGTGATTCCGGCCTATAATGAAGAGCGCTATCTCGGCGCGTGTCTTCAGAGCATCGTCGATCATGACAATGAGAACCTGCTCGAGGTCATCGTGGTCGACAACAAGAGCACGGATCACACGGATCAGATCACCAGAGAATTCAATCACCATAAAGTGCGACTGATTTGCGAGCCGACGAAGGGGCCGAATTTCGCGCGACAGGCGGGATTCAAGGAAGCGAAGGGCGAGATCATCGCGACCATCGACGCCGACACGCGCGTTCCCGACGGCTGGTTCGAGGAACTGCAGAAAGTCTTCAGCAATCCGAAAGTCGTGGGTTTAAGCGGCCCGTATGATTACTATGATCTGCCTTTCATCAAGCGCACGTTCGTCTACATTCTCTGGAAATACCTGGGAATGATCGCGCACGTCTTCACGGGATTTGTCGTCTACGGCGGCAACTTTGCGGGGCGCAAATCCGCACTCGACAAGATCGGCGGCTTCGACGCGAACATCGTCTTTTACGGCGATGACGCGAACACCGGACGCAGGCTGCATCACATCGGCAAAGTCCTCTTCGATCCCCGCTTCTACATTTGGACGTCGGCGCGCCGGCTCAAAGCTCAGGGAATCGCCCGCATCTGCTGGATCTACGGCGTGAATTTTATTTCAGAAGCGGTCAGCGGCAAACCGTGGACGCCGCAGCACAAGGATTTTCGATGATTTAATCCAGCGCCGCCTTGCTGGCGGAGAGCTCCGCGAGCTCGGCCGTGATAATGGCCTGGCGTGTTTGGTTGTACGTCAGCGTTAGGTCATCGAGCAGGCCAGAGGCATTGTCCGACGCGTTGCGCATCGCGACCATGCGTGCAGACCATTCGCTGGCCGCCGATTCCAGAACAGAATGGAACATCTGGATCTCGGTGAGCTGCGGCAGAATCACGTCGAGCACTTCCTCCGGCGACGGCTCAAACGTGTAGTCGTACACGTTCGGATCTTTCTGTTCCGCGATTTCCTGCTCTTCTTTGGTGAGTTTCTTACGCTCAAAAATGCCGCCGATCATCTTCGTCATGTCGGATTCCGCAAAAGGCAACAGCGGCTTGACGGTGGCTTCCTGCGCGAGCGCCGAAATGAATTCGGTGTAGACAATAACCACGTGATCGTACGTGCCGTTTGCAAATTCATCCAATGCCACTTTTGCGATGGGCAGAATGTCTTTGAACTGCGGATGATTGGAGAGCGCCGGAAACGCCGCAACGGACGTGTGATGCTGACGTTGTACGAACTGCGTGCCTTTGCGGCCGATTGTCAGAAAATCGATCTTTTCAAACGTTTTGATCTCTTTCAAACCGTTTACGTATTGCGTCGCGGCACGGAAGATCTGGGAATTCAGGCTTCCGCAAAGGCTTCGGTCCGTCGACACCAGAATCGCCAGGACGTTTTTGACCGGCTTTTCCGTCGTGAACGGATGCGGTTCCTTGCCCTTGGAGTGCGCGATCGATTGCAGGATTTTCCACGCGGAGAGCGCGTAGCGGCGAAGTTGTTGTGCATGCTTCACGGCCTTTCGCATCTTGGACGCGGACACGAGTTCCATGGCTTTCGTAACCTGCCTGGTCGACCTGGTCGCCTTCATTTTTCGCCGGATATCGCGGAGGTTGTTCGCCACTGTGAGAATGAGGAATTACTTGGAATCCGCCGTCTGCTTGCGCTCATGCGCCGCCAGAAAATCCTTCTTTGCGGATTCATTGAGCCGCTGCAGCTGTTCTTCTGCTTCTTTCGTGATTTCCTTGGAGAGTGTTTCGATGATCGTGTAATGCTTGGAGCGGAGCATCGAAAGAAACTCATCCATAAACGGTTTCACCAGCGCAACCGGCACGTCATCGATGTAGCCGTTGACGGACACGTAGAGCATCGCAACCTGTTCGCCGACGGGAAGCGGCTGATACTGGCCCTGCTTAAGAATCTCACTCAGGCGCGAGCCGCGGTCGAGCTGTTTGCGGGTCGCGGGATCGAGGTCCGATCCGAACTGCGCGAAGACGGCGAGTTCACGGTACTGCGCCAGATCGAGACGCAGACGCCCCGCCACTTTCTTCATCGATTTCACCTGGGCGGCCGACCCCACGCGGGACACGGAATTACCGACGTTCACCGCCGGACGCGTGCCTTTGTAAAAGAGATCGGACTCGAGGTAGATCTGTCCGTCCGTGATCGAAATGACGTTTGTCGGGATGTACGCGGAAACGTCGCCGGCCTGCGTTTCAATGATCGGGAGTGCCGTGAGAGAACCGCCGCCGAATTTTTCATCGAGGCACACCGCGCGCTCAAGAAGTCGAGAGTGCAAATAGAAAACGTCTCCGGGATATGCCTCGCGTCCCGGCGGACGACGCAACAGCAGCGAAATCTGGCGGTACGCCCACGCGTGCTTCGAGAGGTCGTCGTAGATGACGAGCACGTCTTTTCCCTGATCGACGAAATACTCGGCCATGGCAGTGCCTGCAAACGGCGCGATGTAGGAGAGCGCAGCGGATTCGGACGCGGACGCAGAGACGACGATCGTGTAGTCCATCGCCCCGTGCTTCTGAAGTTCCGTGACGATCTTCGCCACTTTGGATTCCTTCTGGCCGATCGCGACATACACGCAGATCACGGGACGATCCGACTTCTGCGTTTCTTTCTGGTTGATGATCGCATCGATCGCGATCGCGGTCTTTCCCGTCTGGCGGTCTCCGATGATGAGCTCGCGCTGGCCGCGGCCGATCGGGATCATCGCGTCGATGGCGGTGATGCCCGTCTGCATCGGTGTTGAGACAGATTTGCGCTGGATGACGCCCGGTGCGATCTTTTCGACCGGATAGAACGTCTTGAGCGGGATAGCGGGGCCGCCGTCCTTGGGTTCCCCAAGGGGAGACACCACGCGCCCGATGAGCGCGTCGCCCACGGGCACGGAAAGAATTTTCCCCGTCGCCTTCACGGTGTCCCCTTCCTTGATCATGCTGGGATCCCCCAGAATGATGGCACCGACCTGATCTTCTTCCAGATTGAGCGCGCTTCCGAAAATTCCGTTTCCGAAATCGATCATTTCGCTGGAGCCGACCTTGGACAGGCCCGAGATTTTGGCGATGCCGTCACCGATCTGGGTGATGACGCCGATATGCTCGTGCTTTACGTCCGGCTTGTAGCTGTTGATGCGCTCTTCGAGGGTCTTGATGAGGTTCTCACTGAGAGTTGCCATACTGAATGGAGGAAATTAATGACTAGAAAGTTGGAGAGGCGATTCTTTGAGGTAGTCGCGCAGGCGGTTGAGCGCGCCCGGAACGCTGATGTCGAAGCGCTCGTCATTCACGATCAGCACCGCGCCGCCGATCATGTCCTTGTCCGCCTGCTGTGTCAGGTGCACGTTCTTTTGATGATAGATCTTCTGCAGTTCTTTCTCGATTCCTTTCGCGACTGTTCCCGCGTCGCCCGTCGGCGTGATGAGCACGGCAGTGACGTCCATGCCGGCTTTGCGCAGAACGCGCTCGACGAGAGTCGGAAAAGATCGAAGGGATTTGCCGGGATTATGCAGACGCAGCAGACGCACTGCCTCATCGATTTCGACGCCGAGATTCTTATTTTCGGGATCGCGTGCGACGTCCACGAGGGCGCGGGCGATGTCTTTCGGGTGGTATCTCATGCGAGCATCTGGGGAAGTTCTTTCTCAAGCGACTTCATGAGGCGCTCCTGATCCTTGGCGCTGAACTCGCGTTCGAGGATCTTCTCGGTCATCGTAATAATCATATTGCCGACTGTGTCCTGCACTTCGCTAAAGACGCGCGCTCGCTCGTTTGCCAGCTGCTTCTCCGCCTTCTCGATCATAAGAGCCGTTTCCTTCTGCGCATTATCAAGAATGTCTTTGCGCATGCGCTCAGCTTCCTGTTTTGCTTTTTCCAGAATCTTGCCGGCCTCTTTGTCGATCTCGCTCAGCTGCTGCTGGCGGAATTTCTCAAGTTCTTTTTTCTGATTCTCCACTTCTTCCGCTTCTTCCATCGCCTTGCGGATGCGCTCGGTGCGCGCGTCGATCACGCGCATGACCGGTTTGTACACGAAGTACGCGAGCACGCCCATGATGATGGCGAAGTTGATGGCTTGAGCCAGAAGCTGTTGCCATTCGATGCCGAGAGTCGTGAGAATCTGCATAGGGAGAAGTCAGAGATCGGGAAATTAAACGAATTTGATGATGAGCGAAATCACGAGACAGTAGATGGCAAGCGCTTCGGCGAACGCGATCGTCAGGATCATGTTCGTCTGGATGCGGCCGCTGACTTCCGGGTTGCGGCCCATCGCTTCAAGCGCTTTGCCGCCGATGATGCCAATGCCGATGCCAGGACCGATCGTGCCGATACCGACGACGAGTGCCATAGCCAGGTTCTTTGCGGATTCAACGTCCATAGGAGAGATGGGGAAGAGATAGGAGGGAAAAAAAGTGGGCGGAGTGTAGTGATGCAGAGTGCGAAAATCAATGGTGAAAGGGCGTTTCTCGGTCATCCGTGTACCTCCGCGCCGTGCTCGCCGTGCGAGGTCATAGCCATCTTCATGAAGGCCAATGCCAGTACCGCGAAGACGAACGCCTGAATGAATCCGACGAAAATTTCCATGCCCAAAAACGGCACCGGCGCGACGTACGGAACGAGGAAACCAACGACGACCAGAAGCACCTCGCCCGCGAAAATATTTCCGAAGAGACGGAATGTGAACGAGATGATTTTGGTGAGCTCAGAGACAAGTTCCAGAAGACCGATGAACGTGCCCAGTGGATCTTTCCATGGCGGAACGAAAAATTTCGATGCGTACGATTTGAATCCGAGCGACGAGATACCAACCGCTTCGACCACGATCATGCAGATGAGCGCGATCACCAGTGTCATGTTCACGTCTGCGTTCATTGATCGGAAGAGCGGGACCGTTTCGGTTGCACCGTCGACCATCGTTTTCACGACGACCGTACCGACGCCTGGAATGATGCCCATCCAGTTCGCAACCAGAAAGAAGAGGAAAATCGTGGCGGGAAGCGCGAAGAACTTCTTCGTCATCGCTTCATCCTGCAGAATGGTTTTGAAGAAATTGTAGAGCGTCTCAATGATCAGTTCGATGAAGCTCTGGAAGCGGCCCGGCACCATCCTGAAGCCTCCCGCGTTCAACGCAATCGCGATGATGATAAGAACCAGCATCGCCAGCCATGCCATCAGCATCGTGTTGCGTACGGCAAAAAAACCGATGTGAAATACCGTTTCGGACGCCAGTGCGGGAACGGCAACATGATTCATTGATCAGATGGCGGAACAGGGGGGTTTTGTCGCGGCGGCACGCGCGTCGCATCGAGAATTTCCTTCACTTTTCTCCGCACGCTGATAAACGAGATGACTCCCGCGCAGATGAGTCCGAGTACGATGAAAAGCGGAATTGTATGCAACAGCTTGTCCAGATACGCTCCCCCGAATCCCAGAAGCACAGCCGGAACGGCGATCATGTAACCGAGTTCCGCGGCAAACTTGAGACCGAGAATCGTAGCGGAGTTGAAATCCTCTTTCTTCTCGGACGCCGGTTGCAGCGGTTTGGAATGTTCCATGTATCATGAGGATCTGCGTCGGGAACGAAGTCTTCGGACGGTCTGGAGCTTTGCGAGCTCGCGCTCCAGAATGGCGCGCGCGTCGGCGAAGCCCTCTTCGTCGGTTCTCTTTTCCTTCAGGATTTGTTCGGCCCTTTCCTTCGCTGCCTGAATGGCTGCTTCTTCCAGTCCTTCCGTGCGGTCTGCCGTATCCGCCAGGACGCGGACGGACATGCCGTCGACCTGGACCACGCCGCGCGTCACCGCGAAAAGCGACTCTTCATTTTTCTCACGCACAATCACCGTGCCGGGAACGAGCGTGCTGATGAGCGGAATGTGGCCGGTCAGCACCGTGATCTCGCCATCGCCCGTGGGCATAGTGACGGACTCCGCAGAGCCGCGGTACATCGTGTCGTCGGGGGTGAGGATCTCGAGATACATGAATTGAATGAGAGTTCGAATGAAAATTATTTCGCTGAGGACGTGGCGCGCACTTCATCGATGCCGCCCTTCATGTAGAACTCCTGCTCGCCGACGTCGTCCATGTGGCCGTCGAGGATCATGCGGAAGCTGCGGATTGTTTCCTTCATCGGCACGAACTTTCCGGCTATTCCCGTGAACGTCTCCGCGACGAAGAACGGCTGGCTGAGGAAGCGCTGAATCTTGCGCGCGCGGTAGACGACGCGCTTGTCGTCTTCCGAAAGTTCTTCCATGCCGAGAATCGCAATGATGTCCTGCAGTTCCTTGTAGCGTTGCAGTACTTTCTGCACGTCGCGCGCGGTGTTGTAATGTTCCTCGCCGACAATCGAAGGAGACAGCATGGTCGACGTTGATTCGAGCGGATCGACCGCCGGATAAATACCGAGTTCCGCAAGACTGCGCGTCAGCACGATTGTGGAATCAAGGTGGCCGAACGTCGTGGCCGGAGCGGGATCCGTAAAGTCGTCGGCCGGCACGTAGACGGCCTGAACCGACGTGATCGAACCGCTCGTCGTCGACGTGATGCGCTCTTGTACCTGACCCATTTCATTCGCCAGCGTCGGCTGGTATCCCACCGCGGACGGAATGCGTCCAAGAAGCGCGGAGAGTTCGGCACCCGCCTGCGTGAAGCGGAAAATGTTGTCGATGAAAAGAAGCACGTCGCGATGCTCTTCGTCGCGGAAATATTCGGCGATCGAGAGACCCGTAAGCGCCACGCGCAGACGCGGTCCAGGCGGCTCGTTCATCTGCCCGAAGACGAGCGATGTTTTGTCGAGAACGCCGGATTCCTTCATTTCATAATAGAGATCGTTTCCTTCACGCGAACGCTCGCCGACCCCCGCGAATACGGAATATCCGCCGTGCTCGGCTGCAACCGAACGGATGAGTTCCTTCACGATAACAGTTTTGCCGACTCCCGCGCCTCCGAACAAACCGACTTTTCCTCCTTTGAGAATCGGACAGATGAGGTCGATCACTTTGATGCCCGTCTCCAGAATTTCGGTCTGGGTCGACTGCTCTGCAAAAGACGGGGCGGGTCGGTGGATCGGATATTCCTTCTTTGCCTTCACCGCGGGCATGCCGTCGATCGGCTCGCCGAGAACGTTGAACATGCGGCCGAGCGTCACGTCGCCCACCGGCACCATGATCGGTTTATTGGTATTGTCAACCGGCGCGCCGCGGCTGAGTCCGTCGGTCGAACCCATGGCGACCGTGCGAACGATGCCGCCGTCGAGGTGCTGCTGCACTTCGAGCGTCAGCGTGTCATCGCCTACCGGCACTTTGAGCGCCGTAAAAATCGGAGGGAGATTTTTGGATTCCGGGAAGGCGCAATCCACCACGGCTCCAACCACTTGTACGACTGATCCTTTCATAAAGTTCGAGAAAAAAGGAAAGTATAAGTTACATATCGTTCCCGTGACGCTAGCAGACGTCGGCCAAAAATCCAAGGGTTGTTTGATTTTTCTCAGCAAGATTCGCAAAGCGAAGTGCATAGTGCGTAGATATGTCATTTTCGACAAGGACAATGCGTACAGAGCCGGTTTGGAATCGCGTCTTCCGCTTTTGGTCGCCCCATTTTTCATTTCCCTACCACGCTATGATCTATGACAACCTATCGTGTGACTGTTGCGCTTGCCGTTTTCGCGAGTACTTTTGCCGTCACCACAGCGGCGTCGGCGTATTTCCCGTCGCGGTTTGCTCAGCTCGCGGAACAGTCGACGTCCGCGGCAGACACGCATTCGAGTTCGATGAGCTCGTCCTCAGCGTCCGCAACGACTATTTCCTCTGAAGAGTCTTCCAATCCCCTCTTCCATCCGGTCGCTGGAAACGCCACCAACACGCAGTTGCAGCAGGCGTCGTGCATGCAGCTTGCGGCAAATAAACGCGAAAACACCATCGCAGAAGCGCTGGATGATTATTATAAGGATATGAGCGGCGCACTGAATGAACGTCACATGCTTATTTTGCAGGCGTGGAACAACACCGATCCCAATCAGCAAAGGCTTGCGCTGCAATCCATCTGGCGGAACTTCGGCATGTACTGGAAAGAATCCGATACCATGATGCAGGCGATCATCCGTTACTCGTGGGTGCAATATCAGTCGGATCGTGCAAACTGCGGGCTCACCGGTTACGATCCGGAGCTCGGAGGACTCGGAGCGGATTCGCAATTTTGATCGGTGACAACACGCCGCCGGGACTGCCGGCGGTGTGTTTTTGACTCTGCGCTACATTGCTGAAATACGCTCTTTTTGCTATAATAAAAGGAAACCGTGCTCGACATACACATCGCTCAATGGCCCCCCGTCTTTCGCTGGAAACGCGAAGAACCGATGAGCGACAAAGCCGTCGGGGGAATCGCGCTGGCCATCTCGACGGCCGCCAGTTCCACGTTCAACGGTTACGCAAAAGTACTGACGACGGGCTTTTCCGCATTGTCTCTGCTGTTTGTGAGCGAAATGCTGACTGCGTTTTTCGTGATATTCACGTTCGGAGCCGTGCACATCGCGCGCCACCTGAGACGGTTGCACCGCGCCGACATATTCTGGCTCATCGTCACCGGATTTTTTAACGGCGTGGCCGGGCCGCTTCTGCTGTTTATCGGACTCTTTTATACGACCGCCGTGAACGCGGGATTTTTCAGCAACATGGAAATGGTGTTCATGGTGGGACTCGCTGCCGTGATGCTTCGCGAACGATTGTTTCCCGGGCACTATGCCGCAACCGCCGCGATTCTTGCCGGCACCGTCATCATTTCGCTGCGCGGATTCACGGACGGACTGACGCTGCACATGGGCGATGTGATCGTCATCGCGTCGTCGCTCGGATTTGCGATCGGCAGCGCGCTGTACCGCAAGCATCTGTCGCACGTCGAGCCGCATCTGGCACTTTTTGTCCGCAGCATGATCGCCATCGCGCTCTTCTTCATCCTCTCGCCCTTCATCCGCCATCCGTTCATCACGCAGGTCACGCATCTGTCGCCCGCGTTGATCCCCGCATTGCTTGGATTCGGGTTCATCTCACGGTTCCTCAGCAGCGTGACGTTTTACAAATCCATGGAAAAACTGACGCTGACGACGGTGTCGCTCGTCAACAGTCTGACAGTCGTCGGCAGCACACTGTTCGCATTCTGGTATCTGGGCGAGCCGATCGAGTGGTATCACTATCTGGGCGGAGCCTTCATCATCTTCGGAACTCTGCTGCTGGAATTCGTCGGCGTCCATCCGACGGAAGAACATCTGGAAATGCACCTGAAGCAGAAGATGGCCTAACAGTTATTTTTTGTACACCTGCAGCGCGAGGCTCAGCATTTTGCTGAACGCCGCACGGTTGATGCTGTCATTCGGTCCGAAGAGTCCCGTGAGATTTCCGTCAGCTGTCGTGTAGCCGGAGATGATGCCGTCCTTTGCCGCCTTCTCGATGTAGTTGGCGAACTGCATGGTCGCCGGAACGTCGGTAAAGATCGTGCCGGATGCGGAAGCCGTCTGAATCTTAAACGCCTGCAGCACCGTCGCGATCACTTCGGCTCGCGTCGCGGGGCGGTGTGCGTCTACCGATCCGTCGCTGTACACCGACCATTGCGCTTTTTCCGCGCAGGCGACGTACGGTGCGGACCAGCTACCGGATGAGGTGACATTCAGAGGAGTCTGCGGACACGTGGAGACCGACACGCCGGTCGCATTGAGAACGGATTTTGCAACCTGCTCGATCGTCACCGGATCGTCGGGGCCGAATTTTCCGGTGAGGTTTCCCGCTGCATCGCGATAGCCCGTAAGGATGCCGAGCTCCGCGACATTGCGCACGTAGGGCGCGTACCACTGGTCAGCAGACGAATCGCTGAAAACGATCTGCGTCCCGCCAATCAACGCCGTCACGTAAGCCGCAGTGCGCTGCTCGCGTGCCGCATCCAGAACGCTCGATTCTATGCCGAGTTTGGAGAGATCCGGAAACAAATCGGCGTTCGTCTGAAAGAGCTGCTCCGCTTGCTGCAGATCCGTCTCCTTCTGCTGCGTCGAAAGATCGGTCTGCCATGCATTCAGCGCATCGTACAGGCGCTGCCACGAACTATCCGCAGCGGGAGCCGGACTTGATGATGAGGATGAGGATGACGGCGCGGCAAACGCTGCCACCGGCAAAAGTACTGCGAGCGCCGACGAAACGAGACACACTGATCGTTTCACGGACGCGACTATAGCAGACGCAAAACACGCGTCATGTTTACTTTTCCACTTTCCATTTTCAATTTTACAATTCTGGAATGAAACGCTAGTGTCCCCCGCGACATGAATGGACCAGAGCAGTCGATGGCCTCCGATGCCGCTAACGTTAGCGAGGGGTCGCAATTTTCCGATATTCACACCATTCTGCTCCTGGGCTCGGGTGCACTCAAAATCGGCGAAGCGGGAGAGTTTGATTATTCCGGCAGCCAGGCGATCAAAGCATTCAAAGAAGAAGGAAAACGCGTCGTACTGATCAATCCGAACATCGCCACAAATCAGACGAGCTGGGGACTGGCGGACGTCGTCTACTTCGTGCCCGTCACGCCCGCGTTCGTCGAGGACGTCATCATCAAGGAAAAACCCGACGCGATCTCGGTCAGCTTCGGCGGCCAGACCGCGCTCAACTGCGGACTGAAACTGGAAGAAGCCGGCATTTTTGAAAAATACAATGTCCGCGTGCTCGGCACCCCCATCGACAGCGTGCGCCGGACAGAAGACCGCGCCGCGTTTAAAGAAGAGCTCGCGACGTTCGGCATTCTGTCGCCGCGGTCGTTTTCATGCGCAACCGTCGACGAAGGCGTCAAAGCCGCCAATGAGATTCACTACCCCGTCATCGTCCGCGGATCGTTCGCACTCGGCGGCAAAGGAAGCGGCAGAGCCGGCGACGAAACGGAGCTGCGGGAGCTGCTTGCAACGGCGTTCGTGGAATCCTCGACCGTTCTGGTGGAAGAGGATCTGACGGGCTGGAAAGAAATAGAATATGAAGTCGTGCGCGACTCAAACGACAACTGCATTACGGTCTGCAACATGGAAAACGTCGATCCGCTTGGCATTCACACGGGCGAATCGATCGTCGTCGCGCCCAGCCAGACACTCGACAATTACGAGTACCAGATGCTGCGGTCGATCGCACTCAGGGTGATCCGTCACTTCAAGATCGTCGGCGAATGCAACATCCAGTACGCACTCGATCCCAAGTCGAGATCCTACCGCGTGATCGAAGTGAACGCGCGTCTTAGCCGCAGCTCTGCGCTGGCTTCCAAGGCAACCGGCTATCCCCTCGCCTTCGTCGCCGCAAAGCTGGCACTCGGCTACAGTCTGCCGGAATTACGCAATGCAATCACCAAAGTGACAAGCGCCGACTTTGAACCGTCGCTCGATTACGTCGCGGTGAAAGTGCCGCGATGGGATTTGCAGAAATTCCGCCACGTCTCCGATCAGGTAACAAGTGAAATGAAGTCGGTGGGCGAAGTGATGGCGCTCGGAAAAACGTTTGAAGAGGCACTGCAGAAAGCGCTCCGCATGCTCAACATCGGAGCGGACGGTTTGTATCCGGTCGCGTTCCGGTTCGAGAATCTGACGCAGGAAGTGAAACGCCCCGCGCCTCGTCGTCTTTTTGCCGTCGCGCACGCGCTTGCCACCGACTGGACCGTCGACGAAGTCGCGATCGGCACCGGCATCGACCGCTGGTTTCTGGATCGCATCAAATATTGCGCAAATATCCATAAGGAGCTGGTGCATACCAACACTGATCCCCTCTCGCCCGCACTGCTCAGAAAAGCAAAACAGGCGGGTTTTTCGGATCCTTCCATCGCCAAAATCCGCAGCGTGTCCGCGGAGGACATCCGAACGGCGCGCATCGGACACGGAATCACGCCGGTCATCAAGCAGATCGATACACTCGCCGGCGAATTTCCGGCACAAACGAATTACCTGTACCTCACCTATCACGGCACCGAGCATGACATCGATCCCGTCAAGAATGCCGCGCGCGCAATCGTACTCGGCGGCGGACCGTATTCCATCGGATCGTCCGTCGAATTCGACTGGTGCTGCGTGCAGACGGCGCACGAATTGCAGAAGCACGGTTACGACGTCGTGATGATCAACAGCAATCCGGAAACCGTGAGCACAGACTACGACGAGTGCGATCTTCTTTTCTTTGAACAGCTTACGGAGGAGCGCGTCCGCGACATTGCCGATCTGGTGCAGCCGGAGGGAATCGTCGTGTCGATGGGCGGACAGATCCCGAATTCGCTCGCACCCAAGCTCGCCAAAGCAGGTCTTCATATTTTCGGCACAAACCCGGCGGACATCGACCGCGCCGAGGACCGCCACAAGTTCAGTGCGTTGCTTGACGAAATCGGAGTCGATCAGCCGGAGTGGAAGGAATTTTTGGACATTGATGCGGCCCGCACGTTTGCGGAAAACGTTCATTATCCCGTCATCGTGCGTCCGAGCTACGTACTGTCGGGCGCGGCAATGGCAGTGGTGCATTCCGAAGACGATTTGGAATCCTACCTCGATCAGGCGGCGCTGGTGAGCACCGAAGCGCCGGTCGTGATTTCCAAATTTGAAATCAACGCGAAGGAAATCGAATTCGACGGCGTCGCGCAGAACGGCGAGCTCCTTCTCTATGCGATCTCAGAGCATGTCGAGCATGCGGGCGTCCACTCGGGCGACGCGACGCTCGTGCTTCCGCCGCAGAGAGTGCATATTGAAACGATCCGCCAGCTGAAAAAAATCGCGAAAAAAATCGCGCGCGGACTCAACATCTCCGGGCCGTTCAACATTCAGTTTCTCGCCAAGGACACACTCAAGGTGATCGAGTGCAATCTCCGCGCAAGCCGCAGCTTTCCGTTTGCGAGCAAAGTGACCGGACAGAATTTCGCCGTGCTCGCGACGCAGGCGCTGCTCAAAAAGGCGCCGACAAACGTGCAGTATCAGACGCTCGATCTGGACCATGTCGGCGTCAAGGCTGCGCAGTTCAGTTTCTCCCGTCTCAAGGGAGCCGATCCGCGGCTGGGCGTCGAAATGGTCAGCACGGGAGAAGTTGCATGCTTCGGTGAAACGGCGGAGCAGGCTCTGCTCACGGCGCTGCAGGCCGTCGGCTTCCGCATCCCGAAGAAAAACATCATTCTCACAATCGGACGCCTGGAAGATAAGGTGTCGCTGCTTTCGGCCATTCAATCGTTGCATGACGAAGGCTTCCTGCTGTACGCCACGCAAAACACGCATGAGTTTTTGAAAGCGCGCGACATTCCGTCGGTCATGCTGCACAAGGTATCCGAGCCTCGCAGCCCCAACATCCGCGAATATCTCGAAAAACAGCGCGCCGACCTGGTCGTGAACATCCCCACGCACGACGGCACGCAGGAGCAGACGGACGGCTATTTCATCCGGCGCCTGGCTACCGACCGGGGTATTCCGCTGATCACCAACGTGCAGCTGTTCAAGCGCATCGTCGAGGCCATGCTGGAACAGAAAGACGAGAAAACACAGCTGCTGCCCTGGCCGCAGCTTTTGGCGGCTGAACGCAAATAAGACCGTATTTCGTGCAAATTTACGCTTGTAGGCGCTCCTTGCAGACCGTATACTACCGCGCACTATGGCACCTTCAGACGATTTCAACATGGATGACATTGGCGGTGACGCCTCGGGCGGCACGGGCTCTTCGGGCTCCGGTTATGATGACGAGCAGACGCTTGTCACCAAAGAAGGACTCAAAAAGCTGAAAGACGAACTCGATAATCTGAAAAACGTCCGGCGCAAGGAAGTCGCACAGCGCCTGAAAGAAGCCATCTCCTATGGAGACCTTTCCGAAAACTCGGAATACGAGGAGGCAAAAAATGAGCAGGCGTTCGTGGAAGGCCGCATCATCGAACTCGAGCACAAGATCAAGAGCGCCAAGATCATCACGGAAAAAACCGACAAGAAGACGGGGAAGGAAGTAAATATCGGCTCGCAAGTGACCGTGCGCGACATCGACGCGGGCGACGAGGAAGAAGAGACCTACACGATCGTCGGCGCGACTGAGGCGGATCCGTTCGATCACAAGATCAGCAATGAATCCCCCATCGGCAAAGCACTCCTGACCAGAATGCGTGGCGACACGGTCAAAGTGCAGACGCCGTCGGGTTCGGTGCAGTACGAAATCATAAAAGTCGCCTGAGCGTTCTTTACGCTGCCGGCGGCATGCAGTAGGCTTTGTGCATGCCAGATGACGCAGCAAGTCCTCAAAGCAATATCCGTTTGGTGATTCCGCAGTCGACGCAGGAGCAATTTCCCGAACTCATCGCACTGATTCTTCATTCGGAAAGCATGAATGAAGAGGAGCGGCAGTACTGGATCGATATCCTGCCCGATATGAAAGAGGAACAGCGTACGCAACTGCGGGACATACTCGTCTCGGAACGGGATCAATTGGCTGATATCGACAAGAAATTTGCGCTCAGCCGGCAGGAGACGATTAATACGGAACAGATCAGCGAGCAACGCATGCAACGGGCTAAGTTGCGGGCTGAAAAAGAAGATGCGGTTCGCCAGCAGGAAGAAGCGGCTGCGCAGCAGGTTTTAGAGGAAATGGATTGAACGACTACGCCGCGCATCACGGACATTTCAACAGAAACTGATCGATGAGCACGCGGATTTCCTCCGGCGCCTCGTCGGTCGCGCGGATACGACCGGTCTTGAGATCTCTGTCCGACTGCGCAGCCCACGCCACGAATGTTTCCAGCTGCTCACGCTTTATTTTTGACGCAAACGGCTGCAACGACCGGAGTGCAAAGGGATGAATCCCCGACTTTTCCGCTATATCTTTCGACGATGTAATTCCGCTGTGCACGGCCGCGTGCACCAGTACGATATTCTTGAGCGTCGAGAGCAGCAGCGCCCAGAGGCCGTATGCGTCCCCACCGCGGCTGAGCATGCGATGCGCATACGAAACGGCAACGCTCTTTTTCCCCTGCGTCATAAGATCCGTCATGCGCCACACGATGCCTTCATCCGACGGAATAGTCTGCTGTTCCACGTCTGTTTTCGAAATTCCCTTGCCCGCGGCAAACAGAGACAGCTTGTCGACTTCCTGCGCAAGAAGATTCATGTCCTCTCCCAGGTATTCCAGGAGCAACCCGCGCGCATCGTCCGACAACGCTGCGTTTTTTCCGGAAGCATACGTTTTCAGCCACTGCTCCAGCTGCGGGCGTTTGAGAGCGGCAAACTGTTTGACCTCCGCCGTATCGAGCAGCTCTTTGGCACCCGATGTTCTTTTGTCCACTTTCGGGTCGCAGAAGAGAAGAACCACCTGCGGATGAATGGACCGGGCAAGCGTTTGAATGTCTTCGCGCGTGCAGCGCGGAACGGTATCGACGACCACCAGTCTGCGTTCCGCAAGAAACGGCAGCATCGATACATCATCCCAAAGCTCCCGGACGGATATTTTCTGTCCATCGGCAACGAGGCAATTTTCATCGCCGTGTTTCCGGCGGAATTCGTCGATCCAGCGCTCCCTTTCCCGACGCAGAAGATAGGTATTCTCGCCGGTAAAAAGAAAGATTTGGCTCACAGACACAGTATAGACAGGGTATGCAGCCATTGCACCTTTTACCATAAAATAGTATCAATCAGTATTCCCACAACAGCGTCAATTGCAGGCGCATTGAAGGAAAATGCTGTTTCCAGTACAATAAAAGGAATGCACAAACACACTCGCTCATCCCGGCTTACGATTCAGCTTCCGCTGATGGCTCTTGGGGTGCTGGCGATCGCATCATCCTTCGCGCTCGGCATGAAAACTGCCGGCGACGTGCACACGGTGGCTCCCATGGAGGCATCCGGAACGCGTTTGAGCGAAGACATCAATGATGACGGTCGCATCGATGTGCGTGACGCAATCGCCGTCCTGGAAGTTGCGCGCGGCTACAAACAGGCTACGCCTGACGAGCTGCGCGCGGATCCCAATCACGACGGACAATTGACGATTGACGACGCCATCCGCATCTTAAGCGACATCTCCATCCGCTAAACGGATATGCTGACATATTTCACCGCCAACCGGCTGAAAAGCGGCGTTGCCGCCCTCATACTCCTCTCCGGAGCATGCGCGCCGATGTTCGCATCCGCGCAGGCACTCGCAAACCAATCTCCCACATTTGAACTGCGGCCGCACTGCGAAAGCGCGGAGGCGGACGCAGCATTCGGCACTCAGCCCGCCGATGGCTCACAGCCGATTCCCGATGCACAGTGTCCGACATACGATGTTCTTGATCCGCAGACCAAGAAAACGGCAGTCCTGAAAGAAGGCGATCCTCTCGATATGGATCTCATCATCCATAATCCCGCTGGACAGCCGATCGAACGTTTCCGTGCTTGGATCGCATTCGATTCCACGGTTCTGGAAGGAGAGAAAATTGATATCTCCAAAATGTTCCCGACACCGATGCCCGGCGAGACGGATTTTTCCGCCTCCGACGGCTATATCAAACTGAGCGGCAGCGCTGATACCCCCCAGACCGCGCAGACGATTATCGTCGCGCATATCCGCATGCACGTGCTCAAGAGTTCACTGAGCTCCAGCCCGGTAACGTTCTATGATGCTACGGGTACGACCGACAGTCATACGGGAATTTTCGTGAAAAACGCCTCCACGGAAACAAACGTCTGTTCGGCGGTGCTCGGCACGCTCTCGGTACAGCTGACGGGCACTGCGCCGCCTGCCGCGACGCAAGCGTCGTCTGCAATGCAAACGTCTTCGAAGGCAGCAACGGACACCGGAGCCGCGATGCAGCAATCCCCCTCTACCGCTTTTCCGCTGCTGCAGGTGCAGAATCTGCGCCTCACGACGGACGGAAGTTCGGTATTCCTGTCCTGGGACAAACTGCCGTCGACGGAGCTTGTGGGATACAACCTCTACTATGGAACAATTTCCGGAAAATATATCCAAAAGCGCAGCGTCGATAAAAATACAACAGACATAACCATCCGCGCGCTGCCGACCGGTACAACGTACTACTTCTCGGTACGCGGCGTGAACGCATCTGGCCAGGAAACGGATTTTAGCCAGGAACAGGGGGTCAGCGTCGGCGATCCCGCAACGTCCACCGCGCCGCTTGCCGCGAGCGCACAGAACGTCGCTCCAAAGAATCCCAAAACCGGCGGCACGATTTCCGGTGATACGGGATCCCCCTCCGTGATTCTGCTCTTTGCGGCGGTGTGCGCCGTCATCGGTACGGGCCTCGCATTCCGCAGACAACTGAGTGCCAAAACGCGTCTATGACATCCCTGCATCCCCAATGGCAGTCGACGGACGACGATGAACGCGCCGTGCGCATTACGTCGGTCGATCACCGTCAGCGCGAATCCGCTTCCGCATCAAAGACCGCGGTCCGCGCGTCGCGCAAGCCGGCTGCGATCGCGGGAATCGCACTGATGCTTGCGATCGGTTTTTTCTGGTCGGGGGGGCTGTCGAATATTCAGTCTCTACTCGGCCAGGCGGCAACCTCCGTCACGGTCACGATCACGCCGAACGGCATTAATCCCGAAACGATCAGCGTCGCTCCCGGAGAAACGATCACGTGGACAAACGGCGACACGATCCCCCACATTCTCTCTTCCGATACGCTGCCGACATCAGACGGATCCCCGTTTATGACCTCCGCGATATTTCCAAACGCAAGCACGCACTTTTTGATCCCGTTGAACGCACAGCCGGGAACCTACGAGTATATTTCAAAGACCGCACAGAACGTCAGCGGACACATCATCATTCAGGGGACGTCTGCCGCATCAGCATCGCAGCCGACGGTTCCGCAGGAACAAAGCAGCGCCGCAGCGATCATCCCCCCTTTGGCTACGGCCTCCCAGCCTTCCGACGCATTTCAAAACACGTCGTTTTCCGGCGTGCCCGCATCCGGCGCAACACAGTTTTCCAGCTCGTCAGCCGCGGCCGCCGCAACGGGCGTTCTTCCCGACAACCCGCATACAGTCGGCGCACAGCCGTCATTGCCGGCTCGTCCGCAAGCGGGATCGACGACTGCAAGCATCACGTCTCATACGCCCGCGAGCGAACCCGCCACGGGACCCGACGTCGACATTGTCATCGGACTCAGCGTCGCCGCGTTGCTCTGGATGAGCCGCAAGGCATTCAGAGCCGTCGCCTGAAAACCATCACTGCCGAGCGCAATCCTGCGGACAGAAGATCGTATTTTGGCAGCTCTGGTCGTTCGGCCCAGCCGGATCGCATCCGACCGCACGTTCGTTGGATTCGCAGATACCGTCGCCGCAGCTGTTGAGATACGGAGCGGATGAACTGCTGCTCGACGAGCCGCAATCCTGCGAACAGGTGCCGACATGGCAAGCGGCCATGCAGGGCGGATTACTGGACGTGCAAGCCGGACACCAATTCGCCTCGCCCGGTTCACAGATCCCGTTTCCGCAAATAGACGGCGCTGCCAGAGACGACGATGACTGCGCATCCAAATGTCCGCCGTGCGTCAGGCACGGATCGGCAAAGTATTCCAACGGATGCCCGTCACTGGTGCACGATGCAATCACCGCGCCGTCGGCGCAAATGTAAGGAGAACAATCGAACGCGCTCGCCGACGAGCTGCCCGGATTACCCGCGGATGACATTTGGCAGGCGCGCAGCGTGCAGACCGAACCGTTGACCGTGCAGCTGCAGGTATTGCATCCGTCGGGCGACGGATAGGTGTCGCCGATCTGGTGGCCGTTGCCACAAGCGTTTTGCGTCACGGTCAAACAATCGAGCGTGCATTTATCACCCGGCGTGCCGTTCTTGTTCCCATCATCGCATTGCTCACCGGTCTGCACAGCGCCGTCGCCGCATTGTCCGAGGTTCAATTTCTGTCGGATTTCCTGAAGCTGCTCCCTGAGCGGAGCAACGACCGTCTGATCGTAGCGCTGAATCATGACCGCCACTTGCCCGCGCGTCACGGAATCATTCGGACCAAACGTGCCGTTATCGTAGCCGCGGACGATCCCGATCTGCGACAGGCCGTTCACGGCATTGGCAAAGTATGCATTGGAGGACACGTCCGGAAAAAGCTGTCCGGCGGTTTGCGCCAAAACGGGCGCGGAAACGGCAAGCAGAAAGCCGCCGACAAAAGCAAAGACGGGGCGCACGGTCATAGGAAGGGCAGGAAGAAATCAGAACGGAACGCAACTGATGACACTCAAGCACAGCCGTTCTGTCCGAAACAATCCAAATGTTCTTGCGAGACTTTCAAAAGAATGCCGCGTATCAGGGGCAGATCGGATCCGGATTCGACTGTATCGACGTGCCGTAATGCGTCGTCACGTAATACCTGCCCGCATTCGCATCGACCGCGACACCGACGCCGATAAGCGTGAACTGCGGATCCATGATGCTGTTATAGTGAGAACTCGACGCCTTGCCCTTTTCACTCATGTAAA
>DASZVA010000012.1:0-92395 GCA_035547395.1 Candidatus Peribacteraceae bacterium | reverse complement strand
AAGGAGCCGAGCAACCTCGTGAACATCGTCTGTCACTATCACAAGAACGCGGCGACGCTTCTCGATGCACTCAAGAAGATCGATGATAAGACGGATACGGGCGACGGTTATGAGCGGGCACTCGATCATCTGTTTAAGGAGCAGACGTACGTGCCGGTTCCCTACGAAGGAACCTGGCAGGCGGTGAAGTATCCGTGGCATCTGCTGGAACTCCTTCCCGTTCTTTTGAAAGAGATCGATGAAACGGTGATCGATTCCTCTGCAGTGATTCACGAGTCGGCGGTGATCGAGGGCAATGTGATCATCGAAGAAAATGTGCGCGTCCTTCCGAACGCCGTGATTGTCGGGCCGTGCGTCATCGGCCATGACTCGATCATCGGCAATAACGCGCTCGTGCGCGGCAGCTCGGTCGGACCGCACTGCGTGATCGGCTACAACACGGAAGTGAAATCGTCGGTGCTCCACAGTCACGTATGGACGCACAGCACCTACATCGGCGACAGTGTGATTGGGGAGAACGTCTCGTTCGGCGCGGGATCGGTGACCGGCAACCTGCGCCTCGATGAAGGAGAGATCGAATCGCTCATCGACGATGCGCGCACCAAAACCGGCCTCACGAAATTCGGAACAATTATTGGAAGTGATTCTCGCATCGGCATTCACGTCGGCATTAATCCAGGCATCAAGATCGGACGCGGATCATTTGTCAGCAGCGGCTCGCTCGTCGACCGCGATCTGGATGACAGAAGTTTCGCGAAGATGAAAGGGGGCGAGCTTGATGTCCGGGAGAATAAAACGGAGGCGCCCAAGCCTGCCGGTCGTACCAAGTATCGGAAGAAAATTTAAAATACATTGTGTCATGGTGAGGCGCTCGCCGCAGCGAGCCACGAACCATACACGTTCAATATGCAAATCACACTTCGTGGCTCTGCTTTGCAGAGCACCTCAGTGTGACACCGTTTTCCTTTTTCCACAGCGCTGTGGAAAGAAAGGGGACATCTGTTTTGCGCACAAAAGTTATCCACACCTCCTGTGGATAACTGTGGGGACCCACTCTCCCCAGTCGAGGCGGAGTTATACACAGTATTCCTCATTTTTGGCTTACTACTGCGAAATATTAATATTTGGCTTTCTGAAGCCCCGCTTCCACAGTTCTCCACGGGTTTTCCACACCCCTCCCACACACATTGTTTGCACAAAACTCTTCAAAAGCCGATTCTCGCTGTTTTGTTTTGTTTTTCCCCAAACGTTTCCACACATCAGCCAACGTCTGAATGAAAAAGTGTAGTGGTATGATGATGATGAATTCAATATAGTTATTTACTCTTTATCTATTCATAGCGGTATGAAGTTCTCGTGTAACACTCAGGAATTCTTACAGGCACTGCAACTTGCGAATCGTGCGATCAGCTCTCAGCAGGCGCTGCCGATTCTTGGAAATATTCTTTTCAAGGCGGAGGGAAATATGTGCACGGTCAGTGCGACGGATTTGGAACTCAGCATCATCACAAGTTTCCCGGCGAACATCGAGAGTGAAGGATCAATTACGATTCCTGCGAAAGCGATTCTCAACTTCGCGCAGTACAACACGGATCCGGAAGTGGTGCTCGAGACGAGTGAGGGAACGCAGCTCAAATGCACGTCCGCGCACAGCAAGACGACATTGAGCGGCGAGAGGGCGAGTGATTACCCGTCGATTCCCGTCGTGGAAAAGAAGTCGACGTTCTCGCTCGACGGTGCGTCGCTTTTGGAAGCATTGAATCTCGTGACGTTCGCATCCGCCCGCACCAGCTTGAGACCGGTACTCTCCGGCGTCTATCTGCGCACGGAAGGCGGGAAAATCGTCGTGGTTGCGACCGACAGTTACAGGCTCTCGGAATACACGATCGCATCGAATGTGACGGAAGATATTTCCTGCATCATTCCAGTGAAAGTTCTGGATGAATTAAAGGTGATGCTGGCATCCAAGAAGCCGGCCAAGCGCACACCGACGGAAGAACACGAGGAGCAGGGAAAGCGCGAGGAGGCATTGCCCGTGCATATCACCCTGAGCGCGCAGCAGATCGAAGTGGTGATCGGATCCACCACACTCGTGTCGAGACTTATAGAAGGAAAATTCCCAGACTACCGCGCGATCATTCCAAAGGATTTTTCCACCAAGTCCTTCATCTCTACCAAAGAATTAACGGCCGCGGTGAAGCGCATGCACTACTTCGCGAAGGAAGTGAACAACAACCTCACCTTCACACTCAAAGAAGGAGAAGCGGACATTGCGACGCCCCAGACACAACTTGGAAAAGATGAAGCAACGATTCCGGCGGAAGTCAGCGGCGGCGGCAAGATCGCCCTCAGCTCCAGCTACCTTCTGGATTTTTTGGGCCACATTGATTCCGAACAATTGGAACTGCGGATGGTCGACAGCCAGCATCCGGCGATGTTTTATATTCCGGCCAATGATCGCTTCCTTCATCTGATCATGCCGCTCCGGATGCAGGAGTCATAATATTTTCTATGAGCCAAGAGCAGCTTCCAGTTTTTGAAGTCGGACATTTTGAAGCATCAATAGAGCAGATGCTGAGCGGTTCACTGAAATATATTGTCAGCTGCACAGTAAAAGACATGCACTTTGTTCTGCATGCAGATGCAACGGAAGGCACGCATCTGGGCATAATAAGAAAGGCAAATGTCGACGCTTCATCCGTTCTGGGTGGTGGTTTTGTGGCGTGGGGAGGCAGTGAATTTACATTAAGAGGCAGTTCTGTGAGCTTTGGCGCGGAACCGGCAGATGTCCGACTATCTTTCATAAATACCATCAATGACAGATTTCATGATGATCTGGAGAGGTATATTCAAAGCTGCATACTAAAGAAAGAAGTATAAAATCCGTTGTTCCAGAAAGCCTATAGCGCTATACTCTATCTACAATTCAATGGTCGGACATATCCGACGTTTGAGAGTTGAGAAACGCCCGCAGGCGAGGATTTTTATAACTGATTATTGTTTTTACATCACAGGATTGTCATGAAACCGTCTCTCCTCATCGGAGGAGACACTCATCGGGAACTTAGTGACCTTCTGCGTGCAGAGGGAGATTTGGTGATCTCCGGCGCGAGCAACGAAACGGCGAAGGCGATGATCCTCAGCCACCTCCTGCATTTTCACACATATCCCACGCTGGTGGTGACGGAAGACGAGGGTCAGGTGGACATCATCCGCCACTGGCTGCAGTTTTTTGAGCAAGACGCCGTCGCATTTGTGGATGTGCACGCAGGAGAAGGTGATGAGATTCTGACGACGGAGACGCTGCAGAAATTCCTGCTCTTCATGCAGGGGGAGAAGAGAGTCTTTGTGACATCGAAGGATGTCTTTGAAAAAGAATTCCCGGTCTACAGCGATCTCGCGATGCGGGCGTTGAGTCTAGAAAAAGGACAGGAGCTGCCCTTCACGCAGTTTGTGGAGGATCTGCTCGAGCGCGGCTACGAGCATGCGCTGGATTCCATCCTGGCTCCGGGTCAGTATCGCAGGACTGGTGACACACTGGACATCTTCCCGATTCAATCAAACTCACCCTATCGCATCGATTTTCATTTTGACGCGATCGAGAAAATCACACGGATCGAGGGCGACATTCACCGGACGGAAGAGAAAGTGGTGCTGCTTCCCGTGAGTTTTGAAAAGACGGCGACGATCGGCCGACAGCTTCCGGATGATGGACTGCTCGTGATTGATGATCAGGATGAGATTGCTGCGCCGAAGAGCGGCCGGCACATTCGGTTCACGTCGTTTCCGGAATCGCAGGAACATCACGTGCACCTGCGCTATCTGTCCGTGCTCAAGTTCTACACGCTCACGGATTTCCTGAATGATTTGAAAGACAAACTGCAGCAGGACTGGAGCATTCTCATCGTCACGCGCAGAAGCGACGAACTGCAGTCGATCTTCAAAGAAGAGCGCATCAATTTTTCCATGAAAGAGAGACTGCCCGGCGCGGTCACACTCGTTCCGACGGAGGACGGAGAATTGCTTCCGCACTCGATTCAGAATCCCGATCTGCACTCTGCGCTCCTCACCGATCGCGAGATTTTTTCACTGCGCAAAGCGGGCAAGCAGCGAAGCGTGCAGAAGCTCGCGCTCGATTTTCTCACGTCGCTCAGCCCCGGCGATTACGTCGTGCACATGGAGCATGGCATCGGACGGTTCGAGGGCATGACCCAAAAGACGATCGACGACACGGTGCGCGAATATCTGGAGCTCACCTACGCCGAGAACGACAAGCTCTTCATCCCGGTCGACCAGGCCGACAAGCTCAGCAAGTTCGTCCATGAAGAAGGCCAGGAGCCGGTGCTCACGCGATTGGGTCAGCAGGAGTGGAAGAAGGTGACGGAGAGAATCAAAAAAGAAACCAAGGAGATCGCGAAGGATCTGCTGCTGCTCTACGCCAAGAGAGCCGCCGCGAAGGGATTTAAGTATGGAAATGACAACGACACCTATCGCAAATTCGAGGAGGCATTCCAGTACACCGAGACGCCAGGACAAATGAAGGCGATCGAGGACATCAAGCACGACATGGAAAACGAACATCCGATGGACCGCCTGGTCTGCGGAGACGTGGGATTCGGAAAGACGGAAGTCGCGATGCGTGCAGCCTTCAAGGCGGTGCAGGACGGCAAGCAGGTCGCGGTCATCGCGCCGATCACCATCCTCGCAGACCAGCATTACCAGAATTTCAAGGAGCGCATGAAGGGATTCAACGTAAAGATCGACATGCTCTCGCGTTTCCGCACGGCCAAGCAGCAGGAGGAGACGATCGAAAAACTGCGCAAGGGTGACGTCGACATCGTGATCGGCACGCACAGACTGCTCCAGGACGACGTGAAGTTTCTGAATCTCGGGCTCGTCATCATCGACGAAGAGCAGCGCTTCGGCGTGAAGCAGAAGGAGAAATTCAAGGACATGCGCGCCTCCGTCGACATTCTGACTCTCACCGCGACGCCGA
Source organism: Candidatus Peribacteraceae bacterium (assembly GCA_035547395.1). Lineage (GTDB taxonomy): Bacteria > Patescibacteriota > Gracilibacteria > Peribacterales > Peribacteraceae > CALREJ01. The sequence continues at coordinate 87,399 of DASZVA010000012.1, read as the reverse complement.
TCCCGCGCACGCTCAATCTCGGGCTCCACAAGCTGCGCGACATCACGACGATCACGACGCCGCCGCCCGGCCGCCTTCCGATCATCACGGAAGTGCGCAAGTATTCGGATCAATTGGTGCGTCAGGCGATTCTGCATGAGATCGAGCGCGGCGGTCAGTGCTTCGTGCTGCATAACCGCGTGGAGACGATTGATGCGTTCGCGGACAAGCTCAGAAAGCTCGTCCCGGAGGCGAGTTTTGTGGTCGCGCACGGACAGCTGAAGGCGGATGATCTTGAGGAGCGCATTCTATCTTTCAAGCAGGGCAAGCATTTGGTGCTCGTGTCCTCCACCATCATCGAGAACGGGATCGACCTTCCGCGCGCCAACACGCTCATCGTCAATGAAGCCGAACACTTCGGTCTCGCGCAGCTCTATCAGCTCCGAGGTCGTGTAGGGCGTTCTAAGGTGCAGGCGTATGCGTACCTCCTCTACCACACTCAGAAGCTCAAAGACGACGCCAAGAAGCGTTTGCGTGCCATTGTGGAGGCATGTGAACTCGGGTCCGGCTTCCAGGTCGCCATGCGAGACCTCGAGATCCGCGGCGCGGGCGAAATTCTCGGCGTGAGTCAGGCGGGCACGATGAACACCGTCGGCATCAGCCACTATCTGCGCATGCTCAAAAACGCCGTCGAAGAATTGAAGGCCGGAGGCCGTGCGGTGGAGGAGGAAATTGAAAACGTGGAGATCCTCGTTCCGATCGAAGCGCTGCTCCCGACGTTTTACATCCCCGACAGCGGCGAGAAGATTTCGGTCTACCAGAAACTTGCGTCGAGCGAAGATGAAGCGACGCTTCTGGAATTCGAATCTGATCTCAGAGACGAATACGGCGAGCCGCCCAAGCAGGTGCAGAACCTGTTTGCGGTGCTCAAGCTCAAACTCATCTGCCGCAAGGCGGGAGTGATCCGCGTGAAATCCGAAGACCGCGGCAAGACCGCCAAAGACATCGTGCTCAGCTTAAGCCCGCGCGTGGAGGCGATGGACATCATGCGCATCCTGCAGGTGAACCCGCAATGGAAGATCAGCTCTAACACGATCCGCATCGGCGAAGAGGAGCTCATCAAGCGCGCGACGAGCGGCGACTGGCTCAGTGAACTCACCGACGAAATCAAACTGCTCATCCGTCCGCCGAAGGCGAAGAAGGAGAAGGCGAAGGTTGAAGTTGGGGAGTGAGGTTCTGGAGATGAGTGTCATGGTGAGGTGCTCGGAAATCGAAACCGAGCCACGAACCATAGCTGTCGCACTTCGTGGCTCGCAGCGATGCTGCTCGCACCTCAGTGTGACACTTTTTGCTGATTTATATGCTCTAACCCGAACCCGCATTTTCTGCTACAATAGAGAGAAATGGCAGATATCAACCCCATGGACGAGGCCAACAAAGAGCGGCGCGAGCTGATGGAAAAACGCCGCAAGGAATTGGACGCCGTGACAGCCAAGCGTGCCGAGATACTCGCAGGCGACAAACAGCGCGCCGCGGAAAAAGAGGCGGCCGCGGAGGAATTGAAGAAGATGCAGGAAGCGTCGTATCACGAGGAAGTCGAAGCCGCGCAGGAGAGATCTAGTGAGCGCGAGGAGTGGCGGCAGGAACAGCATCGGAAGAAAGAAGAGGAGATCAAGCGTCAGCAGGAACTCGCCACGGAGAAAAAGAAACAGGATGAAGAGCGCGCGAAAAAGGAAGCCGAAGACGCGAAGCAGAAAGAGTATCTGTCGAATCTGCACAAAGTCGCAGTGGCCAAGGCTATCAAGGAGAAGCGCGAACTCGTGGAGAAGCAGGAGCACGAAAGCGTCAAAGCGGCGACGGATCTCGCCGGTCGCCAGGAGCATGAACTGGATGAGGAGACGCAGCACGCCCTCACGCATTTGGAAGCAGACAAGCGCAGAAAACAGGATCAATTGCGTATGGATGCGGATCGGCATCGCAAGCTGATTGAAGACAGTGCGAGGACAGCGAAGATGGATGCCGAGAAAGAAGAGAAGAGCATCGACGATGATGCCCGCCACATGAACAATCGCGAGGAAGCTGGCAGCCTTGTCAGCAAAGCGCGGCTCGATGCCGGTCAGAAGAAAATGCGCGCGGAGAGCGAACGCAAGAGGCAGCTGCTTGCGATCGATGAGGAACTCGAACAGAAACTTTTCGACGTCGAGCAGGAATTTGCAAAACTGAAAGCGGAACTCATCCGCAATGCGGACGCCAAAAAGCTTCTCATCAAGCGCAACGAAGACCGCAAGAAACAGGAATCGGAACGCCGTACCGAGAATTTCGAGAAGTGGCTACGGGAGGGGTGATCGAATATCGAATTTTGAATAGTGAATTTTGGTATGCCCAATATTCGAGATTCATGATTCAATATTCAAGCTTGCCGGGGTGGCGAAATGGCAGACGCGCCAGCCTTAGGAGCTGGTGGGGGCAACCCCATGGAGGTTCAAGTCCTCTCCCCGGCACCATCACTGCCTCTGATACGGTCCGATCAATTCCGTGCGCAGAGCGAGACGGCGTCTTTCCTTGTGATTCCGCCGCGTCCGCGCGATACTTTTCGCCGATGTTTCGCAATCTCTCTTCGGATAAGTTGCATGAGAAGCAAGAAAAAATTCAGCCGTTTCTGGCGGGATTCGATCAACTCTCGGATCACGTGATCATCACGGACAAAGACGGACATATCCTCTACGCCAACGCCGCGGCGCGGAAGGCGACGGGCTACAAAGGTTATGAGATGCTCGGCAAAAACCCGGGCGATCTGTGGGGCGGGCACATGGAAAAAGATTTCTATCGCAACATGTGGAAGCGCATCAAAAAAGAGAAAAAACCTTTCATCGGCGAAGTGAAGAATATGTCCAAAGACGGCAAGGAGAGAATTCAGGAACTGCGGATCTCGCCGGTACTCGATGAAAAGGGAGGCGCTGCATTTTTCATCGGCATTGAACCGGATGTTTCTGGTCGCGTGAAAGACAAGGAATTTCGCGAGGAGCTGCTTTCCATCGTCGGCAATGACAGTCTTGCTCCGGCAACAGCCGTGAAATGGGCCTTGGAAGGATTGCTGCAGGCCAGAGCACTCACCGACGAACAGAAGAAAGCGCTACATGAGGCGGCAAAACAGAATGAGCGATTAATCGCGCAAATCCGGGACTTGATCGTTCTCTCGGCTGCCAAAGGACATCCGCTTCGGACAAAGATCGATCTTGTGTCGATGCTGCGGCAGATCATCGGAAATATAAAAGAAGACTATCCGGACGTAGCAGTCACCTTTGATCCGTCCCTCAAAACCGCTGCCGTCTCCTCCCACGAAAAACTCCTCGAAAAAATGCTCTCCGTTCCGATAGTCTATGCGGCTTCGGCGTCAGCGCATGGCGGCACGGTCGACGTGCAGCTGCAAAAAGACGGTGACGGGTTTGTCGTGCGTTGCCGTTGCGGACAGAGGGTTCAGAAACGCGAGGCGCTATTGCGTCATGCCCTTGTCGCCCTGATCGCATCTTATCTCCATTATGATGCTCCCGTGATGACGGTGAGAGGAGGCACAGAGGAATGCAACGTGCGGATTCCGAAGACGATCTAGCCGCCTCCCTGTTCCTCGCCGGGCACCGGGTCTTTTTTGGGATCCGCGGTCGGCGAGAGCGTCTCGCGCGCGACGTAAGCGACGTCGTCGGTAAACGAATCTTTGACGACGGGTTCCTTCTTTTCTTTTTTCTCCTCGGGTTTTTTCTCCTCGGGCATGGGGAAGGGGGCAGGGACTATGCAGTGGATGACGCAGATGCATAGCTGGACTTTCTAAAAATATCCGTCTGGGGCGGTCATCTGCGATATGCAGCAAGCAAGTTCAATATGTACGGTAATTGACAATTATAAATAAAGTTGTACATTTATTTATGTGTCTTCGCAATTACCAAGACCGAAGAATATGGAAGATGCGCTGACCGGCGCAGCTGAAGTCATGCTTTTGCAGAAAGCCGGTGCGAACATCGATAGCATCCAGAAACAAACGCAATGTTATGCATCGCAGCTTCTCGGCGGGCGGCCTGCGCCCGTGTCATCTGTATTGCAACTCAAAGAATACATTGCCTATCTGGGGCAGATGGCGGATTCCCATTCACCGGTGCCGGAGCGCGCTATTCACTCAATTATTGATGAAGTCCGTGCGCTTTTAGAAAAGCCCGAGAATGAATTGTTTTTACACTTTCTGATGGATGATTATCCGCTGACGGGAATGGTCGCGCTGCACATTGCAACCGAAAGCAAAAGACCGGACTCCCGGCTTACGAGAGATGTCGAAGGCTGGTATCGACAGGCAATTGAATCTGCAGAACAAGCCTCTATGTATGCCGATCTGTTTTTCTCCGGTTGGATACACAAAGTAGAGACGCGGTGCAGATCAGAAATCAAGAAGCTTGCACTCGATTTCATCAAGGACCTCCACAGCGATGTGCGCACGTTTCTTGCTGGTTGCGTGCATATGGGAACTGCGATGGCATGCCATGCGCAGCGTGAGGATTGCGCTGTATATATGACAAATACTCCTTTTCGTGTCCGCAAACATGAAGAAAAGGCGCTCGAGCAGAGACTTATGAACATCAAACAGATGGATTGCTACGCAGATGAGCGCTTTTCAGACATTATGAAAGGCGCACGCATAGAAAGTCCGTTTCTCTATGTGCCGACATTTGTGAGTGTGGTCGATATCCGGGATTTTCTTCTGCATTTTACTTCATACATGCGTCAGATGCATGAAGGGCTTCAGGACAATAAAATGCGTACATTTGCACGGCCCGAAGCGACCAAGCAAAAACAGGCGCGTTTGGTCCTGGACCCGCCAAACAGCCGGCAGGGAGATTTCCGTCTGCGTATCGACAAAGAAGAACGACAGCTTGCGGTGGATTTCGGTGGCATCGATGCTTCAAAAGCGCTCGACAACGCAGAGTGGCTGGGCGACAGAAGTGACGGCAAAGAAATCATTATGTCCTATTCGCAGTTGAGTGCGCATAACGGTGAATTATCGCGCGTGGAAGACCCCCGCGAACAATTTCCCAGAGGAGCCGCCAAGCAGGCATATGTTTCAGTGATGCAGAATCCCAATCTCACCCCCGAACAACGGTGCGCCATTGTTTCCTCCACCGTGCTGCGCGCATTCAATGGGATAAGCAAGCATCCAATGACGCACTTCAGCTACCACTTGCGCGGAACGGTTAGCAAACCTGAATATCATGCACAGTTTCCCAACATCATAGCGGCAGTCCGAATGTGATGTTACTCAGGAAATGAGCATTAGGATTTTAGTCAACGACCTTGATGTGGAGCTCCTTCAGCTGCTTATCTGAGACCGGCGACGGCGCGTTCATCATCGCGTCTTGGGCTTTGCCGTTCTTCGGGAAGGCGTAGATGTCGCGGATGGAATTGCATTCCCAGAGCACCATCATGAGTCGATCCAATCCCGGAGCGCAGCCACCGTGCGGAGGCGCTCCGTATTCGAAGGCGCGGATCATGCCGCCGAACTTCGCATCGACTTCTTCCTTGCTGTAGCCCGCGATCTCGAATGCTTTGTACATGATGTCCGGACGATGATTGCGGATGGCGCCGCTAGAGAGCTCAAATCCGTTGCAGACGATGTCATACTGGTAGGCGAGGATCTCCGTCGGATCTTTGTTCAAGAGCGCCTCCATGCCGCCCTGCGGCATCGAGAACGGGTTGTGGGAGAAGTCGATCTTCTTGTCCTGTTCGTTCCATTCGTACATCGGGTAATCCGTGATCCACGCCCACGCCGCTTTCTTGCTATCGGCGAGATTCAATTTCTTCGCGACCGCGATGCGCACCTGCCCGAGCACGATGCAGGCCTCGCGCCACTTGTCCGCGGCAAAGAACACGGCGTCGCCGGGCTTGGCACCGACGTGCGAGACGATCTTCTTCGCCAGATCATCCCCGAGGAACTTCACGATGGGCGATTGCAGCTCATTGTCTTTCACCAGAATGTACGCGAGCCCCTTCGCGCCGTAGGTCTTGGCCGTCTCTGTCAGCTCATCGATATCCTTGCGGCTGAAATCCGCACCGTTCGGCACGCTGATCGCCTTCACGACGCCGCCCTGCTTCACGTTGTCCGCGAAGACTGCAAAGCCGCAGTCTTTCACCATGTCCGTGACATCCTGCAGATGGATCTGATAGCGCATGTCGGGCTTGTCTGATCCGTAGGTGTCGAGCGCGTTTTTGTAGGTGATGCGCGGAAAGGGTTTGGTGACGACTTTTTTATCGCTGAACGCTTCCGTGAGTTCGATCATGAGCGGCTCGATGACATTGAACACGTCATCCTGCTCCACGAAACTCATCTCGAGATCGAGTTGGTAGAACTCTCCCGGATGGCGATCAGCTCGCGGATCTTCGTCGCGGAAGCACGGTGCGATCTGGAAATAGCGATCGAGGCCCGCGACCATGAGCAGCTGCTTGAACTGCTGCGGAGCCTGCGGGAGCGCATAGAACGTGCCCGGATGAATGCGGCTCGGAACCAGATAGTCGCGTGCACCTTCGGGACTGGAGTTCGCCAGGATCGGCGTCTGTACTTCGGTGAAGTTGCGCGCGTGCATGTACTGGCGCACGTGGCTGATCAGCTTGTCGCGATTCGCCATGATCTCCTGCATCTTGGGTCTGCGCAGATCGAGGAAGCGGTACTTGAGCCGCAGCTCTTCATTCACGTCGCTGTCCACATCGATCTCAAACGGCGGCGTCTTGGATTCCGCGAGGATTTCGATTTTCTGTGCGCCGACTTCGATCTGCCCCGTCGGATTGTCTTCTCTCTCCGCGCCTTCGCGGCGTTTGGTCACGGTGCCCGTCACACAGAGCACCCATTCGGGGCGCACTTTCTCCGCGACCGAGAACACTTCTTTATGCTGCGGATCGACGACGATCTGCGTGATGCCGTAATGATCGCGCACGTCGAGGAAGATCAGGCCACCGTGATCGCGCCGCCGATGCACCCAGCCGCAGAGCGTCACCTCGGCTTTGACATCCGATTCTCTGAGCTGGCCGCAGGTGTGCGTACGTAACATAGGTGAGGATTGTAAGGTGAAGCCAAGGGTTTGGGCTAGGGGAAGTGGAAATTGACATAATTTAAATTATATTGTTAATATCTCAATCAGTTCGTTCAGTGCATTGGCTTTGTCTTTTGATAACCATTTTCGCTTCCCAATTTTTGTATTAGGAGCACGGCACATATGGCAGCCAAGAAATCACCTCGCGTTACAAAGTCCTCCCAACTGCAATCGGTGTCCTTCTTCGTCAACATAAATCACGGAACGGTAACGACCGATCCACCTGCGGATATAGAAAATTGGATTGTCGCAGGTCCTAACATCAATTTGTTTCCTGAACAGATCGAAAGCGTCAAACAATTGATTCATATGAGCTGTGCAAGGATTGCCGACAGGATAAAAAGTCAGTTCATTCTGTGTGCAGTCAATGATGACGGAATAGTGAGCAGTGATTGTGGACGAATACGGGTCGGACAAACAGATCTCGCCATACTTCAGCGCGCTATCACCGATGCCCGCGTTGTAAGCCATCGGCGTGGGTACGATGAAGGTCAAGCGAGCAAAAACGCCGATGAAAGAATGAAGGGATACAAGGAGGCCGTTGCGGATGTTATGAGAGAGGTTGTCAAACGCTGACGAAATGCCGATGCAGTCATCGGCCGGCGGAATTCGTTCCGTCTTTACCGCCCCTCGCACTTTTGCGCCGGGCGGTTTTTTTATTTCTTCTTCCTCTCAAACAATTTCCCGAGCTCCTCTTTGAATTCCTCCACGTCCTTGAATTCGCGGTGGACGGAGGCGAAGCGGATGTATGAGACCTGGTCGATTTTCTTGAGCTCGCGCATGACGTCGTTGCCGATGTCGCTGCTTTTTACTTCTTTCTGGCTGCCCGCCCATTTGTCCTCGAGCCTGCTGAGCAGCATGTCGATTTGTTCCTGCGTGACCGCCCGCTTACTGCACGCGAGCCAGATGCCGCGCTCGAGTTTTTCGCGCGAATACGGTTCGCGCGTGCCGTCACGTTTGACGACGATAAAAGAGCTGAGTTCTTGCCTCTCGAATGTGGTGAAGCGGTGACCGCACTTGGGGCACTCGCGGCGCCGGCGGACGGCGCGGCCTTCTTCCGTCAGGCGCGAATCGATCACCGCCGTATCCGATGATTTACAGCGCGGGCAGAACACAGTGAAAGGATATAGAAGAAATAGAGGAAGTAGAAGATAAAGAGGGTCATGGTGGCCCCTCGACCCGTCCGTACCGGACAACATCCGGACGGGCTACGCTCGGGGTGACGTCCTTTAATGAATGCGTCATGGTGAGCGTAGTCGAACCACGACGCATGTCGCTCGCTCTTCATCTGTGCTCAGGGTGACACGTTTAAAACTTCACGAGCCCTTGTCGCAGCGTCTGCACTTCCTGCTCCTCGGTCGCGAGGTTGATGACGGTCGAGGGCGGCACCTGCGGGAGGAGTCCGTCGTCGAGCACGAGATCGGGCACCTCTGCCGCATCTGCAAATTGCGCCGCGATGTCATCGGCGGAATACGGATTCGGCAGGCCATGGACGTTCGCGGACGTCGTCGAAATCACGGAACCGAATTTTTCCACCAGCATCTGCGCGTGCGGATGGGAGGAGATGCGAACGCCGATTGTGGCGAGTGGTAAGTGGTTAGTGATTCGTGACTCCTTTTCACTACTGACCACTGACCACTGACCACTGACCACTGGATATAATCTTTTTGGTGCATCCTCTCTCATCGGCAAAATCAACGTCAACGGTCCGGGCAGATACTGCTTTGCGAGTTCATCGGCGCGGTCGGTCCAGATGACGTACTGCCGTGCGTCATTTACCGATGCAAAGAGCCCGCTCACCGGCTGCGTCACCGGGCGCTTCTTGATGCGGAAGAGTTTTTCTACTGCCTCTCGATTGCTCAAATCGCACGCGAGCCCGTAACAGGTCTCGGTCGCATGTGCGATCACGCCGCCGCCGTGCAGAATGCTGACGGCTTCGATCAATGATTCATCGGTGAAGGGGAGAATGCGCATGGGGTTCGGGTTAGGGTTAGGGCTCGGTCAATCAGTGTTCCATATTCCAACCCAAACCCCAACCCCAACCCGCCGTCACAAATCCGTCGTCGTCCGCGGCTGCTCCGCCGCCTGCTGCTGTTGTGCCATTTGCTGCACCATCTGCTGCGGCATCATCCGTTGGCGCGCCTGTTCCCTGAGCCTCATGATAATGCCGTGCTTCTCGTTGATGAACGGCGTGAAGTGGATGCGCAGCGCGTCCTGGGTCGGCATCACGAGCACGAGCGTCCCGAAGCCGAGCATGTTCTGGATAATGCCGTGCTGGTTTTTGCTGATGTCCTCGAGCGTCCACAGATCGATGCTCTGGTGATCGTCGACGGTGAGCATGGTCTTTTTGATGCGGTGGATTTTTTTGTCGGTGACGATAATGACGTACAGGAAATACGTGTAGAGCTGGACCAGGAATGACAATTGCGTGAGGAGAAAGAAAACGCTGAGTGCGATGAGCGAGGCGCGCCGCACAAAATCGAGATCCGCACCTTCAAACGACCTAGACGTGACGAAGATGCCGATGCCAAAGACGATCGTCCAGATCAGCAGCCGGCGCGCCGGCCACCAGAGGCGGATCCAGTGTTGGCGGAAATAGAACTGGAATTCCTCGCCCTTGTGCCTGCCGGGGAAATCAATGTCGCGCGACGGCTGGTGTTCGCCGTTTACCATAGGAAAACGTAAATCAGTATCAAGACCGTGAGCAGCAGGATGGTGTGTGCAAACATGATCAGGCGTATCCGCGTTATTTCGAAGAAGCGGAAATACGATGTATCGAATTCGCTTGGAAACGAGAGCGGCGCCGCCTTGCGCCGGAAAATCGACCACAGCACGGATTCGGCAATGATCGTGATGACCGACACGCTGATGATGGCAATAAGGAGATCCATGGGGGCAATCCCGCATTTTCCTCTTCTTCCTGCGCGGATGTCAACCATCCTCGACGCTGTTTCCTTGCCTACACGTCCGCAGTTTTATAGCGTTCGATGGCTTCTTCCAGCTTTGTCTGGACGATCGGGGACATGGCGATGGCGAGGGGCAGCGGAATGATTTGATCGCCGATTTTGAGCTGTACGCGTTCGGGTCCCGGGAAGGTCTCGAAGATTTTTTTGAGATCGAGCAGGAGTTGCTTCGGCGCTCGCGCGGGGAGTTCGATCGTGTGGAGGGAGATGGAGGTGTCCGAGGGAACCAAAGGGACCGACGGGACCGAGGTGGAAACTGTGCCATTCAGTGCGGCGAGAATCGGATCAAGCGGCTGGCCCGCGAGCAACCATTTTCCAAGCGGTCCGAGGAAGTCGTCGCCCGCGTCTTCTTCTTTCTTCAGCGTCACCGTCTCGCCCGCGATCACGTTGCCTTCTTCGTCCACCATCTCGACGGCTTCTTCTTCCAGATCCAGGAACCGGCGCGACACCGATATGCCCCGGCGCGCTTCTTCTTCGTCGAAAACATTGTCTTCTTTCGCGCGGTTGATCATCGTACTGAGCGACGCTCTTTTCACGGCATCGGCGCGCATCTGGAGCTGTCCCATGCGATAATCGACCGTGCCGCCGATCACGAGTACGGTATCCGGCTGCTCGAGCATGGGGGCGATCTCGTTGAAAATCCGCGGAAAGAACGTCACTTCCATCTTGCCGGTCGGATCTTCGATCATCACGATGCCCATCATCTCGCCCTTCTTCGTGCGGATTTTTTTGATGCCCTCCTGAATGCCGGCAATGGTGATTTTTTTATTGACTTCCTTGGACGTGAGCTCGCCGATCAGCCGCGCCTTGCGCCCGATGTAGGTGCGCATGCCGGCGAGCGGATGGCTGGAGACATAGAGCCCGAGCGTTTCTTTTTCCCACTGGAGTTTTTGCATCGGCGTCGCCGGCGGGGTTTCGGGGAAGTCGATGGGCCGCTCGTCGGGTCCTTCGTCGAGCGCGCCGAAGAGATCCGTCTGCGCGCCGCCGGTGTCACCGGCTGCCTTGCGATAGTCGGTAATCAGCGCGTAATGGTCCAGAATCTTCCTGCGTTCGCCGAAGGAATCGAGTGCGCCTGCTTTTGCGAGCGATTCGAGAAGCTTCTTGTTGAGAATCTTGACCGGAACCCTGCGCGCGAAGTCTTCGATGGACGTAAACTTTCCGTCGCGCTGCCGTTCTTCGATCACCTGATAGACGGAGCTCTCGCCCACGCCTTTCACCGCAGAGAGGCCGAAGCGGATCGCCCATTGATCAAGCGGTGAGCTGTCAGCGGTGAGCGATGAGCCCGCTGCGGAATTTTTTTCGCTGATCGCTGATCGCTGATCGCTTTTTGGCGCAATTACCGTGAAATGGCTGAGGGATTCATTGATGTCCGGCGGCAGCACTTCTATTCCCATCGTGCGGCACTCCTCGATTTCGATCATGACGCGCTCGGTGTCCTGTGCGTCGGACGACAGAAGCGCCGCCATGAACTCGGCAGGATAGTTGGCTTTCAGATACGCGGTCTGGTAGGCGATCAATGCGTAACCGACGGCGTGCGACTTGTTGAAGCCGTAGCCGGCGAACGGCGTGATAACGTCGTCAAAAATCTGTTCTGCCAGATTCTTTTCGTAGCCTTTTGCGACCGCGCCCTTGATGAATTTGTCGCGCTGCGCGTCGAGCTCCTTCTTGATTTTCTTTCCGATGGCGCGGCGCAGGATGTCCGCTTCGCCCAGGGAGTAGCCCGCGAAGACCTGCGCGATCTGCAGAATCTGCTCCTGGTAGATGCCGATGCCGAACGTCGGTTCCAGAATCGGACGCAGATCCTGATGCACGTACGAGATTTTTTCCTTGCCGTTTTTGCGCTTGATGAAGCTGCCGATCCACTCCATCGGGCCCGGGCGGTAGAGAGCCACCATGGCGATGATATCGTCGAACTCGGTGGGCTTGAGCTGGCGCAGGTATCGCCGCATGCCCGCGGATTCCAATTGGAACACGCCCGTCGTGTCGCCGTGCTGGAGCAACGCGAAGGCCGCCTTGTTGTCCATCGGAATCTTGCCGATGTCGATGGTCTCCCCCCGCGTGCGCTTGATGATCTCGAGCGCCGTCTGGATGACGGTCAGGTTCATGAGGCCGAGGAAGTCCATCTTCAGAAGACCGAGGGATTCGAGCGGCTTGGCGGAGTACTGGGTGATGATGACGTTCTCGTCCTTGGGAGCCCGCTGCAGCGCCGTGAAGTGCGTGGAATCCTCCGGCGAGATGATCACGCCGCACGCATGCACGGACACGTGGCGGGCCTTGCCTTCCAGCTTGAGCGCGTTGTCGATGATCTTGCGGTAAATTTCGTTGCTCTCATACACCGCTTTCATCTCCGGCGTCTCGAGCGCCTCGCTGAGTTTGGTGCCCGGGCGCTCGGGGATGAGTTTGGCAAGCGTGTTCATCTCCAGAAACGGAATGCCGTAGGCTCGTCCGACATCCTTCACTGCGGCTCTGGCCGCGAGCGTTCCGAACGTACAGATCTGCGCGACGCGGTCGATGCCGTACTTCTCGCGGACGTACTCGAGCACTTCATCGCGTCTGTTATCCGCGAAGTCCAGATCGATATCCGGCATGGAGATGCGCTCCGGATTCAGGAAGCGTTCGAAGAGGAGATTATGGGGAATCGGATCGACGCCGGTGATCCCCAGACAGTAACTCACCATCGATCCGGCGGCTGATCCGCGGCCGGGCCCCACTGTAATGCCCCTCCTTTTTGCTTCGTTCACGAAGTCCTGCACGATCAGGAAGTAGCCGGAGAATCCCACTTGCTTAATGATGCCGAGTTCGTATTCCAGGCGGTCGTGAAGCTCTTTTTTTGCATCCGGATAGAGCCGTGCGAATCCTTCTTCCGCCAGCCGCGTGACTTCGTCTTCTTCGCTCACTCCATCCGGCACCGGGTAGCGGGGGATGCGGTTCTTTCCGAATTCGAATGACACCGTGCAGCGGTCGGCAATGACGCGCGTGTTCTCGAGTGCCTCCGGTACGTGCGCGAACGCTTTCTCCAATTCCTCGAACGGACGCATGGAAAAATCCGTATCGCGCATCGTGAATCTGCCCGGATCCGAGACGTTCGCGTTCTTCTGAATACAGAGGAGAATGTCGTGCGCCTCGGCGTCTTCGCGCCGGCAGTAGTGGCTGTTGCAGGTCACAACCAGCGGCACGTTCAGTTCTTTTCCATATTTGATAAGCTGCTGATTTACCTCGGCCTGCCCCGCGACGTTCGGCAGATCCATCAGTTCCATGTAGACATTCCCGTCACCGAACCATTCCTTGTATTGAGTGATGAGTTCTTTGATTCGCTCCCCATCTTCCGCGAGTGCCGCCTGTCCGATGGCGCCGGTGATCGGGCCGGTGAGCGCGATCAGTCCCTTTCCATATTTCGAGAGAAGTTCCGCATCGACTCTCGGCTTGTAGTACATGCCTTCCATCGCCGCCTGCGTCGCGAGCTTGAGCAGATTTTCATATCCCTCCTGCGTCTCGCAGAGCAGCGTCAACGGGAAACTCTTCGTATCGACGCCCGCCTCACGGTCATTTCTCGTGCGCGCCGCGACGTATGCCTCCATGCCGAGGATCGGTTTGACGCCATGCTTCTCTGCGTACTGATAAAATTCGATCAGTCCGTAGATGTACCCCTTGTCGGCGAGTCCGACCGCGTTTTCCCCCAGCTCCTTCGCGCGCAGCACGATTTCCTCGGGGCTCGGGAGCGCCTCGAGCAGCGAGTAGGTGCTATGGCAATGCAGCTGAACAAAGTCAGATCCTTTCATAAGTGGCAGTGGAGGCTTGCCCGGCGAAGCTCCGATAGGAGCGAAGTCGGGTGGACGAAATCGGAGGGTTTCACGATCCCATGATAGCGGAAAATGAGGGTTCGGGTTGGGGTTTGGGTTCGGAATTTTGATTGATTTACGGATGTTCGGACCTATCATGATCGCATGGTTACCGTTCATACCATTGAGCATCCGACCGAGGATCAATTGGCAATGGCCGCTCAGAAACACATGCAATTGCCGAATGATGCCGCCATTGCGCAGTATCGCGGTCAATTGATCGCCGTTCTGATGCAAGGCGAGAAAGCGGGCAGTGTCATCGCTCACGTACCGCGGGAATTCGGATCGCCCGTGCAGAGACGCGAGGAGATTGCGCGGCAGGTCGATCAATCGCAATACAAAGGTCAGCGCTATGTGATTCACGAGCTGTTGCCGTCGGTGTTTACCGAGGAAGAATAAGTCGGCGTCACGGCAGCGAAATCCCGGCATCCGATACGCACTTTACCCAGCGCGGGTCGCCCGGCGTGTCATTCAGATAGTCGCCGTTCGTGTAGGGGAAGCAGGCGTCAGAGAAGGCGATCTTGAGTACTTCCTCCAGGCTCGCGTTGCACGGACGGTAGGTGCAGCTGCGGCGCAGGAAGTAGGCGTACTTGATGACGAACGACCGGAGTCCGTTTTTCTTGTCCGTGGCCAGCCGTGCCAGGTCGCCGACGGCTGACCGCAGCGGCGCAATCGCATGGGCGGATTCAAGCTCCGGATCCGTCGTAACGGGGAAGCTCTCCGCTTCGTCCCTGCCCTGCAGCAGGCTCCATGCGTTGTAGAGCACGCGCATCGATCCGCGCACGAGCTGTCCGAACAGATCTCCGCTCTGCTGTGACGCGAGCGACGACTGGTCCGAGGAAAACTCGGATCCCATCTTCAGATAATCGGGATACTCGCGCGAGTTGGCCTGTTGCAGGCGCTGCGCAAGGAATTGCGAGACCAGATTGAGCTGGTCCTTGTTGATGGAAAACGGGCCGCGCAGGGCGATCGTCGATGCCGCCTTGCCGTCATTCGGGATGCAGGGGCCGACGTCTGTGCCGTTGATCTGGCACTGTGCATCATTGATGCAGACCGTGTTCCTGTTTTGCTTGCAGATGCTGGTCGGGAACTCGCAGGTGTCATTATTGCCGCAATCGCTGTCTTGCGTGCAGCGCTGTGACGGATCATTCGCGCACAGTCCGCCGATCCATTTGCAGCCGTAGGCGGTGAGATGCTTCCGCGGTTGCGGCGGCGGCGGGGATTGCGATTGGTTCCCCGACAGGCTGTCGATGTCCGCCTGCACTCCGAGTAATTGCTCTGCAGCCTGCCGGCTCGCCTCGATGGATTTGTTGATGGAGCTGAGGGCGTCATATTCCGACTGCACCGGGGGGAAGGCGATGCGCGGGAGCATGGCGCCGGTGTCGCAGCCGTAGCCGTTTGCGATCGGAGGTCCGTAATCGGAATCGTACGGGCACATTTCTTCATCCGGCACGCTGCTGCTCTGCCCGTTTCCTTTCATGCCTCCCCACACGACGCATTCCGATTCCGTTTTGAATTCGTATCCGTTCTGCGCGGCGCAATCCACGCTGCTCATCGGCGTGCACGTCGCCCCCGGATACGCGACGCAGAAGACGTACTGCGGAGGATCGAAGGATTGAATGTCGCCCCAGTCTGGATCGCGGTACTGCGGATCGAGCGCCCCTTTGTGCAGTTGATCGAGCCGGTTGTTCAAAAAAGAAAGCAATGATTGCAGGCGCATCAGCATGAGCACGGTGCGCGTGCGGTTGGCGTTCATGACGTCTCTTACCTGATCCATCTTGCACTGGATCGCGACGGTATCGAAATTCAGACAGGCGGTGTTGCGCGTGAGATCTTCCGCCTGCACCGAGACGCGCAGGTTCGTGCCGATCAGGCCCGACCACGCCGCGTTGATGGATTGAATCCAGTCCAGTCCCGTTCCGTAGATGGCGTCGCCGGGATTATTGGCGATGTACTCGAGTCCGTCATCCGCGCGCTGCAGCACGGCTTTCACATACGGCGAATCCGGTGGCAGCGATAACACCGTCTGGCACTGCTGGCTGAGAGCGAATGCGGGCGTCGCCGCAAAGAGCAGCGCGAGAGCCGGCGGCAAAAGCAAAAGACGTTTCATGAACCGGAAGGAATGCTGCTGCTTCCCTGTGAGCTGACGGGAGGCGGAAGCGACTGATCCGTCGGACACATCTGCGTCGGGAAACTCACCGACGTCATGTCCTTGAAGAGTTTGACTGCCTGGCTTATGACATCCGACAGGGATCTGCTCGCCGTCTGCAGATAGGTCGTATACAGATCGGTGCCGATGCGTGCGCCGAACGCGGGGGCGAGCGTGAGCAGGTTGGCATTCGCATCCTGCTCGTCCTGCACGTTCTGCGCCAGCTGCATCAGCATGCTTGTGGCATCCGTGAGGGGATACTGGAACACCTGCTGGCTCTGGATCGCACAGAGGATGGGCGGCGTTTTCGGCGGCAGTCCGTCGAGCTGGCAGAGCGCGGTATCGAGCTGATTCATCACGAGTTCCGGCCGATAGACCGGGAGCGGCGACGCATTGAGGGGCGGATTGACGAGCTGGTTGCCGAGTGCGACGCCGGTGAGCGGATCATTCCAGGGGAACGATTCATCGCCGACGGTCGCGGGGCTCTGCGCACCCGTGACCCGATGGAGTTCCAGCGTCTGCTCCAGGCACTGTCCGATGAAGCACATGTTGTTGCCGATGCGGTTGCTGTACTGATCGACCGTGCCAGGATCGCAGACGTCCTTGCGCTGCAGAAGAACATCGATCAGATCCTGCACGCGCTGGTCTTTGGCCTGCGGTTGGCCGCCGACGTTTTTGAAAATCTGATTACAGGTTTGCCCGTGGATGCTGTTTGCATTCATATTTTCAAGGGCATCCATGAAATTCGGCGTGTAGTGGTAGCTGGTGTAGCAACCCTGAAATCCGTCGCGCGGCCCGCAGGAGAAATTGGTGTAGGCCTCGGCGTACGTCTGCGCGTTTACGGGAATGCCGTCGATCGGCGTCATGTTTTTGAAAATGCCGTCGCGCTCCATCATGTCCGCCTGCGCGCGGTACGCTTCGCCCTCCACTTCGCAGCAGCCGACGTTGTCGCGGTTCGGATCGCCCGTTTTCTCCGGATTGAACCCCGGCTTTTGATCGCTGAGTTGATAGGCATGATGCAGCTCGTGAAAGAGCGCGTAGTCGGGCGGGATATCAACGGGGTTGTTTTTGATGCAGATGTCGATCGTGCCGTTTGCCGTCTTGGGTTTCGTGACGCCCGCTTCGTCGTTGCTGCTGCAGGTGTCCTCGCAGTGAATATTGAGTTTTGCCTGGGTGTTGGGATCAAATGACTGCGGCGGCTGATACGCGATGTCGCGGCAGACGTCGGGCCCGGCGATCGTCGTCGGATAGCTGCTCGGTTTGCGACAGGTGACGAGCGTGATCGCCGTCGGATCCACGGGCTTGGATGCGCTGGTGACATCAGGGCAGGTATCCGTCGCGTTCGCGATGACGTACGCGCGGCAGAGATAGCCGCGCTGCTGCGTGGGGTCCGTACAGAGCCCGCGGCCGTCGAGCGGCTGCGGCTTCTGCCCGGTGCTCTGCGGCGGAATGACCGGCTCGGGGGGGTAATTGCCGCCGAGAATCGGCAGATCGTCTTCGTCGCTGAGCAGCGACGGCTGCACCGGCTCGAGCGGCGTCTTCCACTGAAGCCCCACGTCGCCGAGGGGATGATTGTCGTTTTTGCCCTTGGTATCCATGCGCGCCCAGACGATCACGTTGTCCGGCAGCGTGTCTTTCATCAGGTCATCCGGGAAGATGTAGAGCACGGTTTCGTTCGGCTGAAGCGGCGGATTGAAGGTGTCGCCCAGTATGGCAGCCCAGATTTTCGCAAGTGCGGCTTCGACGTCCGCTTGGGTTTTAAACAGGTACTGGCGCTCGGTGCCGTCGGTGCTCGCGCTGTCCACGTACGGAGCGGGATAATCGGGATACCGGTCGCCGCGGACCAGGCGGTATCCGTACTGGTAATGCCAGACGGCTGCGATGCGTTCCTCATTGCTCAAATCATCGAGCGCCTGACCGAGTTGCTGGAGCAGCGGCTGCATGACCTGCGGATCGACGTCCTTGGTGCGGATGGGCAGCGGACTCAGGCTCGACGCACTCGACGCACTCGTGGAGCTCGAAGACTGTGACGTCGAGGAGCTCGATGAGGCGAAGTTGTCCGCGCTCCAGATGCTCACGAGCCCCTGCATGTCGCGCGACAGCTGCAGCGACCTCCCGGGCAGATTCGAAACGGGCAGCTCGTTGCTCGTTGCATTCAGTTGCAAATCACGTCCGAGTTCACGGACGCGTTCTTCGTCGCCGACCACGCGCTGAATGTTCTTTACCACGTCGAGACACTTCACGATGTTGCTGCAGGCGGCGGGCATGGTGCCCTTCAGGGCGTTTCTGATGTCGTCGTCGGTCAGATCCAGATTTTCCGTTTGCTTGAAGAGCGCGCGGACGTAGGCGCTGACCTCGGGTTCGATTTGATTGTCCGTCAGCTCGTTATCCACTTCGTCCTTGACCCGATCGTAGAGAGTGGCGGGCGCGGAAGAGGCCGACGACGCGCTCTGCGCGAACGCTGTCTGCAGCGGCAGAAGCAGGAGTGCGCCGATGAGGATGACGTTGCGTTTCATGGCGAGGGGGACGACGGATCGGGAAGATCCCGCAGGCTGCCGCGTGCGTCGCGGATGCGGGGCAGACAGGCGCTGACCTGGGACACCAGGCCCAGAATGTTGCGGATGTCGAGGGACGTTCTTTTGAGGCATTCGATATCCAGTGCAAGAGGACGCAGGCGGTCGGCGCCTCCGACGATCTGCAGCGTCCGGTCGAGCGCCATGCGGGCGAGCGCGAGCTGATGATCGATGATGGCCGACTGCCGGGCGACCTCGATGGAATTGGAGTAATCGTTGCCGCCGTTTTGGCTCTGCTGCACCCTGATCTGCAGGAAATTTTTCCGCTCATTGAGGGCGCATTCATACACGCGCAGATATTCGTCCAGCACGGGGCCGATTTCGGTTTCCGATAGCGCCTGCAGTTTCTGCGCATCGTCTTTCCAGGGCGACAGTTCCGCCGCGAGATCATGCAGCGGACCCGTCGGCCGCACCATCGACGCGTAATCGGGCGCCGTGCAGGTAAGCGGCAGTTTGGCGGTGTTGTTCAGGCTGTCCATGTGCGCCTCCACCACCTGTGCGACGGTGGAATGATAGTCCTTGGCCCAGTCGTCGAAGGGAATCTTCTCAAACATCGAGCCGACCCCCGTACAGGATGCCAGCGCCTGCGTGTCCGTCCCCGTGTTGGGCGACGTAAAAATATTGGAGCAGGATGCGAGCATCGTGCATCCGAGGAGGGGAAGCGCCAGAAGCGCGAGCCGGCGGCGGGCGGGAACATCACTGATCACACTGTCCGAGGAAGCAGGGAAGTTTGCTGAAGGCGCCGACGGCGCGCACGGTTTGCCACAGCGGTTGCAGCAGGGGGAACTGGAAGTCGGTCAGAAATCCCGCGAACACTCCTTCGAATTGTAGGAGCGTGCGGTAGGCGCTGTCGTATGCGATCGTGAGCGTCAGAAGCGCGCGTTCATGATCAAGGATGGCATTGACGCTGTTTTCGCAGCTGTCGACGCTGACGCTTCCCTGCTGCGCGCCCCGGCAGGCGGGCAGCACTTGCTCGGTGAATTCGATGCAGCCGACCGGCTGCACCTGCACCTGCGTCGTCTGGTCGTCCGATTGCTGCGATGCCATCTCGGTGCCGCACACCGCGCGCAGCCGGCAGCCGAATGCGCGAAATGCCTGCGTGAGCGGCGGGATCAGATCGGATGTCAGCGTCTTGCGCGTTTCAAAAATGCCGCGGCGCGCGGGCACGTCCGACTGCTGGTCCATCAGAATGTCGCTCCAGGTCGTTCCCGTGTAGCCCGACGCAAGCGTCTGCCAGGAATTGGCGCCCTTCTTGATCCAGGCGTTCCCGTCGCTGTCGTAACGCACCGATCCGACCGGCAGGTCGCCCGATTGCTTCTGACCGAAGAGCACGCTGCGATACAGCCTCTGTTCGTGCGCCATGGCGTCGTACGTTTGCGCCGTGCAGGAGACGGTCGTGATGTTTTGGGCGGAGACCGGCGGTGCAAACGTCGTGAGCAGCGAGCAGAGAAGGCCGGCGGTGATGAGTCGATGCGTACGCATTCTTACTTGGAGGAGGAGCTGCTGGACGGCGGCGTGAGGTCGATCGGACGCGGCACGTCCTCGATCTGCAGCAGTTCGCCGGTGGACGCTGTGTACGGAGGAAAATCCGCGGGGCTCACGTTGCCGGCGGGGGCGGGAAGCGTGGCATTCCGGATTGCCTTTTTGGCGTCGGTGGTGAGATCCGGCATGCCGTTTTTCGGAGGATTGATCTGCACCTGATAGCGGTCCTGCGGTTTTTCTCCGTGCAGAATCAGGCATGTTTGATCGGATGGCAGACAGGTATCGGGCGTCATGCGCGCTGCGCCGGTCGACTGATAATCTTCTTTCAGCATGACGAGTTTGCGCGAACCGATGCGCTGGAATCTCTCCATCAAATCCATTTCGACGTGCTGGCACAACCGATCGCTCCAGCCGCAGCACTGGGCGTTGCCCTTGAGGTTTTTGATGCTCTCCGCATCGCAGCTCTTGGATGGATCATACGGGTCGCCTCCGCCCTGGTCATTCAGCGGGCCGATGCTCTTCCAGAAGGCGTCATAGGTTGCATTCATACTGTCGTCCGACGGACTCGATTGCGACGACTGATTACCGCCGATCAGCTGCGTGATCTGCTGAATGCTCGAGAGCACCGCGCTGATCTGACTGCTGTCGATCGGCGGAAGCTTGAGTGGCGGGAAACTCGCGCCGGTCTGCACCTTGGGCAGCTTTGCCATGGAATTGTTCATGGCGGCGACCACTGGATTGAGCGACGGAAAATCCGGAAGATGTTCCGAAAAATTGGCGAGCGTCGTGCCGGCCGTCGGCTCGTTGACGGTGAGCGCAACCTGCACAGGTCTCAGCACGGGCAGTTTCAGCGACCCCGTGAGATAGACGATATGCGAGAAATCGACGATGATGTCCTGCGGAACGGGAATCTCGGGAACCTGCGGCAGTCCGTCGGCGGCGATCGGCGCGTCGCTGCCCAGACTGCGCGAGGGCAGCCACCGGTCGAGCAGCGAATAGATCGGCGTCTCGAATCGCTGATTCATGCACCACGGCATGTTGGTCTGATCGTGAAACGTACTCATCGCGGTTTGGGCATCCCTCCAGGAATCGGATACCCCCTGATTGAGTGATTTCTGCTGCGACAGGAAATCGCGGTAGGTCGTGAGATTCTGCTTCACCCAGTCGCTGATCGGCTGGCTCAGCTTCTGTTGCAGCTGCAGGATTTTGCCCGCGTACATGGCAAGCTGCGCCCGCAGCACTCTCTCCTGTTCGATGTCATCGGCATACGCATTGAGCTTATCAATAAAATCCTTCACGTCGGGCGGCGCGTTGTCGCAATCCGGTTTCACTTCCGGATCCTGTTCCAGCGCCTGCGCCATGTACCAGCTGCACCAGGCCTGCGCCTTCGCACGAAAATCCGTCGGCGATCCGAACGGCACCAGGACCGGAACCGGCTCCTCGTCGAGATGCAGTAGCAGCGAACTCTGAATCGATTTGATGGCGTCGCCGAGCGTGTCTTCGGTGGCGCCGATCTGTACTTCCATGCGCCGGCTGCGCAGATCAGTGGCCGTGCTGCTGCTCGAACCCGCTTGTCCGAAAATCGGGTTCGTCGGATCGACGCCGAAACTGTAGCCCGGCGGGAGCAGCAGGCGTACGACGACCGGATGCAGCAGGGTCGCCACCGTCGTCTGCTGTTTCTGCCACCAGTTGGCGATGATGCGCTTGTCGCCGGTGTCGTCGAAGGAGCGTAGTAAATCACTCCGGGCGGTGGTCGGATTTTGTCCCGGGTTCGCCACCGGCCAGCTTGCGGTCATCTTTGCAGTGTCGAGCTTGTTCGTATTGAGGAAGACGTTCGTCAGATCCTCGTTGTAGGTGTCGTTCTGGAAGGTTGATTCATTGAGCAGCGAAAATCCCCAGCCCAGCTTGGTGAACCACAGCGGCCCGTCCGATCCGTCACTCGAGGCTTCCGATCGCTGATTTGCTTTTGCTTCCGGGTCGACGTCCACCTGCGACGATTTCTGTCCGTACTCGCCTTTGCCTGCCTGACTCTTGCGCATGGTCGAGACGTCGATGTCGATCACGCAGCGGCGGTCCTTCTGCTGCGTCTGGTGCGTGAGGGGATCGAACTCATCGTAAAATCCGAAGCATGCGACAGGTACGTTGTCGCGCGACGTGTCGTCGTCGGGTCCGTCGCTCGGGACGCTGTCTCTGGTGAAGGACCCCGTGTACTGACGAAAAAACGAATAATACACCGGACTTTCCTGCGTCAGGATCGTGCTTGGATTTGAGACGCAGCCCAGCTCTCCCGGCTGATTCGTTTGCATGCAGCGGCATTCTTGTCCGCTGCAGCTCAAGCTGTTTGAAAATTGGGGCTGGTCGTCGACGGGTGCCGGCAGACCGGGGTCATAGCAATCGGCGGGCAGGTTCGTCACCGATTGGTCGGTACACAGATAGCGGTTGCCCCATGCGTCCTGCGGGCAATCCATGTCGCCCGTATCGGGGTTCGTCTGCGGGCACAGACAATCCAGATACTGGAACGTATTCAGGTAATTCGAAAAATCCTGGCAGTTGATGGGGCTTTGGCGGTCTCCCGGATCGATGCCGAGATTGGTGCCGTCCTGCGGTGTTTGCATCTGCCCGTACTGCGGCGGCGGGTCGTAGCTGTCGAGGGTTTTGAGCGGAATATCGGGCGCCTGGTCCGAAAACGAACCGTCGTCTTTTTTCAATCGCCACCGGCAGGAGGGATCGCCGAACAGGGGATGCGGAAATACGACGTCTTCCTGTTTGATTTTGAGCGGATCTGTTTCCGTCGGATCGGGAACCCATCTGCTTTTCTCGATCGATTGATACCCGGGCAGACAGGCCGATGTGAGGCCGCGGGCGGAATCGGGGAACTGGAACGATCCGACGCGCGTGCCCATACCCGAGACGATGTTGCCGTCCCACTGTCCGAAATGCCCCGGCACGCCGCTGACCTGCGCGATTTTTCCATCCACCGATTCGTTCAGATTCCACCCGCCGCACTGCACCTGCGCGAGGTACGGCGGAATCTTCTGCAGGTCGTTTTGCACCGACTGGAAATCCTGTGGATTTTGATCCTGTATCGTGAGCGGATCCCGCGCGAATGCCGTCCCGGAAGACAGACCCAGAAGAATCGCCAGAAACACCGCACGGAGACCACGACGCATCGTGGGGAAAAGTATAGACCGGATGCGAAAAAGTCCGAAGCGGCTGTACAAGAATAGTTTTTAGTTTTTAGTTATTGGTTGGTGGTTGACCGGACCGGGACACATATCCAAAAACTAATAACCAGCAACCAGTAACTTGTTTCCATATCCACCCCTCGCTACGCTCAACTCCCATCGCATTTCATCCTCTTCTCCCATCACACCATGTTTTCCCTGAATCGCGTGCAGCTGATCGGCTACCAGACGCAGCCGGTTTCCGTTCGTCAGACGCCCGGCGGCACATCCGTCACCGATCTCAACCTCGTCGTGCCCGTCAGTTTTCGTTCAGAAAGCGGCGAGACGCTGTCGGGGAAAAGTTTTCACACGGTGACGGTGTGGGGAGCGCTCGCGGACGTGTGCGGACAATTCGTGCGTCCCGGCGCGCAGATGTTTATCGCCGGCAGGCTGCAGACCGACAGCTGGGAAGATGAGCAGAGCGGAGAGAAGAGATCCAAGACCAAGATCGTCGCGACCGACATGATCCTGCTGGATCCCAAGGCCGGACAGATGGATGCGCCCGGCAACGCCAGGCAGATTCTCGGCGCCTGCAACAGAGCCGACGTTATCGGCAACGTCACGCGCGATCCGGAGATGCGCACCACCACAAGCGGACAGAAAGTGCTGACGCTGGGAGTCGCGACCAACGACCGCTGGAAAGACAAAGCAAGCGGTGAAATGAAAGAGAAATCCGAATTCCACAACGTCGTCGTCTGGGGGGATCTGGCGGAGGAAGTGGCAAGCGCCGTGCACAAGGGAAACCGCGTGTTTGTGTCCGGCAGAGTGCAGACGAGATCCTGGGAAACGCAGGCCGGGGCCAAGCGCACGACGACCGAGATCATCGCGGAGTCGTTCTCGCTGCTCGGGGTGCGCAGCTCTGTCGCGGAAGAGTCCATCCAAGTGGATGGCGGCGGCATGAATAATCGTCGTCCGGCAGCCGCCCGCAGCGAGGCGGCCGACGTCTTCGGCGCCGATCCTTCGCCGAGCCTGGCAAGCAGCGTCCCCGAGATCAACTATGCGTCGGAGGTGAAGGTCGAAGATCTTCCATTTTGATTTTCTGCGACAGGTGTAGAGTGACGGCATGATTGAGCAGCCGGATCACTCTGCGGATCAATCGTGCACGCCTTCGAATATTTGCGAAGTGCAAAACGGCATGCATCGTTTCATGTTCCGCATTCCGGACGATAAAGCGGGGCAGGCTCGTCTCATGAATACGGCGATTCAGTATGCGAATGATCCGGATGTACCGTTTGCTTTCGTGCACGCACAAATTGTGATTACCGGCGTGCATCGCTTTCAGGCGGAAACCGGAAAACATATTGCAGCATGCGTGCAGCTGACGGGCGACCGCGGACAGACATTGCGTTCTTAAATCCCCGTCGCGTCCCAGTTGATGCTTTGATGGAAGGCTGCAATCGCTTTGTCGATCTCCGATTGCAAATCCTCCGCGGGTTTTGCGCCGAGATTCTTCGTATATTTCGTGTCCCATGCGTCCGTATCCGGCGCCCCTGAGAGAAACTGCAGCTCGGCTGATCCGTTCGTGTGCCGCGTTTCCCGTATCGCGAACAGCAAGCCGCCGCAGTTCGGGACTCCCAGTTCCGGGATCAGCCGAATGACCTCCCACAAAATCTCTTTCGTTGTCGTACTCGCTTCATTTTCCGGATTGAAAATTTTCAACTCCGGCCTGTCCTCAATAAGCAGTTCGACTGAAGCCGGCGCCTGCAGTTCAGCGGTCGCCATGCACGTCATTCTCCCCCTGATTTTTCAGAACACAAGAGAACCGTCGCTGCCGATAAAGCGCATCTCCACGTCGAGCTTTCCGTCGACGTGCTGCTTCACGTGTTCGACGAGCGAAACGGCGTCCTCGAACGTCGCCTTGCCTTTGTTGATCAGAAAATTCGCGTGTTTCTCGCTGATCTCCACATCGCCGACGTGGTGTCCGCGCAGGTCCGCGGCGTCGATCAGCTGCCAGGCCGGCGTTCCTCCGACAGCTTTGAAGCATGATCCCGCGGTCTTGATGTGCGGCTGTGTCTCGAGGCGTTTCTTGAGGAGCGTCTGCACCGTCGCCTCGATGTCCGCGCGCGCGACGGTGGGCAGCTCCAGCAGCACTTCCCAGATCAGCGGATGCGCGTCGGGTCCGTGCTTGAAGATGCTCTCGCGATAGCCGAAATCACAGTCCGCTCCCTTCAGGACTCTCCAGTCTCCTTCCCAAAATACGGAGACTTCCTTCACGTAGCGGTCGATCCAGATGCCGTGCGGCCCTTGTCCCGCGTTTCCAAACACTGCGCCTCCGACCGTGCCCAGGATGCCCGTCAGGGGAGAGAGGTCGAGATCGTGCTTGGCGAGTTCATTGATGAGTACGACCAGATTTTTCCCCGACCCCACGCGCACCTGATTGCCCTCGATTTTCATGTCCTCGTTTTTGATGCGCACGACCAGCGCCTCTATTTCTCCGTCAGCGAAAACGGTGTTGCTGCCGCCGCCCAGCGGGATCATCGGCACGTCATGCTCCAGCGCAAACGCCCACGCCGCTTCCACATCGTCCTTCGTCGTCAGTTCCGCGTAATAGTGCGCGGTTCCGCCGATGCGCATGGTGGTCTTGGCACCGATGTTCACGTGTTCCTGGATCATATGTTGAGGGTGACGAGGGTACCAAAGGCACCAAGGGGACCGATGCATCGGTGCCTTCGGTTCCATCGGTACCGTCGGCTACTTTTCCATCTTATTTTAAAAATGACGAAATCCCCTCAATCGTCTCCACCAGCTTTTCGCCTTTGGGTTTGCGTTGCATGTTCATGACGAGTGCGCCGACGAGAATGACGGCAAGGATGCTGCCGACGATGATGGACAGTTCCTTGATACCGAGGGGGATTTTGACGAGCAGAAGCGCGATCTGAATCACTGAAAATCCTGCAACGCCGAAGATGATGCCCAGGATCATGCTGACCAGAATCATGTTCGATTTGTTCTCCTGATTGTCCTGCGGAGCGGATGCCATGCTTGTGAGCAGCTCGGAATCGACGATCACCGGATGCTTGCCCCAGGTTTTGGTGAGCGAGAGGACTTTTTTCTGCAGCACCAATGTCACGAACGCCTGAAACGGCACGACGGTTTTGCCCTCGATCACGGCTTTGCCCGTCTCGGGTTTGAATTTCACTTCCAGTTCGTTGTCGTCGGTGTCGTGATGCGGCATGGCAGTCATGGTAGAGAGAATTCAGCCATCATTCCAGCATATTTCCTCCTGCTTCTGAGTTACGATTTATTCAGTAATATACTGATCAGCAAAAAGTGCGCCGGATACTTCTTGCGCAATTTCCCAAAGAGCTTGGCGGGGGAATCCCGACCCTCGTCAAAATCCTGCAGGAGAGGATTGAGCGCAGCGCGGTAGTCTTTCATTTGTTCATTGAGCCAGCCATGCACGCCACGGATCGTACTCACGCCGACGCCAAGGTCATGCGCAATGCGGGGGAACGAATGACCGAGCAGCAGCCGGCGTGCGATCTGCAGTCTTCGCACCACCATCACGCGTTCGCTTTCGGTGAGCAGCTGGCGAAAAAACGATACTCCTTCTTCTTTCATGCCAAATAGTTTCAAGGCGCCCGCCAACTCTTTGTCCATCGACTGATGACGTTCTTTGCCGAGAGTACGGTGATCAATCTTCGCCATATCGCCACGGTACCGTTGTGTGCTCATTTGTGTCAATTAATCAATTAATCGAATAATTGATTAATGATCTGTAAAATGAATATGACACATTCAGCCGGATTGAGCAGATCACCAAAGATGGTTCACTGCTCCATCTTCGGCGCCGTCAGGCGCTTCATGACCATCTCTTTGCCGAGCGCTGCCGCGACTTCAAACGCGCCGGGGCTGTATTCGCGTCCTGTCAGAAGGGCGCGCAGCGGCCAGAGCAACTGGCCGAGTTTCAGTTCGTTCTTTTCAACCGCCGAGCGGATCACACTTTCGAGTGTCGCCTCATTCCAGTCTTTCTCATCTATCGGCTCCAGCGTATCGATCAGGATCTTCACGTACCGCGGCACGTCCTCCTCCGTGACTTTCTGCTTCTTGTTCGCAACCAGATCTTTCTCGATGAACGGATCGTGATAGAAGTAACCGAGCATCTCCGGTGCTTCCTGAAAGAACGTGATGCGCTCCTGAATGAGCGCCGCTTTCTTCGCAAAATCCTTGTCATCCGTCGCTTCGGGATATGCATTGATGACGAGCGGGAAGATGCGGGCGGAGAATTCCTCCGTCGTCAGTTTTCGGATCCACTGTCCCTGCAGCCAGTTGAGTTTATCCAGATCAAAAATCGCGCCGGATTTCTGCACGCGGTCGAGAGAAAATTTCTCCATCAACTCCTGCATCGTGAAGAGTTCCTGCGTCGTGCCGTCGTTCCATCCGAGCATCGCGAGGAAATTCAGCATCGCCTCGGGCAAATATCCTTTTGCGATATACTCCTCGACCGAGACGGAATTCTGCCGTTTGCTCAGTTTCGATTTATCTTTATTAAGCAGCAGCGGCACGTGCGCGTAGCGCGGAGCTGTCCATCCCAGCCAGCGAAAGAGCAGAAGATGCTTCGGAAGGCTCGACAGCCATTCCTCGCCGCGGATCACGAGATCGATTCCCATCAGATGATCGTCGACGACGTGCGCGAGGTGATACGTGGGAAATCCGTCGCTTTTCAGCAGCACCTGATCGTCGATGGTTTTGCCCTGAAAGCTCACCTGTCCGCGGATGTCATCCTCGAACGTGATCGTTTCTTCGTGCGGCACTTTCATGCGGATCACGTGTTTGTCGCCGGCCTTGAGCCGCATCTGCACCTCATCAAACGAAAGCGTCAGACAGTGCCGGTCGTACATCGGTGCCTGATGTTTGGCGGCTTGTGCACTCCGCATCTGTTCGAGTCGCTCCGGCGTGCAGAAGCACGGGTAGGCGTGCCCGCCGCTCACCAGTTGATCAACGGCATGGCGATATTTCTCGAGCCGCTTCGACTGATAGTACGGTCCAAGATTTCCCGTCTCGCCTGGTACGCCTTCAATCATTACGACTCCTTCATCGGGATCCAATCCGGCCCAGTGCAGTCCGCGCAGAATGATATCGACCGCGCCCGGCACCTCGCGCGACTGATCGGTGTCCTCAATTCTCAGCAGAAATTGCCCCTCTGTCTGCTTCGCCATCAGGTAGCTGTAGAGCGCCGTGCGGAGTCCGCCGACGTGGAGTGAGCCGGTGGGTGATGGAGCGAAGCGGGTGCGCATGGGAAGCAGTATACAGGGATAAGTATTACGTATTATGGGGATTAGAAAAACGACTCCATGGATGGAGCCGTTCCCTTTATACCTAATACATACCCCTTCATACTAATTCTTCACCTCCGGCGTAAACGTCACCGGCGTGAGAGGCTTGTCGTTACTGTCGCGCTGCACGTTGCTGATGGCGTCGACCGTGTCCATGCCCGAGATCACTTTGCCGAAGATCGTGTAGTGGCCCTGGAGCCACGGCGTTGCAGCGGTCGTGATGAAGAACTGGCTGCCGTTCGTGTTCGGTCCGCGGTTGGCCATCGCCACCGTGCCGCGATCGAAGGTGAGGTTATTCTGCTCGTCTTCAAACGTGTCGCCGAAGATGCTGGCGCCGCCCGTGCCGTTGCCGTTCGGATCGCCTCCCTGGATCATGAAGCCGGGGATCACGCGGTGAAAGGTCAGGCCGTTGTAGTAGCCGAGCTTGCTGAGCGTGACGAAGTTCGTCGCGGCCTTGGGCGCCGCGTCGGCGTCGACCTCGATCGTAATGTTGCCCTTGGAGGTCTTGAGCACCACGGTGTGCTTGCCGGTGAGAAGCTGGCCGTTAAATCCGGTGGGGTTCGTGCTGGAATCGTTCATGGCGGTGGGAGAAGACATGGCGGACATCGCAGAGTCGGTGCTGCTCTGAACCGAAGATGTGGAATCCGTGTTCTGATTATTCTGTTGCGGAGTGCAGCTGATCAGCAGCGCCAACGCAAAGAGGGGGATGAGGAATTTGTACATAGTGGGGAAACGTTAGTGACTCTTTTTCCTCTTCGCAACACATTCCAGAAGAATTTTGGCGATGTGTCGAGCGGCTTCTGGGTGCGCCAAGCGTAACGCGCTCGTACTCATCTGCGTTTTCTTTTCCCTGTTTTCCAAGAGATGCTTCACGGCGTCGCTCAGATCGCGGTCGAGATGATTCTGCGGAAGCATGATCGCCGCACCTTCGCGTTCGGCACGGACGGCGTTTTCAAACTGATGATCGTTGGCGAGTCCGCGGATGGGAACCAGAATCATCGGGATCTTGTTGGCACCGAGCTCTGCGATGCTCGACGCACCAGCGCGGCTGACCGCGATGTCCGCGATGGCGTACAGATCCGGCAGTTCTTCATACACAAACGGTTTGAACCAGTAGCCCGCGCGGCGCCCCGCATTCGTCTTGCCGGGACCCGTGAGATGCACGACGTCGCAGAACGTCAGCAGTTTGTCGATATGCATCAGCACTGCTTCATTCAGAGCTTCGGCTCCCTGGCTCCCGCCCATCACGAGCAGCACGGGTTTTCTACCCGTAAGATTCGTCAGTTTCAATCCGCGCGCGCGGCTGCCTTTCGTCACTTCCGGTCGGATTGGATTGCCGGTGACGACGGGTTCAACGCCGAACATCCGCTGCTCGTCGCTCGGCGGAAATCCCAGACAGATCGCAGCAGCGTCTTTCGCGACCATGCGGTTGGCTTTGCCCATCACGCTGTCGGATTCATGAATGACGTACGGAATTCCTTTTTTCTTCGCAGCTCTCAGCAGCGGCACCGACACGGCGCCCCCCTTGCTGAAGATCACATCGGGTTGGAACCGCTTCAATGTTTTTCGCGCCACTCTCTTCGCCGCCAGATACGTGACGGGAAAGAAGATGTTTTTCTTCGGCCGCGGCGACTGCGTGAACGCCACGCCTTCATGCTCCAGATATTCCGCGTCTTCTCTTTTTGAAGAACAGAGAAAATGCGTCTGCGCTTTCGGTGACAATTTTTTCAGCGCACGTTCAACCGCGACAAGGGGAGTGAGGTGTCCGCCGGAAGAGCCGCTCACGAAGAGTGCACGCATTGCGTGAATGGAAAATTAAAAATTGAGAATTGAAAATTACGATGAGGATACAGGGGCCGCGTTCATTTTCCATTTTCCTTTTTCCATTTTCAATTTTCCCGTCACACCAACTTCCACTTCCTCTTCGGCCGTCTTTCCGAGAGCTGGCTTTCGGTCGAGTAGGTGGAGATGTTGAGCAGAATGCCGACGCCCGCGAGCGTGGCGAACAGCGACGAGCCGCCGTAGCTGATGAACGGCAGCGTGAGCCCGGTGAGCGGGAACATCGACGTGTTGATGGCGATGTTGATGATGCTCTGCATCGCGATCCACGTCGTGATGCCGGTCGCGACCAGGAAGCCGAAACGATCCGGAGCTTCGCGCGCGATTTTGTACCCGCGGATGATGAGGATCGCGTACATGGTGAGCACGATCAGCAGACGGAAGAAACCGAGTTCTTCACCCATCGCGGCAAACACCATGTCCGATTCAACCTCCGGCAGATAGCCGAATTTCTGGATCGACTTTCCATACCCGACGCCGAACGGCCCGCCGCTGCCGATCGCGATCAATGCCTGCTTGATCTGAAATCCGATCGACTCGCTGATACGAGGATCACCCGGCGACATCCACGCGATGAAGCGGTCGCGCACGTACTGCTTGCTGAGGATCACCGGCAGTCCGAGCACGCCGGCGAGCGCGCCGCCCGCGAGCAGGTGAAAAATATTGCCGCCCGCGATGAAGAACATCACGATTGCAATCGTCGAGAGCACAAGGAATGACCCCAGATCCGGCTGGATCGCCACAAGCAGCGTCGAGAGCACGAGCAATGTTACGAACGGCAGGAATCCTTCCTTAAACGTGCCGATCAGCTGTTCGCGCTTCTGCAGCCACACCGCCATATAAAAGATCATCGTCAGTTTCAAAAATTCCGACGGCTGAAAGGAGATCGGTCCGAGGACAAACCAACTGTTGGCGGTTCCGTAGTTGTTCTTGATGCCGGGCATGAAGACCGCGATGAGAAAGACGATCGTCAGCAAAAAGAGCCCGCGCGCGTATTTCTGCCACAGGTGATAGGGAATCGACGCCGTCACGAACATGATGATCAGACTGGCAAACACGTGGATCGCGCTGCGTTCCAGATAGAACGAATTGTTCGGCGCGCTCAGAAGTCCCAAATTCACCAGATGCTGCGTGATCTGATAACTTTTAAAGACGCTGACGGACGCGATCATCGCCAAGCCAAAGAGCGTGAGCCCAATCGCGACGCCGAGCAAAAGCAGGTCCATGCGGCGGAACATGGAGTGCAGTATAGGGTGAGGGCTAGGGCAAGGGCTAGGGAGATATATCCCTTTATTATATTTTATTTTCCACAAAAACGAACCGACGAACGCGCATTTCATCCGCTACACTTTAATAAAATCCTAGCCCCAGCCCTATCACCTAGCCCTATGCGCCGCTTCCTCCTCACCGCTGTCCTTGCCTTCGCGCTCAGCATGATCGCGAAATTCATCGTCGATACGTACGTGCACGTTCCCGTTCACATTATCGGTACATTCGCGGGGCTGTATCCCACGCACAACCCCGGCGTCGCATTCGGCGTCACTCTTCCGCCGATTCTGCAGGAACTTCTGATCCTTATTGCACTGTTTTTTGTATGCATGCTTGCCTGGAAGACGCGCGGAACGATCCTCTCGCAGATCGGCTACGGATTGATCGTCGGGGGGGCGCTGGCAAACATCGTCGACCGCATCCCGGACGGACTCGTCACGGATTTCGTGCAGATCGGCAACTTTGCCATTTTCAACATTGCGGACAGCTGCATCACGATCGGCGCGGTCTTTCTCCTTGCGGAAGCATTTGGTCTGGTGCGTAATCGCTGATGTTGCCCCCTTCCGGGTCATGACGCGCCGCAAACTTTTGCATGCATTTCTTGTCCCCCCGCGCGGGACGTGGTAGGATCGCATGCCGTTTTCCGGAGTATCCGTGATTTACGCAGTCGTTTTCATCGGCTCGGGTCTTGGTATCGCTCTTATTGTCGGTCTTCGCGTCCTGACACGTCAGCGTGCGATCCGTCGTTTCGTGCGATCGGTGCGCGCGCGCTTCGCATCTGCCGAAGCCCGCGGTGCGTTGCCGGCCGAGGAGCGGCAGATCCATCGTCCCCGTAAAAATCCGCGCACGTCCGCCATTGAACTGCAGCAGGTGCGGATGCTTTTGCGCGATGCCGACAAAGCCTGGAAGCAAAACCGTGTCGATGACGTGGAGCGCATTCTGATTCAAGCGCTCACGGTGCACCCGCTCGATCAGGAGGCATCCGCGCAACTGGCGAAGCTCTATCTGACGACCGCGCGCGAATCGAAGGCGGAGGCGATGTACCGTGAATTGCTGCAGCATTACGACGACGTGTCGTTCCATGCCAACCTGGGGCTGGCGTACTACAAGCAGGGCAAGTACGTCGATGCGTGTTATGCCTATCAGGAGGCGCTCAACCGCGATCCCAAGAACGCCGACCGATCGGCAGCGCTCGGAAGAGCCTGCATCGCCGCGGGCAGATTCGAAGAAGCCGCCCCCTTGCTCCAGAAGGCCAGCGAGTACATGAACCGCGACACCAATCTTCTGAATATGCTCGCGGATTGTTATCTGCAGCTGAACCAGCGCGAGCAGGCGGAGGAAACCTACCGCCGCATCAACAAACTTGAACCGTATAATGAAGAAGTGAAGGCGAAGATGCGCACCATCAAAGAAGAAACGGCCGCAGCGGAAGCGCAGGCGGTGGCGGCGTAAGAACAGGTTTTAGCCGCTAGCTTTTAGGTGTTAGCTTCTATATGGAAATTATTTTTTTAATATCTTTAAAGAAGCTAAAAGCTAGAACCTAACACCTAACATCTAGTACTCAATCACTTCCACCCTCACATCCCCGTGCACCTGACTCTGGCAGCTGAGTCTGTCGGGATCGTTCACGATGCCCATGTTTTCTTCGTTCTCGTTGCGCGGGCTTAAGTTCTCCATGCCGTTTTGCACTTTGCACATGCAGGTGGTGCAGAATCCGTTGCCGCCGCAGGCGTGTTCCATGGGGATTCCCGCATCGAGCGCGATACTGAGGATCGTCTGTCCGTCCTCCGCCTGCACTTCGGTGATCTGGCCGTTGCTTTGCACAAAGGTGACTTTGGGCATCGGGCGGTGAGTATAGGGATAGGGCTAGGGATAGGGCTAGGTTTCGAAGAGTAGACTATCGACTATTTGAATTGTATCTTTGCAAAAGTCCGATGTCCCAAAATTCCTTATTTTTGACCGAAAGGGGGAATAAAAAATGAGGATGCATTATTTGGGGCCCTCCCCGTCACATATTGCTGTAGCTGTGGTCGGATGGCTCGGGCTTCTGCTGGCAATTTTTCTGACTGGCAGATGACTCATCATGGCAGTGTGCGAGCGTTGCCATCGCCGCCCCTCAAAAGGCGGCATTTTTTCTGCTATGCTGCACGCCCATGTCGAACCTCCTCACCATCACCGACCTCCACGTGTCTGTTGCAGACAAAGAGATCGTGCGCGGGCTGAATCTGGACATGAACGACGGCGAAGTGCACGCGATCATGGGTCCGAACGGATCGGGGAAATCGACGCTGGTGAGTGCACTTATGGGACATCCGGCGTACACCGTCACGTCGGGCTCGGTGATGTTTCGCGGCAAGGATCTGTTCGCGATGGAACCCCACGAGCGCGCGCAGGCCGGACTCTTCCTCGCGTTTCAGTATCCGAAGGAAATCGCGGGAGTGAGCTTGCGCAGTTTTCTGCTCGCCGCGCACCGCGCGCACGCGGCTGTGAATCCCGATGTCGAGCGCCTCTCCCCGATGCAATTTCAGAAAATGCTCGTCGCAAAAATGCAGGAGCTCAAGATGGACCCCGCGTTCGCAGAACGCTTTCTCAACCAGGGATTTTCAGGAGGTGAAAAGAAGAAGGCGGAGATTCTGCAGATGGCGATTCTGCATCCGCACCTCGCGCTCATGGACGAGACGGATTCCGGACTCGACGTCGATGCACTCAAGATCGTGGCACAGGGAGTGAATGCGTTGAAGCAGTCAGAGGTCAGAGGTCAGAGGTCAGATTTTTCCGCACTGATCGTCACGCACTACGCGCGCATTCTGGACTACATCACGCCGGATCGCGTGCACGTGATGGTGAAAGGAAAGATCGTCGAAAGCGGGGACGCGGCGTTCGCGCATCGCCTCGAGAAAGAAGGCTACGAGAAATACGGTGTACAGGAAGAAAAAACAACCATTCCACTCTCTTTATAATGGACCCGATCGAGCGCTATCTGAATTCTCCTCCGTATTTGGAACGGACGCGAAGGAGTGACGATGGCAGATTTGATGATCTTTTTCGAACATGTGATGAGCAATTGCGTCAGCTGTACGGTGAAGAACTGAGCCGCGAAAATATCATGCGTGTCTATGAAGCCGTTCTTTATATTGCCGGCGGTTCGATTGTTCACGATGAGGGAGATGAACAGAGAGTAAGAAATGCCTTTCAGATGATTATGAATGACAATGGCAGACTCCGGTCCATTGCAGATACCACTTTGTTCAGACTCAGCTTGGATGAACAGAAACGCGAAAGTGAACGTCTGCTGCGAGAAATGCGCGCACTGTTCGATGAATACGATCGGGACTCAGCTGTTTAGCCGACAATCCGCCTATTCCCGCAAGCCCAACCTGCGACATTCTTTGTCAGACTGACGGGAGATCTGTGTCTCTACGGGTTCATCATTCCCTTCCCCCCATCCGTTTTATGGCCAATACGGAAACCATCAATATCCGTCCGCCCGTGTGGCTGCCCATCGTGGCGGTCGTGATCGGCGGCGCTTTTTACCTGGTTGGTAAGAATATCGAAGTGAAAAACGTGAATCCTCCCGGCACGATTACCGTCTCCGGCGAGGGCAAGTCGACTGTCACGCCCAATATCGCGCAGATCAACTTCGGTCTTGATACCGGCGTACAGACGACGTCGCAGGCTGCCATGAGCAAGCTGAGCACGACGATGAATGACATTTATGACGCGCTGCAGAAAGCGGGCATCGATAAGAAAGACATTGCGACGTCCAACTTCTCGCTCAACCCCTCTTATGATTGGACCAATGGCAAGCAGACGCTCAACGGCTACCAGGCCGTCGAGAGCTTCACCGTAAAAGTGCGTGATCTGACCAAGACCAGCGGCGTAGTCTCGGCAGCGACCGACGCTGGCGCGAATCAGGCCGGCGGCGTGAGCTTCACCGTCGAGGATCCGTCAAAGGTACAGGCTGACGCGCGCGCGAAGGCGATCACGCAGGCGAAGCAGAAGGCGCAGACGCTGGCGCAGCAACTCGGCGTACACCTCGGCGCCGTGAAGGGCTTCACCGAAGGCGGAGGCGTGCAGCCGCCGGTGCCGCTTGCCTATGGCATGGGCGGCGGAGCGGCGATCGATTCCAAAGCGCAGTTGCCGGTGCCGTCCGGTGATCAGGATGTGACGGTCGATGTCAGCATCACGTACGAACTCGATTGATCATTCCGTTGATT
Source organism: Candidatus Peribacteraceae bacterium (assembly GCA_035547395.1). Lineage (GTDB taxonomy): Bacteria > Patescibacteriota > Gracilibacteria > Peribacterales > Peribacteraceae > CALREJ01. The sequence goes on along the minus strand of DASZVA010000012.1, from coordinate 51,465 downwards.
GAAAAAAGGGCGTCCATGCGGACGCCCTTTTTGTTGCCTCCCGGTCAGGAGACGAATGCCTGACGGAGTCCGTCAGACGGCACGGCACCCGTCGATTACCGGCAGACGGCCGTGAGGAGATAGAAGACGAGAATGCCCGCCGAGACGATGGCAAGACAATCCCGATACCATTCCGTGCGCCGATTCTTCACGCTCGTTTTCATAGCCACCTCCTTGAACTGGTGCCCGGATGTAAAAAAACAAAACCGCCGCGCGCTCCTGCGCACAGCGGGAGCGGTTTGTAGCAGGCGTGCGGATTTTTTGCAATGCTCTAAGAACCGGGTTTTTCTTTTGCATGCGCGGAGATTTGCCGCGGAGTGTACGACCGTCGACGTTGCCGGCGGGATCCGATCGATGATCTGATATCCGGTGGACGATCGTATGCGCTCCCAAACGATTTCAATCAAACTTCACATATGGCACAACATGCTTGTCGTTTTTTCGTCATGAGACAGCGGAAAAATGGCTTGTGGAAGCCTTGACTTGCGAGTCGCACTTCTGTTTACTGCCGCGCATCGGCAATCCATTGGAGTGGATTGCAAACGTTTCTGATCTTTTGAAAGGATCGTATTGTGACGGATGAGTTGGATACGTCGGACAAAAAGGCGGATAAACCGGTTGAGTGGTACGTGGGTCTGCTGCGTCCCGCCAAGGGATGGACGCAGGTCATGGTGAGCGACACCCGGGAGTTGATTCTATTGGCCGCTACCAGGGAATTTTCCCTGATCGGATGCCCAGAAAAGCTGGATATCGACGTGAGCAGCCTCTTCACGGACGCGGCGCGCCGGGCATTCACGGCGCATCTCGGGTATTCCGTGGCGCCGAAAGAATGCGCGCAACGCATTCAGGATTTTATGACCGCTCTTCTGCAGAGCGGAGTGGATCTTGCCAGCCGCAGATCTACGGCGATCTCCAACTACGTGTGCGTGCTGGCCGAAAAGCCGTATGTCTGCCTGCGGCAGCATGCGCCCGATGGCGCCGAGAGGATCGATGTTCCGTCGGCGATGCCGATGGTCTTCAGCCTCCAGCCGCTCATGGATCTGCCGGATGAAGACCGGGCGATCGCCCGCACCCTCGGCTTGCTGTTTCTGAGAGGCATCGGCCTCGTGCAAGAGACCGTTCATGCCGCGCAGCTCGTTGGAGCGTGAGATTGCCGATACCCATCCCGCAGCCGCCATCATGCGGCTGCGGGATTTTTTCTATGCGCGTATCCCGCTGCGTCCTATACTGTCTCACTGTTTCCATGAGGCGCGCCATCCCCGCCATCGGCTTTGTGCTCATCGTGCTGGTCGTGCTCGTCACGATTCTGCAGGAGACGCACGTGATCGGCGGAACATCCGCTCCGCAGACTGCCGACGTCACGCAGATCCAGACGCAGCAACTTCCCGAGACGTCCGCTCAGCAGGTTGATCCGACATTCTGCAACACGCATCAGTCTTTTGCCATTGCCGATACGCAGGCGCCCTTCACGGATACCGCACACGGACTTTTCATGACCCTGCCGTATACCTCCGCCTGGACGGATGCGGACGGGGGCAAGCTGCCACCCTACCTGCAGCTGCAGGACGGTATCGCATTCGGCCCCGTCGTGTACGGATCGACCGATCAGGGGAAAACCTGCACCGCCACCCGCGCCTACACGCTGACCTTCGGTCCGCCCCGCCCCGCTTCACTTACGCAGAAGACGATGGAGGCGACCTACGGACAAACGGGCCACCCCGTCGCGATCACGGCGATCGGCGATCTGTCCGCCGTCACCTGGACGATGGATGCCTCCGTCTGCTCTGTGCCGATGCTGGAAGTGAGCGGCTCAACCTCAAACTATATCCTCGGCATGTCCTGCGCGGCGCTTGATGGTTCGTACGCGCATAGCCTGCAGTCGCTGGAACAGATTGCCGCATCGATGAAGGCACAGTGATTGTTGTTACGAATCATAAATGCGGACGGAACAGGGGATGACGATTGCGTCCTCTGCTATACTGCATGCAGATGCGCACAAAGCCCCTCCTCTCTCTTCTGTCCGTTTCGGTTTCAGCGTCTCTTTTGGGCGCCTGCAGCACGGCGATTCCGTATGACGAGAGCGGCACGCCCCTGCCTCCGCCCGAGGCGATGTCGTCCGCTGCCGCAGTCGCGCAGCATTCGGTGGCGCCCGCGCCGTGTCCTGTGCTCAATACTGATGCCGCGAATACGACCGTGACGTACCGCAGCAGCCAACAGGGTCTCAGTTTCGTGATTCCCTACAACAACCAATGGGGTTACGACTCCATGAGATTGCCGGCGTATGCAACCCGCCCGGCCGACGATGACAATCCGTACGGATCACTCGAGTTCGGTCCGCCGCAGTCGAGTGCGTACACCGCGGAGGACAATAGCTGCGACCTGACGCATCAGTACGTGTTGAAGTTCCTGCGCCCCCGCACCGCACAGGCCGCCGTGCGATCCATCGAAGGTGCGGACAGCGCCGTCACTCCCACCACCCAGACGCGCGTCATCAGCGGCCTTACCGTCGTGCAATACACCGACGCCGGCGCATGCAGCTATCCGACCATGGAGGTGATCGGGCAGAAGTATAACTACCAGTTCTCCACCTACTGCGGCGAGAATTCGTCTGAGGAATGGAGTTATCTGGAGAACATCGTGAAGAGCGTGCAGCTGGTGAAGTGAGCCGAATCCGAGGTTGACGACATATGGTGTTGGACTAGAATGCCGCTCCTATTTCAGGATATTGCTTGATACGGTCAATGTGTCATATGGCTTATCACTATATGGAAGGCATGGGCGAATGTGCGGAAAGCGGAAAGAGCTATCTTGAATGTTTCTTGGCAGACGATCCTACGGCGGCTGAGCGACGGCAGCACATATTGGATGAATGGGATGCCTTGCATCCGCGCATTATTGCCGATGAAGCGCTCTCGGATTCGTTACAGAAATTTTTGTCTTTTCTCGAGGAAGGAAGCGTTCTTATGATGTCTACTCATGAATTCCAAGATCTTGTTGAGATTTGTTTTCAAGAGGGACAGAAAACCATGTGGCATCTTTTGATGGAACGGCGAAATATATTTGCCATACTGTCGCGTTGTAACAGTAGTTATTTCATGGAGATGGATTATCGTGAGATGTGCATGACTTTGCTGCAGGAAGCGCAGGTTGGGGATGCTCCCGAGGAAGGGGTTGTTCAATTGACCGTCGAAAATTGTCGTGCGCTTGTGAAGGATGTCATTCTGGAAGGGAGGCAGTCCATTCTGCAGAACAGCGTCTTCAATTAAAGCGGGTGAACGCCTGTGTGTTTCGAAGTTTTGCCGTATACTCTCATCTCCATGACCCGCGTCAAAAAGCCTCTTTCCACCTCCACTAAAGCTACGGCGGACAGGTCATCGGCTCCGCAGACCGAAGACAAAATGATCTTCGGCGAACTTAGCCGCGACATCTTCGACACCGCGAACCCCGCGCCATATGCCGATGGTGTGAAGAGAGGAGTGGATGAAGAACTGGTCCGCAAGATTTCAGCTGATAAAAATGAGCCGGCATGGATGCTGGAACATCGATTGAAGTCATTGCAGATTTTCCGAGAGAAGCCGATGCCGACGTGGGGAGCGGATCTCTCAAAACTCGATCTCGATGATATTATTTATTACGCGTCCGCGGGAACGACCGAAACGAACGATTGGGCCGAGGTACCAGAGGACATCCGCCGCGTGTACGACCGCCTCGGCATTCCCGAAGCCGAAAGAAAGATGCTCGCCGGCGTCGGAGCGCAGTACGAGAGCGAGATGGTCTATCACAATCTGAAAAAAGAATGGGAGGAGCTCGGTGTGATCTTCCTCGACATGGACGATGCAGTGCAGCAACACCCGGATCTCGTCCAAAAATATTTCATGAAGTGCGTGCCGAATACCGACCACAAATTCGCGGCACTGCACGGTGCGGTGTGGAGCGGGGGAACGTTTCTGTATGTGCCGAAAGGCGTGAAGGTGCGCGAGCCGCTGCAGGCGTACTTCCGCATGAATGCCAAGAACATGGGCCAGTTCGAACATACGCTGATCATCGTGGAGGACGATGCCGACGCGCATTACATCGAAGGATGCTCCGCGCCGAAATACGGCAGCCAGGGACTCCATGCCGGCCTTGTCGAAATCTTCGTCAAACCCGGCGCCAAGTGCCGCTACTCTTCCGTCGAAAACTGGAGCAGGGACACGTATAACCTGAACACCAAGCGCGCGATTGTGGAGAAAGACGCAACGATGGAATGGATCGGCGGCAACATGGGATCGGGCGTGACGATGCTCTACCCGTGTTCCGTCCTTGTAGGCGAGGGCGCGCGGTGCGATCACCTGGCGATCGCGTTCGCGAATGAAAACCAGTGGCAGGACACGGGAGCGAAGGTCTTTCATCTGGCGCCGCACACATCATCGAAGGTGACATCAAAATCGATCAGCAAAGCGGGCGGCGTTGCAGTCTATCGCGGTCAGCTCAAGATCGCGCCCCATGCGCACGATTGCACGGCGAACGTGGAGTGCGATGCATTGCTCCTCGATGAAATCTCGCGCACGGATACTATCCCGGACATTCAGATCCGCAACAACGACGTGACGATCGCGCACGAGGCGACGGTCGGCAAACTCAGCGAGGAGGACATCTTCTATCTCTGCTCGCGCGGCATTCCGGAGGAAGAAGCGAGAGCGATGATCGTCAACGGCTTCATCGAGCCGATCGTCCGCCAGCTGCCGCTTGAGTACGCGGTTGAAATGAACCGACTCATAGAATTGGAGATGGAAGGCAGTGTTGGTTGAGATCCATTACAGCGTCGTCGATTCAGCGCCGGGGGAGCTGATTCAGCAGGTCCATCAATTGCTGCGGCGTCCAGAATTGTGCCGTGTCGATTTCTTTTCGTGTAGCCAGGTGCTGTGCAATCCTTTCCTCCCACGCGTCATCGGATTCGCCGGGCAACTGCTGCAGCTCCGGTGGAAGCTGCGTTTTGTGCAGGGCTTCCAGCAGGTGTTCCCGAAAGGATTTCGATTCGCCGGTCATGGGTGCAGTGCAACAGTCTGTAACGGTTGAGGAGTCGTCCCCGTGATGCGCGTATGTCCGGAGAATCCGGCTGCCCCCGCAAAGGTGTTTTTGGATGGGGAATCAGCTTTTTCGTAGCCAAACAGCGCGATATCCGTGGCATAGCGCTGCGCAACCATGGCGTGGAGCGCCGGCGTGTAGTGCGCATTCTCTTGGTTTTGCCATCTTGGGTTCAGTGCCGGGATGGTGACCGGCTCCATGCCGATGCTGCGAAAGACGGCGTCCATATCGGCTTGCAGCGTTTCCACATGGCAAATGTCATCCACAACCACCGAACCGTCTGCCGTGATGAACGTGAACTGTGAGCGGAAATGATTGTCGGCTTCGTCATCGGGGATGGCGCAGACGGCATGTACGAAGGCTTCAAAGGACATGCCGCCGTAAAACAGGCCGCCGTATCGCAGCAAAAACCGGGCCACGCCGTTTTGCATCCATTCGTCCGTCAGCGTCGCATTATGGAAGATCTTCGAACAAAAGCAGGACGCAAGCCGGTTCCAGGGATTGCGCACGGCCGTAAAGGAGAGCAGGGAATGGTATTGTTTCGACGGAAGGCGCTCCCATGAAAAGGGGACGTCGTGCGGGCATCTCTCCAGTTCGGCTGATCCCAGCAGACGTCCCATGAGTGATTTCAAGCTTGTGCAGGCGGCCTTGGGGATGGGGACGTACAACAACCCGCAATGCGGAACGGGAATGCCGACCGGCATGTGCGCGTGCGACGGAATGGAGGGATGCATGGGACAATCAGTAAAGCATGAGAACGGCCATTCTGCATAGAGTTTACGGCGGAATGGAGACGCGAACGTCGTTCGCCGGTACACTGATGCCCCATGTCCGCTGAGCAATTGATCGTTCCCGCAGGCGCCCGCATACAAGATGAGCTGAGTATCGGCTCCGGCTCTCTCGACGTGCGTGTGGAAAAAAATGCGGAGCTGCTGCTGATTGTACGGATTGAGGGAGGCGGCCAGATAACGTCATCAATGACGGTCGCAGTGGAGGACGGCGCGCGCTGCACGGTGCTCACGATCAATGCTGCCGATGCGGATGCAGCGGTGTCCATTTCGCAGCGCGGAGAGGTCGGTGAAAATGCGACGCTCACATGGCAGAACGTCACGCTCGGCGGCGGCAAAGTGGAGCAGGATCTTGTCTCGCATGTCAGCGGAGACAACGCCGTGAGCAGCATCGACTGGATGTTCTACGCCAAGAAGAGTGAGACGCAGCACCTCACCGTGCGCAACGTGTTCGATGGGCGAAGCGGTGCGGGGGAGATTCTGATGCGCGGAGTGGCCGAGGACAAAGCGCACGCGGACGCCGAGGGCATGATTGAGATCGGGCTCCATGGCGGCGGAACCAATACGTATCTGACGCAGAACGTGCTGATGCTGGATCCGACATCCAAGGTCGATGCCGTACCCGGTCTGGAAATCAAAACCAATGACGTGAAGGCCAGCCACTCGGCGACGGTGTCCCGTCTCACTGCAGAGGATCTCTTTTACTTTGCATCGCGCTCGATTCCGCCGGTGGAGGCCAGGGCGATGTACGTGCAGGGATTCCTTGGCGACATCACGCAGCGGATCGTGGATGAAAAGCGGCGCGAAGAAATCGTGGGATTGGTTGAGAGAAAGTACAGTGAGAAGTGACGGGGGATCTGTGACAGGCGTCCTTTTCCTGCTCGCCGCTCACCACAGATCACTCTCTGGTCTTTTGCAGGATGCATGACACGCAACGAAGGAGTATGCTGGGACGAGATGGCCCTTCTCGAAGACATCGTCAGCCCCAGCAGCCGCCATCCGTTCGGTAAGTTCGCCAAATGGACGGCGACCGCCTCCGGTCATCCGCTGACGTTTCTGCTGGCGGTTCTGATCGTCGTTGTCTGGCTCGTGACAGGACCGCTGTTTGGCTACAGCGACACGTGGCAGCTGGTCATCAACACCGGCACCACCATCATCACCTTCCTGATGGTGTTTCTCATCCAGAATACCCAGAATCGAGATTCGGTCGCGATGCAGATCAAGCTCGATGAACTGATTCGCTCGTCCAAGGAAGCGCACAACGCGCTGCTCGAAATCGAGGAACTCACGGAGCGCGAACTCAATCAGCTCAAGAAGAAATACGCCCAACTTGCCGCTGACGCGCGGGAGGAATTGCGGCAGGGGAGAAAAGACAAGGGGAGTCCGGATGTTTGAAAAAAGGCAGACCGGAGTCTGCCCTGTGATCTCTTCTCTGTTCCGTCAGAGAATTAATTCAGCTCGTACGTTTCCATTTGCGCCTGCAACTTTTCGTCGTCGAATGGCGACGGATTTTTGCCGCTGGTCCCGCAACGCACCCACAAGAAGAAGTACCCGCCACAGCACAGGCTCATGCCTATGATCACAATTGCCGTCTTCATCGCTTTTCTCCTACATTGGAACAGATGGGAAAGATCGGACCTGCATCCAGCCTAGAACTGACAAGTATGCTGTACAAGAGATCTTGCGATCCGTCGACAGATACGAAAAAACGCCCGGGCGGGCGTTTTGATCGCGGGCTTCACCCCATCGTGTAGTAGAGAGATCTTCCGGGCTCATCGTTCTGGTCCCTTGCGAGGCAAGGCGCAGAACGATGGAGTGCATCCCGGGCAATCGATCGTATGATGACAATATGCACTAGTCAGAGCATACGTTAGAGAGATAACTCCCTGGTAAGGAGATGTTCCATCCGCAGGTTCTCCTACGGATACCTTGTTACGACTTAGTCCCAATCAGCAGTCTCACCGTGGTCCCGCCCCTTGCGGGTAACGGACCTTCGGGTGCTCCTGCCTTTCATGACTTGACGGGCGGTGAGTACAAGACCCAGGAACATATTCACCGTGACGTAGCTGATTCACGGTTACTAGCGATTCCAACTTCATGAAGTCGAGTTGCAGACTTCAATCCGAACTGAGACCGGTTTTCTCGGATTTGCTCCCCCTCGCGGGTTCGCTGCCGTTTGTACCGGCCATTGTAGCACGGGTGTTGCCCCAGACATAAGGGCCACGCTGATCTGACGTCATCCTAACCTTCCTCCGCCTTGGAGGCGGCAGTCTCCTATGAAAAAACAACATAGGATTAGGGTTGCGCTCGTTGGCTGACTTAACAGTACACCTCAAGGCACGAGCTGACGACGACCGTGCAGCGCCTGTGTGTAGGCTCCTTGCGGCACTCCCGAATTTCTTCAGGATTCCTACCATGTCAAGTCTGGGTGAGGTGCTTCGCTTATCATCGAATTAAACCCCATGCTCCACCGCTTGTGTGGGTCCCCGTCTATTCCTTTGAGTTTTAGCCTTGCGGCCGTACTTCCCAGGCGGCGAGCTTACCGCGTAAGCTTAGGGCACGGGGCCAGATTGAAGGCCCCACACCGAGCTCGCATCGTTGAGGGCGTGGACTACGGGGGTATCTAATCCCCTTTGCTCCCCACGCTTTCGTCTCTGAGTGTCAGTACACCCCTAGCATCCTGCCTTCGCTTTTGGCGTTCCATCGTGTATCTACGGATTTTACCCCTACACACGACATTCCAGATGCCTCTGAGTGACTCGATTCTTCTCGTTTCCAGTACAGATACGGAGTTGAGCTCCGCAATTTAGCACCAGACGTGGAAAAACACCTACAGACGCTTTACGCCCAGTAATTCCGAGTAACGCTTGCACCTTCTGTCTTACCGCGGCTGCTGGCACAGAATTAGCCGGTGCTTTCTCCTGAGGTACCGTCAAAAATTTCGTCCCTCAGAACAGAAGTTTACACCCAGAAAGGGCTTCATCCTTCACGCGGTGTCGCTCCGTCAGGCTTTCGCCCATTGCGGAAGATTCCTAACTGCTGCCTCCCGTAGGAGTATGGGCCGTGTCTCAGTCCCATTCTGGCTGGTCGTCCTCTCAGACCAGCTACCCGTCATAGCCTTGGTAAGCCGTTACCTTACCAACAAGCTGATAGGCCGCAGGCCCCTCTTGAACCGATAAATCTTTCCTCTTGCGAGGGCATCCGGTATTAGTCCCGCTTTCGCGGGGTTATCCCTGAGTTCAAGGCAGGTACCCACGTGTTACGCAGCCGTTCGCCGTGGGTCTAAACCCACTCGACTTGCATGTTTTAGGCGCACCGCCAGCGTTCACTCTGAGCCAGGATCAAACTCTTCGAAAAGATCTGGTCGGTCCGTGAGGACAACGAAGATCTTGAAAGAGATTTGTTGGCTGGTGATCGAGTGATCACTAGTGAGTAGTTAACGTGTCTTCACACGGAGTTTTTTGAGTGCCTCCGCACTCTATATTCATAGGAATATGGGTTCATAAGAAGTATTACGGGATATGTATTATGTATTAGGGAAAAAGAAAAGTTCCTCTGCCCATAATACTGAATACCAAACCCTTTATACTTCTATGACACATCTCTCTACTACACGATGCTGTGAAGGAGCCCAAAGACCCACGGCGTGCTGGCCTTCAGGCCGATTAGCAACAAGGTGAGTCAAGAAATCTGTCATCCTGTCCCGCATACACGAGACGAGGTGCAGCCGGGAAATTCTACCGTATCCCGAAAGTGCGTCAAGCAGGATTTTTATTTTTTGGACTCACTGCTACTTCCATCCCGATTTTCCTTTTATACTGCGCCACGTGCAGCGCGCATTTGCCATTTTGCTCGGCCTTACCATTCTCATCTCCCAAGTGCATGCGCAGGAGGAGCAGCGTGCAAAAACATCCAATTACGAGATCCCCAGCGACGTGGTCAGTAGCGGCGGAGGAGACAAGGCGCACTCCACCAACTACCTGCTCGACGACACGATCGGCGAGGCGAACATCGGGTTCGGCAGATCTGCGAACTACGATGTGAATGCCGGGTACCGTCAGCCGGATGGCGGCACCTATCTGGCGATGGCCTGCGACACGCCGGTCGTGATCGGCACGATCACCTTCACCGGTCAGGCGACAGGGAATGGAACCTGTACCGTGACAACGGATAATGAAGCAGGCTATTCGCTCAGCTGGAACGATGCAGTGTCTGATGGCGGCAGCAACACCGGCACGCTCATCAGCACCACCTCGCACGATGTGATCCCGGCATTCGATGCATCGGCGAGCGGACTCGTCGGTTACTGGCGGCTGGATGAAACGAGCGCCGGCTCGACGGTCATCGATGCATCGGGAAACGGGAAAAATCTGACGCCGAACGGCACGAGCGGCACCAACAATCTGCCGCAGCCGTCGACGGATCTGCCGTCCAACATGAACGTCGCAGATACGCGAAGTTTGAATTTCGACGGAACCGACGACTACCTACGCAGAGCCACGTTCACGGGAGTACCCACATCGCAGATGACGATCTGCTCCTGGATCAAAACGTCCGCCTCAGCCACCCAGTACCTTCTCTCGATCAATCGCAATCCAACAAATATCATCAATGAAGGAGTGTTTCAAATGAATGCGGCCGGCACTCTTACCTTCTGGGATTATAACGGGAGCAGTTTCGGTTTTTCCCAAAGCAATACGAGCACGACGGCGGTGAATGACGGCGCATGGCACCAGGCATGTTTCGTGAAGAACGGCACGAGCGGCACGTACTATGTCGACGGGCAGAGCGACGGGACACCGACAGCCGCCCTCAATATTTCGTATGGAAGCAACGATCTGGTGATCGGATCCAATACCCGTGACAGCACCCTCTATTTCAGCGGCAACATGGATGATATCCGTTTGTACAACCGCGCCTTGTCGGCAGCCGAGGTGCAGGCGCTCTACAATACGCCGCACACGTGGTCGGTTGCTTCCACGACGTCGGCATGGGGAGCGCGCCTGCGCTCGAGCAGCACTGATACCGACAGCAAATGGGGGACGGACAGCTCGAGTGAAAAATGGCTGAACGTCGGCGACGGCAGCTACAGCGTCGTCACGCGCAGTTCGCGTACCTCCACCGGCGGATCCGCCGAGGTTTTCCAGTATCGGGCGGAAGTCGGTGCGGCAGACAGCGTGCCCAATAACACCTATCAATCGACAGTGACCATGACGGCGAGCGCATTGTGAAGGGATGATGAATTTTGAATCTGGAATCTTGAATATCGGGTTTCCAAAATTCACTATTCATCATTCAATATTCACTCCAATCGCGTGTACTATTTCCTTGACTCGTCTCCCCAAGCCCTTTAATCTGCGCGTCCCAAGTGATTCTCCAACCCACTTTTAGGAGTTGGATTTACCCACGAATCCCTATGGCAGAACTCACGCCATCATCAGAGGATAACCGCATCTACGAAGTTGCGGTGCTCTATCCGTATCCCATCAATCAGAAAGAAGAGTCCGATCTCCAAAAGAGCATCGAGGCCGTCTTCGCCGACGCCGGCGCCAAGCAGGTGATGAAAGACGTCTGGGGCCGCCGCGGTCTGGCCTACAAGATCGGAGGCTTCACCGAAGGCACGTTCGTCATTTACTACTACGACATGGATCCCGCTGCATTGAAGGACGTGGACCAGCAGCTGCGCATCCTCAAGGGACTGCTGCGCCACATGATCGTGAAGCCGCCCAAGAAGTATCAGATCACGCCGTACGCCGACCGCTTCGCCCAGTGGAAGGAGCAGGAGAAAGCAGCAGGGGAGAAGGCCGCCGCCGATCGCGAAGAGAAGCTCAAAAAGCAGGTCGTCGAGAAGGCCAAGCGCCAGACCAAGAAGGAGGAAAAGAAAGAAGCTCCGGCCAAACCGATGAGCACCGAGACGATCGCCGAAGGTCTCGATAAGTTGATCTCCGATCAGGACATCGAACTATGAAGTTTTTAGTTTATAGTTATTAGTTTTTAGTTTCAGTTTTCCACCAAACGAATAACCAGTAACCATTAACCATTAACCTTCCCAACCATGCCCCGCCCCAATCGCCAATCACAGAACCGATCCGATCCGCGCCTCAAGAAGTGTCCCTTCTGCGAGCACGCCGCTCAGTACATCGACTACAAGGACTATCCGACGATGAAGCCGTTCATCGATTACTTCGGCAACATCCGCAAGCGCTACTACACCGGCGTCTGCCTCAAGCACCAGAAGATGCTCAAGAACGCAGTGGAGCGCGCCCGCTTTATGGCAATGTTGGCCTACCGAAAATAATCACTCTCACATATGCAGTCCAAAGGCGCCAATGGGCGCCTTTTTCATATCCATAAGCCGTTTCTGACTTGTTGACAGAAATTGACAAATATTATACATTAACACAAGTTGCAGGCATCGGTCTGCAGTTACTTCGGTTCACATCACGGGAACGGAGGCTGAATCATGAAGGCTGCGAAAGTCATCGGTATGTTGGCGGTTGCGTTAATTCTGGGCGTGCTGCTTTTCGGCGACCGGGGAAAGAAGCAGATCATCGTGTCGTCGGATCAGGTGCCGCCGCGATGGGGAGCTGAGATCGCGCCACGTGCGGAACTCTCCCATACATATCAGGAGAAAATTTCACCGCATGTCGACGACCGGAACGCTCAGCTGTCGGCCGAAGAAAAAGCGGAGATGCTGCGACTGTTTTTGGAGATGATGATGATGCTTCGGGAGATACGAAAATGCCATCAGCTCCTCGAGCAGAACAACGGGCAATTTGAGGAGATCTCTCGGCAGCAGCGTCTTCTGTCGATACAAATGCAGGTGCTGCAGGCATATGGACGGCAAAACCGCGAAGCAGCGCATCGACAAGCGGATGAAGTGCAGCAGATTTTGCAAAGAATGTCTGAGTTAGAGCAGAAGATCGACGAGATCGAAAGGCGAGAGCTCAATCGTCCCAGCCTATGGGCGCCCGGTCCGAAATCCAATTTTTAGGAAAATGACGTGAAATATCTCACAGTACTTTTGTTCGCAGTGACGTTGGCTGGGTGTAGTGGGAGGCCCAATCTGACGGGCGTGATCGATACGGGCACATGCCCCGTGGAGGGGCCCTGCAAAGCCGGTGGCATCAGACTGCCGTACGGCATTGCGGAACCGACAGCGCACCCCGTCGCCCATCCGCCGCCGCAAACGCGGCCCTTCGAACCGTTGTGAACCGTTGCCCCTGCCGGCCTTTGCCGGCCAGGGGCTTTTTTCTCTATAATTCGAGCGCGAAGGAGCAGTTTTGCGCTAGAATTCATCTCCATACTTGTTCCACTCATCGTATGTCCGGACATTCCAAATGGCATCCGTCTTCGTTCGGCTCCGCTGACGCTCCGCCGGAACTACGCCGGACAGGCAACATCTGACTATCATTCTTTCATTACAAGCATATGTCGGGACACTCAAAATGGCACAACATCAGGGTGAAGAAAACGGCGGCCGACGCCAAGCGCGGGAAGATCTTCACGCGCCACGCGAAGCTGATTGAAATCGCGGCGCAGCGCGGCGGCGATCCGGATATGAATCCGAGTCTGCGCACTGCGATTGATAACGCGAAGGCGGACAGCGTGCCCAACGCCAACATCGAACGCGCGATCAAGAAGGGGAGCGGCGAGCTCAAAGGCGATCGCATGGAGGAAATCGTCTACGCGGCGTACGGTCCGGGCAACACCGCGATGATCATCGAATGTCTCACGGATAACAAGAACCGCACGCTCGGAAATATCCGCACGATCCTGAGCAAAAACGGCGCGAACTTCGCGGAGAGCGGATCAGTGCTCTGGATGTTTCAGCGCGCTGGCATCGTTTCAGCGCGCAATGAAAAATTGAAAATGGAAAATGGAAAATTGTCGGATGATGTTGAGTTGGGATTGATCGATGCAGGTGCGCAGGACATCGAGACCGATGACGACATGCTGGCCGTCACGACGAACGCGGCGGACTGGACGAAGGTGCGCGACCTCCTCAAGCAGAAGGGATTCATCATCGAATCCGCGGGACTCAAATACGTGCCGACGCAGAAGGCGGCGATCGGTGATGTCGAAACAGCGCAGAAATTGCTTGCAGCAATCGAAGCCGTCGAATCGGATGATGATGTGTCCGAGGTGCACACGAATGCGGACATCAGTGCGGAGGTTGCGTCACAATTATAAAAAGCCCCGTTCGTCCTGAACGGGGCGGCGAGATCCCTCAAAATTTATCGCTTTGATGATTGCTGCTGCGGCTCTTCTAGCCATGTGCTTTTGACGTTATGAATCAGTGATAATGCAATGTAGAAGAAAATAACCAGCATCAAGATTCCGTAACAGATCCGCAGCAGATTCCCCGCGACCGCAGCCGTGAAGTGGTCCCACGCGTCATGCGCGTTTCCCTCGATGGAATCGAACACGTACGCACCCCGTCGTTTCCATCGATCCTTCCATGTGCCGTAATACGCTCTCCTTCGTTCTTCTTCCTCCTTTCGTTTGCGTTGAAGGCGGCGAATGAGACGACGTCTGTATTGATCCTTTTCATACCGATCCATCGGAACCTCCTTTCCTGTGAAGGAGCGGATCTCGCAACCGTCCATTGTACTCCTTCGGATTGAATTGTCAGTTGTGTATTCCCATTTCTTTGTCGGCGTTTCTTCGTATGCCTCGGTACATTTTTGCGTAAGGAAATAATTTTTATTGCGCAAAAACACTCGGCTTGACACACAGTAAAATGAGGCATCACTGCGTCACCGTCACTTCGATGTCATCCTCCGACGTCTTGTTCGAAAAGTCGGTCGCGACGGCTTTGAGCGTGTAGGTGCCCGGCGGCAGCGTGACTTTGTAACTCAAACTGTAGGGCTCTTTCGGTTTGGTCGTGAGGAGTTGTCCATTCAAATAAAACTCGACGTACTTGATGCCTGCCTGAGCGGATGCGTCTGCACTCATCGTCAGTGTGTCACCCGATTTGAGCGTCACAGGAGAGCTTGGCTGCGTAAACTGCACGCTCGGTCCGGCTGTCGCGCCGCCGAAGGTGACGGTCGATTGATCCGTCGCCGTATTGTAGTACTGGTCGGTGATGGTGATCGTCACGGTGTGTGTGCCGCTTTCCTGTATCGAGCGCGGCACGTGCGCGACGACGTCGAACGGAGCGGTAGTGGAGGTGCCCACCTGTTTGCCGTCGATACTGATGTCCACCTCGCGCAGCGGCGATCCCGACGAATACGTGTAGGTCGGCTTGAACGCGGGATAGGGAACGGCGCCGCCGTTTGTCGGGAAGGTGAGCGTGACGGACGGCTTGATGTTGCGGCCAGGGGAGTTGGCCGTGGAACACGGCTGCGTCGGCGCGAGCGGCAGCGGCAGCAGCGAACCCGATGCCAGGGTGTTGGTGACCGGATCGTAGCCCTTCATCTGATCCTGCGCCCACGTGATCGTCGCGTTCTGCCAGTCGGGGAAACGATCGGCGAGTACGCTCTGCGGCTGGAAGAAGCTGCGCTGTTCGGCAGCCGACGCAGGGCATTGATCCGATGCGAGCAAGCCCGTGACCTTGTCGACGTTGAGCTGTACGCATGCCGGGTCCTGCTGTGTCGGTGCGTCTTCCTGCAGGAAGTAATCGGACGTGCGATCATTGATCGGCGTGCACGCGGTCGGGAGCTGGCCGCTGAGGGTCGAGATCTGTGGCTGCACGATGCCCGGCGGCACGTCGAAACCGGTCTTCGCATTCTTCAGGATTTTTTCCGCATGCATCATGTAGTCTTTCCAGATCGGCGACGCGGACGTGAGAGATTCGCCTTTGGACCCGAGCGGCGATGAATCGGCGTTGCCGACCCAGATGCCCGTCACGATGTCGGGTGTGTAGCCCATTGTCCACAGATCCAGCGGTTTTCGGTTGGTGCAATTGCCGGTGGCGTCCCGCGACAGACACTTGTCGCTGGTGCCGGTCTTTGCGGCCGCCTGGAAACCGGGAACGCTCAAGACATTCTGCCAGTACGCGTTGGGCCGCGCCTGTACATCGCTCAAGACGGACGTGACGAGATAGGCGATGCGGGCATCAATCGCGCGCACCCCCGGATTATCGGGAGCCTGATAGAGGATGTTGCCGTGGCGGTCCTTGATCTGCGTGATCGCGACGAGCGGTTTCTGGATGCCGCCGTTGGCGTACGTCGCGTAGCCGTCGACCATTTGATAGAGCGGCACTTCGGCGGCCCCGATCGCAAGCGGCCAGCCGTAGTCGAACGAACCCGTACCCGTTCGTTTGCTGTTGATTTCATTTTTCTGATCGCTCGGCGCGGTGACGCCCATGCGCGACGCGTAGTTCAGTACGTCGTCTTCGCCGCCGGCAAGGAAGAACGCCTGTGCGGCCGGGATGTTGCGGGATCCCGCGAGCGCCTTGCGGATCGTCGTCATGCCCCAGAATTTTCCGTCATCATCCTGCGGCTGATCGGTTCCGATTTTGATCGGCACGTCGTACAGAACGGTCGACGGGCTGTAGCCTTTCTGGAACGCGTCGCCGTAGACGAACGGTTTGAAACTCGATCCCGGCTGGCGCGGCACCTGCACCATGTCGATCTTGCTGCCGCTTGCCGTATCGTTGTAGCCGGTGTTGCCGACGTAGGCGAGAATCTGATTGGTGCCCGCCTGAACCGAGAGCAGCGCGATGTTATGCGCGTTATAAAGGCGGGCAATGTCGTCCTTTTTGGCGTTGATGGCCTGCTCCGCGGCCTGCTGCATATTCCAGTCGAGCGTCGTCTGAATCGTGAGTCCGCCCTGATCGAGAATATCCGAATCGGCGCTTTCGCCCAGCATCTGCTGCACCTGATTTTTGATCCACAGCACGAAGTACGGCGCGCGGATGTTTTGATTCTGGGGGGCAAACGTCATCGTCTGCAGCTCAGACAGCGCCTGCGTGCGCTGGCTGTCGGTGATGTAGCCGAGGTCCTGCATGTTCTTGAGCACCTGATCGGTGCGGCCGCCCATGTAGATGGCGCTTGAGCCCGAGCCGATCTTGGCGCCGATCAGGCCGATCGCGAAGTGGATGTCTCCCACCTGATCCGCGGACGTAATCTGTCCGTCGTTGATTTTTTTCAGCGTCTGGGGATCGACGCGCGTGTGGACATGATTGCCGTACGGATCGAAGTAGCTCGGTGCCTGCGGCAGCGACGCCAAAATGGCATCTTCCGGCAGCGTCAGATCCTTCACGTCTTTGTTGAAGTACGTCTTGGCCGCGAGCCCGACGCCGTACGCGTTCTTTCCAAACGGGATCCAGTTCAAATACATGTCGATCAGCTGGTCCTTGCTGTACTTGCTCTCGAGCTGGCAGCCGAGGATCATTTCCTGAATTTTGCGGTTGAGAATGTTTTCGTGTTCCAGATCGAGCGCATTGCGCGCGAGCTGTCTGGTGAGCGTCGATGCGCCTCCGCCCTGACCCAGGCGGAACACCGCGCGGCCGATGGCGCGCCAATCGATGCAACCGCGGTCGTAGTAGCGTGAATCCTCAATGGCGACCAATGCGTGCTTGAGGTCGTCCGGGATATCGGCGTCCGGCGTATTCACGCGGTCTTGTTCGTTATAGAGGCGATAGAGTTCCGTACCGTTGCGATCGAGAATCACAGAGCTCTGCGCCGCGGTCAGATTGCGGGGATCATTGATGTTGGGAAGCGTGATCCAGAGGTATCCAAAATAAACGAAGCCGATGACGACGATTGCAATGACGCCGTCGCGTATCAATCGCTTGCGGCCGCGTGCGTGCATCCATGCGCGAAAGCGCTGCCACCGTTCTGCGGCGGGGACGCGCGAGCGCCGCGATCGCATGCGGGGCGTAGCGGACGGACGCACCGGCGGACGCGGAACGCTGAACTGTTTCCTGTCAGCGGACGGCGCATGCTCCTGGCCGTTCAAAGAGCGCGACTGAAAACCGTTCTGACCGTGTGGCGGATCCTGAAAATCCATGGAGCATGCAGTCTATTCTCATCGTCTCGGTTGGCGCAACACGGGAAGGCCGGTATTGTAGGCTGCGTTCCGTGACGGCCTTGTTTCGCCAGTATCGGCTTCTGCGCTGGATTCCCGTTCTGTTGGCGGTATGTCCGGTTCCGGTCTTTGCCCAGCGGACGTTGAACGTGGACATCGGGACGCAGCTGTCGATTTGGCAGATAATCACCCGCATTATCACGTTTTTAGCCGGTTCCGTCGTGATCATCGCGGGGGCCATGTTTCTGGTCGGGGCCTTTATGATCGTGTTATCGGGCGCCAAAGAGGATTATAAGCAAAAGGGAAAAGATCTGATGATCGGATCATTGATCGGCATGGGCGTGGTGCTCGGCGCGTACGCGATTTTGCGAACCGTGTCGTTTTTCCTGGGTTGAGAAAAAAGAAAGGGAGAGTCTTTGCGTTTCCCGTTCTTCTTTCTAGAATGCTGAACTATGACCGACCCCCAACTTCCGCCGGATATTCTGGAACGGCTCGAAAAAGCCGAACAGTTGAAATTGACCGGACGGCACGAGGAGGCGATTGCGATTCTGGAGCAGCTGGTGCTCGAGGATCCGACGAATGTGTCCGCGCTCGAAGAGATTGCGGACAACGAGCTGAGCCTGGAGCGCTTCGACCGTGCGGAGGCGGCGGCCCGGCAGTCGGTCGATCTGGATCCGTCCAGTTACACGGGCCACTACATTCTGGGATTCCTCGATTCGCAGCGGTCCAAATGGGACGAGGCGGGTACGCGTCTGCGTGAGGCCAATAAGTTGAAGGCGAACAATCCGGAAATTCTCCGCTGTCTTGGCTGGGCTCTCTTTCAGGGCGGCCAGCGTCCGCAGGGCGTTGTCACGCTCGAGCGCGCGCTCAACCTCGACAGCGACAACACGCTCACGCTCTGCGATCTGGGCGTCGCGTATCTGGAGCTCCGGAATTTTTCCAAAGCGAAAGCGCTCTTTTTGCGTGCGCTGGATCTGGAACCCTCCAATCAGCGGGCGCGCGAATGCGTGGCGGCCATCGAGCGCATCGAGCGGCAGATGAAGGAGATGAAGAAAGTGTGAGGAGAATGTAAAATGTAAAATGCAGAATGAAAAATGATGGAAGAGTTTCTTTATTACTAAAAACTACAAACTAAAAACTACAAACTAAAATGACGATCCATAAACGACATCCATCAATCCTGTCGTATAATTTCGTCATGAAGTCCTCCGTTCAATCATCGGTCGCGCTGCGCCGCGGATTCCGAAAGGGATTTCTGCTTCTGAAGCGCGAAGGCAATTGGGCGACGACGCTCACGCTGCTGACGTCCGTATTGGTGCTCGTGCAGATGCTCATCATGAGCGTGCTTGCGATCTACGCGGTCGGGTCGATTCTTTCCTCCCGGGCGGGATTGCGCATCGAAGTGTTGCCGACGGCCAGTTCCGCGGACATTCAAAACTTCTTCGCGGCCGTGCATGGCCAGCCGGATGTCTCATCGGTGCAGTACATCACCAAGGAGCAGGCCTATGAACAGGAACGCAAATCGGACCCCGCGCTCGTCTCCTTCCTCGACCAGTACAAAATCGAAAACCCGTTTCCGGATACGTTTGCCGTGACGCTGACGTCGCTTGCGACCTATGACAGCTTTCGCCAGTTCCTGGAAGATCCGCAGTGGAAATCGGTGATCAGTCCGTCGTTCCTGTCCGAGACAAACAGCCAGGAGCAGCAGATCCAGACGCTCCTGCAGGTATCCGCCGCGATCCGTTCCGTGACGTTCCTCTTCCTCTTCGTCGCGTTCGCGGTGCTGCTCTTCCTGATCCTGGAACTCGTGAGCCGGTCCGTGCGCGAGCGCGGCAAGGAGCTGTTTCTCGAATCCATGCTGGGTGCACCGGTGCTCTCCGTCCTGCTTCCGATCATGACGGAGATGGCATTGCTGCTCATCTTTTCGACGCTGATTGCGACCGTCATCATCATTGCGTTCGCGATGTCATTGCCGTTCTTCATTCCGGCACTGGCAAATCAGGCTCCGTTCAATGCATTTGCCAACGAGATGCAGCCGCTGATGCTCACGGTGTTCCCGTGGATCGTGCTTCTCGAAATTTGTCTGATGCCGGCGCTCTCATACGTGGGAACATTCCTCGGAGCAGGGAAGAAGATTCTGTCGCCAATGGAGTTTTTGAAGTAAGCAGATGTGTCATGGTGAGGTGCCCGCGCATGCGGGCCACGAACCATGATTTCCTTATGTGTCGCACTTCGTGGCTCCGTTTCACGGAGCACCTCAGTGTGACACTTGGCATGAAATTTTCTTTTTCATATCTCTAGCTCGAACCCCAACCCCAACCCTATCATTCTCCCATGTCCCGCACCCTCTCCCTCGATGCCATCATTCTGCGTGTCTTCGACATCGGCGAGGCGGATCGTTTCTGCGTGTTCTTCACGCGCGAAAAAGGACGGCTCGCTGCGCGTGCGCGGAGTGTGCGTAAGACGACAAGCCGGCTGGGGGGAACGCTCCTTCCATTCCGTCACATCAAACTGCAGATCAGTGAGAGCGAACACAGTTCGGTCGTGACCGGAGCGGCGGACATCGGCGACGTGCCCGTGGAATCATTGCCGCTCCATGCATTCCTGCGTTTGCAGCGGGGGATGGAACTGCTGCTCGCACTCACCGAGGATCACGAGCCGATTCCGGCTGTCTTCGACCTGTTGCTGCAGTTCATGGTGCTCGCGCCGGCGGATGACTGTGATCCGCTCAGTGCATTCCAGCTCCGCCTGCTCCATCTGCTCGGGCTTCTTCCGGCATCCGATACTGACGCACGTTTCCATGCACTCGCGGAAGATGCGAAGCAGTTCGTGCTCGCGTGCACGAAGACATCCTCCCTCGATGCACTCTGCCGTATGCCTCACTCGCAGAGCACGATCGATTCATTCATCCGGCTGCTCGTCGGCGATCAACTCAACAGACAATTGAAATCAGTTGGCGTGCAGCTGGATTAGTATTCAAGTGTATAGATAAAATCCAAAATACCTTCTTCGTCTGGTTCTTCTTGCATAGGGACGAATCCTACGGATCGAAAACAGCGCACGCTTGGTTCATTGTCATGCTCGATGCCTGCGCGCACTTCTTGAAATCCCTGCACATAGTCGGATGACAGCAGCATTTTCAAAATGCGTTTTCCATATCCTCTGTTTTGATAATCGGGATTGACCACAAGCCCGATCCATAACACGTGTTCATCCGGATGCTTTTCGATTTCCACATATGCGATGGTGTTCTTATCTTCTTGGACAATCAGACATGACCGGTTCAAATCGGTTTGTATCGTTTGAAGGATCATTTTCGGTCTTTCCGCGCCTCCATATCGATTGCTGATCGCAGGATCTGCATGCCATTTCATCAACTCTGGCACATCATTTGCAACCAGTGAACGGAATGCGATGCCTTTCATCACTCATCCAGGAACACCGTCGGCGGCGTGGCGGCGGTCGACCCCGTTCCCGTCGGCAGCTTGTCCGTGCCGACCAAATAGTAGAGCGGGCGCGCCTGATAGATGGAATAGGTTCCTGTTGTGTTCGTCTTGCCGTCTTGCGTCACTGTGCGAAACCATGCGGCGTATTCGCCGGGGACGGCGTCGCCCACTTTCTTCTTTTGCCCGGGCGGCAGATCAAGCGTCAGCTGCATTTTTTCCGGCGGCGCAGGAGACCATCCCCATACGAACGGACCGACGACGGTGGAGCGCCGGTCATCTTTCGTGCCGTAGTAGAGGAAGTACGCGTTGTGTCCTTCTTCATAGGTTTGCATGAGCAGCGCGCCCGACGAATCATTCCGGAATTGCATGTCGACGTTCGGCGGATAGACGGTGGCGTCGGTTCCCTGCGGCGCGTAGTGACTCACCATGTAGCTGTGATTGATGCGCTTCGTGATCGGGAAACCGTATTCCCACACGCCGCGATACGCGGTGGTGCTCACCTGGCACAGTCCGCCGCCGTAATCGGGCACAGTCTGGTCGCCTTTGATGACGAGTTCCTTCAGATAGCCGGTCGTGCCATCGACGCGCCCGAGAACTTTGTCGAACGAAAAGACGCTTCCCTGCGGGATCAGGTAGCCGTTGAATTTGCTGAGACCCACCGCGATGTTGTGCAGCCGGTTCGGGGGAGAATTGCTGAAGTCCGATTCTCCGACGGTCACGAGTTCCTTTACGCCTTGCGCTGCAAGCTCCGGATCCGTGACGGTTACCTGCGGTGGAGTTTCACTGACCGGCAGCATGATATTCGCCGTGTTCGTTTTAAGAGCTTCCATCGTGAGGTCGGCAACCGCTGAGATGTCGATGCTGCGTCCGGGCAGCCCCACGCCGTCGAACGTAATCGCGCCGGATGCCGACTTGCCGATCGTCACACTGCCCGCGTCGCGATTGAGCTGCGAGGCAATCACATCATTGATCGTCTGCATCACGGCTGCGCGATCAAGCGCGACCGTCGTGTGCTTCTCAAATCCCGTTGGCAGGGGAGGAATGGTGTCGCCGTCGACTCGTAGTTCTTGTGGGGGGATCACCGGTTGGCCGTTGTAGGTCCATGTTTCCTGCGGGCGGTTCCAGCTTTTTTCCTGCGCGACGGAAATGGTGAAGAGATAGTGTTTGTAGTGGTACGTCAGATTGAGCGATGCCGCCGATGCAAACATCGGACATAGCAAACCCGCGAACGTGCAAAGCCCGGTGATCACAAATCGTCGCGGCACGCGGGCATCTTACACGAAGATGATTTATTGAGGATTAAAGAAAAAGAAAAAAGGGCAGAGGTCTCGGAAAGCCGAGACATGCCCATGGAAGACGGAAGGTCATTATGCCTTCCTTGTGCACGTCACGAGGACGAACTTAATGTCCATCGTCCTATCCAGTTCCTGAAGAACTTGCATCAATTTCTGTATGCGATTAGCAGGATCATCTTCTGCATGCAGAAGATATGTCTCGGTTCCCAACTGCTTGATGGGTCGCTCTTTTTTGCCAAGAGTGTAGAGCATTTCTTGGCGGGTTCTCTCCAGAGTTATGCCCATGGCGGTCAGGGTAAGCGCAGCCAGTCCTTCTTGTTCGCGCAGAAGTCCGAGCAGCAGGTGCTCCGTACCAACGTAGTTATGCTCGAGGCTGCGAGATTCCTCCATAGCATATTCGATAACATGCTTCGCACGCGGCGTCTGAGGAAGTTTTCCAAGACTTTCCAACGGTGGATCCGGCTTAAAATGCTTCTCGATCTCGCAACGCAGCCGCGGCACATCGACGTGCAGATTCATGAGAATAGCCCATGATGTTGCCGTTGATTCGATGTTCAGTAGGCCAAATAAGATATGCTCTGTGCCGATGTATGCGTGATTCAGCTCTCCCGCTTTTTTATTGGCGAGTTGCATCGTCCGGCGCGCTCTATCCGTCATTTTGTCATACATGTGTTTTCTCCTAAAACTGGTGTGAAAGGGCAATAGAAACAAGCGTATGGCCTGTCCGAAGCTACTGTGAACTTTCTTTTGGAAGAGTCAATATCCCCGAAACGGCTTATTCGCTTCACGATAGAGATCTCCCGGTCGCTGGTTTTTCTTCGGAGTTTCAGGGAAGAGCGTCGGCTGGCGCGGCGCGATGCGCGGCTTATTGTGCGGCTCGGGCATTTCGTCGAGCGCCTGATTCACGAGTGCGTCGGCGCGATAGTTGTCCTCGCGCGGGATATGGGTGAAGACGACGTCTGGCATTTCGGACACAAGTTCGTTGATTTCATCATAGTAGGGTTTGAGCGTCGGCATCTTCACCTGATATTGGCCGTTGAGCTGACGAACGATGAGTTCACTGTCGAGATGGCAGATGAGACGGTTGGGCTGATAGTGCTTCGCGATCTTCAATCCCTCGATCAATGCCCGATATTCGGCGACGTTGTTGGTCTCGATGCCGATGCGGTCTTTGAATTCTTTCAAGACTTTTCCATGCACAGGGTCCTCGAGGATCGCCGCAATTGCCGCCTGTCCCGGATTGCCGCGCGATCCTCCATCACTGAACAGATGCAGCGTGCCGCCGATGAACTCGGGCCGCTCTTCCTCCACTTCTTTCCCTGCGAGCGCCTCCTCCAAAATTTGCGTCACGAATTTTTCGCGCTCCCGGACTTTGGGGAACAAATCGGACAGACGTTTTTCGAGAGCGGCGGGGATGCGGAGCACGGGCATGAGTATAGGATGAGGGCTAGGGCTAGGGCTAGGGTCTCGAATTGTAAATTTGTTTATTCGTTTACTGGTTTACTCGTTTATTCGAATAAACGAAAAAACGAATCAACCAATAAACATTACTTCGTCGCGCCGGTCGCTGCAGGCAGCTTCTTCCCACCCGTGATGTCCTTCTTCTCCGTGATCCACTCGAGCGCCGCTGTCATCTGCGGATCGTTACCCGCTTCGTAATCGGCGTCGGTGCGGTCGATCTGAATGTCCGGTGTGACGCCTTCTTTGCCCAGGTCGCGCCCCTTGGGCGTGAGCCAGCGGGCGATTGTGACACGCAAGCTCGAACCGTCCGGCAGATCCAGAACTTCCTGCACCGTTCCTTTGCCGAACGTCTGCGTGCCGATGATCTTTGCGCGGCCGTTATCCTGCAGCGCACCCGCCGTGATCTCGGACGCGCTCGCCGTGCCGCCGTTTACAAGGACCACCAGCGGGATCGTCGGCAGGATCGGATTGCCGGTGACGTAATGCACTTCCTGTCCCTGATCGTGGCTGTCGACCGTGACGACTTTGCCTTCCTTCACGAACATCGAGACGAGCGACACCGCGCCGTCCAGATACCCGCCGCCGTTGTCGCGCAGGTCGATGATCAGCCCTTTCAGATTCTGATTCGGCACGTCCTTCAGTGCACTCTGCACTTCGCGGATCGTACTGTCTCCGAATTCATTGATGGTCAGCACCCCGACGCTTCCCGTCGCCGTCTGCTTCACGCTGTAGTCGACGCTCGGCACCTGGATCGTGTCGCGCACGATGGTAAAGGTCCGGGGCTGCGTCTCGGTGCCGCGATAGACCGTGAGGGTGACGGATGTTCCTTTCTTGCCGCGGATCAGCATCACGATGTCATTGAGCGACATATTCTCCAGCGTTTTCTTGTTCACCTGTGTGATGATGTCGCCGGGCAGCAGCTTTGCCTTTTCGGCAGGCGATCCTTTGATGATGCTGACCACTTTCACTTCGCCGTTTTTGAGCGTGAGCTCCGCGCCGATGCCCTGCAGTTCCCCGCTGAGCAGATCCTGGAACTGCTGATTTTCCTGCGGCGTCATGAAGTACGTGTACGGATCCCCGACGGAATCCACCATTCCCTTGGTCGCGCCGTAGACCATCTGCTGCGCATTGATCTGATCCGGATAGTTGTAGTGCGTGTTGAGCAGATTCCAGACCTGCCAGAAGACGGACATATTCGCCTGCGACTGGGGATTATTCAAAAGCGCACCGCTCGCGCTCGCCACGTTTCCGCCGGGCAGCGCCGGATGCAGCATGCGTTGTTCATAGCCGGTTCCGATCAGAAATCCGACAAGAAGCGTGAGAACCGGAACGATGATGAGCGGTGTGATGCGATTGATCGGTTTCATCGGAAAATCGGGAATGTGCGTTGTACAATTTCTGTGATATTCTAGCATATCCACGATATGCCAAGAGCCGCACGAAAACCAGAGGCTTTGAAGAGGAATCAGACGAAAAAGAGATCTGAAGGCAGAGATCAGAAGGCAGAGATCAGAATTGTGCGGACGATGGGAGTTATGGAAATACTGACGCTTCTTCCCGACAGCGCGCCGCTACTCGCACAGTACGGACTGAGCTGTTTCAGCTGCAGCATGAATGCCTCCGAGACGCTGGAGGACGGATGTCTCTCGCACGGTTTTCAGAGTGAAGACATCGACGATCTGGTGACGGATCTTAATGAGATGTTGAAAGACAGACCCGACCGTCCGCAGACGCTGACGCTTACCGAGCCTGCCGCACAGGCATTGCTTCAGATCATCGAGAGTCAGAACAAGATCGGCGAAGGACTGCTTGTCGGTCTCGATGAGCAGGGCGGATTCTGCATGGAGTTTCAGAAAGGTCCGTCGCGCGATGACAAAGTATTCCAGAACGATAACGTCCCCAATGTGAAAATTTTCGCCACAACGATGACGCTCGCGAGCATCGGCGGATCAACCATTGACTTCCGCGATGGCAGATTCAAACTCGACCTTCCGAGCGACACATCAACCTCAAACGCGTGCGCGTGCGGGGGAGAGTGCGATTGCTCGTGATATATTTTCCTGCTGCCAGGAATGGCCGCACTATTTTTCAAAATACATCAAAAGAGCGCCCATTCCTGGGCGCATCTTCTCGTAAAACTGCATGGTGCTCGTTTGAGCGATCAGTAATCGAAGAGTTCGTCGTCGCGGAAGAATCTCTTCACTTCTTTTTCCGCGGCTTCGGGACTATCCGATGCGTGTGCGACGTTGATCATCATGTCGACGCCGAATTCATTGCGGATGGTGCCGGGTGCCGCTTTGCGGCTGTCCGTCACGCCGAGCATGTCGCGCATTTTCGCGACGATGTCGTCGCCCTCGAGCGCGAGCGCGATCACGGGCGCGGAGCCCATGAAGCCTTCTACCTCCGGGTAGAACGGTTTGTCGGCGATGTGCGCGTAATGTTCGCGGAGAATGTCTGGTTTGAGCTGGATCATCTTGCAGCCGCGGATTTTAAATCCGGCGTCTTCGAATCGGGTGATCACTTTGCCGCAGATGCCTTTGGTCACGGCGTCGGGTTTGAGGAGGATGAGCGTGCGTTCCATGGAAAATGTGGGAAAACGTGAAGTGCTGCTATTCTACGGATTTGAATGGGCAAAAGAAAGCCTTGGTCCTATTCCTTCCTCAGAATGACGCTCTGTCCTTTCTTGTAACGCAACAAGAAAGGACGAAGAAATGCCCCGCACGCCAAAGCCCACTCCGTCCGCCCTGCCATTTTACTCTGCTCCTCCGTCGCAGAGCTCATGATGTTTTTGCATGCGCAAAAAGCAGGGTTTCCCCTTCACCCCCCTGTGGCGTGCGGTTCCCACCCGATGATGTTTCATTAATAAAAATAATCGTGCTGAAGCGAAAACTTGTTTTTCGGCTTCCAGCACTCTTTGCCGAAAAGATAGTTCATGAAAGAAAAACGGGACGTTTGTCTTTCATGCCTTAACCCCATGAGGGGGCGGCCCAATGTGGTGCCTACCCCCTCTGTTTTCCCTCCGTGTCGGATTCTTAGTAAGCATTGCCGTTCCCGTTGCCGGCGGAGTTGCCGCCGGTTATTCCTCTATTGGTCGTAGTGGAGTTGGAGTTGTTTCCGTTCGTATTCGTCATGTTGCTGTTTCGATTCGTCGTGTTGGAATTGAGATTGGCTCCTCCGTTATAAATGCCGCCGCCCATGTTGCCGCTGGGATACGTTCCAGCCGGAAGATACGGATAGTTTGACGTACCGTAGCTGTTGCTTGAGCCGTAGGTGTTCGGCGTCGTGCGCATCTGGTTTAAGTTTTGAAGCCAATCCTGATAGCGCGTCTGGTTGGTGAGCGCGTCATGCATGCAGCGCTGCTGCTCCGGGAAATCAAACTGTCCGCACACCTGCCAGTACTGTTTGATGGCCGCTTCGTTTTGTGCGGGGAAGACGCTGGAACTCACGCTGCTGCCGGTCATGGAACCGACCTGCGCGGGGTTGATATTGGCCTGCGCCATCAGTCCGTGGATGTACTGCTGGAGCTGCGTCCACCAGATCTGGAGAGACGCATCGTAGCTGCGCCAGAAATCCGTGAGCTGCTGCTGGCACTGCGCAAACTGCATGCCCGTGTACCGATTACAGGCGAGCGACGGAAGTCCGCTGCCGCTGCCGTTTTGAATCAAGAGAGATCCCGGCGTGCTCATGACGCCGTACTGCTGCAGACAGCTCAGGAAATCCTGCCCGGTCATCCCGAGACAGCCGAGCCCCTGGAATCCCCCCGTGTTTGCGGCCGGGCTATACGTTCCGTACGGCGACGCACTGCTGTACTGATAGTTGTTGGGCGAATTGGAGGACGACGATCCGTACAGGTAATTGTGATCGTAGTTGTAATCGTAGGGAGACGGCGAGGATGACGAGTTTGTCGATGCCACGCTTCCGTTTTGGTAGAACGTTCCGTACGGAGAAATGTACGCCGTTCCTTGTGACGAAGAGCTGCCGGATGCGGTGAGTGCAAATGCCGCGGGAATCATCCCTGCGGCGATCACACCTGCCAAAGCTACAGAGAGAGGTGTTTTCATAAACGCGCTGGAGTAAAAAGAAATAATCCCGGTTACTCCTGTATGACGTGGCGAAAGAAAGCGCCTTACAGACTCCCGTCAGATTTTTGTATGTCCATACTTTCCATCAGCAGGCCGATTCCCGGCCGTCAGCAGTGATTGCTGCAGACCTGTCCATTCGCCGTACAGGTGCAGGTATGGCAGCTGTCGATCCAGTACTGATCGCCGACGCCATGGCCGTTTGCACAGGAGCCCCCGCCGGAGGGGAGCGATGATTGCCAGTTACAAACAAGCTGACCGCATGACTGTACGCAGCCGTTTGAGATGACCGGATTTGCATAGTGGCAGCCGACGGGCGGTGCCGCGCAATCGATGGATTCACAGGAGGATGGCTGATGGCAGCCTGGATCGCTGCTCGTCGAGCAGACCTGGCCGTTTGCGGTGCAGGTGCAGATGCTGCAATTACCGACCCAGTATTGATCGCCGACCTGATGATTTCCGCACGATCCTCCGCTGGGAAAAGACGATCCGCCCCCTCCGCCGGGACAGACGACGCGGCCGCAGCAGCCGTATGCGGGGTTTGTGCGGTCCTGATAGCAGCCCGCGGGCGGCTGTGCGCACATGGAGTAATTGCAATACTGCTGCGACGAGGAAGACGATCCGAAGATCCGGCAGGCGTTCATCGTGCAGATCTGACCGCTGCTGGTGCAGGTGCAGAGATTGCAGCCGTTCCAGTACCGGTCGCCGACCTGATGGCCGCCACAGGAATTGCCGTAGGAATACGCGGAAGACGAGCTGCCGTTAGCGGGACACACGATACGTCCGCAACAGCCGTAGGAAGGATTCGATCTATCTGCGTAACACCCCGCCGGCGGACGGATACACATCGTATAATTGCAAATCGGAGAAGAGGAAGAGGACATCTGACAGGCGCGCTCCGTGCAGATCTGTCCGTTGCTTGTACAGGTGCAGACATTGCAGTTATCGGGTGCGGCGTAGGTGTCGCCGACCTGATGAATGCCGCAGGAGCCGTAACCGCTCGACGAGTAGGACGTGGTTTGAATCGAATTCACCTGTTGCTGCAGGCTGGCAAGCTGCATGCGCATCGGCTGCACGACGTATCGGTCATACTGCGAAATCATCCAGATCACCTGACGGAACGTGACGGGCATGTCGGGGAAATTCGCGGCGTTCGCTCCGTACTGGAGGCCGCTTGCCGATGATCCGTTCATTGGCATCTGCTGCCACATGGGATTGCCCGGATCACTCAGATTCGCGGTCCAATCCGTCTGCGCCGAGACGACGGTCGTCCCGACGAATGCTGCGGTTGCGATGATGCCGATGAGGAAGGGCTGTCGGATCATGATCGTGTGCTATGACAGGGTTTGAATGAATTCCTGACAAAAATCCGCTCATTCCGTTTTGTGTCGGCGGCTATTGCCGAAGTGGCCAAGGATAGCAGACTCTGCTGTGCATTCAACCAGTCTGTCGTACAATGCGTTTATGGAAGACCTGCCGTTTCTTCCCCGGCCGCGCGTGCTGCTTGGCGTTATCGCCGGTTTTTTTGTCATCGGGCTTCTCATCTATGCCGGATCGCTGCATGACGCGTTCGTCCGCTGGGACGACGGCATGCTGATTTATGAGAACGCGGCGATCCGTCACATCAATGGTGCATCTCTCGCCTGGATCTTCACGCACTTCGATCCGGAACTCTACATTCCGCTTACGTTCTTCACGTACCAGATCGAGTACGCGATCGTCGGCACGAGTCCCTTTTTGTATCACCTCGATAATTTGATCCTCCATACGCTCAACGCACTGCTTGTGGCGTGGGTTTTGTTTCTTCTACTGCGCCGGAAGTGGCTGGCTCTTTTCTTCGGACTCGCCTTTCTCGTCCATCCGCTCAACACGGAAGCGGTCGAGTGGGCGAGCGCGCGCAAAGACGTGCTGAGCACGTTCTTCTTCCTCGGTTCGATCATCAGTTATCTGTATGCCTCGCGCGGCGGCAGAAAATTTCTGTACTGGCTCAGTGTTGCTCTGTTTCTTTTCGGACTGCTTTCCAAAGTGATGGTGATCACCTTGCCGGTGGTGCTGCTTCTGATCGATTGGGCGGAGGGGCGTCTGTTTGCCCGGTCCATAGGGGTTTGGCATGCCAAACCCCTACTGAATAAAATTCCGTACCTCGCGCTCGCGCTCATTCTCGGCGTCGTGTCTCTCTTTGGAAAGCAGAGCGTCATCGCATCATCGACGCTGCTCGAAAAAATTCTGATGGCCTTCAAGAGTACGGCGTTCTATATCTGGCATATCTTCTGGCCGTTTGGATATTCGCTGCTCTATCCGTACACGAAGGCGATCACCCTGGCGTCTCCGGATTTCTTCCTGCCCGCGATTTTTATCGTGATTCTTCTGGCGGTCATCGTTCTCTGTAGAAAAAAATTGCCACTCGTCTCCGCCGGATTGCTCTTCTACTTCACCACGGTCGCGCCGACGCTCATCAATTTTTCGAAAGGGGATCTCGACATCTACTTTGCATCCGACCGCTACGCGTACGTACCGCAGATCGGCATCTTCCTCGCGGTTGGCGGATTTCTTCTGTGGGTGCTTGATCACATCAACGACGCTCATATCCGGCGCGTCTCCGCCGCGTCAATCACAGTCGGCGGTCTGATGGTTGCCGGACTCGCGGTGCTCGCGTACCGGCAGTCGCTCGTCTGGCAGGACACGCAGTCGCTGTTTGAGAATGTGATCAAGGTGTATCCCGACGCGTCGTACGTCGCGTATAACAACCTCGGCAATGCCTATCGCCTGCAAAATGACCTGACGACAGCGATCGCGGATTATCAGAAGTCGATAGCGATCAAACCGCATCCGCGCACCTACACCAATCTCGGTGCCGCGTACAGAAAGCAGAAGAACTATGCCGCCGCGCTCGATGCATACGACAAAGCGCTCAAGCTGGATGATAAAAGTCCCGACGCGCATTTCGGGCTCGGCATTGTCTATGCTGAGCAGGGGAACTTCACCGGTGCGCAGGAGGAATATCAGACCGCGCTCTCGCTCAATCCCACGCGGCCGCAGGACATTTACGTGGATCTCGGGGCACTCAGTGCCGTGCAGAGTCAGTATCAGGATGCGATTGCAAACTATCACACCGCGATCGGTATCGATCCGTACAATCCCGACGCCTACTACAATCTGGCCGTCGCGGAAGACAGCCTCGGGAAAACCGCGGATGCGATGAAGGATTACAAGACAGCGATTGCATTGGATCCAATGACGATTGCCGCACGCATCAACCTGGCGCTGCTCGAATACAATGCCGGCGACACAGCCGATGCCGTCGCACAGTTCAAGACCGTGCTCCAGATCGATCCGCAGAATGCGTCGGCATTGTCTGCGTTGCGGCAGATAGGGGAAGAATGAGGGGTAGATATTCTTCCTCTCCCTATGGGAGAGGATTGAGGAGAGGGGTAAAAGACATTCCATTTTTCACGGTATTATCCAAACAAAAGCAGGAAGGTATACGAAAAATGAAATATGGATCGGCATGAGTATGCTTTGTATCGACTGGCTTCTACGAGCGACCGATTCCCCCTCTCCCTAACCCTCTCCCTCGGGGAGAGGGAATACGTAAGCCGATTCTTATCCTCGTTCCGACGGCGGGTGAGCAGGATTTGCATTGGAGGATTCTTTGCCGGGCATATGCGGCGGCTCCTGCGGCGGAGTATCAGGTGGAGGAGTGACATCGCCGGTTTTTTCCTCGGGCATTGGTGCTTCATTCGGATGCCGATTGCGTTCGGGGTCAGTGATTTCGCGGGATGGAGGATCGTCAAACATCTTGCTCTGTATGACGCGGAAGGCGCTGGATTCTGACGACGTATACCTCCTCTCCCTAACCCTCTCCCGCGGGGAGAGGGAATGCATGAGTCGAGGCCCTTACGCTCCGAGAATTTTCTCGAACCGATCCTTCTCCACGTCCTTGCCGATCACGACGAGGCGGAATTTGGACGGATCGAGCAGTCTCTTGGCCAGTTCATCGACCTGGTCCTTCGTCACCTTCTCGACTTCCTCGATGTACTTGGGCACGTCGCGGACGAATGGATAGAGGAGCTGCTGCTTGCCGTAGAAGTGAGCTCTCTCCTCGCTGTCTTCGAGCGACAGGATGATCTTTCCCTTCAGGAACGACTTCGCGCGATCGAGCTCGTCCTGCATGAATCCCTCCTTCGCCGCGAGCATGTACTCGTGCGCAATGTCCGTGATGGCTTCATCGAGTCGCGACTGGTCCACGCCGGCCCGGGTCGAGAGAGCGCCGGCATCGAGGTAGTTGTCGGTGTCGGTCGAGATGTAGTAGCAGAGTCCCTTCGCCTCGCGGATCCTCAGGAACATGCGCGAGCTCATGTTGCCGCCGAGCATGATGGCCAAAAGCTTATGAACGAAGTGGTCTTTGTCGAGCGAACCGATGCCGGGAACGCCGAGGACGAGGTGCGCCTGTTCGGTGTTCTTCTTGCGGAGGAAAATCTTGTCGGGACCGTACTGCGTGAGCGGATCGAATGTTCTGTCCTTGCCGCCGCTTAAGGGCGCGAAGAATTCCTCGGCAAGCGCCATCGCTTCTTTTTCGGTGATCTTTCCCGAGAACGCGAGCACACAGTTGTTTGGTCCGTAGAGATCGTCGCGGTGTTTTTTGAAGTCCGCCTGCGTGACGGAGCGGATCACGTCTTCCGTGCCGATCGTGTCCCAGCCGAGCGGATGATCGCCAAAGAGCAGCTCCTCAAAATCCCAGCCCGCGCGGTACATCGGGGTGTCCTGGTACATGCGCTCTTCTTCCATGATCACGCCGCGCTCTTTATCAATCTCTTCCGGCGGGAAGGATGCGTGCAGCAACATGTCGCTGAGAACATCGCATGCAAGGCGCGTCTCCTCGCTCGCGACTTTCACGTAGTAGCCCGCGTACTCTTTGCCGGTAAAGGCGTTGAAGTCGCCGCCGACGCCGTCGATCGCGGCACTCACTTCCTGCGTCGTCTTATACTTGTTGCCGCCCTTGAAGAACATGTGCTCCAAAAAGTGGCTGATGCCGCGCTCGTTTCTGTTTTCGTAACGGGACCCAGCGCCGGCGAAGACCATGACGGTGACGGACGATGTGCCGTCGACGGGAGCGACGATGACAGGGAGGCCGGAGGCCAGACGTTGCATGGTATACATAGGAGAAATTGAAAATTGAAAAAGAAAATTGAAAATGGGTGGAAAGCGAACTTACCAGAATTTCAGGAAAACGGAGAGCAAAAAGACGAAAAGAAGGGGGATGCCAATCCAGAGGGCCAGGCCGCGCGAGGGTTTTCCCGGCGTCATGCTCCGGTACACGCTGATGCCGCCAAAGAGCAATGCGACGCAGAGAAGAGGCAGATCGACCGTCTGGAGCCAGAGAAGCATTTGTTTCTGTGCAATGGCATTGACCCACAGCAGATACGCCAAAAAGGCGCTGGCCCCCAGAATGTAGAACAGAATCGCCGAAAGGGTCTGGAGATAGCGGGTCACAGGGGTAGAATATCAGAATACCAGAGTATCTGAATATCAGTGTGTGAGAATAA
Organism: Candidatus Peribacteraceae bacterium; assembly: GCA_035547395.1. Classification (GTDB taxonomy): domain Bacteria; phylum Patescibacteriota; class Gracilibacteria; order Peribacterales; family Peribacteraceae; genus CALREJ01. Next base: position 17,768 of record DASZVA010000012.1, on the reverse strand, counting down.
CGACAGAGCGGTGTGATTATGGCATATGCAAAATCTGCTGATATTCCGTTCACTGATATTCTGATACACCGACTCTTATTTCGTCTTTTTCTGCACCGTCAGGCGCTTACGGCCGCTGGCACGGCGGCGTGACAGAACCTTGCGGCCGTCAGCCGTTTTCATGCGGGAGAGGAAACCGTGTTTCCTGAGACGCCTGCGCCATTTGAGCTTTCCAAGCATAGTAGCCGGAGGAGGCTACAGATGGGCTTTATGTTAGTCAATAGGAAGGTAAAGAAGAAGTAGAGGGTATAGAGGGTGTAGAGGATGGACCGTCAACTCCTCTTTTTCGTCTATGCCTTCTATTTCCCCTATTCCCTCAATATTCCACCGTCACATTTTCGATGCCTTCGTCCTTATTCGCCTGCACCGCCGCCATGAAGAGGTAATCGCTCAGACGATTCAGATAGATCGTGACGAGCGTTCCGATGTCCGCCTGCATCTGCAGCTCCGTGACGAAGCGCTCCGCTCTGCGGCAGACCGTGCGGGCGAGGTGGAGGAGGGATGCGGTCTTCGATCCGCCCGGAAGAATAAACGCATGCGGGAGATCGTTGATCGCTTCGAGTGCATCGATCCATGTCTCCAGTTCCGTGATGTGCTCCGGTTCGATGCGCGGCGGACGTGCATTGCCTTCGCGCGGCGTCGCGAGATCGGCACCCAATCGAAAGAGGCGATTCTGAATTGTCAGCAATTGTTCATCCAATGATATCGCACCCACGGAGGGGTGCGGCTGTATCTTGGGTGAACTAGCCGCAGGCGTCCCTGCCTGCGGTTGATTCATTTCCGCGCGCACCATGCCGATCACCGCATTCAATTCATCCACCGTTCCATATGCATGAATCCGCAGATCTGATTTTTTCACGCGCTGCCCGCCGAATAATCCCGTCTCCCCCTTGTCGCCGGTCTTGGTGACGATGGTCATGAGATGAGTATAAAGGGGGCTGTATTAAGTATTAAGGAAACAACGTAATTTTTATAGGCCCATAATACCTAATACTCACCCCTTAATACTTTTCATTACTTTCGCGTGCGCGGCTTTGGCTTCGTCGTCCGTCAGGGTTTTCTCTGCCGAGCGATACGTGAAACGCAGCGTCGCGTTGTACTCGCCTTCCTTCAACGGTTTGCCGGCATAGAGATCGTGGATGACGACATCTTCCAGAAGTTCACTCGCGCGGCGCGCTTCCTGGAGCAAATGCGCGATGTGTTTTTGATGCGTGCGCGTGAGCGTGACGTCGTAGCTGATCGATGGATACGCGGGGAGGGCCTCCACCGGTTTGCTCGCCGGCTTCAGCGCAAAGAGCGTCGTGAGATCGAGAACAGCTGCCGCGGCGCGCCCGACCATGTCGAAATTCGCGCGGATCATTGGATGGATTTCAAACAAATATCCGACGATATCGTTGCCGTGCCGGATCACCGCCGCGCGTCCGGGATGGGCGATGGCGGGCACGTCCTTCGCCGCTTCGATGTCGATCGCTTCATTGGCTGCACCGATCGCGTGCAGCAATTCTTCCTTCAGCTGCAGGAACGGATCATGCAGCAGATCGGTCTGCACGCGCGAGGTGTGCAGCAGTCCGAGTTCCAGTCTCTCCGGTTCGTCTTTGTGGAACACGTGACTCCACTGGAATGATCGCAGCGTGTCTCCGGCGAGGAGAAGATTTTGCTGCGCGTGCGCAAGCAGGTGCGGGAGAGTTGATGTCTGTAGCAGCGCCGTTTCATCTCCCAGAGGATTTTCTACCTCCACCGCTTCAGAGGGATCCAATCCCGCTTTTTTCAGAAGCTGTGCGCTCACGAACGAGAGCGGCACGATCTCCACGAACCGATCCGCCTTCAACTGATCGCGCAGCGAGTGAATGCGATTGTCGCGCTGCGGAATCCTGAGCATCGCCTCGGGCATCACCTCCGGCACGTTGTCGAAGCCAAAGATGCGGCCGACTTCCTCGATCACGTCGTGTTCACCCTCGATGTCGCGCAGCCGGTGCAGCGGAGGAGTGACGGTGAGGTTGCCCTTCTTGGGTCCTTTGCGCACATCGAATTCCAGATCCTTGAGGATGCGTGTGACGTCTTTCTCCGCGATGTCGACGCCGATTCTGCTCTGGATGTGTTCGAGCGACACAGGGATCGTCGGTGCACTTCCATCTGTTCCCCATTGCAGTTGTCCGCTGGTGACAGAGGCGTTCGGGCACAGTTCCACAAAGAGCCGCAGCGCTCGCGCGAATCCCAGTGACGCTGCAATCGCCGGCATGCCTTTCTCGTAGATGGTTGCGGCGTCGGTACGATGATTGAGTGTCTGTATCGAGCGGCGGATGCGGATGGGGTCATATACAGGTGCGTGCAATAAAATCTCTGTCGTCTTCTCCGTGCACGATGAGCGCTGATCACCCATGATGCCGCAGAGATCGAATAAGCCTTGCTCGTCTTCCATCACAATCGTGTCTTTCGGAAGCGTGCGTTTGATGCCGTCGAGTGTGGTCACGACTTCGTCTGCTTTGGATGCGCGGAACGTACTTGCGCCGTGGATGTGCGATGCGTCGAATGCATGGAGCGGCGCACCAAGCTCGAACATTACGTAGTTGGTGATGTCGATCGGGAGCGTGATGGAGCGCACGCCGACGGCTGCAAGCCTCTTCTTCATCCAGTCGGGCGTCTCGCCCGACGGATCGATGTGCAGCGTCGCCGCATGGTAGCGGGGGACGAGCGTGGGATCCTGTGTCGTGATCTTGGGAGCAGCTGCATCTGCGAAGCGCGGCGGGCTCATGTCCGGCAGTTGTCTCTTCCACTTCGCGAGGCCGAGCGCCACGCACTCGCGCGCGAAGCCGATGTGCGAAAAGAGATCCGGGCGCGTGGTGATCGCGGTGTTGTTGATGTGCAGAATCACATCCGTAAGACCGAGTGCCTCGCGCAGCGACGTTCCCGTTTTTAATTTTTTACCCGTGAAATCGATGATCGGACGCTCGCCGTCCTCGGGTTTCGGCGGGAACATGTCGGCGAGATCGAGCTCCTCCGCCGCGCAGATCATGCCTTCGCTGCTGACGCCTCTGATCTTCACCGGTTCGAGCGTCATCATTTCTCCTCCGTGCCACATCACCGTCGCGCCGACGTGCGCAAAGGCGACCAGCATTCCGGCACGCACGTTGGTGCCGCCGCAGACGACGGTCTTTACCCCCTGATCCGTTTCCACCGTGCAGACACTGAGTCGGTCCGCATTCGGATGTTTCTCGACCGTGAGAATGTTTCCGACGCAGCAGTGATCGAGAAGCGCGCCCTGCGTCTCCACCTCCTCGACTTCCGCCGATCCGAGCGTAATGCGGTTCGCAATCGCGGCGGGATCTTTGAGGGTCCACGTCACGAAATCCGAAAGCCAGTCGAGGGAGATTTTCATGAAGCAAGAGTACAGCAAAAACGACCTCACCCCCAACCCCTCTCCTGCCACCCGCATGCCAGCCAGGAGAGGGGAGCGCATGTAAGGCATATCGTCGCTCTTTTTGTCCATTCCTCCTTTTTTGTGAGGCCGAAGGCGGGGCGTACACTTTTGCCCATCTTTCCTTCCCCTTCATGTTTTCCAAATCCTCCAAAAAATCGAGCAAAGGCTGGTGCCAGTTTTGCCTCGCCGTGCGCATCATCATCGGTGTGATTGCCGTGATTGCCGCGCTGTTTGCTCTCGTCGGCGTCTACAAGGCGCACTTCCTGTCCACGGGTCTGACCTTCGGCACGATCCCGGATTCCATGGCGTTGGTCGCGCTCGCGTTCAACCTCTTTCTTGTGAAGAAGATCACGGGTTTCTGCTGCTGCGGGCAGTGCAGCGTGAAGTGAATTTATGATTGAACCTCGAAGAGGGCGCCTGAATCGGCGCCTTTTTCATATTTCTCGTTGAGCAGCACGTCAGAATCCTTATACTATGGCCCACTCTGGAGAGGTTGCATAAATGGCGCCTAGCGCGCCATCGCACCTGGCTCCATCTTCATTCTCATCACCAACCAATACGGAGAGGTCGCATAGTGGCCTAGTGCGCACGCTTGGAAAGCGTGTGTCCCTGCAAGGGGACCGAGGGTTCGAATCCCTCCCTCTCCGCCATCGAATTCAAGACGATCCGCGGGAGGATCTTTGTGCCCAAAGAAGTGAAATCCCGCGAACGATGATGATAAAAGCGAGAAAATAGACGGAGAGATAAAAGGAGCGGCCGAGTACGTTGAGGAAGTCCGGCAGATCGGGTGCAAAACAAATTTGAGAAACTCCATGGACGAAAGTGCCAACGAACGGGTGTAAGAACGAGTAAGACCGATATCCTCCGCAATATTGGACGGAATCGGGTAAAAACAAGAGAGTGGACATAACCCACAACAGGCTGAAGAAGAGAATGACCGGGAACAGATGAAATTTGCGCATCCAAAAAATTTTACCGTTGAACGAAACGCCACTCAATGAAGCTTCGGATTTCTTCAGCCCACCTATCTCACTACAACTTGTTTCTTAGCTTGCGGCTTGTATCTTTCTTCTATGCCCTTCCCGATCGACCTCCCAAAGCCTTCGCTCGACATGGCCGCCGAACTGCAAGTGCGGGCCGAGGACGTGGAAGAAAAATTTATCCGCGGTTCCGGCCACGGCGGGCAGAAGATCAACAAGACCTCGTCGACCGTTCATCTGAAACATTTGCCGACGGGCATCGAGGTGAAAGTGCAGAAATATCGCGAACAGAGCAAAAACAGACTCAGCGCGTGGAAACTCTTAATCCTCAAAATCGAAGAGCAGGTAAAGGGGAAGGAATCCAAAAAGGCGCGCGAGATCTTCAAGATCCGCAAACAGAAAGCGAGGAGAAGCCGCCGTGCGAAGGAGACCATCCTCGACGAAAAACATCACCGCGCGTTCCTGAAGGATCTGCGCAGAGACGATCTGCATTTCTGATTTAGGCTTTCTTGCCTTGCTGCAGGCGCTTGGCGAGTGTGCGCATGGTTCGGCCCGTCCGACCGGCACGGGCGGGCTACGCTCACCATGACAAAAATAGAGGAACCGATCCTACAATCATTGATTGTTGTTACATTTATGCTTTTTTCCCCTGTTGGAGGCGTTTTGCCAAAGTTCGAAGATAGGCCGTCGAGACCTTCATTGTCTTGAATTCACCGGTGGCCGGATCAAACACGCGCTTCTTCTGGATGTTGGCCTTCCAGTTTCTGCGGGTGTGGCGCAGCGAGTGGCTTCGCGTGTTGCCAAACGAGGTCTTTTTGCCGGTTTTGGAGCACATGCGGGCCATGGGTTGCGCTAGAGTAATGGCGCATTGCGGATCCGTCAACCGGAGTTTGCAGGTATCCGAGGGCACCGATGGGACCAAGGGGACCGACGTATGGGGAATTCACCTCGGCGCCTTTGGTTCCCTCGGTTCCTTCGGTATCCTCTTCAGGTGACTTCTTTCCTGAATCCGACCTACATCATCGCCGTGCTGATCGCGATTTCGGTGCACGAATGGGCGCATGCCTTTGTCGCGAGCAGGTTCGGCGACCCGACACCCGGCCAGAACGGACGCCTGACCCTCAATCCGATCGCGCACCTGGATCTGCTCGGGGCGATCATGTTCCTGGTGATCGGATTCGGATGGGCGAAGCCCGTGCCGGTCGACAGCCGCTACTTCCGGCATCCCAAGCGTGACCTCAGCCTGGTGGCGCTCGCGGGCCCGTTCAGCAACCTCGTGCTCGCGTTCATTTCGTTCCTGCTTCTTTTGCTCGTCACGCATGGCAATGGATTTTCGCTCGGGTCTCTGCTCAGCAATCCCACCGGTCCGTCACCGGCGTGGACGATTCTGATTCAGATTCTTAACGCATCGCTCTTCGTGAATCTCGCGCTCATGGCGTTCAACTTATTCCCGGTCGCGCCGCTCGACGGATCGAACATCGTCCGGCAGTTCATCCCGTATCAATATGAAGAACGCTACGAGGATTTCGTCCGCATCGGTCCGTACATTCTGATCGGGCTCATCGTTGCTGAAATGTTCCTGCCGATTCACATTCTGTCGGCGTGGGTGTTTGGGATCATGCAGTTCGTGCTGAACATCTTCAATTTGATTTGATGCAGTTCTAAATGGGAAACGTGTCAGGGCGAGCTCGACAAACCACGACAGTCATTCGTGTCGCCCGGCGTTTACCCTGAGCTTGTCGAATGGGTCGGGCTCAGGATAACACGCTCTTTTATCATTGCGCCCAGGAATGGGCGCGCTCGGATATTATGTCTGAGAGCGGCTATTCTTGGCCGCAGCTTATTGTGTCTGCGTTGCCGTGTCAGTACCAGCTGTAGCCGGTGCAGCGGAACTTGGAGTCGTGTCCGTCGTCGCGGCGGGTGCGGAGGAGGTCGCAGTCGCGTCCGTTGTGGTTGCCGTTGAAGATGGAGTGTCTGTCACGGCTGTTGATGCAGCAGATGAAGTCACCGACGGAACTGACGGAACCGAGGTGACCGAGGAGGTTGCGCTGGCGGTGCTTCCTGCATCACCCGTGACGGATGTCGCAGATGACACGGAGTCAGCCGATGACGTGCTGCTTGCTGCGGCCGTTGTCGGGTCGGTCGTGACCGGTTCGATGGTGAGAGAGGATGTAGACGACGTAGAAGAGCTAGAGGATGTAGACGAGATAGAGGACGAAGAGGAATCAGAAGAAACAGAGGATGCGGATGTATCTGCGCCATCCGTCTCCGATGATCCCGTGATCGCAGCGCGGAGTGCCGCCGCATCTTCCGTCACCTGCGTCGCAAAGCCGTCCGGTACCACGAGCAGCGGCGGGTTCAGATCGGTATTCCAGAGGAAGTCGATCTTGAGATCCGGCTGATGCCAGGTGTAGGAGTCATGGTAGCGGCTGCAGGAGAGCGCTTTGCCGGAAGCATCGAACATCGCAATACCTCGGATGCAGGCGTTCCAGGCCATGTCGCTCGAGACCGGAATGTTGTCGCTGGCCAGCGGGAAGACGGTGGAGCTGTCCGCGACGACCGTGCCTGTCTGCGTGCCCGGCATGTCTGTGGTGAGTGCGAGCCAGGAGAACTTGATGTCGGTCACCGCGGGTGTCGCGAGCTGGATGGTGAATCCGGTCTGCGTGGTCTTGTTCACCGCATAGAGGATCGGTGCATCCGGGCTGGCCGTGACGACAGGAGTGCCGCGGAGGCCTCCGGATCCAAACAGCACCGTGACCGACGTGCCTGTTCTCGGAATGAGTGCAAAGCCCGCCTGACGGTTGCTCACACTGAGTTCACCCTTGATCGAGACGTCGCCGAGGAAGGTGGCGAGTCCGTTGATCGTGATGTTGCCGAGGACGACCAATGCCTTTTGGACGACGAGGTCGCTGAGCTGCAGCGTGCCGGATCCAAAGAGCAGCGAACCGGAGTTGATGCGCAAGTCGCCATTGATCGTGAGTGCGCCGTCGACTTCCGCGCCCGAATTCACATGGAGCGTCGTCGCCGCGAGATTGCCGTTCACCGTCTCGCCGCCGTCGATCGCAATCCCGCCCGGCACCAGGATGTCGCTTGCGATGAGTGCGCCGTCGAGGTGCAGATCGCCCGCGAGGTGCGTGTCCCCTCCGACGGAGAGCGTGCTGTCGAGGTCGAGGGTGGAGGCCTGGAGATCGGACGAGTGAGTAGTGGGTAGTGAGTAGTGAGTAGAACCACTGCCCGTATCCACAGCCGAACCTGTTTCTGACCATTGACCACTATCCACTGACTTCTGACTTCCGATTTCTGACAGCTGCGCCTTCAGCGCGTCGATCTGGGACTGTAGCGTCTTGATATCGGCGTTCGTCGCTTGAATGGCGCTGAGCTGTTTCTGCACCTCGGCGTCCACCTGATCGTTGACGTTCAGGTTCTGGACCGCGCCCGCGACCATCGTCTGCACTTCGTCACCGATCTTCATGGAGGCGATCGTATCGAGCACCTTCTGGCTGACCGTGTCGACCGTGAGTGATGAGTTGCGGCGGGAGATGAGGACGTTGATTGTTCCCGTGCCATGATCGATCGATTCGAGCGCCACACCGAGTGTCGATTCACCAGGCCGCGCTTTGCGGGCATAGCCCGGCGTCGAGGCGGCGGTGAGCTGATCTCCCGGATGGATCGTGCCGGTGCCGGTCACCATCACCTTGGTGGGCACCTGTCCGATGAGTCCCACGAGCACGTAGCCCGGAGGCATCAGACCTTCGGCTCCCGTAATTGTGTTACCGATGAAGGCGGGATTCGTGGAGACGACACCCATCACGTCATTGTCGCCGTCGCGCGTGCAGCGCTTCACGGCGTTGTTGCGGGTGACGTCGATACAGACGATCTCACCCGGTTGCAGATTCTGATTGCCATCAAAGAACCATTCCGCGTAGTCAGCTCCGTTGGAGTGGAACGCGGCATCGGAGTACACCGCTCCCGAACCGTTCACGCGGAAGACCAGGTTGTTGGGGAGCGTGCCCTTGCCGTTATTCACCTGGGAGATGATGCGGAACACATCCTGCTTGGCATTGGTCATGCCTGTGTTCAGCGTGAGCAGCACGCCGGTGTTGGACTGGAAGGTGAGCGCGCCGGTACCCGTACGTGTGATCTTCGTATCGAAGGTTCCTTTGTAACCGAAGAGAATGTCGGGAGTCCTGGATCCCGACTGCGTGCCGGCTTCGAGTGCGAGCACCGCGGATCCCGACGAGAAGGCATAGATGCCCGTGCCCGTGCGCGTCTTGTTCACGACCGTGAGCGCGCCGGAGCCAGAGAAGGTGCGGACGCTCTGCGTGATAGTGTTCATGAGGACCGAGATGCTGGATGCGCCATAGTCTGCGACGACCAAATCGTTCTTGCCGTCTCCATTGAAGTCGCTGATTGCGATGGAATGCGAACTGCTGCCCGTCGTGTAATCCACCTTGGCCGCGAAGGATCCTGTACCCGTATTCAGGAAGACCGAAGCGGTGGAAGCGCCGTAGTCGGCTACCGCCAGATCGGCCTTGCCGTCACCGTTCAGATCCCCGATTGCGACGGAGAACGGGTTGCTTCCCGTCGTGTAATCCACCTTGGTCGCGAACGATCCCGTACCCGTATTCAGGAAGGCTGAAACGGTGCTACTGGTGTAGTTTGCGACCGCCAAGTCCGACTTGCCGTCTCCGTTGAGGTCTCCGATTGCAACGGAATTCGGGAAGGTGCCCGTCGTGTAATCCACCTTGGTCGCGAACGTGCCCTCTCCCTTGTTCAGGAAGACCGAGACGCTATTGCTTCCCTGATTCGCCACTGCCAGATCCGCCTTGCCGTCTCCGTTTATGTCGCCAATTGCGACGGAATGCGGCTGGCTTCCCGTCGTGTAATCCACTTTGGACGCGAATGTGCCGTCGCCCTTGTTCAGGAAGACCGAGACCGTATTGCTCGTGTGGTTAGTCACTGCAATGTCCGACTTGCCGTCACCATTGAGGTCGCCGATGGCGACAGAATAGGGATTGCTGCCTGTCGTATAGTCGACCTTTGCCGCGAACGTACCGTTGCCCTTATTCAGGAAGACGGAGACGGTGGTGCTGCTGTAATTGGCTACCGCAATATCCGGTTTGCCGTCACCGTTGAGGTCGCCGATTGCAACGGAGAACGGATTGCTTCCCGTCGTGTAGTCGACTTTGGATGCAAAGGTGCCGCTTCCGTTATTGAGGAAGACGGAGATTGTACCGCTGGTGTAATTGGCGGCGACGATATCCGGATCACCGTCGCCGTTGAGGTCTCCGGCCGCGACCGAAATCGGGCTGACGCCCGTGGTGTAATCTACCTTCGTCGCGAATATTCCACCGGCCGTCAGCGTCGCGGCGCCGCCCTGGATGGAACCGATGTGCACGAGGTTGCCCTGCGTCGTCATGCGCGTGATGCCGTGGATAGCGAGATTCGCTTCCAGGTCGATCGAGTCATTGAAGCCGCTGAGTTCGGTGATGAGCGCGCCCGACATCATCTGCACGCCGTAGCGCGTGAGCACCGCGCCGTGAATCACAACGTCTTTCGTGGCGATGATCGAACCGGAGGAGGTGAGGAGCGATTCCGCGTGGATGACCGAACCCGACGTCGTGCCGCGGACGACCAGCGTGTTGCCGCTGATGGCGCCGATCGACACGAGTCCGCCCGAACCGAACACAGCATTGCCCGTCACGACGAGCGAGCCCGCGATTGCGGCGCCGCCCGCGAGGGACAGGTCCATGCCGTGAATGCCTGCGGTGACATCCAGCGATGACACCTTCACCGATCCCGCCTCCAGCGCCTGAATGTACGCGCCGCCGAGATCAAAGACGGACAGACTCTGAATGCCGTAATCGGGCACGTATGCATACCGTCCGCTCACCGCGAAGAATTGCGGGAGCGATGATCCGGCCAGGGAGACGGAGCCGACTTTGTACGGGGCCAGCGGATTGCTGATGTCGATCATATCGATCGCTGATCCTGCAAGCACGTACGCCATGCGGCCCTGCACCTTCACGTCGATGGGGGAGGAAGACGTGCTGATCGTGGCGACGGCCGTTGCCGAAGACGGATTGGATATGTCGTAGATGCCAAGCGTGCTGGAGCCGTCGTTCGCCACGTAGGCGTATCGTCCCTGGACGGCCACTCCCTGCGGGTTGGAACCCGCCGCAACCGTGCCGACCGAGGAGGGGTTCGCGGGATTGCCGACATCAAAGATCTGCAGGGTATTGGTCGTCGAACCGTTGGTGACGTAGGCATACCGTCCCAGCACTTGGATCTGACGCGGGTTGGTGCTGGTGCTCACGCTGCCGACAAGCACCGGAGCGGCGGGATTGGCGAAGTCGAGAACGAGCAGCTTTGACGTGCTCAGCATGTACACGTAGCGCCCCTGCACGGCGGTATGCATCGTCGAGTAGGATCCATTGACGTACGAATCGATCACGACCGGAGCAGAAGGATTGCTGATATCAAAGACCTGGAGGTCCGTCGATCCGCCGAGTCCGATATACGCGTACTTGCCCTGCACGCGGATGTTGGCGGGGGACGAAGCAGTGCTGGCCGATCCCACGACGGTCGGGTGTGCGGGGTTGGCGATATCAAAGACCTGGAGCAGGCTGCTGCCCTGATCGACGACGTAGGCGTACTGCCCCTGAACGGCGACGTCGTATGGATGCGTGCGCGTCGAGCCCGATCCGATGCGCCCCGACGTCAGGCGTCCGCGGATGTTCAATTGCGGCTCCATGATCGCTGCGCCCGTGAGCGTGCGGTAGGCGCCTGTGCCCATCACGATCGTGCCGTATTGAAGTTGCGTGGAGATGAGCGGGACCGATCCGGTTCCCTCGATCACGAGGCTGCGTCCCGACATCACCGCCGCGACATTCAGTCCCACCGTGTTCATGCCGACCGTCGGACGGATGTTCAGTGCGCCCGTCATCGTGTCTCCCGATTTCTTCACGTAGCGTCCATCGCCGATCGTGATCACCTGACCCGTCGAGAACGATGTGCCGCTTGTGATCGTGCCGCAGCTGAAGCGTCCGGTGGAGCTGCTCCACTGCAATGCGTTATTGGTACTGTTGCAGTTTGTCAGCCCCGCACCCTTGATCGATGTGCCCACGAAGAGGTTGGCGCCGCTGATTGTGCCCTCGGCGACGATGGATCCCGAGCTTCTCAGCGCGCTTGCCGCATAGATTGTGGAACCGCTGATTGTGCCCGCGACTTCCAGCTTGCTGTTGGGAGTTCCGCTCTTGCCGATGCCGACGTTGCCGAGCAGATAACTGTTGCCATTCATGATGGTGAGTGTCTTGCCCGACAGCGTGCCTGCGACATTCACGTTGTTCTGGAACGTGGCGATGCCCTTTATATTCAGAGTGCCGGATGATGTCAGATTCTTCTCCGCATGGATGACCGCGCCCGAAAGCGTATTGAGAACTTTGAGTCCGATCGTTCCCGGAGAGCCGCCGGTTACGTTGATCGTCAGCGCGCCGGTCATCGTGTCTCCCGATTTCTTCACGTAGCGCTGGTCCGCCACGGACTGAGAAATTCCGCTCGCGCCGGATTGATCCGTGCCGCAGCTGAATCTGCCGGTCGCGGAGCTCCAGAGCAGTTTGCTGAGCACGCCATCGCTGCAGTCTGTCAGTCCCGCGCCCTTCAAGGATGTTCCAAGGTACAGACTCGAACCCGAGGCCGCGCCTTCGAACACCAACGTACCCGAAGAGGTGAGAGACTTCTCCGCATGGACGATCGCGCCGCTGAGTGTGTTGATCACTTTCAGTCCGACCGTGCTGACGTTGCCGCCCGTCACATTGATCGTGAGTGCACCCGTCATTGTGTCCCCGCTCTTCTTCACGTAACGGTTGTCGCCGATCGTGATCACCTGTCCCGTCGAGAAGCTCGTTCCGCCCGTGATCGTCGTACAGCCGAAGCGGCCGGTGGAGCTGTTCCACTGCAGGGCATTATTCGTCGAGTTGCAGCTGCTCAGTCCTGCGCCCTTCAAGGATGTTCCAAGGTACAGACTCGAACCCGAGGCCGCGCCTTCGAACACCAAGGTACCTGACGTAGAGAGCGTCTTCTCCGCATGCACGATCGCACCCGACATCGTGTTGATCACTTTCAGTCCGACCGTGCTCACGTTGCCGCCCGTCACATTGATCGTCAGTGCGCCCGTCATCGTGTCGCCGGATTTCTTTACGTAGCGCGCGTCGCCGGTGGCGATGATGTTTCCCGTGCCGGTTGAACCCGATACCGTACCGCAGCCGAAGCGTCCCGTGGAGCTGTTCCATTGCAGGAAGTTGTTCGCGCTGTTGCAGCTGCTGAGTCCCGCGCCCGAGAAGCTGTTCTCGGCAATGACCGTGGAACCGCTGATTGTGCCGCGAACATTGAGTACCACGCCCGTGTAACCGCCGATTATTACCTGGCCTCCGCTGCCGAAGGATGCGCCTCCGTTCACCTCGAGCGACCGTCCGATGGTTGTCGCGCCCTGCAACGATGCATCCATACCTTGAATGGTTGTACGGACGCTCAATGTTTCCGTTTCGATGCCCCCTGCCTCCATTTGTTGCACGTACTCACCGCCGAGATCGTAGACCTGAATCGTGGCAGGCGAAATGAGTTGCGTCGCGTACAAGTAGCGTCCCTTGACGGCGATTTGTTCCGGCGTGCTTCCGGCCGCCATCTTGATTGTGCTTGTAAGGACCGGTGATGCCGGGTTACTGACGTCGACGGACTGGATGGTTCCTGCATTTGCCTGGGAGATATAGACGTACCTTCCCTGTACCACCATGTAATTTCCCGGGTCATTGATGATCTGCGATGTGGATACTGTCGTGGGGGAGGATGGATTGCTGACATCGAAAATCTGCAGATAATCGGGCGCTCCCTGTTCCGTTGCGTAGAGGTACCTGCCCTGAGAGGCGACCGTGTAGACGAAGTGGCTGGTCGATATTGTCGATACGAGCGACGGATTTGCCGGATTTTTCAGGTCAAATATCTGGACGCTCTTTCCGTAGTAATTTGAGACGTATGCGTACCGTCCGTTGACGACCACAGTCAGAGGGTCGTTTCCCGTCGATCCCGATCCCGTCATCACGGGGTGCACGGGGTTTGACACATCGTACGTAACCAGGGTGCCGCTTCCCTCCGTGATGTAGGCGTAGCGCCCCTGGACGGCGATACTGAGGCCTGGCGATGCCGGCCGCGTCGTGCTGATGAGCACGGGGACGCCTTCTCCGCTGATATCGTAAATATTCAGATCGAGATTATTCAATGAGTAGAGATATTGGCCGGCAGCCGCCATCCCGTAGGAATAGCCGATACCGCCCACGCTTCCGAGCAATGTCGGCTTGAGCGGATTGGTAATGTCGATTGCATCCACCTTGTTCAGTTCACTTCCCACGTACGCGCGGTTGCCCTGAATGGCGATCGTTTGGCCATAGCCGCTCGTGGAGCCCGACCCCACGAGGGGGGGGTGCAATCGGCCGGTGATATTGAGTTGGGGCTGGATGGCGGAACCGGTTTGTGTACCCATGACAAGTCCGCCCCTGGTGACGCTTGTAGAGAGAAGCGGCACTGATCCCGTTCCTTCGATCGTCAGTGCCCGCCCGGACATTGTTGCTGCAACATTGAGACCGAGAGTATTGGATCCAGCTGTCGGGCGGATATTCAAGGCACCCGTCATCGTGTCTCCGGATTTCTTCACGTATCTGGCATCGCCGATCGTGATCACCTGTCCGGTGGAGAAGGTCGTGCCAACCGAAATCGTTCCGCAACTGAAGCGTCCCGTGGAGCTGTTCCACTGCAGGGCGCTGTTCGAGCTGTTGCAGTTCGTGAGCCCCGCCCCCTTGATCGACGTTCCCACAAAGAGGTTGGCGCCGCTGATCGTTCCCTCGGCGACGATCGATCCGCTGGAGCGCAGGGAATTGATCGCGTAGATCGTCGAGCCCGAGACGGTGCCGACGACGTTCACGTTATTCTGGAAGCGCGCGATGCCATGCACCGTCAGCGTGCCGCTCGAGGACAAGGAACTGTTGGCATGCACCACCGCGCCCGAGAGGGTGTTGGTCACGTAGAGCGATCCGTCGGTTTTGAGGATGCTCGCCGCGAAGCGGTAGAGGTTCGTGTCGAAGTTTCCTTTGTATCCGAAGAGAATGTTCGGCGCGATATGCGCGTTACTGTGATTGCTGTCGAGCGCGAGATCGGAGCCCGATGCGAAGATGTAGGCGCCCGTGCCGTAGCGCGTGGTGTTGGCGATCGTGAGCACGCCCGAGCCCGTGCTCACGCCGCTCTGCTTGCCGACGATCACGCCGCTGGATGTGAGCTGCTTCTCGGCATGGATGATCGCACCCGAGAGGGTATTGATCACCTTGAGTCCGATCGTGCCCAGGCTGCCGTTCGTCACGTTGATGACGAGTGCGCCGGTCATCGTGTCTCCGGATTTCTTCACGTAGCGCGCGTCGCCGATCGTGATCACGTTGCCTGAGCTAAACGAACTGCTCTGGTCCGTTCCGCAGCTGAAGCGGCCCGTCGTACTGTTCCACAGCAGTTTACTCGTCGCAGAGTTGCTGCAGCTTGTGAGCCCCGCCCCCTTGATCGACGTACCAACGAAGAGGTTGGCGCCGCTGATCGTTCCCTCGGCGACGATCGATCCGCTGCTTCTCAGAGCATTCGTCGCGTAGACCGTCGAACCGCTGATCGTGCTCAAGACCTCGAGTCCGACGTTTGCATCCGCAGCCGCAGAGCCGACGTTCTTGCCGATGATCACGGATCCGGAGACGGAGAGCTTCGAACCCGGAGCATTCGTACCGATGCCGATACTGCCGCTCGACGTGATGCGCATGCGCTCAACCGGCTCATTTGTATCGGGACTCGTGCCAAAGGTGAGTGCCGTCGGGACTTTGCCGGCGGTCGTGACTGTTCCATCGACGATCGCATTGATCCATGCGCGCTGCGAGAATCCCGTGCCGGTGTAGCCGCGGAATCCGAAGAGGCCGAGCTGGTCGCCGTTTTGTACCGCGAGCGGGGAAGCGGACGTACCGCGCGCTCTGCGCGTGATCCATTGCGGCGACTGTACGGCGTTCACGCTGCTGTAGACGTCGGATGTATAGAGAAGGAAGCCGCTGTCTTTCTGGAAGAGGATGTCCGGATCGAGGGTCGTATTGTGGGACACGAACGTGAGGGCCGCGCCCGGCGTGCTTGTGCCAAGTCCGACGTAGCCGCCCGTCGTGTAGATCAGCGGATTTGCGCCCGAACCCTCCACGACGAGGTTGCGGCCGGACATCGTCGCCGCGACGTTGAGTCCCACGATGGAGGAGCCCGCCGTCGGACGGATATTCAGTGCGCCGGTCATCGTGTCGCCCGACTTCTTTACATACCGTGCATCGCCGATGGTGAGAACCTGTCCCGTGGAGTTCAATCCGCCGGATTGGTCCGTGCCGCAGCTGAATCTGCCCGTCGACGAATTCCAGAGCAGCTTCGATGTGCCGCCCGTCGAACAGTCGGTCAGTCCGGCTCCCTTTAAGGAAGTGCCGAGATACAGATTCGAACCGGAGGCCGCGCCTTCGAACACCAATGTGCCCGACGTTGTCAGGCTCTTCTCGGCATGAACGGTCGAACCGGAGAGTGCGCCCGCCACATAGAGAGAGTCATCGGTCTTGAGGACATTGGCCGTGAAGCGATAGAGATTGACGTCGTAGTTGGTGCCGCCCGATCCGAACACGATGTCCGGCGCGCCGTTTGTGGAGATGCGCAACCCCGGCGACGCCGACGTGCCGCCTGTCGACAGAATGTCGAGGCCGATCTTGCTGGCGTCGTTCGGTTTGATGGTGAGTGTGCCGCTGGCCGTCTCCGACTGATCCTTGCGGATGAACTTGCTGGAGTCGAGTCCGTCGATCGTGTCGGCGTTGTGCGCGTAGGGGACGGAGCCGAAGCGTCTGCGCGGACTGAAGACTTCCGGATAGCTGCTGTTGTTGCTTGGGTCGAACTCGACCTGCAGATAGAGGTTATCGGTGTTGAAGTTGACGCTGCCGGTCATGGCCACCTGCGAACCGAGTGCGACCGAGAAGAGACCGCCGGTCATGGTCACCTGCTGCGTCGTTGAGTCCCACGTTTCCGTCCACAGAGGCGTGCCGCCGGTGGCCGTGTTGAAGATCTTGAAGCGCATGTTGTACTTGCCGTCCGCGACCGCCGTTCCGTTGATGGCGCTGATCTTTCCCTGATAGTTGATCGGCGCGAAGATGCCCGTGGCGGCATGCGCCTGCGGCACCGCGAAGACCGCGCTGCTTCCGTCGGCCCCCGCTGCCTGCACGATCGTCATCACCATCGTGACGACGGCGACGAGCTTGTGCATCGACTGCGTGAGTCGTGCCCGTTTTTCGGAGTGCCTGCGATGGAGCGAGAAGAAGTCCATCGGTTAGTTGTCGAGGGTGGAAACGGTTTCGGTGATCGTGTGCGGAGTGGATGTTTGCGCCGGAAGCGGCGGCGGATTTTTTGCTTCCCAGAGCGTGGTCATGACAAAGAGCGCCGCGATTGCAACGTTGGTGAGAATGCTTGTCAGGATCAGCGCGCGCTTCCACGGACTCTTGTCCATACGCTTGAGTCTGCACATCAGGCAATCATGAGGGTTGGGGTTCGGGATCGTTGTCATCACCGGGGCCGGTACGTCATCGGTTCGTGTTTCTTTTGTCGCAGGTACGGTGTGCTCGACGTTCGGCATCGACTGCGAGACCTGTGCGATCGATGTCTGTACCGGCTGCATCTGCTGTCCGTTGCGCATGCGCTTTCTCCAGTGCAGCGGCGTCTGTGCGAAGTACAAACACTCGCGTTCGATGACGCGGCCGATCGTCGAACTCGAGAGATCGACATCGTGCTCGGCGCGCAGCAGTTCGCGGATGCGCTCCTTGCCCATGAGCGGCTCGCGCTCGCGGTACGCGCGGATGAGAGCGACGATGTGCAGCGGTACGTTGCTCGATCGCGTCGAATGCGGGTCGTGCGATTTTTCTTCGAGCGACGACAGATCCGTCGGATCAAAACGCTCGAGCCAGCGGTGCAGACTGCTTCTCGAAATTCCGAGATGCGTGCACGCGTCGCTGATCGAACACTGGTTCCGCACGACGTAGGCGATCCATCCGAGGCGCTCGCGCGCCGCGGGACTCAGGAGCATCGCTTGCTCGCTTGTAAGAATCGCCTCGATGTCGGATGGATGTATGTGTTGCATGTTTTTCTACGCGCGTGTGTTTGTGTGTGCGGGTTTCTCATAATTGTAGCAGAAAGTTCACACTTGTGCAAACCTTCCTGTCATAGTTTCGTGTCATATCCGTACAAAAGTC
>DASZVA010000011.1:0-200126 GCA_035547395.1 Candidatus Peribacteraceae bacterium | reverse complement strand
TCTTCGACGGCAAAAAGCTCAGCTTCCCGGATCGCGAGGAGCTGCTGATCAAAATCGGACAGGGCGCGCAGAACGCGGCGTCGATGTTCATACACCTCGATCTGCTTAAAGAGCGGATAAACAGAGAGAAGCCTGCAGCGCCGGAGCTGATCTCGAAAACCGCCGGAGCCACAGCAATGCCGAGGAACCCGACGGTGCAGATCGAAGGCGACATGCGCATGCCGGTGATGTTCGCCAAGTGCTGCAAACCGAACGAAAACGGATCCAAGGAAATCGCCGGTGTCATCGTCCGCGGCGGCGAAGTGCGCGTGCACGATGCCAATTGCAGCATGCTCAAAAACGTGAACCCGGAACGCAGACTGAAAGTGTGGTGGGTGGAGAAGGGGAAGTGAAAATGAGAAATTATGTAGGAGTATCGCGTCGCAATGTTCTTTTTAAAGTCTCTTAAAAGCCAAATGGCTTATTGAATTTTAGAAATACATCTTCAAACAGTTCAGGGATTTATGTGAGATTCTTATCAAACGTTTGCAGCGCAAAATAAGACGAACGTCAGAATAATAAAACCGAGCGAGAACCACCAAACTGACGGGCGCAAGTTGAACCAAATTCTGAGAATAACCGTTATAATACAGACGATTAATAGTGGCTGTAAAAGAATGAAAAAGGGCGCTGGTAATATCGATTGAGCAAGATCTGGCAGTCTGTTTGGAACTTTCGCAAAGAGCATGCCATCAGAAACGAATGGAAATCCAAATGGACTAAGGGCAACACATAATGGTGGTGTCGTCCCATCACTAAAACATGCAAAAAACGCTACAGCCAAAAAAAAGATGACAAAAAGTATGAGGCCGGTCACGAACATTCCCCATCCTATGGTGCGATTTGCTTCCATGGCATGATCATAATCTTTTCGCTGTGTCAGCAATAGTGATTTTTATTCACGCGAGCAACATCTCCATGACCTTCTCCACGAGTGCCTGCCAGCGCAGTTCGTCATAGAGGGTGCCGTGCGATTGGAATTCCTGGGTCGCGGCAGGCCGCTGCTCCTCCGGCACACGCTCGAGGAAATGTTCGAAGGCGTGATTCACTTCTTCATCCGACACCGAGACCGCTTTCTCTTCGATGATCTTGGCCATGCCGAGGCGCAGCTTCCATCTCTCCTCCGCCTGCTTCTTCAGATCTTCCTCCGCCTGCTGGACCGTGCGGTTTTCGCGCTTGAGCGCTTCCTCAATGGTCGATCCCTGCTGCTCCAGTCTGTCGCTCCACTCCTGCACCAATGATCGCATTTCTTCGTCGAGCAGTTCATCGGCGATCTCAACATCGGTGCGCTTCTTGATCTCCTCCATCAATTCGCGCTCGCGGCGCATGCGATCGAACTGCTCCTCCTGACCTTCGATCGATTTCTCGACCAATGCTTTGAATTCCGCGGCCGACGGCGCGTTGAGTTTCTCCTTCGCGAATGCATCGTTGAACTCGGGCAAATGCGTCTCCTCCACGTTCGTGACGGTCACGTGGAACGTCGCGGGTTTATTGCGCAGCTCCTCCACCTGGAACTTATCGGGGAGGGTGAGCGTGAAGGATTTCTGGTCGCCCTTCTTGAGCCCGACCAGCTGATCTTCAAAGCCGGGGAGCAGCGTCTTACTGCCGATGAGCGCTTCGTAGCCCTCCGCACGCATGCCCTGGATTTCTTTGTTCTGATCGTCGGTCGCAAAGAAGTTGATGGTGACCATGTCGTTTTCCTTCGCGGCGCGATCAACTGCGGTGCGGGTGCGATGGTCGTTCAAGGCGGAATCGATGACGCGCTGCACGTCCTTGGGATCGGCCTTCGTGCTCTTCTTTTCGATCTTGAGCGAATCGAGATTCTTCATCTTCACCTCCGGCCGCTCCACAAATGTGATCTTCACGGTGAGGGGATCGCGCGACTGCAGTTCGATCTTCGGCGGGATCACGGGACTAATCTGGTTCTCCGTCACGATCTGGGTGAGTTGGCCCTGCATGAGCACGCGGACGGTTTCCTCCAGGATCTGTTCCTCAGAAAATCGTGCACGGATGGCGTCCGCCGGCGCGTGGCCGACACGGAATCCTTTGATCTCCGTGCGGCTGCCCATGTTCTGAAGCGCTTGATTCTCGGCGCGCTGTTTTTCCTCCGGCGTAAAGACGAGAGTCGCGGTCACGCGGGATTTCGGCAGACGTTCAATGGCGACGTTGGAAGGCATAGAAAGTGTCATGTGTCATCCCGAGCGGAGACGAGGGATGACCGGTCGGATAGAAGTCATGGTGCGTCTCCGCTCACCATGACACTGTTTTCATTTTTTATTGGCGATCCTTTTCTGCCAGAAGACCATGATCGGGGTCGCCACGAAGTATGACGAATACATGCCCACGATCGTACCGATAATCAATGCGAGAATGAACCAGCGGATCGATTCCGATCCGAAGATGAAGAGCGCCGTGAGCATGATGAGGATGCCCAGACCCGTATTCACCGTTCGGCTGACGCAGGCTTTGAGCGCTTTGTCGGCGATGTCCCGGATGTCGTCATGCTTGTTCGACAGGAAAAGCATCTCGCGCACGCGGTCGAAGATGACGATCGTATCCGAAACGGAGTGTCCCATGATGGAGAGCAGGGCTGTCGTAAACAGCGTGTCCATCTGGAAGGTGGTGAAGTGGCTCAGGACCGTGAAAATGCCGACGAGGATCGAGATGTCATGGACCAACGCCACGATGGCCGAGACGCCGAAGCTCCACGGGTTCATGCTGCGGGGGATCTTGCGGAAGGCGAACGCGACGAAGGCGAGGATCGCGATACACGCGATGAAGAGCGCCCAGAACGCGCGCTGCTCCAGGTTGGATCCGACCGTGGGGCCGATCGTCGTGTACTGCAGTTCGTTGACTGTGCCGCCGAGTGCTTTATTCAGCTGTGCGAGTACCGCCTGATGCTGTTCGTTTGTCAGCGTCGGGACGCGGACGAAGAAACTGCCGGTCTTGGTGCGGGAGATCTCGCCCTCGAGCGGTTTGGTGTTCAGTTGATATGTACGCAGAGCCGCCGCCAGATCATCGGATGTCTTCCCCGCGG
Organism: Candidatus Peribacteraceae bacterium; assembly: GCA_035547395.1. Classification (GTDB taxonomy): domain Bacteria; phylum Patescibacteriota; class Gracilibacteria; order Peribacterales; family Peribacteraceae; genus CALREJ01. The sequence continues at coordinate 197,050 of DASZVA010000011.1, read as the reverse complement.
GAACATTGAGTTCCATCTGTGTGCCACCCGTGAATTCAATGGAGACGATCGGGCGGGGATAGATAAAAAACGCCACGAAGGACGCCAGGACCAGAAGTCCTGAAATGGGCAGGAAAATACGGGAGAGCTTAATGAAAGACATCGGGACGGCAGAGTACAGGCAAGTTGGCCGGAGGGCAACTTGTAGGGCTAGGGCTAGGGCAAGGGTATAGAAATGAAAGAAATATTCCTCTTTTCCTAGCCCTTGCCCTAGCCCTATATCCTTTTTATAACCACCGTCAGCCTCTGTCCTTCTCTTGATAACTTCCATTTGAGGTATCCGCCGGTGCCGGAGGCGATGTGTTGATCATTCCAGACGGTCGGGATCGAGCGGGTGAGGAGCGCCGAGAGCGCGTCGCTCTGAATCAAGCCGAGCCCCGCAGGAGCGGGTTCCATCGCCGGGAAATCGGGCGACGACGCGTGGATGGTTTTCTCAAATGCCGCCTGATCATTACTGAGCACGAAGTCGCCGCCGCGCGTCGCGACCAGAAGAGTGGAGTGCGTCTGTGTCTGGGTAATGGTGCGGACGGTCCATGTCCCGTCCGTGGCGGTCGCATCGCTGATGAGCGACGGATCCTGGCGCACGTCTTCAAAGGTAAATTTGTTATCGAACGTCTGCACGTCGCGCGTGACGGGTGTCAGCGTGTTTGTGAAAAGCTGAATCAGATGATCCAGTTTCATCGATCCGTCCCTGTCCGTTGTATTGCCTTCGATCACGACACGCAGATGCGTACCGGTTCCGGCTGCAACCTGCAGCGTCGTCGGTCCCCTGAGAAGCGGGACCATGTCATAGCGCGGGCTGATGCTCGGGCCGAAGAGAGATGCGAGTGCCGATCGCAGCACGCTTTGGGACACCGCCGTTGCATCGGGATGCAAAAGAGTTGATGCATCGAGCGCGACGTTGCCCAGATCCTGCATTTCGGCGATGAAGAGGGGATGAGAGAAGACGTCCTTGGGAGCCGCTGGCAGGCTTTCCAAGCGGCTTTCTGCCGATGATGCCAGCGTGCGGATGGAAAGACCGTCGGCCATGAGCGCGACGGAAGCGGGCCGCGAGATCGTCAGCAATGTTGCGGCGGGCGACGCGGGCGAGGGTTGTATATCCGGAAACCGAAGGTAGGCCCACGGATTTTTCGGCTCATCCGGTAACAGCTGACTGTAGGTGTAGGAGCGGTTCAGCGGATCAGTCACATGCAGGAGGAGAGTCTGTATGTCCGATGACGATGCGCGGATTGTGAACGGCTGATCGGCATTCGTTGTCCGCGTGAGTACCGCCCAGCCGAGTTCGCCTCCCGTCTGTGTACGGAGGATTGCAATCGACACGGGGCTGTCGGTCAGCGGCACACCGTCAAGTATGGGAAAACTCGACACGAACGGCCGGATTGTCGTCCGATTCACGTTCTGAAACAGCGCGAGCGTTTTGCTTGCGGGAAGCTGCATCGCCGCGTCGATCTGCGGACGGGGGAGCAGAATCCATGCCGCGACAATTCCGGCGATCACGACGATCGCGGCGGTGATGCCCAGTGCTGTTTGTTTCGCGTACGGGATCTGCATGGGCGGAGTATAAGGTGAGAGTCCAGAGGGAAGAAGTCAGAAGTCAGAAGACAAATACTGTCCTCTGTTTTCTGATCTCTGCCTTCTGATTTCTTACAATCCCTTCAGATGATCCTTCGCGCTCTGGAGCGACGGGTCCATTTGCAGTGCCTTCTGCAGATTCTGCCGCGCCTGATCCTTGTTGCCGTTCACGCCCTCCGCCCAGCCGAGCAGATCCCAAGACTGCGCTTCGTCGGGGAATTTCTGCGTCGCTTCCTGTGCCTTCACGGCGGCCTCCTGTTTCTTGCCGGCAGCCAGGGCGGTTGTCACATACTGCGTGTAGGTGTCGATCGTCGCGTCGGGCAGTTTGGTGAGCGCGTCGTACTGATCGAGCGCGACATCCACTTGATTGTTGGCGACGGCTTCGGTTGCGATCCACTGGCGCACTTCGGACTCCGGCGAAAATCCGTTCTGCAGCGCGTACTGCAAAAAGGTGAGCGCGTTGCCGTGATCGTTGAGTGCCGCGTACGTGCGCCCGAGGAAGTACTGCGTCTCGGGTTTTTCGGGATCGAGTTGATACGCGCGCTCAAGAGAGGCGAGCGCATCCTGATAGCGCTCGGTCGTGAGTTCACAGAAGCCCTGCACGATCCATGCATCGCGGTAGTCGTCCTGCGTGCGCGTGACCTGGGAGACAATCGGCAGCGCGAGTTCGCATTCCTGCACCTGTGCGAGCGCGTGGGCGATCAATGTCTGCAAGTGAATGGCCGGACTCTGCGGGAACAACGCATATTCGCTGTAGGCGCCGAGCAGCGTTTGCGCGTACGACCGCAGCACCGGCTCCCAGCCGCTCTGCACCTGCGCGAGTTCGGTCTTCGCCGTGTCATTGTCGTTCGTAATGATCGCCAGCAGTGCGAGTCCGTACTGTTTCTGCGGACTGTCCGAAGCGGCGCTCAAAAGCGTGCGCGCTTTATCCAGCTCGCCGCTGTGCAGATCGATGAGCGATTCCAGCAGCAGCTGGTCTTCCGGTTTTTCTCCCGCCCGTCGCAGTTGATCGAGCGTATTGGTGGCATTGCGAAAATCACGCCGTTCGAGCTGCGCCTGTGCGAGCTTGCGGAGCGCCGGCAGTCCGCCGCCGGCCTTCACCGCCTGCTGGTATTCGTCTTCGGCATCTTTCCATTGTCCTTCCAGTGCGAACACGTCCCCGCGCCGCAGGTGCAGCAGCGAAACGTCGCCCGTGTCATTGAGCGATGCGGTTGTGTCCGTCGGTGCCTGGATCGTCGTCGTGCCGCTGCCGGACGTATCCGGCTGCGCGGCCGTCAATTCCGCCCGCGTGTTTTCCAGCTGCCAGAAAAAGTATCCGCCGATAACGGCGACACAGAGCACTGCGGCTGAAACGGGTACCGTGACACGGGGGGAGAGGGGCATGGGGAGATTGTAGGGCTAGGGTTAGGGCTAGGGCTAGGGGCTATGCTAAAAACAAGTCAGATATCAGAAATCAGAAGTCAGATTACTGATCTCTGCCCTCTGCCTTCTCACTTCTTTTTCTTCGTCTTCTTCTCCGGCTCGTCTTCGTCATCGCTTTCACCCTCTCCCATCATCGGGCTCATCTCGCCGTCATTGTCCTGGCTGGCGCCGACAAGATCGCGCGCGGCGGCCTCGGCCAAGTGCTTCGGGAGCACGGCTTCGATCGCGGCCCACTGTGCTTCGCCGGTTTGCGGAAGCAGCACCGTGATCTGATCGCCGACTTCGGCGCGGTAGAACGTGACGGACGCGAGCAGCACGCGGAGAGCCTTGCCCTCAACGAGCACTTTGTACTGTCCGTCTTCCTGAATCAGCACGCCCTTGGCGACACGACGGTCGATCGGAGCGATCTGCTTATAGATGAATTTGCCTTCGTCGGTGATGGTCAGCTTCATGCCGTCGCCCTCGACCAGTTTGCTCTTCGACGCGTAGTTGGCGGGCACCGGATAACTCTGGCCCGCGGCATCGACCATGTTCTGTCCGTCAAACACACCCTCGATCACGCGGCCGGACACCGGACCCGCACTCACGACCTTCGTCGCGCGGGCGACGTGGCGCTCGCGGTTGGGGTCACTGACACCGGTGAGATCACGAAGCATCGCGTTCGCGGTCTTGAGGGACGCTTGCGCGCTTTCGAGAAGTTCCTGGATCATGATCAGTGCGTCGTCTGCCATACGGATGAGGTGGTAGGTGGAGGTGACAGGCGATGAGCGAGATTTATATTGCTGTGGGAGTTTCAGAACGGTTCCGCCGTGACGGTCAGGTTGCTCCGCTTGAGACTCAACTGCATCTGGGTTTCTGTGAGGAGGCCTTCTTCGGCTCCGATAACGGAAACGACACTCATCGCATTTATAGTACCCGCTTGCAGGGCAGTTGGCAAGTCTTTGCCTGTCAGAACGGCCCATGTGACGCCCGTGCCGAAGGCGTCCCCCGCACCGGTCGCATCGACGACCGTGCAGTCTCCGGCAGGGCAATGAAAGTACGTTTTTCCGTCGGTTGCGAAGCTGCCGTTTGGACCGTCCGTAATACAGACGATTGTGGCGCCGGCGCGGCTCAGAATGTTCAATGCTTCCTTTACCGTTCGCGTGCCCGTAAAGGCGAGGGCTTCCTCTTTATTCAGAAAGAGGACCGCGGTGTGCGAGACGAGCAGAGCGTTATTCTTTTCCCGGAGTCCGGATTCAATTTGGCAGCCGCCCGGATTCCAGCTCAAGTGGATGGAGGGATTTTGAACGAAGGTATCGATGAGATCGTCTTCGATGACGCAGGATTCCGCATGGATGTGATTGAGGAAGACCGCATCAAAATGCCCCGCCTGCTCGCGATCAAACGTCACATCGTGCAGGTGCCGTGCGGTGCCGGGATGCGTGAGAATCACCCGCTCGCCGTTGCCGGCGGAAAGCACGAGTGAAAAGCTCGACGCTTCATTTTCCACCACGGTTGCCATGTCGGTCTGTACGCGTTCATCGGCCAGATGTTTCAAGAGGGTTGTGCCCCACTGATCGTCACCGACCACGCCGCAAAAGGACGCGGTGCAGCCGAGACGGGACAGTCCGACGGACGTATTCGACGCGCCGCCGCCGAACGTGCTGATCACGTCGTTCACGCGGATTTTGTCCCCGAGCGGAAGCGAGAACATTTTTTTTCCTTCATGCTCATGCACGACCGACTGATCGGTGCGCACGAACAGATCGTACGTCGCGCCGCCGATGGAGAGAGTTCGAGGTCGGCTGGATCGGGATGTTGCCGAAGGCGAGAAAGGGGAGTCCATAGTCGTTAGTTTATAGTTTTTAGTATGTGTAATGTTTTGGTCACTATTGACTGACAACTATCAACTATCGACTCATCTCCTGTACTGCGCCTGGATCGCGGCGAGGAATGCCGCGTTGTGGCGGGCTGCCTGGCGGCGGTGCCAGCCGTACAGCGCGCCGAGAAGACCGAGCGCGATTGCGCCCATCCAGAGCCAGGAGGGGAGTCCGTTGCTCGGCAGGCTTGTCGGAGGCTTTTGTATGTTGCCCGGCAGAGATCCGAGATTGCCCGGAATCGGGTCCTGGGGACCCGCATGAAAGCCGGTGCCGTTCGGGGTGCCCTGTCCTTTGGCTGCGAGATCGGTGAGCTTGTCGCCCGTAACCGTGATCGGCGTCAGGCGCATGTAGTACGTGACGCCATTGAGCAGGTCACGCATCGTATAGTCGCGCAATTGTCCGTTGAGCATGCGCGTTTCCGTGTAGGTGTCGGGCTGCACGCCGTACTCAAGAAGGAATGTCGACAGGGGAGCGTCCGTCGAGAGGGACGGCCATTTGAGATCAAGCGTGCCGTCACCCGGCGTGACGTCGAGCGTGAGCCCGAGCGCCTGCGCCTGCACGGGGTCGCTTTTATCCTTGCTCTCGAGGCCCTGCTTGAGAGCCGTGACCGCGAAGTAGTACGTCTTGCCGGGCGTCAGGCCCGCGATGGTCGCCTTGGTCGTCACGCGGCCGGTGTCGAGCGTATAGAGGAAGTTGTTCGGACTGTCGCCCACGTAAATGCGGTAGCCGTCGAGCGTATCGTTGATCGGATCCCAGGTGAGCTCGACCGCGTTCACGCGCGGCGCGGCCTGGACGTTCATCACTTTTGCGAGTCCTTGCTGTCCGACGGTGAAGGTGGTGCGTACGTCGACGGCGTTGCCCGCCTTGTCTGTCGCCTTGAAGTCGGGCTGGTAGACGCCTGCGGTCGGCGCATTGAAGAACGCCTGATACGAACCGGTCGAGGTCGGGATTTCCACCAGCGGCACCGTCAGATTGGTGTTCGTCGTCGAATCCTGAATCGTCATGATCATGCTCGCCAGACCCGGATCGGCCTGGGCGACGACCAGTGTTTTCTGATCGGCGTCCGGCTGCTCGGGCGCAAACGTGATGGCGCCGATGGTCGGCGGATTCTGATCGAGGATCAGATGCAGCGGACCCGAGTCGTTGTGGCCCGCATCATCGTGCACGTCGATGGTGAAGTCATGCTGCGAGGGATTGAGTGTAATCGGAATCGAGAAGTTGCCCTGCGCATCGGTGGAACCGGTGACGTTCTGCGTGCCGCCGATGACGATGAGATTGGCGTACGCCGGACCGATACCGGCGATCGTGATGTTCGTGGAACTGATCGTGTCGCCGTCCTTATAAGAGGTAATTTGGATGCCGCCCGCGCTGCCGTGCATCCCGCCTCCCGTCACGTTGACCGTCGCCTGACCCGTGATGGACGGGTTGTTCTGATCCTTCACGCGGAAAATCTGCTGGCCTGCGGTCTGGAACGTGAGCACGAGCGGGAACGTTTTCTGGCCAAGGTCGCGCGGCTGGAAAGTGTACGAACCGAAGTTGGGGAGCGTCGCCTGCGGATCGGTCGATTCAAACGTCACGGTGCCCGCGTAATCTTGTACGGTATTTCCGTTCTGATCGACGGCGCGGACCACCACCTTCTGCGCTTCCTGTCCGGTCTGCATATCCGTGGGTGCGGTCACTTCAAAATGATCGATGACGTCGAATGATCCACCGTTGGCGGACCCCGCGGCCTGCGCATAGAACTGGCGGCCGCCGACATTCTCGACTGACGCCTGATACGCGTTGGCATTCGATCCGTAGAATTGCTGCGCGTCGCCGCCTATCGCCGGCGCGTTGTGTCCGGCGGTCAGCTGCGCGACGGCCGCGAGCGTGTTGCCGCTGAGCAGATCCACTGCGCGCACCTGAATGGAGCCGGGCATCGTCGTCGTCAGCGAGAACTGCTGTGCGCCGTTCTTATCCGTCTCGGGCGTGAGCTGCGTGATCGTGTCCTGCGGACGATTCGATACGAGCGCCACGGGGCGGCCCGGCAGAATATTGCCGTACTTGTCGCGCATCGTGACCGTGATCGTCGCACTGTCGCTTCCGTCTGCGGCGATAGTCGGCGTCCAGGACTGCACCTGCGACGCCCATGGGTCCATCGTGTCGGGGAGCACCGCGACCGTCGTGACGTTGCCGATGGCCGAGCCGTTGTACGTTGCGCTCAGCGTGTAGGTGCCCGCTTCCTCGGATGCGTTTCCCGGTACGTTCACCGTCGCATTTCCCTGGCCGTCCGTCTGCGCGTTGATCGTCGTCGTCTTGCTGTCGGGATTCGTGACGAGGATGGATGCATTGATACCGGGCGGGAGACCCGCGAGTGTCACGGTAATGCCGACGCCGGCGATAGAATCATCAGCCGTGATCTGCCCTTGGGCGACTGCCGACAGCGGGAGCAGGAGAGCGGCCGCGATGAGTGTGATGGATGTGAGTATGCGTCGCATAAATCTGTTCATTGTAGCAAATATACCGTTTTTCCTCAATTCTCTAGGGTATCTCCAGAACCTATTTCACTATATTGTCTACTCTTTTCATCTCTTTATTTTATTGATGCATCTTCCATTTCTTTGTCTCCAGCGACAAAGAAATGGAGAAAGAAAACGCCGCCGCCCGCCAAAGCCCCTCCGCCCGCTCTGCCATTTCGCTTTTCTCCTCCGTCGCAGAGCTCATGATGTTTTTGCTCACGCAAAAAGCAGAGCTTCCCCTTCACCCCCCGTGGCGTGCGGATTCCTCCCATGAATGATATGAATAACGAGAAAACAATCGACTGTAGCTCGAAAAAAATCCTGCTATCATTCCTGTGATGAACAAGCTGACTGCGACACTCTGTTCCGGCCTCTTTCTTCTCACGCTCTCCGCATGCGGCGGAGGAGGGAACGCGACCGTCACCTGTGCCAACCAGTACTGGGACGGCACGGTCGGCACCTGTCTTCCGTCCGGATGGCACGTGGTGGATCGCACGCAGCTGGATTCCCGCGGCATTCCCCAGGAGGTTGTCGTCGCGTTTCAATCCGACAATCCCGTCGCCGGGCAGTTTGTCACGGTGACCGTCACGAGCGAGCCGCTCAACAAGCAAATGACCTCAAGCGACTATAGCGATGCATCCATCCAGTCCGTGCAGGCGATGCCGAATTACACGAAGGTCGACGCGCAATCCGTTACGATCGACGGTCAGAAAGTGACCATGAATATTTTCACCGCGCAGCCGAGATCTGATCAGCCCAAGACGCGTTTTTATCAGGTAAGCGCGGTGAACGGCATGACGGGTTACACCTACACCGCTGCAACGCCGGTCTCCGTCGACACCACGACCGAGCAGCAGGTGGAACTGATTCTCAAGAACGCCACATTCAAGGCGCCGAGTCAGAAATAATGTCATCACCAAAGCTTTCATTCGCATAGTTCTTTGATTAAGCTGTCCCCACTCTTTGAAAGTCCGGTGCCGTAGCCAAGCAGTCCGTCCTTCGCTAAAGCTATGGCGGACTATCGCAGATTGATCATTCCATTTAGAGTTTTCTTCGCTGGTGCCGTAGCCAAGCAGTAAGGCAGGGGTCTGCAAAACCCCCATGCGTGGGTGCAATTCCCACCGGCACCTCCACTCTTTTTACATCATCGTTTATACTAAAACCCTGTGGGGCATTAGCTCAGCTGGTAGAGCGCCTGCTTTGCAAGCAGGAGGTCACCGGTTCGATCCCGGTATGCTCCACCATTTTATATGCTCAGTTGGCAGACGAGCGCTTGCGCGAGTCGCAATCAAAAAACCTGCGCCAGCACCTGCTTTGCAAGAAGGGGAAAAGAATATATTTCCATTGAATGGTCCGCAGCCCTGAGCTTGCCGAAGGGTCGAATCCCCTCAGCTCCACCATTTTTTATGTATGCATCACTTCCCGTTCCTCCACTATCGGAAGTGTTGATGAGCGGTGCTATCGTATGCTCATGGAAAGTTCTGAATCTTACATCCACAACAATCCAATAGTGCGTCGCAGTCCCATCTCCTATCTGTCGCCGGAGCAGTTTGAGCAGGCAAAAGGAAAACTGATTGCATTGCTTCTGGCAGGAAAGGACAAGGGAACACTGATCGCGCAGGCGCCGCTCAATCCGGACAATCCGTCCGTTGCTTTGGCTGCTATACGTGAACAGGTCGCATCCTCCATTTATAAAGGACGCCATTATCAGCTGCAGCAGATTTCGACGGAAGCGATGGCGCAGTAATGGTCTGCCACGGTGCACAGGGGACTGATATTTGCGTTTTGTCATGTATATTTTACAATATACGCATCAGAGTTTCGATCTTTCAACCATTAAGGAGGTTGCCATGACCATAGCTGGTCTCTGTTTGTTCGCAAGCACCGTATTCTTCGTCGTTGTAGGCGTGCGTGCCAACAAACGAGTGGAATATCTTGCATGCATGCGCATTGCAATGCCCTTTCGGTACATCGGGGGAGCCCCCAGCGGTCCTGAAGCTGACAAGGCGAGAGAAAGGCATCATGCTCAGGACGAAAGCATGCAACGTTCCTTCAGGAGAAACGTAGCTCTGCGAAAGTGGTGCTATGTCATCGCGACGGCTGGGGGAGTTGGGGCATTTTTTTTGCTCTCTCTGTCCTTTGTTCGCACACTCTGATTGCTGGTCATCGAACCAGCCACGGGCGGTTCCTGTCATGGATGACGGGAGCCGCTTTTTTTACTGCACCACTACAAAACACAGTCGATTCATACATTCAGGCCGGCAGAAATGCAACGCCGATCAGGACGAGTGCGATCCCGACGATTTCCCGGTGCGTCACTTTTTCATGAAAGCCGAAGTGTCCCGCGCAGACGACCAGGATCACGGAGAACGCGGACCACAGCACGTTCACGATTCCCATGCCGTCGTACTGGAATGTTTGCACGAGCAGCAGCGAGACGCCCAGATAAAACAGACAACCGAGTGCGACGAAGCGCAGCCGATGCGACAGGTAATACTGTTTCAAAAAACAAATGGCCAGTGTTTCCGTCAGCAAGATGAGAGCAATAAAAACGTAGACCATATTTTTCAGGGAAGAGTCGCGGGTTGATGCAGGCAGCGTCCGCCGCGCGTAACGTCTTGCGGCTGTCTCGATCGCAGAAGTACCACGCCACTGAGCACAAACGCGATGCCGATCGTCTCGATCCCGCTGATTGTTTCCTGAAACAGGAAAATGCCGACCGCGACGACGAAGATCACGGAGAACGCCGACCACAGCACGTTCACGATTCCCATTCCTTCATATCGAAATGATCGGATGAGAAGCAGCGAAACTCCCATGTAGCACGCGATGCCAAGCCCCAATGCGACAGTGCCGCTCGTCTCCGAATACTCTTTCAAAAAACTCATCGCAGTCGTTTCCATCACAAGAATGAGAAACACGATGATATATAACATGGTGCTGGATCGGATTGCCTGATGAAACCAGGGGAATCCCGCCATTCCTTTCATCGATTTATATATGTTCATTTGTATTAATATTTTAACATTTATTTGATAATTTGTAAATCGACTACAAAGGACGATTTCATACAGCTCAATCAGCTATTACTGCACCACTCCGGGCACCGTCTGTGGGTTTGGGTTTGGGAACAGGAGCAGCAGCGGCCTGAAAAGAACGTCGGTCGTGTTCGTCATGTACGCGATGCTCCAGAAGAAGAAGACGATCGCGAGGATGATCACGAAGTTATAGACGCCGCCCACGTACTTCATCCAGTCGGGATCGCCCATCATATCGCCGAGCTGCGCGCGGTACTTGATCATCGCGATACTCGCGACCATGCCCAGAAAACCGAGAAGGATATGCATGGGAAGGGGATCTAGGCGACGGCGTCGAGCTCCTTTTGCATGTCAGCCTTGGAGCGGGCGCCGACAAACTGCGATGCGATCTTGCCGTCCTTGAAGATGATGAATGTCGGGATGCTCATGACGTTGTACTTGCCCGGCACGTCTGTGTTCTCGTCGACGTTGATCTTCACCAGCTTCACTTTGCCGTCGTAGGTTTTTTCCAGCTCCTCCATCACGGGCAGCATCGCTTTGCATGGACCGCACCACGGAGCCCAGAAGTCAACGAGCACAGGAAGGTTGGACTGGAGCACTTCTTTGTCGAAGTCGGCGTCAGTTACTGCGTGTGACATGAAAACGAGGGGAGAAAATGAACATACATAAGTGTAGCAGCATCCTCGGAACGTGGCCACTTTTCCCGTTGTTTGTTACTGGTTATTAGTTTTTGGTTTTGACTCAAGGATGTATAACCAATAACCAGAAACCAATAACTCAAAACATGTGCGTCACGCCCGACTTTCCCCCAGCAATTCCTTCGCGATTTTTTTGCTGTACTCCACCCCCGGCTGACCGTACGGATCGATGCGGTAGAGTTTGCCGAGCAGCACGACTTCGGTAAGCAGGAGGTAGAAGAGCTGGCCGAGATGATACTCATCCAGCCGCGCGAGCGAGATCGTCACGTGCGCTCTCTTGGCTGCCGTCAGCCCCTGATTCGTGCCCGTGAATTCCGCATCCAGAATCTGGCCAAAACTTTTGCCGCCGATGTAGGACCATTCCTTGGGCACGTCGCGGGGGACGGTCAGGCGCGGTTTTTCGGTCTCGGTAATGAACAGATGCCACGCTTTGTGCGGTCCCTGGACCCACTGCTGCAAAAGAGAATGCTGATCCTGGGTGCCGATCGCGGCAACCGGGAAGGGATTCAGGACTTCGTTCTTTCCCAAACTCTCCGCGATCAGCTGCTGGTTCCAGCGGGCGAGCGAACGCAGCTTCTGCACGTACGGCATGATCACGCGCATTAGGTAGCCTTTTTTGGTGTCGAGCAGATACTGGGCGCTCGCGAGCAGGGCGGCCGGATTCTCTTCCAGTTTGTTTTTGCGGCAGGCCTGATCCATGTCTTGTGCGCCCTGCAGGAATTTCGTAATGTCGGCTTCAAACAGCGCCAGCGGCAGCAGTCCCACGGGCGTGAAGATGCAGTAGCGCCCGCCCACCGCCGACGGAATCGGCAGCGTGATGAAGCCTTCTTCGGCGGAGTACTTTCGCAAAAATCCTTTCTCGGGATCGGTGATCGCGATGACGCGCGAGGCTGCTTTGCGCCCGAGGCTTTTCTTCAGTTCTTCATACAGGAGAAAGAAGGCACTCATGGATTCCAGCGTCTCGCCGGATTTGCTCACGACCACGACTGCCGCATGTTTCCAGTCGACAATCGAGAGGTAGAGCGAGAGGATCGACGGATCGACGACGTCGACGAGGATGAACTCGATCGTCTCCGGCGTCTCGAACACTTCTTGCAGCACCTGCGGACCGAGCCCCGATCCGCCGATGCCGATCCAGAGCACGGTCTGGATTTTGTCGTCCTTGATCATCTTGGCCACGCTTCTGACCTGGCGGATGACGTTGTCGTTATACGGATCATCCGCCCATGCATGAATATCACTCTCCGTGCGTTCGCGCTGAAAATCCTCGATGAAGCGTTTCATCGACGTTCTCAATGCCGTGAGGTCGCGCTCGGGAATGCCGACGGATGGTGTGAGCGTCTTTGCGAGACTTCCGGTGATATCGACGTGAAGCATAGGGCTAGGGTTAGGGCTAGGGCTAGGATACTAGAGTCGATCTATTATTCATTACAAACTTCGGAGCGCCGCCGTCACTCGTTCCTCCGTCGTTTGCAGATCCTTCGGCAGATCGTCGAGCACTTTCATGATGTCCTGCGTCGCAAATCCGAGCTGCGAGAGAGCCGCTATCGTATCCTGATCGTAGCGTGCGCCGTGCACCGCTCCTTCACCCATGAACATGTGCGGCGATTTTTCCGCGAGAGACTTGAGTTCCACGAGCAGCTTTTCCGCCGTCTTTCTGCCGATGCCTTTGACGGTCGTCAGCATCGCGGGATCGTCTTCATTGATCGCCTGCAGCAGCAGAGCTCTCGGCACGCCGCAGAGTTCCAGTCCCATGCGCGGTCCGATGCCGCTGATCTGCGTCAGTTCTTCAAAGAGCTGCTTGGTGTGCGCGTCGGCAAATCCGTAGAGTTCGAACCGGTCTTCGCGCACGTAGGTCGAGATGAAAAGATGCGTCACCGCCGCTTCGCGCAGCGTATCCCACGTGTCCATGGGAACGGAGACGGCGTACCCGACACCCGCGACATCGACGATGAGCTCGCCCGGATTCGTCTTACTGATGGTCCCTCTGAGACTCGCAATCATATGCAAAGAGGATAGCAAAGATAGGAGAGGCGTGTACTTTACAGCGGACTTTTTTCTGTCCTGGGCGTGTTCCTTCGGCCTTCTCCGATGAGCGAATTTCCGCTATAATGAGATGAAATGCATACCCTCAACCGGTTCCTCACATTGATCCTCTCGGTGCTGGTTTTGATCCCTCCAGCAACCTTCGCGCTCGTGTCTCTCGACAGCCGTACGGCGGCGCAGCAGTCGCTCGATCAGGCGATCAATTCCGCCGTGCACACGTATCAGGCGCGGGGTGCGTATCAGTCGATCATCGATAAAAAGCAGGTGCAGCAACAGCAACTCTCGGACCGGATCGCGGCAGTGGAAAAAAAGGAGCACGACATCCGGCAGGAAATCGTGTTTCAGAAAAAAATCATCGCGCGGATTTCCTCGACATATCATCTGACGCAGACGTCCACCGGACAATTGGCGACTCTGATCGGATCCGAAAAGCAGCGGCTTTTCAGTCTGGTGCGCAGCGCTTATCTCAATCAGCCGCTGAAGCGGGATGCCACCCCAAGCAGCGTCGTCGTGAGCGCGGTGATGCAGGCGACCGCGGGCAGCAATGTGCTTGTCAGCACGGAATCGCTCGAAGACGTGCAGATTGCATATCTTCACGACCTTACGGATCTGCAGCTGGCAATGCAGAAACAGGCGAATCTTCTGGCACAGCGCGACAGTACGCTTGCCCAGTACAATGATCTGCAGCAGCAGTACGCGCAGGCCGGACAGGCGGTGGAAAAAAGCAGTGCGCAGCTGACGCAGATCCAGCAGATTACGCAGGATGTGCACGATCAGGTGTTGCAGCTGCAAAACCAGCTCTCGCGCATCGATGCGGAGCTCAAGAGCAAGGCCGCACGCGCGCTCATTCAAAAGGGACTGCTCGATCCGTCGACGCTCCAGAACTCGGCGCTGACCAGCAGCGTGCCGACTTTCAGCTGGCCGGCTTTCGGTCCGATCGGCGCCGGTTTTCATGATGCGGATTACGTAAAATTGTTCGGCGTTCCGCATGAAGGACTCGACATCGACATTCCGCAGGGCAGCCCCGTGTATGCGGCATCCGACGGTGTCGTCTTCCTCGTCCGCGACGGCGGAGCGACCGGTTACAGCTACATCCTGATCGGACATCAGGACGGCTATGCGACGCTCTACGGGCACGTGTCCAAGGCGCTTGTGAAGGCGGGAGACGAAGTGACTGCACATCAGCAGATCGCCCTCAGCGGCGGTACCCCCGGCATGCACGGATCGGGTCCGATGACGACGGGTCCGCATCTGCACTTCGAAGTCATCAAAGACGGCGTGAATATCGATCCGAAGAGCGTGTTGCCTTGAGGCCAAACGGAATTGAAATTTGAAAATTGAGAATTGAAAGTTTTAGAAGGAGTATGGCCGTCCATTTTTAATTTTCCATTTTCCTTTTTCCATTTTCAATTTAGATGATCAACATCCCGTCGCCAAATGAGAAGAACCGGAATCGTTGATCGATCGCTTGCCGATAGAGGTCGAGCAGCCTCTCGCGGCCGGTGAAGGCAGAGACGAGCATCAGCAGACTGGAGCGGGGGACATGGAAATTGGTGACGAGCCCGTCGACGAATTGCGGACGATCGTTCTCGGTGATGAAGATGTCGGTGACGCCGGTTAAGCGTTGCAACGTAGAGACGCCCCGGCGGGGCGTCTCTACGGATGGATCGTTCATCGGTTGCGCCGCGGATTCCAGCGTGCGGACGGTCGTGGTGCCGACCGCGATGATCGGGCGATGTTCACGCTTTGCTTCATTGAGGAGGTGCGCAGTTGCCGGATCGATCTCGTACCATTCCTCGTGCAGTTTCTTCTCTTTCCAATGTTCCTCCGTTACCGGCGCAAACGTGCCGAGACCGACATGCAGTGTGACATAGCGCACATGCCGTCCGCTTTGTTCTATTTTTTTGATCAGATCGTCTGTGAAATGCAGGCCGGCGGTCGGCGCCGCGACCGATCCCGTCTGCTGCGCGTAGACCGTCTGATACTCGGCTCGACGTTGTTCTTCTGTCAGCGGTGATTCCTTGATGTACGGCGGCAGCGGCGTCTCGCCGTATGTCTCCAGAAGCGATCGTAATTCTTCCATGGGGAACGATGGTTTCAACATCGCGAATTTGCCGTCTCGTTCCTCGACCATGAAAAAATGTCCGCCCTCCCAGTCGAGCCGGTCACCGGGTTTGAGTTTTCCCTCTGCCATCGTACGGACTCTGCCGTGATGTTCTTCCAGATAGAGCACAGAGATCTTGCCGCCGGTTTCTTTGGTCAGCCGCATGCGGGCCGGAAAGACTTTGGTCTGATTGAAGACGAGCACGCAGTCGTGCGGCAGGTAATCGATGATGTTTCGGAAAATATCGAACGATGTCCGCTTTGATCCGCGGTCGTAGACGAGCATCTTCGCACTGTCGCGAGGAATTGCAGGGGACTGCGCGACCAGTTCCGGCGGGAGCGCGTAATCAAAAGGGGCCAGTGCAGAGTCGAGAGATGTCATAGGTTGTCGGGATCGATATCCCAGTGAGACGGATTATCAAGAATGTAGCGTTCAATGCGCAAACGTTCATCTTCATCGCGGATGATATGTTCATGGTAATTGCGTTGCCAGATCTGTGCACCGGGGGAATTGCGATATTCATTGATGGATTTTGTGACTGCGGATTTGAATTGATTAATCATCGAACCCAATGATTGTGGATGCCAATTTGTAGGGGCGTCCCCGGCGGGGCGCCCCTACGGTATCGTCGAATGTATCGGTGACATCAACATGATGATCGATCTGAAAAATCACATGCACGTGATTCGGCATGATAATCCATTGATCCAACGTCACATACGGACGAATGATTGGTGTTTTCTGTAATTCATCGGCAACGATACATCCCACCTCCGACAATCCCACGATCCCGTTTCGTATCTCACCAAATATCCGATCCCTGTTTTTCGTGCAGATCGTGACGAAATATGTCCCGCCATTGCGGTAGTCGTATCCTTTCAATCGGATCGAGCGCCGATGTTTGTCACCCTTCCTCTCCATCTGTTTCTGCAGATCCTTTGCGCGGTATTGGACCAATCACGATAACGAATTCACCTTTTTTGGTGACGTCTTGGGCATTGCGATTCAATGCCCCTACGGTCGTGGAAATTATCTCCTCATGTATCTTCGTCAGCTCCCGGCCGATCACGACCGGTCGCTCAGGTTGTTCCATTAATGCCTCATACAGCTCCATCAACGTCTTCTCGATGCGGTGGACGGATTCATAGAAGACAATCGTATGTTCGGTCTCGAGGAAACTCGCGATCAGACGCTTGCGACCTTTCTTGAGCGGCAGAAATCCCAGATAGAGGAAATGATTGATGGGCAATCCCGATGCACTGAGCGCCGCGAGGAACGCCGACGCGCCCGGGATCACTTCGATCAGGATTCCTTCCTGTCTGCAGCGGTTTACCAGATGAAAACCGGGATCCGAAATGCCCGGCGTGCCGGCATCGCTGACGAGCGCGAGATTCTCTCCCTGAACAAGCCGGGTGATGACGCCGTCGATTTTTCGCGGGTCCGTATAGCCATGCATGCTGATGAGTTCCTTCTTCGGCAGATTCAGCTGATGCAGCAGATTGCCGGTCACGCGCGTGTCCTCGCAGACGATGGCGTTTGCGTTCTTGAGAGTCTCGATGGCGCGGAGCGTGATGTCGCCCAAATTTCCAATGGGCGTAGCGACGATGGAGAGCATGCAATCAAATAAAGAAAATAGATGATGTGTCACCCTGAGGTGCGAGCAGCGTGCATGGATTCGTGTCTCCGCTTTGCGGAGCACCTCACCATGACACGCATACGCTGCGAGCCACGAAGGGCGATGGGTGTCGCGACGATGGAGAGCATGCAGGGTTTGGGTGAGGGTGAGGTTTTCTCTGCAGACCGTTTCATCTTAACCCCAACCCTAACCCGAACCCACACTTTTTGACATTCACCTCTTTTTTGTTCACAGACTCTTCCTTCCCTGTTCTTTTACGCTATCATCCTCGTACTGGTTTATAACCCTTCCAGCACGTTTTCCTTTGTATGGCAGACAAGAACGATCCCACACCCGAGCAACAGCCTTTGCAAGATCCCGACGGCGGTGAAACGCTGTCCTCTATTGGCCGCATTAAGCCGCGCCCGATCGTGAATGAAATGGAGGAGAGCTACCTCGATTACGCGATGAGCGTGATCGTCGCCCGCGCGCTTCCGGACGCTCGTGACGGTCTCAAGCCGGTGCACCGCCGTATTCTGTATGGCATGCATGAACTCGGCCTGCGGTCCGCCGCCAAATTCCGCAAATCCGCGCTCCTCGTCGGTGATGTGATGGGTAAGTATCACCCGCACGGCGACTCTGCGATTTATGAATCCCTCGTGCGCATGGCGCAGGATTTCTCGATGCGCTATCCGCTGGTATCAGGACAGGGAAACTTTGGTTCCATCGACGGAGACGGTGCGGCGGCCATGCGTTACACCGAAGCCAAGATGGCCCGCATCACGGATGAAATCCTGCAGGACATCGAAAAAAACACGGTGGAATTCCGCGACAACTACGATGCCAGCCGCAAGGAGCCGGCCGTGTTGCCGTCCAAGATTCCGAATCTGCTTTTGAACGGCACGGTCGGTATCGCCGTCGGTATGGCGACCAATATTCCGCCGCACAACCTCCATGAACTCATCAATGCCATCAATCACCTCCTCGAAAACCCGGAAGCCACGGTCGAAGATCTGCTCAAATTCGTCCAAGGTCCGGACTTTCCTACCGGTGGCATCGTCTACGACAAAGAGGCGATCAAGCAGGCGTATCTGACCGGGCGCGGATCGGTCGTCATGCGCGGCAAGGCGGAGATCGAGGAGACATCCGGCAATCGTTTCCATATCCGCATCAGCGAGATTCCGTATCAGGTGAATAAGTCCGCGCTCATCGAAAAGATGGCGATGCTGGTCAACGACAAAGTAATCGTCGGCATCAGCGACATTCGCGACGAATCCGACCGCGAGGGATTGCGCATCATCGTCGAACTCAAGAAGGATGCGTATCCGCAGAAGATTCTCAATCAGCTCTACAAGCACACGGATCTGCAGAGCAGCTTCGGCTACAACATGATCGCGCTCAGCGACGGCATTCAGCCGCGCCTGATGAACCTGCAGGAAATGCTCGCGGTCTTCATCGAGCACCGCAGAGTCGTGATCACGCGCCGTGTCACATTTGAACGTGATCGCGCGATGGAGCGCGCGCATATTTTGGAGGGTCTCGTGATTGCTCTCGATAACATCGATGACGTCGTCGAGACGATCAGAAAGAGCGCCGACAAAGACATCGCGAAAGCGGCTCTCGTGAAGAAATTCAAACTGTCGGAGATCCAAGCAGAGGCGATTTTGCAGATGCGTCTGCAGACGCTCACGGGTCTCGAGCGCCAGAAGATCGTCGACGAACTCAAGGATCTCAAGAAATTCATCGACGAGTGCAACGCGATTCTCAAGGACAAGAAGAAGATCGACAATGTGTTCCAGCAGGAGCTTGCCGAGATCAAGAAATCTTATGGTGACGAGCGACGCACCGCCGTCGTGCCGTCGGCCGCTGGAGAATTCAGCGCCAAGGACACGATTCCGAACGCTCCGATGATCGTGACGCTCACGCGCAGCGGCTACGTGAAGAGGCTCAGCCCGCTCCAGTTCCGCGCGCAGCACAGAGGCGGCAAAGGCATCAAGGGCGCCGACGTGCGCGATGATGATGAAGTGCTCAGTCTGCTCTATGTCATGAACCACGATGAGCTGCTCTTCTTTACGAATAACGGACGTCTCTTCAAGCTGCCGGCATACGAACTGCCGCAGGCGGGCAGAGTCGCACGCGGCCAGGCGATCGTGAACGTGCTGCAGCTCAAGCCAGACGAGCGCATCACCGCGATCCTCAAGGCCGATCTGGGCCAGGCGAAGTACCTCTTCATGGTGACCGATCAGGGAACCGTGAAGCGCACGGAAGTGAGCGAGTTTCAGAATATTCGCAGAAGCGGCCTCATCGCGCAGAAGCTGCCGGAGGGTGAAAACCTGCAATGGGTGGTGGCAACCGACGGCACGAATGAAATCCTCATCGTGTCCCAGAAAGGCAAAGCCATTCGCTTCAAGGAAGACGACGTGCGCCCGATGGGTCGCTCTGCTGCCGGCGTGTACGGCATCCGCCTGGCGGACAAAGACAAGGTGGTCGAAGCCGGCGTCATCCGCGATGCAAGAAACAGCAAGCTGCTGGTCGTCATGGAGAACGGTCTTGGCAAAATGAGCCCCGTCACCGAATACCGCTTCCAGGGACGCGGCGGATCGGGCGTGAAAGCCGCGCAACTCACCGCAAAGACCGGCGATATTATCGGCGGCGTCGTGCTCGAGGAAGGCGCGGAAGGCGATCTGCTTTGCATCAGCAAACAGGGCCAGACGATCCGCATGGGGCTTGCCGACATTCCGTCCCGCGGTCGCGCCACGCAGGGCGTGATCGTCATGCGCCTGGATCCGCCGGATAAAGTGGCGACTATGAGCGTGGTGCTGCGCGACATCGAAGCCGAAGCCGCCATGGCGCAGGCCGCCGAAGAAGAGCGTGCAGGGGAGATGGAGGAGCTCTTTGAAGAAGCCGAACAGATCCAGAAAGCGGCCAAAAAGAGCAAACGGAAGGCGGTAAAAGAAGTGAAATCCTGAAGAAATAAGCAAATGTGATGGTTCGTGGCCCCCGCATATGCGGGGCACCTCACCATGACACGTTTGTAGCTCCCAGTGTCACCCTGAGGTGCTCCGCAAGGAGCCACGAAGGGCGACACGTTGCTCGTAAAACCACTTGCAGCACCTCTGTTTTTATGTAAAATCCCCCCACTTATGAAAGCCGGAATCCACCCCACCATGCACCAAGACGCCAAAACGACCTGCAGTAACTGCGGGACCGTCTACATGATCCCGAGCACGGTGGCGGAACAGACCGTGGAAACCTGCCGCAATTGTCACCCGATCTACACCGGTAAGCAGCAGACCGAGCGCCGCGGCGGCCGTATCGACCGCTTCAAGGCCCGCCTGGAAAAGAGTGGAAAGAAAGCCTGAGAATGTGTCTAGGAGAAATACATGCTCTATTGGCTTTTTCGTGTAGAAATTCTCTTCTTCCGTAGCACTCGACTGTAAAGACTGCTATACTTCGGACCATGAATACGAGACAGGCGAAACTGCTCGCTGCAATTATCGATCAATTCATCGAAACAGCTCTTCCGGTCGGTAGTAAAAGGCTCTTGGAGATGGGAGAATTTTCGGTGTCATCGGCGACGATTCGCAATGAAATGAGCGCGCTGGAAGAAGAAGGATTTTTGGAGCAACCGCATATCTCCGCCGGACGCATTCCGACCGCTCTCGGATACAGAATGTATGTGAAAGAATTCATGGAACCATCGACGCAGGAGACGGCCGTCCGCAAAAAGTTTGCCGCGCTCCAGGAGCAGTACTTCAATCGCAAGGATCAGGAGCGGGTCTACGAAGCCGTCGCGCTGCTGTCGCACATGATTCCGAACGTCGCGTTCGCGACGGTGCCGCACAAAGACCGCGTCTACTACATGGGACTCGCGAACACGCTCCGCCAGCCGGAATTCCAGAGCAATCCCGTCATGGCAACGGGCGTGGTCGAGGTGCTCGAGCGCAAACTGACCGAGCTTTTGGCAACCGTCGAACTCACCGATGATGTGCGCTACTACATCGGCGACGAGCATTTGCTGCCGCAGATCCAAAGCTGCGCGCTGCTCGTCAAACGCTACGAACTGCGTGGCGAAGCGGGAGCGATCGGCGTCATCGGTCCCATGCGCATGGATTACGCGTACAATACGGTGGCGTTGGAATTAGTTTCCGATCTTCTTAAATCTGCATAATAATGAGAATGTGTGTCATGGTGAGCCCGACGAACCATGACACAGTGTCGCCCTTCGTCGAGCTCAGGGTGACACTGTATGCTTCATCAAGAATATGACTCACAACAATCAAGTCCTCCTCCGCATCCGCCCCTCGCTTCCCGATCAGGACGAAGTGAGTGCCGCGCGCGGCCCGCTCATGCTGGAAACGGTGCTTTCTTCGCTGCATTCGCTTCATGGCAAAGAGGGGATGGTAAGCCTCGAGATCGGCACCAGTGAGGGGAAAATAGGTCTCTTTGCGAGGTCATCCGAGCACGCGTCGTCGCTCGTCGAGAGCCAGCTCTACGGCCAGTATCCGGATGCCGAAATCGAACCGGTGCCGGTTGATACGTTCGAACCCAAGGAAGGCGAGGCAGTGGTCTACGTGGATCTCACGCTGAGCGAACCGGAAGTATTTCCTATCAAGCGCTATCCGCAGTTTTCGGATCTCGTGAGCAAGCAGACGATCGACACGATCGCGGGTGTCACGTCGACGCTCGTGCGCTATCCGAAGCTCGGTATGCGCGGGCACGTGTCCGTGACGTTTTCGCCGATGGATGAGAAGTACCGCCGCAAGGCACTCAAGCTTCTGCCATTCCTCGAAAAGGGCCTCAGCAAGCACTTCCCGGCCTACGAAAAACTCTTTGCCAAGGCGCACCTCGCGCGCGGCAAAAAGAAATTGCTCTATCTGCCGCTCGATCTGTTCATGGGCGGATTCCGCGCGAGGTTTTCGGGATTTGAACCCAAGACGTCGGTGTCGCTGCTCACGGGAGAGGCGACCGAGAGCGAGCACGGTCACGACGAATTGAAGGCCAGCATGCGCAGCCACGAGCGCGAGGACAAACTGATGGCGGCTGCGGACAAGGTGAACAGACTGCTCTTCAAAGCAAACGTCCGCGTCAGCGTCATCACGCCGCTCAGCCTCAAAAACGAAGCCGTCGCGAAGGTGCAGGAGATCGCGGGAAGCTTCCGCCAGTTCACGCTGCCGCACTGCAACGGTTTCCACATCGGTCAGATCAAAGCGGCCGCGCATCTGCCGACCGGATTCACGGTCGAGCCGTATGTTCTGTCCGCCGAGGAAATCGCGACGCTGTGGCACGTGCCGAATATCCTGGTCAAAACGCCGAACATGGACTGGGTCATCAGCAAAAAACTCGAACCGCCGGTCAACCTGCCGATTCCGAACGTGACCGATGAAGAGGGGAATCTGACGATTCTCGGCGAGTCGGTCTTCCACGGATCGCGGCTGACATTCGGTATACGACCCGACGACCGCCGCCGTCACGTGTACGTGATCGGTAAGACCGGTATGGGAAAGTCGACGCTCCTCGAGAATATGATTTTCAGCGATATTCACAGCGGCAAAGGCATCGGTGTCATCGATCCGCACGGCGATCTCATCGAGGCGATTCTGCAGTTTATCCCCAAAAGCCGCAGCAATGACGTGATCCTGTTTGATCCCGCCGACCGCGATTTTCCGATTTCTTTCAACATGCTGGAATGCGCCAATCCGGACCAGCGGTCACTTATTTGTTCGGGCCTCATGAGCGTCTTTACGAAGCTCTGGCCGGAGGCGTTCTCCGGACGCATGGAGCACATCCTGCGAAACACCCTGCTCGCGCTCCTCGAGAACGAAGGGTCATCGATGCTCGGGATTCTGCGCATGTTCGGCGACGATCCGTACCGCGAGAAGATCGTGTCCAAGATCACGGACCCGGTCGTCAAAAGTTTCTGGGAGACGGAGTACGCCGGCTGGAGCGACAAGTACCGCACCGAAGCCGTCGCCGCCATCCAGAACAAGATCGGGCAACTGCTCACCACTCCTCTCATCCGCAACATCGTCGGACAGGTGAAATCCACGCTCGACGTCCGCCACGCAATGGACACCGGCAAGATCGTGCTCGTGAATCTCAGCAAAGGAAAACTGGGCGAAGACACGTCCGCTTTCCTTGGTTCCATGCTCGTGACCAAGTTCCAGATCGACGCGATGAGCCGCGCCGATATTCCCGAGAAAGAGCGCCGCGACTTCTACCTGTACGTCGACGAGTTCCAGAACTTCGCGACTAAGTCGTTTGCAACGATTCTCAGTGAGGCTCGCAAGTACCGTCTCGCGCTCACCGTCGCGCACCAGTACGTCGGGCAGCTGCTCATTGGCCAGAATGATACGAGTCTTCGCGACGCGGTCTTTGGCAACGTCGGTTCGATGGTCAGCTTTCAGGTGGGATCGGACGACGCGGAGGAACTCAGCCAGCAGTTTGAAGAAATGGTTTCTCCGAAGGACATTCTCAGTCTTCCCAAATATCACGCCTACATCCGCCTGATGATTGACGGTATCCCGAGCAAACCGTTCTCGGTGGCCACGCTCGCTCCGCCCAAATACAAGCAGGACGACAAGCGCGTACAGATCCTCCGCGATCTGTCCCGCGAACGCTACGCGGAAAAGCGCGCGGTCGTCGAAGAGAAAATCATGCGCTGGGCGGCGACGGCGGGGGAGGCGAAGGTAGCCGCGAAGCAGGCGGAAAAAGCGAAGGAAAAGGAAGAGGAAGAGAAGAAGAAAGCGCGGGCCAAGAAGATGACGCTTGAGCAATACAGAGCCTGGCGCGACCGCGAAATGTGGACGAATGAGTTCAACGCACTCCGAAAGAAAACCTTCGTCGGTGAAACGCTGACGCCCGCAGAGGAACAGCAGATGGCAGAGCTGCAGAAAAAACTTGAGGCCAGTGGCGGCGTGCCTGAACCGAGCAAGGGAATGCTGGATGCGAAGAAGAAATATGAGGAATCAAAGGCAAAGGGATGATATATGGACGAAAATTACTGATAATGCTACAATTGCCGTGCAATGGAGAGGAGAGAAAACCGCACTGACGGGCCGGAACATTCAAACAATCAGCCGAAAAAGAACATTCGCAGGCTTCAGTTTTCCATACGCCATTTGCTCGCGCTTACGCTGTTGGTATCCGGTGGCATCGCGAGCCACCAGAAACGCGTGCAAGACCGCGAAAGAGACAGTAAGCAAGCCCTGGGTCGACAACTTGCAGCAGAGGAGTGGGAGCGTGCGATGCGCTTCGATCTTGCGGAAGAAACTACCTATCACCTTCAAGAAATGAATAAACTATTGGCGAATGCCGGATTGCAGTACGGCGATATCGGCGTGACGGCCGGAGCGGTTGAAATAGCCAAAGAGCAATACTACCTGGAACAGGCGAGAATAATCTGGCGCATTGCTTCTCATGAATTTTCACCTCATGCAAAAATTTTTGCCCTGGACGAAGACATGCGTAATCTTTTGGAACATTTTAGGTCCGAGCGGACGTCTCCCGAAACATCGCAGAGTTTTTATGATTGCTGGATACGCGTGATGGATTACTCCCTCGGCAAAGCGCACGCTTCACGAAATGATATCAACGTCACGCAAGCAATGATCGATGCGGAAAGGTTGAAAATGAGCGACAAGCCGTTGTCCGAATAATCACTTCTGCTGCCAAATCGCGATCTGCATTGCTGCGTAGGGCCAGAAGACGATGACGATCACAAGAATATTCACACTGAGCGCGACAAGCGACGCCGATGCCGCAACGTCTTTTGCGGCCTTGAGATTGGCGTGGTAGCCGGTTCCGCCGTCCATTTTTCGATTGTGATCGACGACGTCGACGAAGCGTTCGATTGCCGTATTCAGCAGTTCCGTGCACAGGAAAAGTCCTCCCGCGATGATGATCGTCAGCCATTCCCAGGTGAGTAATCGGAGGTATGCCCCGACGCCGATCACGACGATGTAGCCGTAGAGAAACAGACGGATATTGCGTTCGCGTTTAAAGGCGTGAACAAGTCCGCTAAGCGCAAAACCGAAGCTGCGTTTCATACTGCGACGCATGCGGTGAGTATAGGTGTAGGTGTAGGTGTAGGGCTAGGGTTATTCAAGTTCGGGTTCGGTGTTCGAATGGTTTCATCAACTAAAAACTACAAACTACCAACTACAAACTAAAAAAGACCACTTGCGTGGCCTTTTTGTGTGGATGTTCGCTCCCGGCTATCGGTGACGCACTTGCGGCACTGAGCGGGGGAGGAGGGGTCCCTGTACCGCGTGGGGTGCAGGGTGAACTGTCTGCCTTGCTCCGGTCTCTTGTTTCTCCTCGTGACCAGACGAGGTCTCCGGACCGGTCCGCCGAACGAGGGCTTGCGCCCAAGGGGGACACTGGAGAGTAAGGGGGTTGCGCGCGGTCCATCGAAACGATGGAGCGTGCGGGCTTGCGAAGCAGAGAGGAGGATGATCACGAACCACAATCACGTGCCTGTACCCAGAAGTGTGCAAGGGGATGCAGATTGTTGCCCGGGAGGAACGAGTGCGAGCAGGTAATCATCCTTCTCTCTGTCAGTCTGTGGTTTCAAAAGAGCAAATGTTTGTCTGTGTGTTGTGTGTGAGTGACTTGCTGTTTGCAAATCATGTTATCGTACTCAGACTGATTCGCGTGCGCAACAATCTGTGATAGCCATTGATTATGAGTAGTATGCGGATACAAAATGTGATCAAAAAATGACATTCTGTTTTTTGGCTTACACATGCGTTTGGCGAATGCATTTTTGCAAGAATGTCCAGACAGCATTTTCTGGTGCTGAGTCGATGCGCCTCTTTTTCGAAAATATGGTCTTTTACCATGAACGCGATTTCCTGGATTCAGGAGGAGCCATGCGCGCAACTGCATCGGGCGCGATAGATCACGAATGGCATCATGGGGTATTATCGCAAGGCCGCATGCAGCGCATGTCCTTCTATCACCGGCTGGCCGTTATCTTTGCCTGTTTCGTCATCATCGGCGTTCTGGGTTTCCTGTGGGCCTGGCATCAGGAATTGCAAGCGGAAGCGCAGCCGCATACGGGTTCTCTGCAGGTAACGAGCGATACGGCGTCAGACACGCAAAGCCTGTGCGGCAATGGAAAAATCGACCCCTCCGAAGAATGCGATGACGGGAACGATGTTCCGTTCGACGGCTGTACGCGCTGCTTGATCGACGGTTTCTATACCTGCAGCGGTCAGCCGAGCGTGTGCGAGCGCAAAAGCACGCGGCTGAGCGGCTGCGGGGACGGAATTCTGCAGGCAGGCGAAGAATGTGACGACGGGAACGGCCGGGACGGGGACGGCTGCTCCTACCGCTGTGAGATCGAACCGGGTTACGTCTGCCCCGATGGCCGCAACTGTCACAAGAGACCGCCGTGCGGAGACGGCATCATTGAAAGCGGAGAGCAGTGCGACGACGGCAACAGCAATGATTACGACGGCTGCAACTCCGCCTGTCAGATCGAGCATTATTACACCTGCACGGGAACGCCCAGCGTCTGCACGAAAACAAATTCCTGAGTATTTGCAATATTTACAAAAATATTGTATAATATTCATATGAAACACAAACACCTCTTCTCAGTTGAACATGTCACCAAGTCCGGCGCAGCGCTTTTTGCCGTCGTGTCCTGCCTCGTGCTCACACAAGAAGTGAATTTGCAGAATCGGGATCTGCCGGCACTACTGCTCTCTCATATGCAGTTTATGCGTCAGGAGCCGCTGCCGCCTCAGGAGACAGTACGGCTGCCGGCGCAGACGCATGCCTCCTTTACGGGAAGCGTTCGTTCGGAGAAGGGGATGACTCTGAAGCAGATTGCGGCATTGCGCCGTCTGGAACGCATGCAGCATGAGGGGCAAAGCGCGTTTGAGCACGTGACGCCCTCCGCACTCAGCCCGCGTCGCCATGGCACGGGAATGCTTGTCATTCAGCACTCTTCCTCTGCGCCGTCCGTTGCCATCAAGGCGGGTTGCGGCGACGGTCTCCTTACAGGGTCAGAACAGTGCGATGACGGAAATACCGTCGACGGTGACGGATGTTCCTCTGCCTGCAAGATTGAACCGGGATTCCAGTGCGTGACGACGCAGCCGTCCAGGTGTTGGGCAAGGTGCGGCGATGGTATCAAGACGACGACGGAAAAATGCGATGACGGCAATACGGTCGGCGGCGACGGCTGCAGCGCGACCTGCAACATCGAATTCGGCTATATCTGCTCCGGCAGTCCCAGCGTCTGTTCCATTCCGGGTATCTGCGGCGACGGCAAGGTCAACGCCGCGA
Organism: Candidatus Peribacteraceae bacterium; assembly: GCA_035547395.1. Taxonomy (GTDB): domain Bacteria; phylum Patescibacteriota; class Gracilibacteria; order Peribacterales; family Peribacteraceae; genus CALREJ01. The sequence goes on along the minus strand of DASZVA010000011.1, from coordinate 169,860 downwards.
GCGAAACATGCGACGACGGCAACACGCACAGCGGCGACGGTTGCAGCGCTACCTGCACCGTTGAATCCGGCTACACCTGCACGGACACGCCGAGCGTCTGCACAGCGCAGTAAATGACGATCGTGCACGTATTGCTTCTCAGGTTATCGCGTTTCGTGCCGATGCACGTTCTCCTGTCGCTGCTTGAAATATGTGCAGAATGCCTGACCCTTCTGGATGGTTGAACTGCAGGTTCAGGCCTGAATACCAGGAACGGGGAACTGCCGACAGAATTCCGTGACGTTGCCGCGCAGCGTTCCGAGAGCCGCTTCATCGTTTCTCTTTTCGATCGCACTGAGGATGAATCCCCCGAGTGTTTCCATGTCGGGCTCCTTCATGCCGCGGGTGGTGATGGCGGGCGTGCCGATGCGCACTCCGGACGGGTCCATCGGCTTCCGGGGGTCGTCGGGGATCATGTTTTTGTTGAGCGTGATGCCGATCTTGTCGAGCGTCGTTTCCACCTCGCCGCCGGGAATGCCGAATGACCGGATGCAATCGATGAGCATCAGGTGATTGCTGGTGCCGTTGGTGATCAGCTTCGCGCCGCGGTCCATGAAGTACTGTGCCAGATGTTTGCTGTTTTTGATGATCTGCGCCGCGTAGTCCTGAAACTCGGGCTTGAGTGCCTCGCCGAATGCGACCGCTTTGGCCGCGACCATCTGCATGATCGGGCCGCCCTGAAACCCAGGGAAGACGGACTTGTCCATCTTTTTGCCGAGCTCCGACTCGCGGGTCATGATCATGCCGCCGCGCGGGCCGCGCAGTGTCTTGTGCGTGGTTGTGGTGATGACATCGAAGCCGTCATCGAACGGATTTCTCAGCTGCTTGCCGGCGATCAGCCCCGCGATGTGTGCCATGTCCGCGACCGTGTAAGCGCCTATTTCGTCGGCGATTGCCTTCATCTTGGCGTAGTCCACTTCGCGCGGGTAGGCGGAGAAGCCGGCCAGGATGATCTTGGGTTTTTCGGCGAGCGCGACTCTGCGCATCTCCTCGTAATCCAGTTCTCCGGTCTCGATGTCCTTCATCTTGTAGCGGATGAACTTGAAGATCTTGGTGAGATACGTGACGGGGGAGCCGTGCGTCAGGTGTCCGCCGTGGCTCAAATCCATACCCATCACCGTGTCGCCGGGTTCCAGAAGCGCAAAGTACATCGCCACATTGGCGGGGGCTCCCGCATGCGGCTGCACGTTGGCATGACCGGCATTGAACAATTTTTTTGCTCTCTCGATCGCAAGCGATTCCACGATGTCCGTGTACTCCTGACCGCCGTAGTAGCGCCGGCCGGGGTATCCCTCCGAATATTTATTGTTAAAGACGCTGCCCATCACTTCCATGACCGCGGGCGAGATGTAGTTCTCGGACGCGATGAGTTCGACGCCGTCGGTCTGGCGGCGCATCTCACCCGTGAGAGCGTTATAAACGTCAATGTCGCCGGTGTGCAGGGAATCATACGAAGGCATGAGATGCGGGTGCGAGCATAGCCAATGTGGACTTTTCTGCAACTGCGATCGTCGCTTCTCCAGTTGTTCCTTCGCGGGACTTTGCTTACACTGCGTGCCATGAAGAGGTTTATCCCCGTTGCTATCGTTGCGGTCGTCGTGATCGCGGTCGCCTACTTTTCCATGGATCATGTGCGATGGGGGACCGTGCAGAGCTCGACGCTCAATCTGAGCTTTGAGTATCCCGTTCATTCGTCCTACAGCGATCCGCTCAAAGGCACGATGCAGACGACGATTCTGTACGATCACCCTCCTGCAAATCCCACTGACTGGACGATTACTACAGCGATCAAAAACAAGATCATTGCCACGATGTCCTGCGCTCCGCTCAAGGAGACGGGCGCGTATCTTCCTCTCGATCGCGACATGCCGATGCAATGCGGCGTGGTTAAAAGTCCGTCGGGGCTGGTGTCCGTCTATGCCGTCGGCGTCGGTCGTCCGAACGGGGGAACGTCCTATCCGGAAAGCATGGTGCTGACGCTTGAGGACGCGCATGCCGCGATGCTCACAAAAGTCGTGCCATTCACCGAGACGCAAAAAGAAGCAAATGAGCAGGTGAAGGCGTTTACCAAGGCGTACCCCAACGCGGTGATCTGGCCGCCGGATGACAATGCGCAGAAGCTCTACGACGCCGTCGACCAGATCGTCATCAAGGCGATCAGCCAGCCGTACGATGAAGTGACGGCGGGCATCGACACATTGCGCAAGATCGCGGTGAGCGAAAAGGCGATGTAAGAGGAATGCCCTTCGTGGCTCCGCCTGTGCGGGGCACCTCAGGGTGACACAAAAATGGAAAATGTATCATGGTGAGGAGCTTGCTTTAGCGAGCCATGAACCATCACATTTGATAATTGGTTACATTGTACACACAATCAACTCCCGCGGCGTGACAACCGCGTCCACCGGCAGATCGTGCGGTTCCACAGGTATCTTGTCCGTCAGCTGATACTCCAATGCGATTCCCCATACATTGGCATCAGGGTTGAACTTGCGCAGATCGGCGAGCCAGCGATCGTAGCCGCCGTTGCCGCGGCCGAGTCGGTTGCCGCTGCGATCGAATGCAATGCCCGGCAGCAGCGCGAGCGTGACGTCTTTCAGGTTCAGGAGTGCGGACGACGGCAGGGGCTCCGGCAGGTTGAACCGCCCGGGCGTAAGATCGTCGAGGGCATGAATTTCGCGGAATTCGAAGAAGCTGCGGGTGAAACGGGGAAGAAAAATCCGCGTCCCGGGCCGCGCGAGCAGCTCTTCGAGGAGCGTGTGCAAATCCGCTTCACTCCTCATGGCCGCATACGCGCACACGGTGAGCGGACCGGCCGGCAGATTCTCGACAATGCGGCGGCAGATGCTGCGGCTTTCCGCCAGCCTGTCTTTATCGGACACGCGCGATCCGCGTTCTTTGATGCGCTGCCGAAGGAGCTCTTTTTCGTCTCGAATGTGCATGAGGTCAGTCTATAGTTGATAGTCCGTGGTTGATAGAGAAATGAGACCGGTCTGCATGACTATCGACTGATCACTATTGACTGTGGACATTAAAAAATTTCCATCGCCGCATCGGCAAGGTTGACCGGATCGTCTCCGGCCGGAAGAGCGGATGTTTGGAGATCGGAATCGAGCACGCATTTAAGCTTGAGCGGTTTCCCGAATACGCTGTGCAGGGCATCTTCAACCGAGCGCGTGCCGTCGCTCGCTTTGTCGCGGTGGAAAGCGGAACCGAAACGCACAACGATCGTCTGTCCCTCGATCGCATGCACGTGACCGTTTTTGAGGGACATCTTCGCGGAGGCGGGTTCCGCGGCGTCGATGATATCCGCCCACTTTTGCTTCACTTTTTCGAGCGACAGATCGTCCGATGAAGCGGCTGGGGCTGCCGCCATTTCCGTTGCGGGAGAATCCTTCCTGACGGCGGGTGATACTTTTTTCGGCGTGTCCGCTGCGGGCTTCGGAGATGCAGGCGCGACCGGTTGGGCCGATGTCGACGGCAGCGTGATACCGGTGAGCGAGAGCAGTGCCGCTTCGAGCGCGAGGCCGGGCACGGGCGCCGAACGCAGATCCTTGATCGTGTCCATCAACGTGTCGAGCAATTGCAACGACGCGCCGGGATTTTGCCCCTCCTGAATGGCTGCATGCAGCTGGTTGCGGACGGTGCCGAGCAGCAGACGGGTGAACGTTTCCATGGGAACCGCAGCCGATTCCATCTCGCGCACGATGCGGATGACGGCATTGCGATCCTGCGCGTTCAGCGCCGCGAGTATTTGCTCCACATACTCAAATCCCGTTTCGCCGATGCGCTCTTTCACGTCCTGTATCGTGACATGGGGGAGTGACCGCAGCTGATCCAGAAGCGAGATGGCATCGCGCATGCTGCCGCCCGCATGATGGGCGATTGCAAAGAGCGCGTCGTCGTCCGCCTCGATGCGTTCACTGTCACAGATGAAGCGCAGGCGTGCCACGATGTCTTCCTCGCGAATCTGGCGGAAGAGGAATCGCTGGCAGCGCGACTGGATGGTGGCGGGAATTTTGTGGAGTTCCGTGGTGGCCAGAATGAAGTACGCATAGGCGGGCGGCTCCTCGAGCGTCTTGAGAAGCGCATTGAACGCCTCGCGCGTGAGCATGTGCACTTCATCGATGATGTAGACCTTGGCCGCTGCAGCGACCGGCGTGAACTGGATTTTTTCAAGCAGGCTGCGGATGTCGTCGATACCGCGGTTGCTGGCGGCGTCGATCTCCGTCAAATCGACGAGGCTGCCGTCATCCACCGCCTGCAGGATGTTTTTCTTCAGCACCTCGTCGGTGATGCCACGCGTCAGCAGTTCCTTGGCAAGAATGCGCGCGATCGACGTCTTGCCCGTGCCGCGCGTGCCGGCGAAGAGATATGCGTGTGCGATCTTGTCCTGCGCCACCGCCTGTTTCAGCGTCTCCACCACGGCATCCTGCCCGGTGACGTCGTTGAATGTTTTGGGCCGGTACTGGCGGTAGAGAGACATGGGAGGTGAGTATAGGGTTGGGGTGAGGGTTAGGGCTAGGGGATTGATTCTTTTTCGTCATATCTTCGTTGCAAAGACGTCTACGGATAACAATCATTTGCACTTCCCGTTTTCGCCTGCCATGCTGCGTCCATTATGAAACGCCTCCTCGCCACACTCTCCGTTCTCGCACTTCTCACGGCCTGCGTCGACACGACCGGCATCTCGCCGCAGTCGAGCAAGACCAGCAATCCCAAAAGCAATCCCAACGCCGCGGTGACTGTCACCGAATACGGTGACCTGCAGTGCCCGGCCTGCCGCGCGGCGTACACGATCATCGATCAGCCTCTGCTTGCGCAGTACGGTTCGCAGATCAATTTCGTGTGGAAGCAGTTCCCGCTCACGTCGCTGCACCAGTATGCGATGGCTGCTGCGGAGGCGAGCGAGTGTGCCGCCGATCAGGGCAAGTTCTGGGAATTCCTCGACACCGACTACACCAACCAGGATCAGCTCAACAATCAGAGCCTGGAGACATGGGCCAAACAGCTTGGGCTCAACATGGACCTGTTCGATCGCTGCACCAAGTCGCACATCAAGCGCAAAGAGATTCTCGCCGAATATGACGAAGGCCAGAAGCTCGGCGTGCAGGGGACTCCGACGTTCTTCGTGAACGGTCAGATGATCCAGGACAACACGCTCGATTCCATCGGCAAAGCGATCACCGATGCCGAAGGATCGATCAAGCAGAAGCTGTGAGGAATGCATCTCAGCGCGGCCATTCTTGGCCGCAGATATGAAACGTGATGTCTGGCCTGCGCCCAAGAATGGGCGCTCTTTTCATTCCGCCAGCTGCGCGAACCCGAAGATCTTCTTCATCTGCGTATCAAAGAGCACCAGCGTATGAGCCGTGTCTTTGGAGGACGGCACATGCAGTGTTTGCGCCCCGTAAGCATCCTGCACGGGTCCAAGATCGACGGCGGTGTTGTCGGGGAACTGCACCGTTCGCGGGTCTGTCACAGTCGTCAGGTAAAAATGCGTCGAGGGCCCCGGCGCCAGGTAGAAATCCGGTCCGATGTAGAGCGTGGTTCCCAGCAGCAACACGCTGCCGGCCACTTCGTCATTGTCACTCACGAATATGCCGTGCGGTCCCTTGTCTTTTTGCTTGGCGGCGTTCTGCGCCAGCGTGACGCCGTTCAAGCGTGCCTTGTCGACGACGCTTTTGATGTCGCTCTTTTTCAAAATCGGATCGTTGTGGATCTGCAGAGAGACCATGTGGCTGACCAAATCCTCATAGTACTTTTGCGCGTAGAGCGGGTTTTGCAATTTTTGATCCAGCGACGTGCCTCCGCCGGCGCCGGAACAGGCCGCGAGGAAGAGCAGTGAGACCGCCGGAAGAATGGGGGAATACTTCATGGGAAAGCGAAAAAATCGAATACATTGTAGAGGCTCACTTCATTCTACAAATACCATCTGCATTTCCAAAGCTTAATTGAGTGGGATCGGAGCGCCTACTCTGGAATAGCTGAATCCCAATTTACGTAATTCACGGGCATTACGCTTAAGAATGTACATGTAATTTTTGACCGCAAGTCGGTGCAATTCATAAGGAACGTCTTTCAGGTGAAGCGTCGTCCAGTAACCGAATTTCGCATTATTGGCATTGCGCCGATATGCCTCTCTTATCTCGCCGCGTCCGGCAAGACCCACATGCAACACCTGTGCTTTTACAGGTGCATCATTGATCCCGGCATCGTTTGCAGTTTCTCCGTCCATAATTTCATGGGCGAGTTTGGCCTCGTGACCGTTCCTGATGTGTTCAGCGGTTCGTTCTCGATTCACCTCACTTTCCGCATGGATCTGATCTAATTCGGGAGTGGAGTAATTGTGTTCGATGACCCAAACCCGGTTATAAAATCCCTGCCATATACGTATAAGCATATTCGGATTTGCGTCGTACAATGCATCCTCGGTTAATGATTGCATGCTGCCAGGCAGTAACTGCACGATATGCTGAATTTCTTTATTCAATTCAGAGGCTTTTAGCACGTTGTCCACCGTCGATGTCGCCTCATCATCGAATATGGCATGCGTCTGCAGATAATTTTCCATGGACCTGATCTCCTTGTTTTTAGGATCCATGGTCTTCGCTTTCTTGAGCAGCTCCGCGGCTTGTTCCCAATCTTCCGTATCGAGGCAATGCCGAATGTCGAGTATGAGCGTATTGAGCGGCCCGTCATCATTGACGTTGCTCTCGAGACGCGACTCGGCTTCTTCCAGATAGGCAATGCGCTCTTTTGGTTTGCGCGACCAGAATTGCGCCGGAGTCAGTCGAACAAATCCGCGTAATTCGTTCTGACGTGCATCGATTTTTGCATTCACGCGATCGAATCTCTTGCGCATGCTTCTCCATCGCGCAATCAGCGGAAGAAGAACCTCTTCCAGATATGTTTCGGGTGACGGATGTTTCATGGCTTTTAGCAGCCATTTTCCTATGCTGCTTGGATCCAGGCATTGATCTGGTTGTTTGGTGGCAGCAATGAGTGTGTTCTCGACTTTTTTATAAATCGCTTCTTTTTTCTCTTTGCGAGCCAGTAGTGCAGCTTTGATCTGTGCCAGCAAATCCTTACGCTTCGGATATTTCAGATTCAGGAATCGTTCTTCATCCAGAAAATCTTTGATGTCGGGAACATCCGTTGCGCTGAGCTTATGAACCTCCGGATTTTTTTTGAGGCTGTTGTACTGTTCACGAACTGCCTTCCATTTTTTGATGTAACCCGGAAGTTTTTTGAGTATGTACTTTTCCTTGGTTTTGTAATCCAGATTCCTATCGCGAAACTTATCCTGCAGCTCTTTCATGACCCGCTCCGAAATCACGCGCTCCCGTACGGCGTCGGACAACGGTTCCATCAGATTGTTGTATAAATCACGAGCGGAATCCATTTGCATCTGCATCTGCCCGTTTACGTATTTTTCCCATTGAATAATTTCTTCCTCCAGCTTTTTTTCATCCGTGAGTGACGCGACGTAGTCCAGACCGGCGAGCAAATCTGTCGTTTCTTTTGCCGAGGCTGCGCCCAGCTCGTCGAATGTGTATCGAGCGTATGCTTTGACCTGTCTTGAGATGGCAAACAATCTTCTGTCCAATTCCTCCTTCTTTCCGTTTTTTTGCAGAAGCTCGAAGTCATCCTCACGTTCGAGGGTGCCGGGATTAGCCAAGGTGGGGGAGATCATGTTTGCAGCTGATTCTCTCTGTGAAGTCCGTGCAATTCAAGTATTTTCCCCACAACATCTAGTGTCTAATCATTTCTGTAACCACAAGAAATCGTCTGGAAGCGCAGACGCAGAACCTCTAAGCTGTGTTCATATGATTTTGTCCGATCGAGATATCAGGAAGGCAATTGAAAACGGCAGAGTGAAGATCGAATCCGATCAGCCGGAGCTCTTCATGCACATTCATGCGAGTTCCATGGATCTGCGGCTCGGCAATACGTTCAAGCTCTACGAGCACAGCAAGTTCGCCGCGCTTGATCCCAAGAATCCCGAAACATTCCAGGGCCGCATGCGCACCATTATGATTCCCGACGGAGAGTCGTTCATGGTGCAGCCGGGGGAGTTCGTGCTCGGCGTCACGATGGAACGCATCACGGTGCCGGATGATCTGGTCGTCCGCGTGGAGGGTCGCAGCTCGCTCGGGCGCCTCGGCATCATCGTCCACTCGACTGCCGGTTTCGTGGATCCCGGATTTTCGGGAACGATCACGCTCGAGATCTCTAACCTCAACCGCATGCCGGTCGCCTTGTATCCGGGCATGCGCGTCTGCCAGCTGGCGTTCGAACAGATGAGCTCTCCCGCCGAGACGCCGTACAACCTGAAGCCGCACAGCAAGTATCTGAATCAGGTACTGCCGGAAGAAAGCCGCCTGGTGTCCGATCCGGAATTCGCGAAGAGCATTCTGTAATAAAAAATGCCTCTCCACGTGAATACGTAGGGAGGCGGGTGGTGCAAAGGTTCTTTATTGTGGGTGAGAGTTAGATGGGTGTCGTGACAGAAACGGATTCAGCGTCCTGATGAAGTTCGGCGAACCCGTTTTCACCATAGTCGTCGTACGTACACACGTATCCGGGCTGCTTTGATTTGATGATCTCTTCCTCGTAGGCCTCTAAAGCCCGTGTCTGGATCATCTCTCGACACCGGCAGTTGATGGGATGTGCGATGTCGGCGTAGAGCTTCGCGCGTCCGTCGTCGTCTTTGGTTGCCCGGTCAGCACGCAGCTGTGCGCCACACTGATTACAATACAGCGCCCGCAAGTGGTTTTTTGTAGTACACTGCGGGCAACGATCGGTAAGCTTCCTGCTGGGCATAGCGACAAAGCGCCCCTTTGTTCCGTCGATGATCTTCAAGTCCCGAACAACAAAAGAGTCGTCGAGGGTAATCGAGCAAAACGCCAGCAGTCGTTCAGAAGAAACCTCCATCAACTTGATACGGACTTCGGTGATCTTCATTGTGAGTACCTCTGAGAGATGTGAACGAGGTGAAGTGAAAGAACCACCATTTGCACCACATATGGTCTACTCTTCGGGCATTTGAACTGCAACGGCAGATTTGGTCGACGGGTGTTTGCCGCAAGGAGCGGCTTTGTTTACACTGTGAGCCCGTTTGAATGTCAGTTCGAGCGGAGCCCGCCCGGACGTTGTTCGGTACGGACGGGTCGAGAACTCTCTTTGAAATCAATGGACGATTAGCTCAGTTGGTTACCCGCCCGAACGTACCGTTCGGTACGGGCGGGGAGCGTTCGTCACTTGTTTTAATACGTGTATTTCATAGATTGAAGAGTCTATGCACTACGTTTATGTTTTACGAAGCACAATTGATGGATCGGAATATGTCGGGATGAGTGCGCGTCCTGATCAAAGACTTTTGGAACATAATCGAGGAGAGGTTCGTTCTACTGCAAAAATGCGTCCATGGCTCAAAATATATCAAGAAGAGTGCAGAGATAGACTTGTGGCCAGAGCGAGAGAAAAGTATCTTAAGTCGGCTGCGGGAAGACGTTTCCGCCAATCTTTACGGACGATTAGCTCAGTTGGTTAGAGCGTTCGATTCACATTCGAAAGGTCCTCGGTTCGAATCCGAGATCGTCCACCACTTGCCACATCGATTTGACCATAGGACAGTAGGGGCATAGTCTTCCTGCCTTTTTTATGGGAAACGAAGCAGCAATTGCATATTGGCGCGGCGAGGCCGAGAGCATGATCGCCGGTAGGGAAGACGGCATCGGCGTGCGGTTCTTTTCTGAAAACTATGCCGCGCTTCCCGAGATGGCGGGGGATCAATTGCTGGCGGCGTTGAATGACTTGCCCGAAGCATCGGACAACCTCTTGCTCCATGCCTTTTTGGGCGAGCAGATTTTGATCGCCGCGCGCCGCGAACTGCAGGAATTGCTGCGCGAGGAAAACCACATGCAGGAAATGCTGGACGAAGCAGCGGGACCGGACGTTGATTTGCGAGAGAGCTTGAAAATCGATCCGTCGCTTTTGAGCAAAGACGTACAGCGCGCCATCAGCCGCGAGAACGACGATGCTCAGCGCGCCGCGGAGCAATCCATCCGTAAGGAGATGGGCGATATCGATGACAAAGTCACAGAGAGTTTTCAGGATCAGTTCCGGGTCGGTCCCTCGAATCTGGACCGGGAAATCAGCAGGTTGAGCCGTATGGCACCTGTCGAATGTTATCGCACATCCATGCGCATCCTGTGCCGCAAGATTATCGAGATCACATCGACGGACGGCCGCCGGGAAATTTTGGACAAGGAAAAATGCGCCACGGATGGACTCGAACGCTATCCGAGCACAATTATGGGTCTTGTCAGTGCTCTGCGCGGTCCCAGTGACGATGATAAAGAGCAGGAGCAGGACGATTAAGAAACCCGCTCGCGCCGAGATGGCGATGCGCGAACGGGTCATGTCAGCAGTTGCATACAATCCACACTCCAAGAACCACCAGGAAGAAAACGAGAAACGCTATGCAATCGGTTAAGCCGAATGCGAACGATCCTTCCTCTTCCTTTCTGTCGATCGCTCTCCACCGTTTCCAGGCTGTTCCCATGGCATCTCCTCATGCAAAAGAACCGCTGACGTATCAGACGCACGTCTGATGATAAGTAAAATCTACATTTCTTTATGATGTTGTCAATGATCGCCGGCGCTCATAAAAAGGACGCTCGCGGGGGTGCACGGATGAGCTCGGTCGTTCCCCAAAGGCCAAGCGCATCCGACCGGATCCTGCTATCGTGCCACTATGTCTTCCTTTGATGCCAAAAAGCAGAGGCTGATCGATGAGATGAAAGCGGCGGAGGGCGGCGTGAGTCTTGGCAAAGACACGTCGAATCTGTTCCGCGATCGCAAAGGAGCAGCCCAGAAAAAGCTGAATGTCCGCGATTTTCATGACGTGATCGGGATGAATGCGGAGGAGCAGTGGGTGGAGGTCGAAGGAATGACGCCCTACAGCGAACTGGTCGACTGGCTGCTGCCGCATGGTTTCATGCCGGCGGTCGTGCCGCAGCTCAAATCGATCACGATCGGCGGCGCGGTTGTGGGGGTGGGCATCGAGGCAACGTCATTCCGCTACGGACTGGTGCATGAGACGATTCTGGAGATGGAAGTGCTGCTGCCGGGAGGACGGGTCGTCGTCTGCACGCCGACGAACGAGCACAAGGATCTCTTCTACGGACTGCCGAATTCGTACGGCACGCTCGGCTATATTCTCAAGCTCAAAGCGAAGATCATACCGGTGAAAAAATACGTGCGTGTGACGCATGAAAAGTTTGATGACTCCGCAAAGTTTTTTAACGCTCTCGAAGAGGCATGTCATACGGCTCGCAAAGAGGGGATTGCGGATTTCATCGACGGCGTGATCTTCTCAGATCGCGAAATGGTCCTCTCGCGCGGACGGTTCACCGATGAAGCGCCGTACGCGCACGATTACACCTACATGCATATTTACTATCGGACTCTCCAGAAGCGAAAAGAAGATTACCTTACGACCAGGGATTACATCTGGCGGTGGGACACGGACTGGTTCTGGTGCTCGAAGACGTTCCTCGTCCAGAATCCGATCGTGCGATTCTTTGTCGGCCGCAAGCGGCTCAACTCCGTTACCTATACGAAAATCATGCGCTGGAGCGCACGGACGGGATTCGGGGAAAGACTCACGAAATGGAGAGGAGTACATGCGGAGTCCGTCATTCAGGATCTCGCGATGCCAATCGAAAGCTGCGTCGAATTTCTCACTTTCCTGCTTCGTGAGATCCGGGTGCTTCCGATCTGGGTCTGTCCGTCGATGCCGGCCGATGCAACAGCCGAGTATCCCTTATTCCATCTGGATCACACCAAGCTCTACGTCGACTTCGGATTCTGGGATGTGGTTCACACCAAGGAAAAACATCCCGCGGGCTTCTTCAACCGCAAGGTGGAAGTCGAGGTTGAGAAGCTCGGCGGCATCAAATCGCTCTACTCGGAATCATTCTTTCCCAAGGAGGAATTCTGGAAGATCTACAACAAGGCGCAGTACGATCGCCTCAAGAAAGAATACGATCCCGAGGGAAAGCTGCGCGATCTGTATGACAAGTGCGTACTGAAGGCATAGCATTCTTCTCTTTACGGAGCCGCTTTCGACCGTTACCATCGATTTCAGAGGTTCCCTTCCGGATGATGCACTCCCTTCTTCACCGCGCACTCGCGCGCATTTCCATCGGCTCTCTTACAGTACGCGATATTGACGGCAAAGAGTATGTCTTTGGCACAAAAGGCCAGACGCCGTCCGGCACGCTGACCGTCAAAAATCCCGGTTTTTACAAGCGCGTGATGCGCGAAGGATCGCTGGGATTCGGGGAGAGCTACATGGACGGATGGTGGGAGGCGGACAATCTGGTGAACGTCGTCGGCGTCATACTTCTGAACGACATCGGCGGCGATTTGCCGCAAAGTCTGAAGGTTGCGGCGCACATCCTCAAAGACGCGCACCGCCGCGTGAAAGGCACGGCAAAGAAGAACATCCAGGCGCACTACGACATCGGCAACGATTTCTATGAGCTCTTTCTGGACGCGAACATGGGCTACACCTGCGCGTACCAGATCAAGCCGACGGACACGATCGAAGACATGCAGAATCAGAAGCACGAGCTCGTCTCGCGCAAACTGCAGCTCAAACCCGGTGAACGTATCGTTGATCTGGGCTGTGGATTCGGCGGCATGCTGCGCTACGCCGCGAAGCACTACGGCATCACGGGCGTCGGTTATACGCTGAGTGAAGGACAGGTGGAGTGGGGGAACCGCAAGATCAAGGAAGAAGGTCTGCAGGACAAAATCCGCCTGGAACTCAAGGACTATCGCGATGCAACGGGTGAATATGACAAGGTCGTCTCCATCGGCATGGCCGAGCACGCCTGGGACAACAAGCGCGGCTACAGCGTGCTGATGGAAAAAGCGGCGTCGATGATCCCGATGGGCGGCATCGGACTCGTGCATACGATTGGATCGATCGACAAAATGGATGCGCCATCGGATCCGTGGATCACCAAATACATCTTCCCGGGCGGACGCATTCCACGTCTCCCCGAACTCATGATTGCCGCGAACGCCGCCGGGCTCACCGTCGGTCACATCGAAAATCTGAAGCCGCACTACGCCGAAACGCTGCGTCACTGGGACGAGAAATTCTGGAAGAACGAAAGCAAGATCCGCGCGCTGGGCAGCCAGTACGACGACCATTTTATGCGCATGTGGGATTTTTACCTGCAGGGCTGCGACGCCGGATTCCGCTATGGATCGCTCCAGCTCTATCAGCTCCTCTTCTGCAAAGGAAAGCAGTGGACGCTGCCGATGCATATGGAATTCGGGCTGCCGGAGACGAAATAAAGGGTTTGGGTTTGGGTTAGGGTTGAGATTCGGAAATCGTCAATTTCCTGTACCATGAGCGCATGTCTCGCATTAATCCCGGTCGCATCCTCTACGAAGACCAGCATCTTTTGGTCGTGAACAAACTCGAGGGTGAGCTGGTCGTCACCGCCGGCGGACACGGGAAACTCCCGCTCTATGATTTTCTGAAAAAATTGTATCCCAGCATCCGCGTCGTGCACCGGCTCGACTTCGGGACGTCCGGCGTCATTGTCTTTGCCAAGACCGCGGAGGCCGCGCGCAAAATCCGCGAATCCAAATTCAGTGGCTGGATCAAACGCTATCGCACGCTCGCGGCCGGTCACATGGACATCAAGCAGGGGACGATCGAACGTAAGCTTCCCGCCCGTACCAAGGACATGCTCGTGCCTGCCGTATCCCGCTACACGGTGCTTGAGACATTTCCATTGGCGTCCTATGTCGAGATTGAAATCGACACGGGACGCAAACATCAGATCCGCCAGCATCTCAAATTCATCGGTCATCCGCTGCTGCTCGATCCGCTCTACGGCAATCAGAAAGCAGATCACTTATTTAAGAAAAAATTCCATTACCATCGTTTCTTTTTGCACGCCTTCTCGCTCGATTTTCCGCATCCGGTCACCAAGGAGAAGCTGCATATCGAGTCACCGATTCCGCCGAGCTTTGAAAAGGTGTTGAGGGAATTACGCGCCGTGGGATCACGCTGATCATTCCATTTCTTTGTCTCCAGCGACAAAGAAATGGAGAAAGAAAACGCCGCCGCATGCCAATGTGCACACTCCGCCCCCGCCCGTACCGAATGGTACGTTCGGGCGGGCGCTCTGTGATTTCCTCGCTTCGGCATCCGCATCGCTTCGTCATGTGACGCTACGCGTCACGAAACAGAGCTTCCCCTTCACCCCCCGTAGCGTGCGGAGGCCTGCCGTGGCGTTTGATGATTAATGTATCTATACTTTTAATATGCGTGTTTTATCGGGCATCCAACCGTCGGGTCAGCTCCATCTGGGAAACTACTTCGGGTCCATCAAACCGAACCTCGAATGGGTAGGCAAGGCCGATGACAACATCTTCTTCATCGCTGATCTGCATGCGCTTACGACGGTGCATGATGCGAAGGAGCTGCAGGCGCTGCGGCGCGACGTGCTTCTCGATTACCTCGCCTGCGGATTTGATCCTGCCAAAGCAATCATCTTCTATCAGTCCGACATTCCCGCGCATACGGAGCTGATGTGGATTCTCTCGACGCTCACGCCGATGGGACTCCTGGAACGAGCGGTCAGCTACAAGGACAAAATCCAGAAGGGGATCACGGCCTCGGCCGGACTCTTCACCTATCCGGTGCTGATGGCGGCGGACATTCTGCTGTATGACGCGGACAAGGTGCCGGTCGGCAAAGATCAGAAACAGCACGTGGAGATCGCGCGCGATCTGGCCGGCAAATTCAACAGTGCGTTCGGGGAGACATTGATCCTCCCCGAGCCGCTCATCCGCGAGGAAGTCGCGGTGGTGCCGGGCACCGACGGCCAGAAAATGAGCAAGAGCTACGGCAATACGATTCCGCTCTTCGGATCCGAGAAAGAAACCAAGCAGGCAATCATGGGCATCAAGACGGATTCCAAGGGGGCGACGGATCCCAAAGATCCGGATGACTGCACCGTGTACCAGATTCACAAACTCTTCCTGGATGCCAAAGAGCAGAAGACCCTGGCGGAGGAGTATCGCAACGGCCTCTCGTACGGTGATGCCAAGAAGAAACTGCTCGAGACCTACATGGACGCATTCGGTGAGATGCGTAAAAAACGGGAGAGTCTGGCCCAAAATGGGGGCTATATCGAGGAAGTTGCGAGGGAGGGAGCCAGGAAGGCTTCCCTGCTGGCCGACGCTACCATCGCCAAAGTACGCACGGCCGTTGGGTTGCGATAAGTAGTAAAATAAGGTATAATAATTACAAATACATACCCATCCCCGTATGCGAAAGCTGAAGAAGTCTGAATACGTGCTTGCCGGCATTCTGGCACTTGTGGCCGCATTCCCGCTCGCCGTTCATCAACCTGAATTGGCGGACGTGTCGCTCTCGGCGACCGTCGCCACGACGCAGCAGCAGGAAGCGCTCAATCACTACAGCGATTACCGCCAGAACCTGCGCGACTATCAGAAAGCGACGCAGATCTGCATTCAGCTTCGCGCGGAAGGCAAGGACATCACATGTCCGGACGTGAACGATTACGATGCGATTCAGCGGTTTTTGAACGGTGACTACGCGGTTGTCTCGCAAGAGGCCTCGTCCTCGTCCAGCAGCACGCCGGTTCTGCAACAGAGCGATTTGAACGTTTCCGAGCAGAATCTTCTTCGCTGGTATCAGCGGATCAATTTCTGCCCCGTCTCGCTTCAGAATTCCATGCCGGCGTTTTACAATTTGTGCGAATCGACGCTCAATCCGTTCGCACCGACCATTCGGGGATGGCGCAATCCGAACCAGGCCGTCGCCGGAACGTCCGCAACGCTGGAACAGATCATCGATGCCAATAAGGGCGCGGCGAGGATGTGGTGATGATGCAAGAAAGGGCTGAATAAAAATGTATAATTGAAAATGTAGAATGATGGAATTTTCCTTTCATTATACATTCTACACTTTACATTTTTCATTCGTTTATGGAGCACATCATCCTCGCATCCGGCAGCCCGCAGCGGAAAACGCTTCTCGAAGGAATCGGCGTGCAGTTTACGGTCGTGCACAGCAACATCGATGAAGACGGTCATCCTGAGAAAGAACCGACAGAGCGCGCGTTGATCCTGTCCGAGCTCAAAGCATTGGAAGTCGCCAAGATGCATCCCGATCGCTGGGTGCTTGGTGCGGACACCCTCGTCGTAAGCGCAAATGGAATGCTTCTCGAGAAGCCGAAAGATGAGAAGGAAGCGCGCGCCATGCTGATGGAACAGAGCGGGTCCGTATCCGTCGTGCATTCGGCACTCTGTCTGCGCGCGCCCGACGGCTCACTTTTCAAAGACATCAATTCTTCGCGCGTCCATTTTGCTCCGCTGACAGACACGGATATCGATTGGTGGATCGATACCAAACTCTGGCAGGGGAGATCGGGCGGATTCCAGATCGACGGTCCCGGGCAGCTCATGATCGAACGCATTGAAGGCGACTGGACGGGCATCGTCGGCCTTCCGATTTTCACCTTCGGACAGGTGGCAGAGCGCGCCGGACTCAAACTTCTTTAGCTTAAAGGGTCCTCAACGGGATCGTGGCCTTCACCGATCTTCGTTCCGATGTCATCGCCGAGGTTGTAGTCGCCGGCTTCCGGGCCGGGGTGATTCTGATTATTGCCCTGTTGCTTCTTTTTCTGATCATCATCGTCGCCGTCAAACCACATATTGAAGTGGGGAAAGAGTAGATGCTTCATCGTACGTTCCGGGAATAAAAACGACAAATGAAATCGATGGTTTCTCTGTGTCATGCCGAGCCTGCCTGACGGCAGGCAGGTGATCGTCTTCTTTGCATACCTCGGTACATTTTTGCTGCGCAAAAACACTCGGTATGACACAAAGAAGACGATTGTACCGAGGCACTCTTGATCAGAGTCCCATCAGTATTTTACAGCTGCGGCAGCCGATAATTCTGCAGTTCGCGGTACGGTTTGCGATACCCGGGCAGCACGCTTTCCACTTCTCTCCAGTACGCATCGGAGTGATTCGGATGCCTGCGGTGCGCGAGTTCGTGGATGATGACGTAGCGCAGCAGCCGCGGCGGCAAAAAGAGGAGAGCGGTATTGAGCATGATCACGCCCTTGGGCGAGCAGCTGCCCCACTGCGTGGTGGCGAAGCTGAGACGCACGTCGCGCACGGGCACGTTGAACGTTTCTTCGTTGATGCGATGAACGAGGTTCCGGATGCGGGGGAGTTCCGCATGCGAGAGCAGGGACCAAAAGAAACGATGGAGGCGCGCACGGCGGACCTGCGGACTTACGTCGATTCTCCATCCATAGCGTGCCCGAACCGCGCGCGTCTTCGTCGCGGGGTGCAGCGTGAAGAGATACCTTTTGCCGGTGTCCAGGCTGACCGTCAGCGTCTGGCCGCCGGTGAGCAGGTGCCGGAACGGATCGATCGCTTTCTTTTCGCGCTCCTCAAGCACCAGGTGCGTCATACGCCGCAGCAGCGACTGGATGTGCTCCTGTTCCTCGGCCTTCGACAGATTCCTGGCCAGGCGGATGATGATCGTATCGCCCTTGCAAATCGCACGCGAATGCTTGTTTTTTGTGTATTCTATGCGATGGCGAAGGCGTCGGGGTTCCATAGGGGAAGGCCGAGCTTAGAACTCCGGAAACCCCCTGGGAAGTTGTGTATCAGGATGGGTTATTTTCTAATCACTCTTTTCCCGGACTATTTTCCCGTGCCTGCCAACGCCCCCGTGGCAGTCGAGGAGCCCAGCTGGCGCTCTTTGAGGTGAGCAACGGTCCACAATTCCGACCGACAATCCGTCAAGCCGTTCTGCGCGGCAGTGTATCCGCTGCCGGCTTGCGCAAGATCGGTCGCGGAGACGACTCCGCGAAGCATGTTTTTGGCTGAATCCAGGCATTCGATGGCATCCAGGGCGCTGTTATTGATCAATGCCGTTCCCGATCCCGTTGCCAATACATCGTGTAACTTTTCTGACATATAATGAATCCATGTCAAGTTCCGGTCCGCCCGGACCTGCAGCATCGCAAGCCAGGCCGGGGTCCGGTACTGGGTCGTCAGTTTCTGCTTCACGTCCTTCAGCTGATCGATCTGCGTGTAGAGCTTGGCGTCAATCGCGTTCACCACCGTCATCTCGGCGGACATCAGCGCGTCAATGTTCACGGTTGCACCGGATGCAACCACGGGAGTCAGGCCCGGCAGTGAAACGATGTTCTCACGCTCCTGCCGGAGGAATGACAACTCCTCCATCAGATCGCCGCGCAGACAGGTGTCCGCGGTCTGCATGATCGTGTCTCTGTTGGCACTGCGGATCGACATCTGGCACTGGCTGCGGAACTGCGTGCTGCGCTCCCGGTAGCGGTCGACGTCCGATTCCCATCCGTCGATCTTTGCCTGCGGCGGCATTGGTGCGGCATCAAAGACGGGATGATCGCTCAGATCCGTCATCAGTTGCCGAAGGCGCAGCTGCACGAGCGCGCCGGTATCCGCGGGCAGCGTCGCGATGCTGTTTGTCTGCATCGTATCTCCGCTTCCCGTGGTTGTTCCCGATCCCGATGCCGCAAAGACGGCCATCGGAATGGCCGCGACAAACGCCGTCACAAGCAACATACGTCGCACAGGATCACTGTAGCATCATTCGTCTCGTCACGGCGTCATCAGAAATTGTAAAAATCATCGCATGGTGTGTCATACATTTTCCGCATGTTTGACAATATTTAATTATTATATAAAATATACAAAGCAGCAACTGTGCTGCTCGAGATTTTCACATCATTATTTTGGAAGGGAAGTCTAATGAGACGCATATTCGCATGTCTCGTCGTGCTGTTTGTTTCATCGGCCGCGTTAGCCGAAGACGACGGAGCGCTTCAGGAAAAAATCCGCCTCTTGGAAGCAAAATTGCATGATGCAAATCTTCGTGAGGCGGAGTTGATCGGGGAATTGCTCGGTGAGGCTCAGGAAGAGACAGAGCCGACTCTTCGTCGGAAAAAAGTCCATCTGGCGCTCGCAACACTGAACGGTCCGCACTGTGGGGAGGGCGATGCAGCAACACAAGCGGCTGCGTTGAAGCATGTTCTTCTGCGGACGTTGTTTCCGGGCTACGATGATCTGATCAAAGATCAAGATCCTAAAGAAAGGACCTCGATTGATATACTCGTCCGGGCCAATTGTAAGATAGACATCACCTGGTATGCCCTTGATCTCTTCGATAGAGGATTGCGCGGCGCCGCTTTCTCTCGGCGTCTTGATGATCTCGAAGCTCTGGCAGATGCCATCGATGTGCAACTGCCACATGGGGAGTGGCAGAGGATCCGTGCGCTCATGAAGAAAAAATAAGGATTCCTTTCCTTATTGGTGGTCGTGAAGACTCCCGCCGCAGGTCCACCTGGACTTGCGGCTTTTCGCTATTTGCACATCGAGTCGGCGTTCATCAGCCCATTTTCTTCAATTCCTTTTCTTTTTTCACATACTGCAGCACCGTCTCCACGTACGTCGCGTGGCTCCAGGTGAGCGGTGCAACCGAGAGAGGAGCGCCCGTGAACGGATTCAATTGTTCGGCAAGAATGCCCGCTGCCGACGCATATGTCTTCGCCCATTCGAGCGCCGCGCGCGCGGGGCCAAGATCATCGAGAGACTTGGCTCTGCTGATTTGCCACTGCGCGTCCCAGAGCGTCGTGATGATCCAGGGGTTACCCGGAACGTCATTCGTCGGCTGCGTGACGGATTGGTAGTGATCGACCGTATAGCGGCTGAGGCCCCCGATGTTCGTCTTCACCCTGAGCAGATTCTGCAGCTGCGTCATCGTCGAGACGACGCGCGGATCGTCCGGCGGCAGCACGTTCAGTTTCCAGATCATCGCGAGCGACGCATCCGGCGTCAGGTCGCGCTCGATCGTCTGTCCGTTTTTGCGTTTGATCTTCTTCAGGAAGCGCTGCTCTTTTTCATCGAACAAATGGAAGACGAGCGCCTGCTTCATGTCATCGGCGACCTGATGATAGCGCTCGGAATGCGTCACGTGCCCGAGCATCTGCGCCATGTTCGCCGCAGCCTGCAGGCCCGCGATCACCGTCGCGACGGTATAGCTGAAAATGCCGCGGTGCTCTTCCCACAAATCATAACTCGGCAGCGGCAGACCGGTTTCCTCTTCGCGGAAATCGCAGAGGAACTGTGCGGCTTTTTTGATGAACTTTTCAAAAATCTCCTGGAGGAATTCAAAGTCCTGGGTCCGCTGGAAATGCTTGTCGAGTGCATAAATAACGAGCGCAGTTTCGTCCTCCTGAATGGGCAGCTGCGGTTCGTTGTCGCGGAACCACGGATGCCACGACGACCCGACCGATCCGTCGGGGTTGTATTTGTGCAGCAGGTAGCCGTCGGGTTCCTGCACCTTCGCGCAGAATTCAAAGAACCTGCGAGAGACTTCGCTGTAGCCCGCCGCGTCGAGCGCCAGGCTTACGAACGCGCCGTCGCGCGGCCAGACGTACGTGTAGGTGTCGCGGTTGAAGGCCATGATATCGCTGTCGGCCGCCGCCACGATGCCGCCATGATTGTCGGCGTGCAGGCGCACCATCATCAGGCTGCGCTTGAAGAGGTCGACGATATCCGAGGGCAGCGAGCCGAAGTCGACGTGTTCCTTGTTCACCCAGCTCTTCCAGTAGTTCACCGTGTTTCTGGTGAGACGCTCGGGTGTTTCCTCGAGCACGGTCTGCTGCAGTGCAACCACGTCATCAAGCGTTTTTCCCAGACACAGCCACATGATCACGTCGGTTGCTTTGTCGGGTTTTACGATGGAGTGGATCGCGACGGTGGAATCGACCGATCCCTGCTCAATGGTGTTTTTTTCGAGGATGCCGTCTTCGGCGTCTTTCCACGTGCCGAGCAGCCCGCGGTAATTCGCTTTGCCCACCGAGAACGACGAGATGCCGCACGAGCCGATGCGTTTCATGCTGTGGAGCACCGAGTCGTATTCGGAGCCGCTGTGTCCCACGAAACATTCCTGCGGATTATCCGTCTGGCCGCCGATCAAAAAGTAGCGCGACTGGCGGTAGTGGATGACGGAGTTCGTGTAGGGTTCGTAGAACGCGGTGTCCTTCTGATTATCGCCGTAGATGTGGAAGTCATGATGAAAGAACAGACGCACGGTTTTTTCCTGACCGTCGGTGCTCTTGATGGAGAAGCGGCGCAGCAGAATATCATGCACCGGATGCACGCAGTCTTCGACCGTCATCTCGATGCCGAGGCGATCATTTTTCAGGACGCAGTTTCCGACGAGTGTCTCGAGTTTGTAGCCGAGTGAGACTGTCCATGTGCCGTCGCTCACCCAGGAAAATCCCTTGCCCTCCACGAACGCGCCCAAGCGGTGCACCGTGCCGAACGTCGTGTGATCTTCCATTCCCACGTACGGAAAATAGAGATCGCGCATCTGCAGGTGTTCGTCGAATGATGCGAGGAGCGTGCCGTTGCCGAGGACGAGTTGGCGGGGCATAGGGAGAATTGAAAATTAAAAATTGAGAATTGAAAATGCAGGACTCATATAATTTGAGAGCCGCTTGTAGAAACGGAATTTTCCATTTTCACTTTTCCATTTTCAATTTCTGTGACGCGCGAACGCAAGTCACAGAGTGCGTGGCTGAATCTGCGGTACGCTTCATACGGGGAATCATAGGGGCTGAAGTATTTGTGCACGTCTCCGTCGCTCCAGTACTTGGTGCACATGTAGTAGAAGTGATCCGATGTCTGAAGCCTCCGCCACGTTTCGAGCAGCTCAGCGTCACCGGAATCCTTGATCGCTTTCTCGAGCGCATACACGGCGTCGAGTGCGGACTTCTGAATGTGGTTGCCCTGCCAGGCGGACAGATCCCGCTCCATGTCGGCCCACGAGATCGTCGTGTGCACGTCGTAGGTTTCGGTGTGGTTCGCATCTTTCCATGCATCGAGCACCTCGGACGGCGTCGCGGTTTTCATGCCTTTGCGTTCCATCTGTTCCGGCAATGACCGCATAAAGTCGAAGATGCCCGTGGATTCCCACTGGTGTTCGCCGAAGGTTTCGTAGTCCATGAACAGGTTGATCGAGTGCCCCTGGTTCGAACCCAGCCACTCGGCGTAGGTGTCTGCAAAGAGCGGGAATGCCGCCCAGTTGCGGTCCGAGAAACGGAACGCGATGTCATCGCTCAGGCGATAGTTTTTGAGCAGAATGTGCACTTCATCGCTGCGCATCGGGAGCGGCCGGTTGGCACGGATCGCTTTCTCTTTGTCGGGGGCGAGTCGGAATCGGGGAGGCTCGTACGGGACGTTCGGCGTGCGGTTTCGCAGCAGATGATCGGCGCCTTCCGCGATGATTCCCTTGAACCCCATCATGCGCGTGATCTGCGCGATCTCGTTATTGAAGATGAGTTCGGTATTGCGGAACACCCGCGGAGTCTGGCCGAAAAGTTCCTGGATCGTCTTCACGTGCTTGGTCACCTGCTGGCAGAACTCTGGCAGCGACTTGATCGAACTCAGGCTGTGGTAGTACGTCTCGGCGAGGAATTCCACGCGATTGGTGTTTGCGAGAGCCTGGAATGACTCGAGGACGTCTTGTCCGTATTCTCTGCACTGATCGAGAAACACGCCCGACAGTGAATAGCTGATCGAGAACCACGGATAGGCGTTGAGCAGATCGAGCATCAGCTTATTCGTCGGCAGGTAGCACTTCTCCGCGACCTTGCGGAAGATCGCGCGATTTTTGTCGTCATCGAAGTACGTGATGTCCTTACTCCCGATGTGACGGGCGCGAAGGTCCTGCAGGCGGTACGGCTGGTGGACCTGAAAGTAGAAGCAGACGAGGGGAGCGGACATAGGGTTAGGGTTAGGGTTAGGGTTCGATTAGGAAATGAGATCTTGGTAGAGCGAGACGACGGCGCCGGACTGATTCTGCCAGTTGAGTTTCGAGAGCACGCGCGGCGCTTCGGCGATCAACTGCTCCGCGAGCGGCTGCTCGCGAAGGACCGTGAGGATGCAGTCGGCGAATCGCTCGGTGTCCCAAAAATCCACGTGGAACGCATGCTCGACCACCTCGGCTGCGCCGGACTGCTTGCTAAGGATCACCGGCACGCCGTTGCCGATCGCCTCGAGCGCGACCAGTCCGAACGGCTCGCTGATACTCGGCATTACGAAGCAATTGGCCTGCCGGTAGAGTGCATCCACGCCCGTGCGGTTCACTCTGCCGGTGAAGGTCATGCAGTCGGTGAGACCCATGTGGCACGCCTTCTCCATCAGCTCGGGCAGCATCGCGCCGTCGCCGGCCATCACGAACTGCACGTCCGGATTGATCTCATGCACCACTCTGGCCATCTCCAAAAACTGCACGGGATTTTTCTGAATCGTGAGGCGTCCGAGGAAGAGGACGAGCGGGGGGCGTTTTTCATCACCGGTCGTATCCTCGTGTTCAATCATCGCCTGATCGTGGCCGTTGTGGACGACGGCGATTTTGTCCGGATCGATGCCGTAGTGTTTGATCAGCACGTTCTTCGTGTACTGGCTCACTGCGATCACTTTGTCCGCCGCCAGGAATCCCTGCCTTTCACGCTCGGCGATCCACTGGTTCGGATGGAAATCCGTGCGGTCGAATTCCGTCGCGTGGATGTGCATGACGAGCGGCACCTTGTGATACGCCTTCGCGCGGATCCCCGCACCGTAGGTCATCCAGTCGTGGCAGTGGATCACGTCCGGCTGGATATCTGATGTCATCGCCACGCTCATGTCCGCGAATTTTTCGACGGCAGTACCGAGGTCCGGTCCGTAGAGTTCGCGGATGTCCTCCCCGACAGCTCCGCCGCTGATCACGCGTTTGGCATATTCCTCCAATCCTTCATACGGTTGCAGTGTGCTTTTCACGTAGCGGATGATCGATGCCTCATCGGATGGGCTCAGTGTCGTGACGCCGTCTTCATCGGCGGCGGTCGGCAGCACGAGCGTCACCCGCACGCCATGATGCATCAGTCCGCGCACCAAACCCTGACATGCGACACCCAATCCTCCAGAGTGCAGAGGCGGATATTCCCAGCCGAACATGAGCGAGTGCAGCGGCATGTCTGTGTGTATTTTTTTGGCTTGTGATTCGCACTTTTCACGATGTTCACAAATCTTCTGATTATACCGAAAAATACGTTTTTTGCCTACGCTCTCAGACTGGTCAAAGGTACGAAAGATGTTCCAATTATTTTATATCTGTCACATGTTTTTCGTTTCCTGCAAGATTTTGTGCACGCCCTTCTCAATCGGTCTCAATGCATAGGGGTTTTCTCGGGTTTTTCGCTCCACGTAGCGCTTCAAGAGTCGCGTCAATTCCCGTCTTTCGAACGCATCGAAAATGCGCGGATCGATGTAGTACTTCCGGCTGGTGGCCGGCCGGTTGCCGAGCACGCCCGCGACCGCCTTCACCGCCTCGACCAGACATCGTTTGCATTCTTTCTCATCCGTGACATCGCCGAACTCGAGCAGTACTTGCGCCGCGTGCACGGTGCCGCCCCAGGTGCGAAAATCCTTTGCGCTGAACTCCTCGTCGGCCGCCGCCCGCAGATAATCGTTGACGTCTTCGGAGCCGATCGGTCGTTTGCGCCCGCGTTCATCCAGATAGTGAAAGAGCTCGTGTCCGGGCAGTTCCTGACACTGCCGAATGATGCGGGCGAGGCGGCGGTCCTGGACATCGATCTCCTGCTCGACGCCGCTCTTGCCGCGGAAGGAAAAATGAATCTCGGGGCCCGCGATCGATACGTGTTTGCTTTGCAGCGTCGTGAGTCCGTACGAATGGTTTTCCTCCGCGTACTCTTCGTTGCCGATGCGCATGTGTGTGACGTCGAGAAGTCTGACCACGGTTGCCAGCACTTTTTCATGCGACAGCTGCGCGCGTTGCAGATCTTCAAAAACTCGCTTACGGATATTCGGCAGTACAAAGCCAAAAGAAATGAGCTTGTCATACTTCGTACGGTCGCGGATCTCTCTCCATTTGCTGTGATAGCGATACTGTTTGCGGCCCCGTGCATCGCGCCCCGTTGCCTGGATGTGTCCGTTCGGGGACGCGCAAATCCAGACATCTTCCCACGCCGGCGGAATCACGAGATTGCGGATGCGTTTGAGCGTTGCTTTGTCCGTCACCCGTTTGCCGTTGGGATCCACGTAGAAAAATCCGCTGCCTTTACGCTTGCGGCGGATGCCCGGCGTGAGATCAGACACGTAGCGAAGCCCCGCGTCATTCGCGGCGATCTTCGGATCAAGGTCGGGGAGTTCGATGTCGGGCATAGGCGAAATGTAGAATGTAAGATGTGGAATGTACAATGAAAGAAGAATTCCATCATTTTACATTTTCAATTTTGAATTTTTCATTTCAAAGCATCGACCAGTCGCCGACGTCCTTCTTCTCGCGGCCGCCTTCACCGGTGGAAAGCGACTCCTCCTGGTTGTTCATCTTCTCGGCTTCCTTCCGCGCTTCGTCGACCGCTTTCTTTTTCGCTTCGTCGGCTTTTTTCTCCGCTTCTTTGATAGCAGCTTTTTTCGCTTCTTCTGCCGCTTTCTTCGCTTCTTCTGCCGCTTTTTTGACATCATCATCTGCCATATTTCAGGGGGAAATTATTTTTTCTTCTGAGAATCCGTTTCTTCGATGGCTGCCGTTACGGCTTCACGCAAAGTACGCCGATTGGCTTCCCATGCCTTCGAACGCGCGGCGGACCGGATACTTTTGGCGATCCGCCGTGCGTCGTTGGCCGATTTTTTCGCTTTATCGTCTGCCATACATTAAGCGGTGCGTCGTCCGATCAGGTTGAGAATGAAGAGCAGAATGATCGAACCGACCGTCGCCGAGATCAGCGATCCCACGAGTCCGTAGGCACCGAAGAGGAATCCACCGATGAGCGCGCCGACGATGCCGACCGCAATGTTTCCGAGAATGCCGAATCCGTGGCCGCGCATGATTTCACCTGCGATCCAGCCTGCGATGCCGCCGATGATGAGAAACCAGATGAAGTCCATAAAAAATGGGGAAAGGGTAAGGTGTTCTGCTTTGTATGACGCTCGTGACGTGATTCTCTGACCGGCTTCATCTTGACGCATCAAAAAAACGCCCGAGTGTGGCTCGGAGCGTTTGTTTGCTTGGTAAGAGGGATTTAGCGGCGCTTCTTGCCGCGCGTCTTTGCTTTTGCCTTCTTCACGGAGCTCTTGGCCTTCTTCGCTCCTTTCCTGATCGTTTTCTTGCTTGAGGCTCGTGCCTTGCGGCTTGCGGATTTCTTTTTCGGAGCCGTCTTCCGTGCCGGCTTCCTCGTGGTCTTTTTGCCGGCCGCTTTGCGAGCAGGCTTCTTCGCTTTCTTTGCCCGTGCAGGCGTCTTCTTGGCTTTCCTGGCAGGCTTGGCCTTCTTGGCGGGCTTTGCCTTTTTCGCCGGCTTTGTTTTCTTGGCTTTAGCCGGTTTCTTTGCCGGCGCGGCCTTGGCCTTGCGCTTCGTTTCCTGCTTGGGCTTGCTCATCTGCGTCAGCGGTTCGCGTCCTTCCACCGGCGCATCCATCGGTGCGGGGATGACCATCGGCAGATCGGCATCCGTATCTTCCACCACGGAGCTGGGTTCCGGCGGCATCACCGTTTCCGGCGGTTTGTCGCTCTCGGGGCGCTGCTGCGGCGGGTTATTGAAGAGTCCTGCGAAGGTGTTGCTTGCGTTATTGTCCAGCATAGAGGATGGGAGAAAATGAGTCTTTCACTGTATCAGTCCTTTTTCCGAATTCAAGAGAGGTGCCTCATTTTCCTCCTTTCATGCCCATTCTTTTGCCGCCGCGTTTGCCGCCCTTCTTCATCGGGCTCTTGTTCGTCTTTTTTCCTCTGCCCGAGCCGCCCTTTTTCTTGCCGCCGCCGGTCGCCTTGTTCACCGTCGCCCAGGCTCTCGATGCCGCCTTCTTGCGGCTGACGCCGCGTTTTTCGTAGCCTTCTTCGATGTGCTCGGCCATCCTTTTCTGCTTGGCCGTATACTTGGATTTGCTGCCGCGTGGTGACATAGAAACATACGGAAAGAAATACCATGTCTTGAGACGCGGAGAGCGGGGGATTCTTGCAGGGTACTTCTTTAAAAGTGATGGCCGGTGGATTTTTCTTGTTTACTTCCGCGCATGGTCACGCGTACCGCGCGCTCATACAAGCCTCCTTGCATATGCAGAATCCGTTTTTGCAGCAGCCTGTAATGTGCGTCGAGAATCTCCGGGCTGCCTTCCAAATACGATACCAAATCATCGTCGTTCATCTCTTCCACACTGGGTGTGCCGGATCTATTTCGCCGTGGCATATATCCATCTTTATCCCTGTTCTGGCCCGAAATCAATATGGGAAAAATTTCCATTGACCGCTTGCTGTTCGCTCATTATCATTTAACCAAATGGTTAAACGTTATTCCTCTCTCGACTCTGAACTCGACCTGATCTTCGGGGCTCTCTCCGACTCCACGCGCAGGGACATCCTCAAGCGCAATGCGAAGAAGGAGATGTCGGTGACGGACATCGCGAAGCCCTACGATCTTTCTCTCCCCGCCGTCTCCAAGCACCTCAAGGTGCTCGAGAACGCCAAGCTCATTCAGAAACACCGTGACGGGAAAATGTATCTCGTCACGCTGTCTCCCAATGCTCTCATGGAAGCCAGCGATTATCTGCGTAGCTATGAAGCGCTCTGGAACGACCGTCTCGATCGCCTTGAACAGTATCTTCATTCTCTTCCCCAATAAGTATGGCCATTTCCCAGAAGTATCCGTATACCGGCAAAGAAGTCCTGATCACCCGCACGTTCGACGCACCGATTGAAAAAGTGTGGAAGGCATGGACTGATGCACAGAGCTTTCAAAAGTGGTGGGGCCCGAAGGGGAGTGCGGTGACCATCATGCGTTTTGATTTGAAGCCCGATGGCATGTGTCTCTACAACATGGCGGCGGCGCCCGGTCAGCCGCAACTTCTCTGGGCGAAATTCGTCTACAAAGAAGTCGATGCGCCGAACAAACTCGTCTTCATCAATGCATTCTCCGATGAAAACGGCGGCACGACCGGTAATCCGTGGATTCCCGTGTGGCCGCTTGAGATCATCAATGAACTCACGCTCGAAGAGCAGGATGGCAAGACCCTGCTCACGCTGCGCGGACACCCGATCAACGCCTCCGCCGAAGAAATCAAAGCGTTCGAAGGCGCGCAGGCCGGCATGGAGCAGGGCTTCGCCGGCACCTGGGAGAAGCTCGATCAATTCCTCGCAGCCTGATTTCTATTTCTTTTCTCTTTCTCTCATGACCGCTCATAATGTTGACACCGATCTCGTCATCACCCGCACCTTCGATGCTCCGGTGGAGCGCGTCTGGGAAGCGTGGACGCAATCCGATCACATCAAGAAGTGGTGGGGTCCCAAGGATTTCACAGCTCCTCATGTACAGATCGACTTCCGCGTTGGCGGCAAGTATCTGTACGCGATGCACGGGCCGAAGGGCTCACCGTTCGACATGGATATGTGGAGCGCGGGGGAATTCCGCGAGATCGTGCCGATGCAAAAGATCGTCGCGACGGACCACTTCGCCGACAAAGACGGCAATTACATTTCTCCGAATTCCGTCGGTATGCCGGGCACGTGGGCGGATGAAATGATCGTCACCGTCACGTTTGAAGATATGGGAAACGGCAAGACGAAGCTGACTGTCGTGCATCAGGGGCACCCGACGGAAATGGTCGAGAACGCGACGATGGGTTGGAATCAGCAGCTCGACAAGCTTGCGGCCATTCTCTGATGGTCGTTTTCTGACAGATCGACGTCTGCTGATCCGTCAGCATCTGTGTTACCCTCTGTGTATGCAGATTGCGGACAAAGTCGCCATCGTCACCGGCGCGTCGCACGGCATCGGACTCGCCATTGCACAGAAACTCTCCGAAGCGGGAGCGAAGGTCGTGCTCTCTGCGCGTTCTGCAGATAAGCTCGAAGAAATTTCCAGGGAGTTGCCCGGATCGATCGTGATTCCCGCAGACATGCGCAAAGCAGAGGACATCGCGAACCTGATCATGCAGGCGAAGGAGCAGTGCGGCCGCATCGATATCCTCATCAACAATGCCGGTCAGGGCATGCGCTCGCCGGTCGAATCGATCGACCTCGATGATTATCGCTCGATCATGGAACTCAATGTCTTTGGGGTTCTGCAGGCGATGCAGCAGGTGATTCCGGTGATGCGGGATCAGGGCGGGGGAATGATCCTCAACATCAGCTCGATGGTCTCCAAGAATTACTATCCGCATCTCGCGGCGTATTCCTCAACCAAGTATGCGCTCAATGCACTCTCGCTGACCGCTCGTCAGGAACTGGAACCCGATCACATTGTCGTGGCCGTCTTTCACCCCAAGATGACCGCGACGGAGTTTGGGCAGAACGCACTCGGGGAAAAATACGTCTCGAGCGCCGGCCGCCCCGGCATGACGGTCGACACGCCGGAGCAGGTGGCGGATGCGGTTCTGGAGCAAATCAAATCCGAAGCGCCGGAGGCGAATATGTGAAAATTTTACCATCAAATTCCCCCCTCAGCCCGCTACGGAGCAGTTCGTTTGCCTTTGCTCGACTTTTTCTTGAGTAGGAATTTTTGCGATGCACTTAACGGTTTATCTTTTCTATGTATACAGCCCATCCAACAACACGGACGGCGCATCCCTTCTTTCAGCTCCGAACAGACCCGTTCCACATGTTCGCGTCGCGTTTCCGGCGTCTTGACCGATTCCACCCAACAAATCCACTCGTTGCGCGCAAGAGGTGTTATATCTTCCCATTGTGCCAATGCCGACTTGTCGGATGTGAGTGCTTTTCGTAAATCTGCCGGCACTGTATGCACCACCCCCTCCGAAATATCTCGTTTGCTCATGGAATGATTGTATCAAACATAATGCATTCAATGCCGAATTTCATCTGTAACATGGGCATATCGCAGGATGATGCCGCCTGTTGCGAGCGGCCTTGATTCGAGCAGCGTGAGTTTCTGATAGGGAAGTCCGTCCGCAAAGAGTTTCTTTCCCTTGCCGAGGAAGACCGGCGCGATGAGCAGCCGATACTCATCAAACAGACGCTCTTTCATCAGTGTTTCGGACAAGTTGCCGCTGCCGAACACGAACACGTCTTTGCCCTCTTGCTTTTTCAGTTTTGGAATCTCGGTCGCTGCATCCCGCACGATCGTGGAGTTATTCCAATCTGCTTTCTCGATAGTCGAGGAGCAGACGACTTTCGGGAGGCTGTTCATATATTCGGCCGTTTCATCTTTTTCGTTCTGCCAGTAAGCGGCCATGCCTTCGTAGGTCGTCTTCCCAAACACAATCGTGCCGACGGTCTGCAGTTGCTCGATGACGAATCGCTCCAATTCCTCTCCCCACACGATTTGGTGGAATGACAGATCCCAACTCTTCTCACCCTCGAAGCATCCGTCCAGAGTCACGACGTTCCACATGATCAGTTTTCTCATGAGCAGAGTGTAGCACAGCGAAAGACGCACATGAGATGGAGCGGGTAGCACCTAAAGGTACTGCCCTCCAAGCCAAAAACTGCGTCGCATGCTTGATGCGCTCCTTGTTTGTGAGCTTGGAAGCTCCACTCACTTCGTTCGTGGAGCGGGTAGCGGGAATCGAACCCGCATCCTCAGCTTGGAAGGCTGATGTACTACCACTGTACGATACCCGCTTGAGTGAAGAATCGAGGGAAACAGAAGATCCAGAGAGATCAGAGGATCCTCCGCCGGACGTATTATACGGTTTTTCGATGGTCTGTGAAGTCGCTTGTTTTTGCAATAATCTCACGAATTCGCGCATCCGACGGCTTCGTGAACGGATTGCAGGAGAGGATTCTTTTGATAGCGAGCAGGCCGCCGATGAAAAGTCCGCGATTTTGAATCTGCTCCTTGGCGTACTGCGAGCAGGTCGGGGAGTGGCGGCAGTAGCCGTAGGTGTAGAGGTGCTTCAGCGGTCCGTGATCGGGCGAAAGCGTGTGCTGGTAGCCCGTGATCATAAGCACAATCAGATTGCGCGGTAGGCCCATGATATGTTGCAAAAGATTGCGCGGCCTCATACGTCTCAGTAGTGTAGCACGTACTCTCTTCTATGACTTGGTCTTCCACGGACATTTTGCAGGGACTCTACATCGCGGTCGCGATCATGATCATTGTCGTGCTCTATCACGTCATCTTCATCGTGGTCGATTTGCGCAAGGTGCTGCGACGTATTGAGGGTATCACGGAGGAAGTCGAAGCGGTGATTATGAAGCCGCTCTCCATGACGGACAAAGCGCTCGAGTGGGTGAACGGGTTCATCGAGGAAAAAGCGAGGCACAAGAAGCATCATCAAGAATAGGGCTAGGTGATAGGGCAAGGGTTAGGAAGTTTTGAATTTTTTTAATATCTTTTTTCCTAGCCCTCACCCTAGCCCTATAACTTATTGAATCGTCTGCTTATCGATGAAGACGCGAATGAAGAGGCGCTTCACGACGTCGACCGATGCGTCGAAGATGCTCGCAAGCATCGCGTTCAAGCGATGGATGCGGGCGTAGAGTTGGTTCAATCTGTAGGCGGCCCCGGGTCTGCCGATGCGCGCGATCGTTTTGGCCTGGCGACGCAGGTTTTTCACTTCCTCCTGAATGTGCTTCTCCAGCTCCTTCTGCATCACTGCCGGCTCGGGGAGATTCGCGATCGCGAGATCGCGGGCGGTCATGGTTGCCTGCGTCGACTGACGTCCTCCAGTTGTGGCGACGGCACCGCCGCTTCCGCTCCAGTCGCCGCTGCGGTCTTCCCCGGTCTGCTCGGACATCTTGCCGATACCGTCAAGCAGCGACGCGAATTCGACGCGGCTCGGCTGCACGACAACTGCAGGCGCGCTGTCCGGTGTGACGGACGGTGCGGTGCTCAGGCCCTTCTCCGGTGTGGTGTTTGCCATCTATGTCTATTATCCCATTTCTGACCGTTTTTTTCAATCAAAACCGGCCTTCTTTTGGTGGGTTTCAGGGCGTTTTACGAGGCCTTTTTTTGTAGGGACATGGCATGCCATGTCCCTACGGTTTACACTGCGAACATGTCCGACGAACGCACCATCTTCCACAAAATCCTCACGCGTGAGATCCCCGCGGATATCGTCTATGAAGACGACGATGTTGTCGCGTTCCGTGACATTCATCCCAAGGCGCCGACACATTTGCTGTTTGTTCCGAAACGATTCGTCGCATCGATTCACGATGTGACGGAGGAGACCGCCGATATTCCCGGCATGCTGATCCTCAAGGCGCGGGATTTCGCCAAACAGAAGGGGATCGACGGCTACAAACTCACGTTCCACGTCGGCAAAGGCGGCGGGCAGGAAGTCTTTTACCTGCATCTGCATTTTTTGTCGCAGCACGAAATTTGATTCCGATTGCCGCACCGACGGAGCGGTGCTGCTGGTGGTTATATATGTATAAAATGACTAGCCGCATCCCTCCGCGGATGCGGTGTTAAAGCATTTTCAATATCTCCGTCGTGAGCTCGTCCGGATGATCGATGATCCTGTCCGCCAGCGACAAATCTTCCGTGGCATAGGCATGTCGCAGTCCGATGACCGTCATGCCGGCGGATTTTGCAGATCGTATGCCGAAGGTGGAATCTTCGAGCGCGACGCAAAGGCGGGGATCAACCTTGAGTTCGCGTGCAGTGCGCAGATACACCTCCGGGTCGGGTTTGGATTTCATTACATCATCCATCGTGGAGGCTGCCTGAAAATGGTGATGTATGCCGTGGCGCTCAAGCACGGGCAGAACCCATTGTGCGCGTGAGGCCGTTGCGAGTCCGACCGGGATGTTCATCGAGGACAGTCGCTTGAGCAGCGCATCGACGCCGTCAAAAAGCCGCACGTTATCGTACAAATTTTCGATATGCGCGTTAAGCGTCGTCATGAATTCCTCCAGCGAGTGCGTCAGCCCGTATTCCTGTACCAGCATCGCATGCGTGTCGACGTTGCTAAGCCCCCGCTGCCGCTGGTTGTCCGCTTCCGTCCAGCTTGGAATGAAACTGCGGATGTGTGTGAGCGTGAAACTGTCCCAGTGCCGCTGGCTGTCCACGATTACGCCGTCGAAGTCGAAGATGAAGGCTTTCATCGAGGGTAGAGAGGATAGAGAAGAAAAAGAGGGGAAAGAAGAAGATTTCCTCTTCATCTTCTTTACCCTCTATGTCCTCTACATCGTCACGCACTGTAGCCCGCGGCTTCGGCTTCCTCGGCCGTCTTGAAGCTCACGCGGTTCTCGTCCTTGATCTTCTTGCCGGCGGCAGAGTCTGCCGGGTAGTACTTCTTGCCGTCCTTGGAAGCAACAAATCCCTCGGTCACCTCGGTCCCTTCGGTGCCCTTGGTACCTTCTTCCTTCGCTTCCTCCTGCTCGCGCTTCATGCGCTCGAGCGTCTCTTTGTCGATCGGCTGGAGAGCTTTGATGGAGAGGCCGATGCGGCGCTCGTCGACGTCGATGTTGATGACCTGCGCCTCGATCTTCTGGCCGATCGTGAGTACTTCGCCCGGATCCGTCACCTTGTGGTGGGCGATTTCGGAGAGGTGCACGAGGCCGTTGATGTCCTTCTCAAGGCGGAGGAAGGCGCCGTAATCGGCGAATCGTACGACCGTGCCGGACACTTTCTTGCCGACGGGGTAGCGCTCGGCCACTTCTTCCCACGGATCCTTCGTGAGCTGTTTGATAGATAAGCTCAGCTTGTCGCCGTCGACGCCGATCACCTTCACCTTCACGCGGTCACCCATCTCCGCGTATTCGGCAGGATTCTTCACGTGGCCCCAGGCGATTTCGGAGATGTGGACGAGGCCTTCGAGTCCGTCGAAGGTGACGAAGAGTCCGAACTTCACGATGCCGGAGACGATGCCGTCCTTAACGTCGCCGATGTGCAGACCTTCGAGAGCCTTTGCGCGCTCCTCGGCCATTGCATCGCGCTCGGAGACGACGATTTTGCCCGCTTCCTCATCCATCGTGACGATCTTCACCGTGAAGGTGTGACCGACGAATTTCTGAAGGCGGGAGATGATTTCACTGGAATCCGCGTTGTTCACGCGCGGGTAGTTGACCGGAGCGAGCTGCGAGACCGGCAGGAAGGCGCGGATGCCGTCGATGTTGGCGATGAGACCGCCCTTGTTGGCTTCCTGAGCCGTAAATTTCATCGTTGTTTCGCTCTCGATGAGCTTGTGGAACTTGTCCCATGCTTTGCGCTGGGATGCCATGCGGAGGCTGAGGACCACGAGACCTTCATCGTTCTCGTCTTCGAGGACGAGGGCGGCAACATCGTCGCCGAGTTTGAGGTCTTTGAACGTGTTGAATGAATCACGCAGTTCGCGGCCGGAGATAATGCCGGTCACGACGCCTTCGATATCGAGAAGCAGCTTGTTCTTGCCGCGGAAAACAACCTTACCTTCGACGAGTTCGCCGGGTCGGGGTCTGAAAATCGGGGGAGACGACTTCATGAGTTCTTCCATGAAGGCGTTCTGCGCCCGGGGGCTGAGAGTGGTTTGGGGGGACATAAAAAACAGGGGTGCAAGCGGGAGGAATAAGGAGAGAAGGCGCCGTCCTTGCACGAGCAACGGGGCTTTCGTTGGGTATTATGAAGACGTGAAGGAAGGTTGTCAATTGCCGTATCGGTTATTAGTTATTGGTTACTGGTTATTCGTTGTATTCCTAAGTGAACCAATAACTAAAAACTAGTAACCAAAAACCAACAATCACAGCGCATTCTTCTCCAGATTCAAATCTTCCTCCTTCTTCGGGATCTTCTGTTTCTGACTCGTCTTGGGATTGTAGACCTGATAGAGCAGCTCGATCAGATCCCGCGTGTTCAGGCGCTTCACATGGAGCCCGATGTTGGACAGGCCCGAGGACACGAGGTCGACGCGCTCAGTAAGT
This sequence comes from Candidatus Peribacteraceae bacterium, assembly GCA_035547395.1. Taxonomy (GTDB): domain Bacteria; phylum Patescibacteriota; class Gracilibacteria; order Peribacterales; family Peribacteraceae; genus CALREJ01. Next base: position 134,828 of record DASZVA010000011.1, on the reverse strand, counting down.
TTGCCGGCGGCCTGCGTGAATTCGTGCGTGCGGACGGAAGCTTTGCCCGAAGAATCATCGGGATGGATCCAGTCGAAGAACTGCTCGAAGATGGTCTTCTGGCGCACCATGTGATCCATCGGAATGATCACATAGAAACGCTTCTGCATGATGTTCGCCATTTCGATGAGCTTTTGCATGAATGCCGCATAGGCGAGCGTCTGATTTTTCAGCAGCTCGTTGGCGTGTTTTTCGCCGATCTCCCGCACCTGCGTGAGATAATCATCGATGTTGGTGCGCGTGGAGCGGATCACGATTTGCACGGGAAACTCCAGCGTGTTCATGAATGCGCCATAGCCCGCGATGATGCCCTGTTGTTCCGTTTCGCTCTTGAGATTGAAGTTCACCGCTTCGATTTCCAGCACCGCGCGGAGCCCTCCGTTTTTCAGGATGAGCGTGTTATTGCGGATTTCCGCGACAGGCAGGTAGCGCTGCGTGGAGCTCTGCGTTCCTTTCTCGCGTGCCCGGACGGTGTCTTTTGCTTTCTTGTCAGGCATGGCTGGAGGGAGAAATGTCGTGGAAGATCGAGACGGAACCGGCGCTCGCGACACCGTCGACCGGTTGTCCCTGGAGCGGTGTTGCCGAGATGCGCTGCGGATTCACCGGACGGCGAACGGGTTGTGCAGCCTCTTTTTCCATTGCTGCCGCGTCTGCTGCGGCGGTTTCGGGGGTTTCCATGCCGGGGGAGAGATCGTCCGCGGGCGCCTGCACCCCGCTCATCGGCTGATCCAGTACGGAACTCAGCTCCGCAATACGCTGCTGCTTTTGTTCGATGACGGTTGCGACTTGCATCTGCTTGTTTGTGTTCGGCGTCGTAAAGGTGCGCACGTTGATGATGATGCCGCGGCGCGGCGTCCAGGTGCGCGTCGAAGGTTTATTCATGCGCTCAAGAAGCAGCAAACACAGTTTCAGCATGCTGAGATCGTTGATGCGTACGAACGCGAAGACAAATGAGAGTACGCCCGGAATCCAGACCAGAACCTCCACCGGCAACGCCACGACGCCGTATGTTTTGCTGATCATCGAGAACAGCGCATAGCTGAACCCGCAGCCGATCGTCACAATGATGATCTGCTTGAGCGTCAGGGGACCGACGATGCGGTCCTCAATGTAGACGTTTTGCGGAATTTTGATGGATTCTATGGCCATGGAGAGGTGTGTTTTGGAATCTCTTCAGTATAGCAAAAAAACGGACGTTTCGCTAGATCTAGCCAAAACGTCCGTTTTTAGAGTCTTTTAGGCGACCGAGAGCTCTTCTTCCTCGGCGTCCTGCTCCACTTCAGCGGGTTCACCGTGGAGAAAATCGAGCTGGTCGTCCTTTTTACGCACGATTTTGATGGTATCGCCGGGATGGAAGACGCCTTTCAGGATGTGCTCGGCAATCTCGTCCTCGATCTTTTCCTGGATCACGCGGCGGACCGGTCTGGCGCCGTATTCCGGATCAAAACCGGCGGTGGCGAGCACGTTGATCGCTTTCTGGTCGATCGTCAGGTTGTAGCCCTGTTCCTTCATGCGGTTCTTCAGCTCCTCCATATGCATCTTCACAATCTTTCGGATGTGCACCTGGTTGAGCGCGTTGAAGACGATGATGTGATCGATGCGGTTGAGGAACTCCGGCCGCAGATTATCCTTGAGTTCACTGATGACTTCGGCACGCTTGGCTTCATATTCGTTCTCTTCCTTCTGTGCTTCGTCCTCCAGCTTGAAGCCGATCTTGGCAGCCTGCTTGGTGAGCTTGGCCGCGCCGATGTTCGAGGTCATCACGATGATTGTGTTTCTGAAGTCCACGGTCTTTCCCTGACCGTCGGTCAGCGTTCCGTCTTCCAGAATCTGGAGGAGGATGTTGAAGAATTCGGGGTGAGCTTTCTCCACTTCATCAAACAGCACGACCGAGTAGGGCTTTCGGCGCACGGCTTCCGTGAGCTGGCCGCCTTCCTCATAGCCGACGTAGCCGGCAGTTGCGCCGATGAGTCGCGAGACGTTGTGGCGTTCCATGAATTCCGACATGTCGATCTTGATGAGGGCGTCATCGCGGTTGAAGACTTCCTTCGCGAGAGTTCTGACGAGCTCCGTCTTTCCCACGCCCGTGGGGCCCAGGAAGAGGAATGATCCGATCGGGCGGCGCGTGTCTCCAATGCCGACACGGGATCTGCGGATGGCGCGCGCGACTTTGCGGATGGCGTCGTCCTGTCCGATCACGTGCGCGCGGAGGATGTGTTCGAGATTGGCAAGCCTCTTCGCCTCGGGTTTCATCAGTTTCGTCACCGGCACGCCCGTCATGCGGGCAATGACCGCGGCGATGTCATCCGGCGTGATCGAGATCGGGGTGCGCTTGTCGCCGTCAGATGCCTCGAGCAATTGATCCCGCTTTTCCTTCAGCTCCTGCTGCTCCTGCTTGAGCTTGAGCGCCTGATGATATTTCTGCTCCTTCACCGCTTCCTGCTGCTTGAGTGTGAGCGTCTGGAGCTTGTCTTCGACCGCCTGGAGTTCGGGGGAGATGCGCGCGTGCTGCAGGCTCTTGCCGGCGGCCGCTTCATCGAGCACGTCGATTGCCTTGTCCGGCAGGTAGCGTTCCGTCAGATAGCGATTGCTGAGCTGCACGGCCGCCTCGATGGAATCGTCGCCGATCGCGATGTGGTGGAACTGTTCAAAGGCGCCTTTGAGACCCTTCAGGATGCTGACAGCGTCGGTCGGCGTCGGTTCATTCACCTGAATCGGCTGGAATCTGCGCTCGAGCGCGCGATCCTTTTCGATCGTGCGGTACTCGTCGAGCGTCGTTGCGCCGATCACCTGGATAGTGGAGCGGCTGAGCGCGGGCTTGAGGATATTTGCCGCATCGAGCGACCCCTCCGCGGAGCCCGCGCCGACGACGGTGTGGATCTCGTCGATGAAGAGGATGATCTGTTTGTCGCTCTGCGTCGCTTCTTTGATGATGTCTTCGAATCGCTGCTCGAATTCGCCGCGGTACTTGGTACCGGCGACGATGGAGCCGAGATTCAGCACGAGCACGCGCTTGTTTTTGAGTGCGTCGGGCACCTGTCCGGTCGCGATTCTCTGCGCGAGTCCTTCGACGATCGCGGTCTTGCCGACGCCCGGCTCTCCGATGAGCACGGGGTTGTTCTTCGTCTTGCGGTTGAGAATGTGAATCATGCGTTCGATCTCGGTGTCGCGTCCGATGATCGGATCGATCTTGTTTTCCTTCGCTTTGGTGACGAGGTCGTCGGTGAAGTAGTCGAGCGCCGGCGTCTTGCTGTTGCCGTCGCGCTTGTTGCGCTTGAGCCCTTCCGGCTCGCCGGTATTTCCCGGCTGGACGCCGGCGATCGCACCCTGCAGTCCGTGGAAGAACGCCTCGAGCGATTGCTCAACGTTTCTGTTTTGCTGCCTGAACTGGCTGATCTGTCCGAACATTTCTTCGATGTGCATCTTGAGATCCTCCGGATCGACCTGCATGTTCTCAAGCAGAATCGTCGCGGCGTTTTTGCCGGTGGAGACGAGAGCGTAGAGCAGGTGCTCCGTACCGACATTGGTGTGGCGGAATTTGTGGGCGGTCACGACGGCCTGCTCGATCACCGTGTGCAGGTAGGTCGAGAGTCCGTGCTTCACGTGCTTGCCTTCGATGCTGACGGTCTTTGATGCCTTGAGCAGAATGCGGACGTTTTCCAGCGTCACGCCGGCTCCGGTGAAGATCGAGAAGGCGAGTGATTTCGGAATAGAGAGGAGGCCGAGCAGAAGATGCTCGGTGCCGATGTAGGTACTCTGCATCGTCTTCGCTTCCTGCTCCGCAATCTGCAGAGCGAGTTTGGCATTGGGGGTGAATCGGTCGAACGGGTGCATAGAATGGATGGGGGAGAGGGGCGTTGGCACTTAAGAGTTACGAGTGCCAATAGTCCCTAAGTTCTGAATACTCTACCACGCGAGTGGCAGACGGAGAAGTATGCGGGAAGAAAAAAGGTGTTTTTTTGGCCGGATGACAAGCGTGCTTGCCCTCCGTCTGTGCGATGCCGGATCTTATCGGTCGTATTGCGGTTTTGATCGACGAAAATCATCCAGGAAGAGAGTGATGATGGTGGTCACCGGGACGGCGAGCAGGAGTCCCAGGATCGGATGGATGACATCGGGGAAGCTGAGCGCGGTCAGCATGGCGAAGATGATGGCGATCGGGGATAGTCCCACCGCGCGTTTCATGATGAGCGGTACGAGCAGGTTGTTCTCACACCACTGCACGACGTAATACACGCCGCAGACGATGAGCGCCCAGATGATGCCGCCGCTGGTCAGCGCGATGAGAATAGCCGGAACGGCCGCAATGAACGGGCCGATGTAGGGGATGAACTCCGTGAATCCCGCCAGGATGCCGAGCGTGGTGGCATACGGGATGCGCAAAATATTGAGCGCAACGAAGACGAGCAGTCCGACGGAGAGTCCGAGCAGCAGCTGGCCTCTGGCCCACTGGCTGATCTTCTGCTGGATCGCTTCGGTCTTTGCATCGATGTAGGAGCGGTACTTGGTCGGGAAGAAACTGCGCGTCCAGGACCGCAGATGTTCGCGCTCGATCTGGATAAAGAAGGCGAGCACCAGCACGATCACCATGCTGACGATAAAATCGAGCACGCTGCCGGCCACCTTTGTCGCGTAGAAGAACGACCCCTGAGCCAGCGACGTCATGTTAGTGGAAAGCGATTGCAGCGCGTCCGTAAAGCGCGTGATCGACAGGTTCTGCAGCGTGGCATGAACGAATTCGGTGAGGTTGTGATTCGTCTCCGGTGTCAGGAGCGGCAGCGAAATCTGCGGATTGTTCAGGAACTCATTCACGCTGTCATTGATCAGAATCGCGATCTGCTGCAGCTGATACGCGATGATCGGAATGAGCGAGACAACCAAAAACAGGAAGATAAAAAGCGCCAGAAAATAGTGGATCAGCACGCCGATGCCGCGCGGGAAGCCCATGCGTTCCATGGCACGGACTCCCGGATCGATGATGGCAGCGACGAAAAAGCCGAGACCCATCAGGATGAGCTTATCCTTGAGAACGACGATCAGGAGTACGCCCGCCAGAACCGCGAGAATGATGAACGTGGCCTGCGCGACGCTGAGCGGGGAAAAGCGGATGACCAGGTCGTTCTCCGGCGATTCGGCTTCGATGATCTTCTCCTCCGCCGTTGATTTTGCCTGTCTGCGCTTGAGCTCCGCGGCTTTTTGCAAAAGCCCCTGCGCTTTCTTGCCGAGGATGCGGAAGGACGTGAAGTGCGCGGTGTTTTTCTTGGGGGTCATGATCCGAGAATGACGGTAAGAACCATGTTGAGAAGCAGGAAGCTGCAGACGGAGACGATCAGGCCGACGATCGACCATTGCAGTCGGTCTTTTCCTTTTCCTTTGTCACCCGTGATAGAACCCATCGTCAGCTGGTACCCAGCGTATATCACGTTGAGCAGAAAGAGCACGCTGATGAACTGGAAAACAAAGACAATCAGGTGTCCGATGAACCATGGGACGCAGGAGGCGGTCAGCCGGCCGGTGACAAAATCACAACCAAAAGATTTTCCCGTATTATCGATGATCGATGCCGGGCCGTTCTGCGCGAATGCGGGTTGTACAAACGGAAAAATGAAGCCGAGCAGAGCTCCTGCTATAGCCGCAAACTGTGGAGGACTCTGAAATCTGCGTGGCACGGAGGAAAGAATACGCAAAAATCGCCGTTTCTTGGAGCGCTCCGCCTTGCTTTTGACTCGCATTTTCTTGCACAGTATTGTGCGGTATTCTCCGCGTCTCCATGCCTTACACTGCTTTCAGCTGGCACACAACCCCCAAGCCTATCGTCGCGCTTGCTCCCATGGCGGGCGTGACGGATGCGTCGTACCGGCAGATCATCAAGAAGATCGCGCCACCATGCATCGTCTATACCGAATTTCTCAGTACGGACGCCCTCGCGTTCGGAGCGAAGAAAACACTCGAGATGCTCGCGTTTGACCCCGCGATCGAGCGCCCCTTCATCGTGCAGGTTTTCGGCCATGATCCGGAGCACTTTTTGGAAGCGGCCAAAGTCATCGAGCAGCTCGGCGCCGACGGCATCGACATCAACATGGGCTGCCCCGCGGCGAAGGTGGTCTCCAGCTGTCACGGCGCGGCGCTCATCCGCAAACCGGAGCTCGCGGCGGAGCTTGTGCATGCCACGCTCAAGGCCGTCTCGATTCCGGTCAGCGTGAAGACGCGTCTCGGATGGGACACGCACGAGACGTTGATTCCGTTCTGCAAGGCGCTCGAAGCTGCCGGCGCGCAGATGTTTGCGATTCACGGCCGCACCTACAATCAGAAATTCACGGGCCGCGCGAACTGGGAGCCGATTTACGAACTGAAGAAAGAAGTCTCGGTGCCGGTCATCGGCAACGGCGACATCGCGTCGGCGGCCGACGCGGTCGAGAAAATTAAAAACCTCGACGGCGTGATGGTCGGCCGCGGCACGTTCGGAAATCCTTGGGTGATGGCGGACATCTGCGATGTCCTGCGAACACACTCGTTTTCTCGTTTACTCGTTGATTCGCAACGAAAAAACGAAGAAACGAAGAAACGAATAAACGAATCAACACCCCGCACATTCCAGGACAAAATTCCGTTCATCCTGGAGCACTGCGAGTTGGCTGTGAAAATCAAAGGCGAGAAGAGGGGAATGATCGAGATGCGCCGGCACTTCAGCAGCTATGTGAAAGGATTCGACGGCGCGTCCGAGATGCGCCAGAAACTCGTCCGCGTCGAACGACTCGATGACGCGAAGGCGATCCTCACCGCATGATGCTGTTTACTCCGCGACGTAGCCTGGTGCGTATATTTTGTTGAGCGCATGTCTGCATTCCCTTTCTGATATGCCTCTGACTTTTGCGATGTTCGCAATGGCGGCGTCTGTAAACGTATTAGCCACTTGCCGTTCAGCTTTGCTGAATGCGTCGGCACGTTCTTGAGCGGTCGGCTCGGTTTTTGATCCGGTATCAACGCGCACCGTGGAGTCGGCAGCGGCTTCAATGCCGCGGATAATTTTTTGCAGTGTTGCAGCTTGCTTATCCATAGGCAATCGTCGCACCGGCGCAAGAAGCCCCTTTTTTCTGTCGTCGGGTATGGAAAGATTTTCGGCTCTCGCCCATAATTCCTCCAATGAAGGAGATGCGATGACCGTTGCATCGGCGCCAAAATCCGTTGAGTCCGATATTTCTTGCGACATAGATCAATACGTACTGTACGCTGTTACCCTAAAAAGACCAGTATCCTCCACAAAAAAGCGGAGCCTGAGCCCCGCTTCCATATTCCTAACCCTTACAGCGCCACCTTCACGCCCGGGCCCATCGTCGGGGCGATCGTGAGCGAGAGAACGTACGCGCCCTTGATACCGGACGGACGCGCTTCGTCGATACCGGCCATGAGGGATTTCAGGTTCTCGGCGAGCTTGGCGCCGCCGAAGGAGACTTTTCCGAAGGGCACGTGGATGATGCCGTTCTTGTCCATCTTACATTCGATGCGCCCCTTCTTGAGTTCCTCGATCGCCTTGCCGATGTTCTCCGTGACCGTGCCGGCTTTGGGGTTCGGCATGAGTCCTTTCTGACCGAGGGTCTTGGCGATTTTTCCGAGGTTCTTCATCATCGCGGGAACCGCAACGGCGATGTCGAAGTCTATCTTGCCTTCATCGATACTCTTGATGAGGTCGTCGTTGCCCGCGATGTCTGCGCCGGCCTTCTTGGCGTCATTCACGAGGTCATCCGGAACGAACGCCGCGATGCGGACTTTCTTGCCGGTGCCGTTTGGCAGGTTCACGGTCGTACGGACCAATTGATCGGCCTGCGTGGTGTCGGCATTGATGCGGATATGCGCCTCGGCGGTCGCATCAAAGTTCGTGGTCGAGAGCTTCGTCAAAAGCTCTGCGGCGTCGTCGATCGAGTACATCTTGCCGGCTTCGACAAGAGCGGCTTTCTCACGATATTTCTTGCCGCGGACTTTCTGTCCCGGCACTGCTGCAGATTTGGCTGCTGCCATAGAAAAAGGGGGAAGTGGTACGAACGTCTCGCGCATGCGGGACTCCCACGCGATGTGGATGGGCGTATCTTGCCAGAGCGCCCATGTTCACGCAACGTAACTTTAGGCTGCTTTCGCCGCTGACGGATGGGATTTTGATTTCACGGGCTTTTTGGCGATCAGGCGCGGTTGAGCGGTCGGCGTCATCACGGGCGCTTTCAGGACAGGCAGATCCGGACGGCGGAACGTAAACCAGGAGAGAAGGAGCCCGTACAGGAACAGGACGAACGGCGTCACCCACCAGTCGAGGGGCGCATTGCCGCCGATTGTCAGCGCATCAAGCAGATAGGTCAGGCCCGCAAAGAGCAGGACGAGCAGTCCGATGAACTTCCAGCAGTAGAAAAACAGTGCTGCGGGAACGGCTTTGGATGCGTCATCGATCGAACGGACGAGATTGTCATGCCACAGGTAGGCGATGCCGCCGATCACGAAGACCAGAAGCAGTCCCAGGTACATGTTGCTGGTGAGCTGCTGCTGTGCGATGACCGCGTAGACCGCGGGCAGTCCTCCGGTCGTCATCAGGATGATGCCGATCGATTGTGCGAGATAGCCGTACGCCGCGCGCGCGATCGATTCTGGCTTGGCTCCCGGTCGCGCTAAACCGGGCAGCACGAGCACGACGAAGAGCAGCAGGACAATCACCGGCACAAGGAGCGCCGGCGTCAGGCCGAGACCGCTGATCATCGTTGTTGTCGACAAGGGGAATGTCATATCGTGCGCCACAGCGTACGGATAACGGGCGCTCTCTGCACGCGAAAGCGATTGCAGGGGGCTAGTTAGTAGTTTGTAGTTTTTAGTTTATAGATAAAAATTTCCCACCCCTCGCTCCATTCTCCAGCTCTTATTCGACCGTCACACCCATGCTGCGGGCGGTGCCGGCGAGTGAGTTCATGGCCGACTCGATATCCTTGGTGTTGAGATCGGACATCTTGATTTCGGCGATTTCCTTCAACTGTGCCTTGGTGATCTTGCCGACTTTGTTCTTGTTCGGCTCGCCGCTGCCACCCTGGATTTTGGCTTTCTCCTTGATAAGTTCGGATGCCGGCGGCTGCTTGGTCACGAATGTGAAGCTGCGGTCGTCGTACACCGTGATCTGCACCGGCACGAGCTGACCCATGCGGTCCTTGGTCGCTGCATTAAACTGCGTGCAGAAACCCTGGATATCGACTCCCGCCTGACCGAGAGCCGGTCCGAGCGGAGGAGCGGGGTTTGCCTGCCCGCCTCTAGCTTGCACTTTGATGACCTTCTTGACCTGTTTTGCCATAAGTGCGGGGGAGTGTAATGAGAAGGCTCGAGGATGTAAAGCGATTTAAAGGTTCATTATGTTGAGTATGTTTAGTAGGTTTATTAGGTTTAGAGGTTGCAACCTACCGAACGTACGAAACATACCAAACTTGCCAAACCTTCCTTCATTTCGTCGTCAGCGCCTGAATCAGTCCGTTCATCACATCGTCCTTGCCGTTTGCGATGTGGAACTCAAACAGTCTCTGGCGCACGCGGACGAAGGTCAGTTTCTCTTCGCTCAGTCCCGGATCAAAGAAGGAGAGGACGTTGCGCACAGGTGCATTCGGCGATTCGATCGTCTGATCCTGCAATCCCTGTACCTTCGGTGTGAAGGCGGTGAGGAGAGCCTGCTTGAGGGCGATGAAGTCCGTCTTCACGGTCGGGGATTCGATCCAGGTCACCGATCCTACGCGGTCATTATTCTGCAGAATGGCGAGAGAATGGATCTGGGCGCCGCTACCCGCGACCTGTGCCAGAAAACTGAGCTCGGTGCTCGGTTCCGTCGAAAATCCCTGTGATTGGATGGTTGCTTGGATATCAGGCCCGTTGTTTGCGCTGACGCCTGTGCCCGGCTGCTGAATCGCGCCCGTATTTGCGGCAGGGGTCGTTGCGACAGAGGCCGCGGTCGATGCCTGGGAATTCGTGATATCGGCCGTCGTGGAGCTGCCGGACAGGTAATAGTCGGCAATGCCCAAACCTCCCAAAAAGACGAGAAGGACAGCGGTGACGACGAGTTTTACGCGAGGGGACATAGACAGAGGGGAATCATACGTGGACGGCGCCGATAAGGGAACAGCCGGCGTAGGATGTGTATTAAATAATATATCTATAAATAAGTCAATATCTGGTTTTGACCTCACGTTCGCTCTGCTACACTCATTTCCGTGGCTTTCAAACGATCAACACCACGGCAATCGCCCGTTTTGCAGCCGACGGCAGCCGCCGCATCCGAAACCGATGCAGTAGAGGTTTCCTTGCGTCCAAAGATGCTGTCAGACTACGTGGGTCAGACGAAGATTAAAGAACACCTGCTTGTGCATATCGAAGCCGCCCGCAAACGAAACGAGCCGCTGGGACATACGCTGCTGCATGGTCCTCCGGGTCTCGGCAAGACGACGCTCGCGCACATCATCGCGCAGGAAATGTCCTCGCAATTGAAGATCACGAGCGGTCCGGCGATCGAAAAACCCGGCGATCTGGCGTCGCTGCTCACCAATCTGGCGGAGGGTGACGTGCTGTTCATCGACGAGATCCATCGCCTGCGTCCCGCGATTGAAGAAGTGCTCTACGGTGCGATGGAGGACTACGTCCTCGACATCATGATCGGCAAAGGACCGACGGCGCGTTCGGTACGTCTCAACCTCAAGCCGTTCACGCTCGTCGGGGCGACGACGAAGGCGGGAGCCGTCAGTGCGCCGCTCAGAGACCGCTTCATGCAGCAGTTCAAGCTCGCATTCTATGATCAATCAGAGATGCAGCAGATCGTCGAACGGTCCGCGGGTATTTTGAATGTCTCGATGGAACCGCTCGCAAGCAGCCGCATCGCATCGGCCAGCCGCGCCACGCCGCGCATCGGCAACCGCCTTGTCCGCGCCGTGCGCGACTTCGCACAGGTGCGGGATGAAGATGTGGTCTCTCTCGCCAGCGTGGAGAAAACACTCGGCTCCCTCGACATCGACGCCGAAGGACTGGACGCGACCGACAGACTTCTTCTTCAGACAATTGTCGATACATTTGCCGGCGGGCCCGTGGGTTTAAGTACCCTCGCGGCAATCCTGGCCGAAGAAGGGGAGACGATCGAAGATGTCTACGAGCCGTATCTCATGCAGCAGGGATTCTTGCAGCGCACGCCGAAGGGGCGCATGGTCACGCGCAAGGCGTACGAGAAACTCGGGCGCGACATGCCGGAAGGGGCGCAGGGAAGTTTGTTTTAAACGATACGTTTTTTCGTTGATTCGTTTCTTCGTTTATTCGAATCAACCAATAAACGAATAAACCAATAAACGCATACACGTCGTTACACAATCTCTTTTTCCTGCCACGTCGGCTCGCTCTGGATGATGGTTTGGAGCAGCGTTCGGCGTGAGACGCGATTGATGAAGATGAACTGTCCCCGCATGGAATACGGCGTCTGGATGATGCCGGTTTCCCCGAGATGCGGATTGAATGTATCGGCGAGCGCATATGCCGGAGCCCCCAAAAAGAAGATCGTGCTGAGCGTGATGATGAGTTTGATAAGGGTGTGCATATGAGTGAATGGAAGGGGGTGGGAACCATCCGAAGTGCGCGTCTTCTCTCCATTGGGAAGACTACTCTGTCGGTCCGGCGGCACAAGACACCTGTGACGGAAATGTGGATTGCTGTCTAGCGCAATTTTTGTACTCGCCAGCCTCACTTCATCAGGCGATCTATCTCCGTATGCATTTTTTGTACGAAGACGGATTCTCTGAAATTTTCCGCATGCTTTCTGCAGTTTTCCTTCGAATACTTTTTCTGATCGAAAGAGGCGATTTTTTGCATCAAAGATTCCACGTTATTTTCGGCAAAAAACGTGCCGGTTTCGTCGGGTACGACCGTTTCGATCAGTCCGCCTTTGCCGTATCCAATGACCGGCGTGCCTGATGCCATCGACTCGATCGGGACCAGTCCAAAATCTTCTTCGCCCGGCACGATCGTTGCCTTGGCATTCGCAAAAAGATCTCTCAGTTCGTCGCCGTCCCGGTAGCCGTAGAATTCAATGGTCGGTCCAGCCATGCCTTCCAGTGCCGCGCGCTGCGGACCATCGCCCACGATTTTGAGATGGAGCTTCAGCTTGTTGCAGGCGTCGATCGCGAGATCGATGCGTTTGTAGGATGCGAGGGTGGAGACGATCAGAAAAAAAGGGTTGGGGTTAGGGTTGGGGTTAGGTGTGTTAAGAAACCAGGAATCAGCGATCGGAGGGTAGGCGACGTCGCTCGTGCGGTCCCAGTAGAGCTCAATTCTCCGCTGTACTTCTTTGGAAGCGGCAATCAAACGATCCGGCCGCGGCGCTGTCTCACTGTCCCAGACGCGCAGCTCATGAAACGTTTTTTCCAGATAGCGCCGCTTCATTGCACCGAGCAGACCGCGATTCGCGCGTTCGAGTACGTCATGCGTACGGTCCCACAAGTAACGCGCGGGGGAATGCACGTAGCAGAGGTGTTTGGGTTTGCCGTTCGTGATGATGCCGTGAGCAAACGCAGATGATGAGCTGATCACCAGATCGAACTCGGAGAAGTCGAAGGATTCCACGGCGGCGGGAAAATCTTTCAAATACAGATGATGGTTATAGCGGCCAGTGAAGAGCGGCCAGCGATCAGCTTTCTGTTGCACGACGCTCGTACGGACGCGCTCCTTCGGGAACCAGTTGCAGAGCTTCCGTTCATCATAGAGAAGCGTGTAGATGGGGGCGTCGGGAAACATGCGCGCAAGAACGCGCAGCACCCGCTCGGCGCCGCCTTTCATGGTCAGAAGTTCGTGAACTAATGCAACTTTCACGGCGGAAGGATAGCGAAGAAAGACGATGGAGGCGAAAAGTGTACGATCGTGCATTTTGCGGTTTTTTCTTCATTGCCTTCTTTTTTATTGTCCTTAGAGTTGGCGGCATGAAGCGATTCACCACCTCTCTCGGCATTCTCGCCGTTCTCTTTCCACTCACGACGCAGGCATTGATGGTGCCGGGCGCCGTGCGGCAGACTCCCGGAAACTATCAAAGCGTCGGGGACAATTCGGTTCTCCCGCGGTCGTCGTCCAGTTCGGCGGTCACGATGAACGTGGAGCGCAATGCAACACTTGGCGTGCGCTTTTCCTACCCGAGCAATTGGACGATCACGCCTGCGGACGGCGGCGTGACCATCGCTCCTATTCCCGATGACTATGTGTTGTCCACGCAGCGCGACAGCAGGATCGTGTTCACTATCACGCCGATTGCGGGCGGCAAGACGTATTCCCAGCATGAATTGAATCTGTACTTCATGAATCGTGCGACGATCGCGTCCGATTCCACCGCGCTTATCGACTGGTATATTCCGTCTTTCCATCTGTCGAGTTCCGGCACCACTACGCTTCTGGGGCAGCAGGCGATCGAGTATGACTACACTGGCGAAGTGCAGAGTGTAAAAATGCATATCGTGCATTTGTTGGCATCCGTGAATGGCAAGCTTATCAGTCTGCGTTACGAATCTCCCCTCGATACATTCGACGAGGACCGCCCGGTCTTTGATGCACTCATTCCCACGATCGTATGGCTGAGTGACGACACATCGACCTCATCTGCATCATCTGTCACCCAGGCGCAGAGCAGCAGTGCGTCTGCGGTGGCTGCATCTTTCTCGGACGTCGACGTATCCACGCCGATGGGACAGGCGATTGCCGCGCTCGCGGCGCGGGGCGTGATTGGTGGCTACAGCGATGGAACCTTTCGCCCGAACGCGACGGTGAACCGCGCGGAGCTGCTCAAGATTCTCATCGCCGGTTTGCATAAAGGTGAGATGAAAAATGAGGACGGCTGTTTTCCGGACTTTGCACATCAGTGGTTCAGTCAGTATGTCTGTGCTGCCAAACGTCTCAAATGGGTCGGCGGCTATCCGGACGGCACGTTCCGCCCGGGAAATACCGTCACGCAGGCGGAGGCGATCAAAATGATCGTCTCGTCGCTGCCCGCATCCGCTGCTTCATCATTGGGTGCCCTGCCCGCTGGTATCGATGCGTCGGCATGGTACGCACTCTACGTCCAGAAGGCGGTTGCTCTCGGCATCTTCACGCACACGTCGTTTACCGCCGGTGCGGATCTCACGCGTGGACAGGCGGCACTCTGGATCGAGAACGCCGTGGAGGCAACGGGGGAATGAGAGTGGTGCTTTTCTGCGGGCATGTGTAGAGTCCGCTCATGCGCATTCCTCGTGTTTTGTGGATCATCATCGCCATCCTTCTGATCATTGTGACGCTGCCGTTTTACGCGACGATCGCCGGGTTTTCCGTGATGGCGAGCGATTCACCGTACGCCGGCATGAGCGCGTGGATGTTCATCGCAGTGGTGATGAGTCTCTGCGTGCTGATTCCGCTCGCAGCGCTCATCATCAGCATCCTCCTCATTCGGCGTCAAAAAATCTGGCAGGGGATTGGCGTGAGTGTGATTCCTGCAGTCTTGCTTGGAATTTTTTGGCTGTGGATATCGATGCAATCGTTCTCATAATCTCCTATGAAACAGCCGGTCGACAGCTCAACAAAAATCTTTATAGTGTCCACACACAAGGGTCGGTAGCTCAGCCGGTAGAGCAGAGGCCTTTTAAGCCTTTGGTCGCGGGTTCGATCCCCGCCCGACCCACCACTCCTATGATGGACAACCACTGCCATGGATTCGACGGGCTCACCATGACAATGCTTTAATGGAGGTATGATTGATGCGCACTGCCACCTTGCCGACAAACAGTTCAATAACGATCTTGATGCTGTGCTTGACCGTGCTTTGAGCGCGGGTGTGACAAAGATGGTGACGATCGCGGATTCATTGGAAGAAGGCGAGCAGTGCATCGAGATCGCGACAAAATATGAGAACGTTTTTGCGACGGTCGGCGTGCATCCGCACAACGCAAAGCATTGGAAGAAAGGGGACGGCGAGCGGCTGCGGGAACTTCTGCAGTCTTCCAAAAAAGTGAAAGCGCTCGGGGAGATCGGCCTCGACTATCACTACGACCATTCGCCACGCGGATCTCAGCGCGCGGTCTTCATGGAGCAGCTGAGTCTCGCGAAAGAAATGGGACTGCCGGCCGTGATCCACTGCCGCGAAGCGATCGAGGATCTCAGCTCCATCATCCGTGAAATCGATCCGCTGCAAGTCGTGATCCACTGCTGCAGTGAGAAGTGGAGCGACGTGGAATGGATGACGGACCGCGGCTTCTTCCTCTCCTTCACCGGTATCATCACGTATCCCAAGTCTCATGACGTTCGTGAAACCGTGCAGCGCTGCCCCCTGCATCTGCTCATGGTCGAGACCGACAGCCCCTACCTCGCGCCCGTCCCGCATCGTGGCAAGAGGAACGAACCGGCATTCGTGGCCGAAGTCGTGCGGGAAATCGCTAAGGTGAAGGAGATTGCCTTCAAAGAAGCCGATGACGCAACGACGGCAAATGCCCTCGCGTTCTTCGATATCGCGAGTGTGTCACACTGAGGCGCCCAGCAGGGCCACGAAGTGTGCGGTTTTTCAAGTGTGATGGTTCGTGGCTCTCCCGCCTTGCGGGATCGCACCTCACCATGACATATTTGCTATTTGTGCCGTGACCTTTACCATTTCGCCACGTGCTCCCGTAGGTTAACGGATAGACCACTGGCCTCCGAAGCCGGGAATACAGGTTCAATTCCTGTCGGGAGCACCATTTCATATGTAGCCAAAAAGTCCGTTTTTTGGTATAATAGAGACGAAACATCCACATCCATACCGGTGAAAATTCTGCTTTATAACATCGGCTACTGCAGCGGGCTGACCGGCAAAAAGACGCAGTACGTCACGGAATTCAACCGCTACCTGCACACGCCGGCTCGCATTTATCAGAACATCGAGCAGTCCATCGCGCAGATGGTCTCACGGGAGAAGCCGGATCTCTGCTGCTTTTTGGAAGTGCACAAAGACTTCGACCTGGGCGAAGCGGCGAAGGCCTTTCACCGACGCGTGATCGACAACAAATACGGGCTCAAGAGCTGGCTGCGGAAAATTCCGTTCTTTCGCTACAACTGCAACGCGTTCTTCGCCCGCAAAAAGTTGCCCTATCGTAAGAAGTTCTTTGGTGAGGGTACGAAGAAGCTAATCTATGACATCGACCTCGGTCACAACCTGTCGCTCATCGTCAGCCACTTTTCGCTCAGTAAGCGCACGCGCAAAAAGCAATTTGAGGAACTCAAGCAGATGGTCCGCAACAAAATGCGCGTGATCGTCTGCGGGGATTTCAATATTTTCGACGGGGAAGGAGAGCTCCATGATCTCGTGAAATCCTGCAACCTACGTATCGTGAATGCCCGCGGCCGCACGTTCCCGACGGTGAAACCGCAGAAACATTTCGACCTGTTTCTCTGCTCCAAAGATGTGCCGGTGAAAGGCTGGAAAGTGCTGAAGGACTGCAAAGTATCCGATCACCTGCCCGTGATGCTGGAAGTGTGAGGATGGAGCGGGATACGGGAATCGAACCCGCATCTCAAGCTTGGGAAGCTCGCGTACTACCACTGTACTAATCCCGCAAAAAAGCGAAGGGAATGCTTCGCTGCGATTTAAAGAACTGATGAATGGAGCGGATGACGGGACTCGAACCCGCAACCTACGCCATGGCAAGGCGTCGCTCTAGCCAATTGAGCTACATCCGCAGATAATTATAAAAGGTCAAAACACGTAAGTAGGCGGTATCCTACGGAGATTTATGGTGCTATGCAACCTCGCTTTCAGGCTCATTTTTTGCTATAATAGAGAGATTTATGAAGCCCCAAAAAAAGACCCTCCGGCAGGCTCTGTTTGTGAGATTTTTGCTTGCAATGAGCAGCATTGGCTCGTTTGCCGTCTTGCCGCGCGCCTTTGCTGCCACGCAAACATCCCCGTTTGATCCGGGCGCAAATCCGAACCTGCCGCTCCTCGCGCCGATTGATCCGAATGTGAAGTCTCTGCCCCCCAGCTCAAATGGTGAAATTTTCTTCGTGTATTTCAATATGGCGTGGCCGTGGATCCTGGGCTGCGCCGCGGGCATCGGCGTTTTGCAGGCGCTGATCGGCGGCATAGAGATCATGCTTTCGGGTAGCGACAGTGCCATGCGTGATAACGGAAAAAACAAGATACAGTGGGCGTTAGCGGGACTCCTGATGGTCGGCTTTGCGACGCTGATTCTCAAGACACTTAACTCAACCTTTTACGTATGAAGCGCGGCGTCCTTGCCATCGGCTTGCTGGCGGCGCTCGTTGCGGCAATGCCCGCTTACGCGGCGTTATTGCCGTCCGTGAACGGCACGTGCATCGGTCTGATCGGATGCAATGCCGGCAGCGCGAACATTCCCGCCACGTTCGCTTTGAAGGTAGTTGCGATGCTCCTGCAAATCGCAGCCGGACTGGCGGTGCTGTTCATTGTGTTCGCGGGATTTCAAATGGTCTCCAATCTGGGTGACGAAGGAAAAATCTCGCAATTCAAACATGGCGTGGCGAACGCGATGATCGGTCTGTGCGTCGCGATTTTTTCCGAAGCGTTCGTGTCGATCGTGGGCAATCCCAACATCGCCGTGGCGGGAGTGCTGCCGATCGCGTTGATCGGTGCGGCCGTCTCTGTTCTCAAGCTGGTTCTCAATTCCGTATTCGTCATCATTGTTATCATTGCGGGACTCCGCATGGTGTATGCACAGGGAAAATCGGACGAATACAACAAGGGAAAGACGATGCTCTTTTGGGCCGCGATCGGCGCCGTGGTCGTGAACTTGGCCGCCGCTCTCGCAAGCGCCGTTACCACCTTCTTTGGAGTCTGATGCACCTTCTCGCTACCATAATCGGCACGCTCATTCCGACGGCATTTGCCCAGGGTGCCCAGACGCAATTGTCGCAGGGAAGCGGCGTCTCTCAAATGTGGTCCATGATCTGCAGCGTGCTGCCCTGTTCGGTCGCCGGTACGTCGGGCACCGGACTTATCGCGTATTTTGCCGGAAGAATCGTGTTGTTCCTGAATTCCCTCATCGGCGTGGTATCGGTGATACTGGTGATCTATGCGGGTATCAAAATCATCAGCTCTCATGGAAACGAGGAAGGGGTGTCGCAGGGTAAAAACATACTCAGATACGTCGCTATCGGATTGCTGCTCTACGTTCTTGCGTTCGCGATCATCAGCTTCGTCAGTCAGTTCCTGCAAAACGCTCTGTCATAAGGAAACATCGGTGTGTCCGGACCGGGGAATGCGCTACACTGAGCGCATGTCTCGCCAGTACATCACGACGGCTATCGATTACCCGAATGCGGCGCCGCATATGGGGCACGTATTGGAAAAGGTAATTGCGGATGTCATGGCGAGGTGGTTCCGGCTCAAGGGCGACGAGGTCCGGTTTCAGATCGGCACCGACGAGCACGGTATCAAGATTCAGCAGACAGCAAAGAAGGCGGGAGCCACTCCATCGGAGCTGGTTGATCAAAACGTGCCGCTGTTTGAGTCGCTCTACGCGCAACTCAATATTTCCGCCGACATCTTCATCCGCACGTCGGATCATGCGGTGAACTGGCCCAATGTCGACAAGGTACGGCACCGTCCGACGGTTGAGGCGCTCTGGAAAAAATTGATGGAGGCAGGTGCTCTGGAGAAGCGCACCTACACGGGGCTTTACTGCAGCGGCTGCGAACGGTTCCTGACGGCGAAGGATCTGGTCGACGGCAAGTGTCCGATCCATCAAGTTGAACCCGAAAAAGTCGAGGAGGAGAACTATTTCTTCAAACTGCATGACAAAGAGGAGTGGCTGCAAAAGATTCTGACAGATGGCGAGTATCGCATCATTCCAGACTACCGCAGCGAGGAGACGCTCTCGCTCATCCGGGGCGGCCTGGAAGACGTGTCATTTTCGCGGCCGAAGAGCAGCCTGGCATGGGGCATCCCCATTCCGGGTGATGAGAATCAGACGATGTACGTGTGGTGCGATGCGCTGACGAATTATATTTCCGGACTCGGTTATCTGACGGATCGTGAAGAGAAAAAGTGGTGGGATGACGCGACGGTCACGCACGTGATCGGCAAGGACATCGCGCGTTTCCACGCGTGCATCTGGCCCGCGATGCTGAACTACGCCGGTATCCAGATTCCGAATAGGCTTCTCATTCACGGATTCGTCACGAGCGAAGGGCAGAAGATGAGCAAGTCGCTCGGCAACGTCGTCGATCCGGTCGATGTGCTCGCGACATTCAATGGCAATCCGGACCCGATGCGCTTCTTCCTCTGCCACGAAATTCCGGTCGGCCGCGACGGCGATTTCAGCTGGAAGAGACTGGAGGAAATCTATGACAGTAAGCTTAGAAACCAGCTCGGCAACATGCTCAACCGCGTGCTTGTGATGCTCAAAAAAGAAGGCGGCTCGCTCGCGCTTCCGCCAAGCAAAGATGACGAGGCGAACATCGCCGCTGCATGGGTGCAGTACGCCGATGCGCTCAATCGTTTTGATATTCACGGTGCGATCCAAGGTATTACCACACAGATCGACGCGATGAACGCGAGCTTCAATCTCGCGCAGCCGTGGAAGCTGGAAGGCACAGAACGCATCGCCGTTCTGTCGCGCTTCGCGGAAGCATTGCGCCACGTCTCACTCGCGCTTCTGCCATTCATTCCAGATACCGCTTATCGCATCGCCAGGCAGCTCAACCTGCCGTACGTAGACAAGATGAAAGAGAAGGATTTTGTGATTACGGACGCCATGAAGACATGGGGAGGAGTCCCTGAATGGAAGACCGTCGGCGAGCCGTCGATCCTGTTTGCGCCTCTTGACTGATTATTTTTATTATTACAAAATATAAATAGTTCTTTTCGCAACACAATTAGGAGCACAATGATGAATCATCCGATGGTTTACGGGGCTTTTTTCATGAAGTGGTGCATCTTCGGTGGATTGTTTTTTTTAATCCCACTGAAAATATTTCCTCTTCTTCCTCAGGGAACCTTGTGGACGAAACTGTGGCTAGCGGGAGGTTTGTTCCTTATGGTTCTTGCAGCTGCTCTGCAGGATCTTCTGCGATTCCTTGCAGATCAGGAAGAACACCATCTGCATCGTGCGACCATGTACATCGATCAGCCATATGGTGGCGAACAAGCACAGGCTCACATTGGAGGGCTTCGTCGTATGAGATTCATCGGGATATGGCTGCTCTTGATTGGATCAATAGTGGAACTCCTGGGTTTTTTAGTAACGTTTGGAGGATGATGAAAAGAACATACAGGCTCATCTCATGATGAGCCTGTTTGCGCAATTTTGCATCGACTTGTTGCAATCAGAAATCTCTTTGATACATTGCAGACAGCTCTCACATCAACCGACGCAGCACGACGCTGGAGACGTGGAGGGGGAGCAATTACTTTTTTCTCTTAACCCATATGTTTGATCCCATGTCCGAACTGACGGGCGCGCCCCCGGCACAGGATGAGCGTCCCATGCACAGTCATCCTGCGGGCAACGGCGGCGGCAACCGCTCATTTGCGCAGGATATTCACTCCGTCACGATCCACGCGCGCCAGCGCACGTTCTACATCGACCTGAAGCAGTCGGGGAACGGAAAGTTCTTCAAGGTTTCCGAGAAATCCCGCGGCGGCCAGAAGACGACGATCATGTTCGATGCCGAAGACCTCGATCAGTTCATCGCCGCGTTTCAGGAAATGAAGAGCAAAGTTTGAGAATGAAGACGGTGTAGAAGGCAAAGAGGATATAGAAGAATGGTAGGGGCGCGGCGTGCCGCGCCCTTTTTGTATCCTTCAGAATGTGTTGTAGAGACGTGTGAATCGCACGTCTCTACAGCGTGATTTTTTAAAAACCCGCTGATCACGTATGACAGCGGGCAATCGGGGTGAAGGGATTTGAACCCAAGACCTTTGCATGTTACATGCAACGCTCTAGCCAGGCTGAGCTACACCCCGCGATCCACCTTCCGAAGAAGAATGGCCGGTCATAATAAGCTTCAAAACAAGCCTGTTAATTCCTGAGTCCCCGCTGCCAATCCGTCGCTTTCATTGGTTTCTTGCCGGGCGGCTGGAGCATCGTGACGTAGAGAGTTGTGTTTTCATTACAGGCAATCGCAATCGCCGACGGATCGGGCTCGATGGAGGCTTCGATGAGCTTCACCTCGTGTCCGTCGATCGTCGCCTTCACGCCCGGCCAGGGTTGATAGGCGCGGATGGCGCGTTCGATTTGCCAGGCACTCATCGTCTTCGGATCGACGTTGCCGTCTTCTTTTTTGATCTTGGTGCAAACAGTGATGCCCTCCGCGGATTGCGGTACCGGATGCAACGGTTCTTTCAGCGTCTTCACCAACAGTTCGGCTCCGATCACACTCAATCGTTCCCGCAACTGCGGAGCCGTCTCGTGCGCGCCGATGCCGATTTTGTCGATGGAAAGAATCGGTCCTTCATCCAGCCCCGCGCTCATGATCTGAATCGTGACGCCGGTCGTCGCGTCGCCGTTCAGGATCGCGTGCTCGATTGGGGATGCGCCGCGCCAGCGGGGGAGCACCGACGCATGCACGTTGATGGGCGCGATATTGGGCAGATCGAGTACAGCTTGTTTCAAAATTTTCCCGTATGCGACGACGACGAGGAAATCCGGTTTCATCTCCGGATGCTTTTCAATGTAGTCGGGCAGAAACGTATTGATGTTCTCCGGCTGCAGCACGGGGATCTGATGATCGAGCGCGAGCGTCTTCACCGGCGGATAGGTCAGCGTCTGTTTCCTTCCGACAGGTTTGTCCGGCTGCGTGATCACCGCCTTCACCTCGAAATCATCGTCATGCAGAAGCATCCGCAGAGACGGAACCGCGAAGTGGGGAGTGCCGCAGAAGAGGATGGAGTGAGACATGATCATGAAGAATATAGCGGAAGGTGTCATGGTGAGCGTAGTCGAACCATGACATTCGATCGCCACAACATAAGCCGAATAGTTTCTGCAACAGGAGATAATTGTTGGCGCGTCGTCATGGACGTACAGTTTCTCCCTTTATGCCACTGACATCCGTTGAAGCAACGTCAGCACTTGAGCTTCTCACGAAAGCAAAGCGGATCGCCGTCATCTGTCATCGCGCTCCCGACGGCGACGCGCTCGGCGCGCTCACCGGCCTGGCGCTTCTTTTGGAGCAGCAGTTTCCCGACAAAAAAATCACCATGCACTGCGTCGACAGCGTGCCCGACACCTTTCACTATCTGCCCGCAGAGCAGCGCATCACCGACGAGCTCACGATGCAGGCGGGGGATGCCGCGGTCTTCGTCGATTGCGCGGAAGCGAAGCTCACCGAAATGACGACGACGCATCCGGAGCTCTTCGACGGCAGCTATCCGACCGTGATGATCGATCATCATCCGGGTAATCCGCTCTTTGGAACGGTGAATATTCTGGTGCCCGAAGCGGCATCCAGCTGCGAGATCGTGGTTGCCCTTGCTGATCTTCTCAACTGGCCGATTACGAGTGACATCGCGACGTCACTGCTCACGGGTGTGTACACCGATACCGGAGGACTGCTCCACAGCAACACGACTCCCGCGGTCTATCGCACGGTTGCGAGGCTGCTGCGCGCAGGCGCGCGCCAGCAGATGATCGTGACGGCGGTCTTCCGCACTGCGAAGCTGAGCACATTGAAGCTGTGGGGTCGGGTGCTCGAGAAGATCAGCATCACCGAAGAAGGCGGCGCGATCTCCGCGGTGACCGAGGGCGACTTCCGCGCGACGGGTGCGGATTATTCGGAATTGGCGGGTGCCATCGACTACGTGAACGCGGTGCCGGGCATGCGGTTCTCGATGGTGCTCTCTGAGCGTGACGGCAAAGTGAAGGGTAGCCTGAGGACTCTGCGTGACGACGTCGACGTCGCGGCGATGGCAGGCAATCTGCAGGGCGGGGGACACAAGAAAGCCGCGGGCTTCGCGGTCAGCGGCAAGCTCAAACCCGAACTGCGCTGGAAGGTGGTGGAGGAGGAGAATACGAAGAAGACGTCCGCTACTGAGCGAGAGGGGGACGTTTAATAGGTTTGGTACGTACAGTAAGTTTTGTAAGTTTGGTACGTTTAGTAAGTTGGAAACGTACTAAACCCACGGAACCTACTCAACCTACAAAACCTACTCACCCTTCTTTCTTCTTCTCTTCAGCTTTCTGCTGCTTGAGCACTTCCTCCGGCTTGGTCGTGATCAGTCCCGCTTCATCGGGCGAGGCGACGATCTCGGCGGCCACGTGCTTGTAACCCGCGAAGAGAATTCCCTGTCCGACGTCGCTATTAAGCAGCACGTACTTCTCGCCGTCCGTCAGGTAGAAGAGTTTCTGGAGTGCGTCGACGGTTGTCGGTGACTGCTTCATGAGCAGCTGCAGCGAGGAGTTGGTGATGATCGGTTTGCCGAAGGGGGACTCCACGAAGTCGTCCACGTCCTGCGTGATCGTCGTGACGCCCAGGTAGTACTTGCGGGCGCGCTTCACGATGCCGTACAGGAAGCGTGCGGAGTCCTCGTGCTGCATCAGGTTCCACGCTTCGTCGATCACGAGAATGCGTTTCTTGAGTTCCGTGCGGATGCGGTTCCAGAGGAAGTTGAGCACCACGTAGATCGCGATCGGGCGGAGCTGCTCCTCCAGGTCGCGGATCTGGAAGACGATCATCTGCTTGTCGAGCTGCACGTTCGTCTTCTGGTCAAAGAGTCCCGCGAAGCTGCCGGTCGTGTACTTCTGGAGCACTCTCGCCATGTTCTCGCCGCCTTCGGTCGTCATGAGCACATCGACCAGTTGGCCGAGTGTAGGCGGATCGACGTTTCCGAGTTCCTCGGTCTGGAGCGTGATGCCGCTCAGCGCGTAGGTGTCGAGGATCGCCTTGTCGAGGATGCCGTCTTCGGACGGCGTGATCGGACCAAGCATGAGCTTGAGCAGTCCGTGCACGTTGATGACTGCGGCTCGCAGCACTTCACCCGGAGCGGCGTCATCGCCGCGCAGCGCTTTCGGCAGATCGAACGGATTGATGCGATAGGGGCTCTGAATCGAGAGGGGAATGAACGAACCGCCGACCGCCTCGCAAAGGTTGGTGTATTCGTTTTCCGGGTCGATGACGAGCACTTCGGTCCCAAGCATCAGGTAGCGCAGCAGTTCGAGTTTGGCCGTGAAGGACTTACCTGCACCGGACGTCGCGAAGATGTTTGAGTTCGCGTTCGGCAGATCGAAACGGTCGAAGATGATCAAGCTGTCGTTGTGGCGGTTGATGCCGTAGAGGATGCCGTGATCATCGGTGAGGTCGGATGAACTGAACGGGAAGCTGGCCGCGAGCGGCGAGGTGTTCATGTTGCGGTTGATTTCGATCTCATCCAGACACAGCGGCAGCGTCGAGTTCCACGCATGCTCCATCTGGAACATGGCGGGCTTGGTGAGCACCAGTTTTCCGCCGAGGATCGATTCGATGTCGGTCTGCGTCTTTTTCAGATGCTCTTCATCCTCTCCATAGAGCGTGATGTACATGCCGAACTGGAAGAGCTTTTCCTGTCCGCGGGCGAGCAGGTCGCGGAGTTCTTCGGCGTCCTGCAGCGCCGCTTCCAGCGTCGGGTCACGGACGATGCCGCGTTGCTCGAGCATGCGGATGGAGCTGCGCAGTTCCGCCACTTTCTTGCGCAGCATTTTCATGATCGCCTTGTTGGAGCTGGGGTAAATGAACTGCGCGATATCCATGGTGACGTCCAGGTTGATCGTCTGCGCCAGCCAGTTCGGGTAGATGTAATTGGGCCAGTTGTAGGTATAGAGCGTGCGCGCAAAGAGATCGTTCACCACGAGATCCTTATTGCGTACCTGCATGCCCGCCGGCGCGATGATGTCGAGCATTTTCTGCAGTCCCTGCTCATAGCGTTTCACGACTTCCTGCTCCTCGGCGGTCAGCGCTTCGTCGCCTTCTCTCTTTTCCAGAATATGCTCGGTATTTTTATGAAGGCCGAGGAGATCGTCGATCGCCTCGAGAACGGGGTGTCCGAGAGCGGGATTTTGGCCGGGGAGCGGGTTTTTTTGTGTGTCAGGCATAGATGCCGGATTTCTCTTCATTATAGCGGAAAAACCGGTTTCCGGCAATCCACTCAAAGCCCCGTTCCCCCAAATATAAGAGCGTTATTGGCCGATCCGTTGTTCTGAAGGATTCCAAGATCAGTGATACCAGGCACGTTCACCACGTGGAGCCCGGCGATCATCACCTCGCGATTTGCTTGAATGGCAGCCAATCTCTTGTTGGCAACGCCATTCAGCTGCCCGAACAGATTGAGGGTACTGTTGAGCTGATTCAGTTGTGATTGTGTTTTTGCGGCGTCCGCCTGTGCGGGCACGATTTCCTCCTGTTTGGTGGAGGCGGTCGTGTAATCCTGTTTTTGGAGCGCCCGATTGAGGGCGTTCTGAATGTCCGACACTGTGCGCTGCTGCGTGCGCAGCTGTGTCTGCAGGTCTTTTTGTTGCTGCTTCAGTGCTGTGACCTGCGTCTTGCTGCGGTCGTAGAGATTCTGCAATGTACTGACATAACTATCGAGTGCCTGCTGGCGGTCCACACTTCTGTTGAGCATGTCGACGACGTCCACCTGCAACACCGTGCCGAGTTGCTGAAGCAGCGCAAAGGATTCGTCGGGGTGTTCCTGGTTTTCGGTCAACAGATCCAATGCCGCCGTGACGCCCGTGACGGTGCTTTGCGGAAGTGCGGTCACACCGGCCAGAAACGTGGAGACGTAGATGCCGAGAAGCGCCGCGGGACGTGAGACGGCGGAGCTTTGAATGTTCTGCATGATCAACTGCTCCGTCCAAAAGAGCGCGTTGCGCGCGCCGATGATTGAAATATCAACGGGGGCATTGCCCGTCTTGGAACCGCCGCACTCCGTCAAAAGCAACGTGCACAGAAGAAGCGTCGAAAGGCGGAGGGGAGTCTTCACGCGCAGAGTGTACACGCTGACCGTAGGGGTTGTAAGGATGAGTGGTACGGATCGGTTATTAGTTACTGGTTATTCGTTATTGGTTTTCTTTTAGAACAAACTAAAAACGAATAACTATTAACTAAAAACTTGTGCTATTACTTTTCCAATACCCATCCATTTTCTTCCTTCATTCATAAACAACTATTGTGTTCAAACCATGAGCACTTACTGCGAGCAAGATCAAATAATGTTTTCAACTAGATGCGCTGTTTTCTCCTGATATAGTTCAGCCGTTCTCCCGAGTAGCACTTTTGTTCAGCATGCATGTTTGATCACCTGGTAATCGAGGCCGAGCAAGTACTGTCGTCATACTTCGGCGTGACGGACATGCCCGTGACGTGGGAGCGTCCGACGGACGGCGCGCACGGGGATTTGACCACGACCGTTGCGCTTCGGGCTGCAAAATCCTTGAAGAAGAAACCGCGCGAGATCGCGGATGCTCTCGCCAAGGCGCTGAGCGATTCACCGTCGGTTGCGAAGGCTGAGGTGGCGGGAGCGGGATACGTCAACGTCTGGCTGACAACATCCGCGCTCCTCAAAGAACTCACAACCGTGGAGGCCTCCATCAAACCGCGCAAGGCGAAGAAAACGGACGCACCGATCATCATCGAATACTCGCAGCCGAACATCGCCAAGCCGCTCGGCGTGCATCACATCATCGGAACGACCATCGGACAGGCACTTGTGAACTTGTACAGGCACGCGGGATACAACGTGATCGCCTGGAACTACATCGGCGACTGGGGCACGCAGTTCGGAAAGCTGGCGGTCGCGTATGACAAGTGGGGCAAGGACAAACCGGTTTTGAAATATTCCCTCAATGAACTGCTCGCGCTGTACGTGAAGTTCCATGATGAAGCCGAGAACGATCCGACATTGGAAGATCAGGGGCGGGAAGCATTTCGCAAACTGGAGGACGGAGACAAGGAACTGTTTGCCTTTTGGAAGGACGTCGTGCAGGTGACGAAGGCGTCCCTGACGGATGTCTACAAGAGATTGCATGTGTCCTTTGATCTCGATCTAGGCGAGAGTTTCTACCAGGACAAAATGGAGCCTATTCTGGAAGAAGGAAGAAAGAAAAAGGTGTTCGTGACGGGAGAGGGAGGATCGCTCATCGTGGAGTTTCCGGCAGAGATGAACATGCCGCCGTACCTGGTGCAGAAGAGCGACGGGGCGACGCTGTATTCCACGCGCGACATCGCGCAGATGAAATACCGCATCGAGACATATCATCCCGCAGCGATCTACATCCTCACCGACATTGCGCAGAAGCTGCATTTCGAGCAGCTGATCGAAACCTGCAAACAACTCAAATGGGAATTACCTGCTTTCGAAAACATTCTCTTCGGACGCATGCGCTTTGCGGATAAATCGATGAGCACGCGGAAGGGAAATATTCTTGATCTCACATCCGTGCTCGATGAAGCGGTGAAGCGCGCCGATGAGATCATCAAGGAACGCGGCGACGCCATTCAGACCGACGATCCGAAAGATCTTGCGGAGATGATGGGGACGGGTGCGCTCGTCTACGGCATTCTGAGTCAGAACCGCAAGATGGATCTGGTCTTCGACTGGGACAAGATGCTCAGCTTCGACGGCAACAGCGCGCCGTACATTCAGTACACGCATGCGCGCGCGACGTCTGTTCTGCGCAAGGCGGAGTCCGATGGCTCTGCGATGCCCAAGGCGGTGGAGGCCTTCAGCGATGCGGAGCGCGCGCTCATTCAGACGCTGCTTCAATTTTCTGCGGTTTTGAACGAAGCACGCACCGATCATCTGCCGCACAAACTCGCAAATTATTTGTACCAGCTTTGCCAGGACTTCAATCTCTTCTACAACGTCGATCCCATCCTCCGTGCGGAAGGGGAGCAGCGCGCATTGCGCCTGGCTCTCACCGCTCAGACCGCGTCCGTCATCAAGACGGGCGCCGAACTTCTTACCCTGCGCGTCCCTGAGCGCATGTAATCTCCCTTCTTCTCTCTTCTCGTATGGTTCACCGTTCACACCCCGGCCGTTCACGCGCCAATACGCTGCGACCGTTCGTCGCATTCCTTATCATCGCATCCTTCGGCATTCTCTTTGCCGGATGCAAAGGCCCGGAAGATTCCGGCAGTCAGGACTTCGTCTTTACGCAGGAAAATCTGGATCAGGCGCATCAGCTTGCCCAGAATGCAGTGCAGCAGGCAACGGGCAGCGGCACCGCAGCGCAGACCGGAACCGGTACGTCGCCGTACCTCGAGCCGATCGACACGGGCTCGGGCGCGAGCAGCCAGGGCGTCGTCCTCGATCTCTCGATGCTGAGTACGTATAACTCCATCCGCCAGGGACAGGGAGCAGCGGGACAGGACGTCTATCAGGTGACCAACACCTTCCTCAATGTCCGCAAGACGCCGTCGACGGGCGCAGAGTCGGTGGGAACACTGCATAACGGGGACAACGTCGTGGTCATGAGCTTTCCGAATGCAGCCTGGGCGCAGGTGAAACTGAGCGACGGAACGCAGGGATACGTCTCCATCCGCTACATCGCCAAGGTCACAACCAACGATCAGTTGGCCGCGGAGAAGGCGAAGTTCGACGGACAGTACTACGTCCACTACGCATTCGTGAACATGCGTAAGGAAGCGAACCAGCAGAGCGACAAGATCGGAGAGATTCCCGGGCAGACCATTGTGAAGCCCGACAGCATTTCGGGCGATTGGGCCAAGGTGACCTACAACGGACAGACGGGCTATGTATCAAAATCATACCTCGCGCCGTTCATGCCGTACTTCGTCGTGCGACAGAACAGCTACACGCTGCCGGTGCTGCACTATCAGCTGTCGAGCGGTCAGGAGGACAGCATGCTCAAGGCGATTGCGGATGATACGGCCGCCCTTAAACAGAAGGGCATCTCATTTATCACGTTCTCGGCTTTCCGCGACAAATTGATCGCGCAGCAATCGAACGGCACGCAAATCAACGATACGTCCGCCATCGTCGCCGTCACGGGCATCACGCCCGACAACGTGAAGAAGGTGTCCGACGCGCTGCTCGCGGCGCACGTACCCGCGACGCTCTTCATCAATACCAAGGATGTGGGCTTAAGCGGCATCACGCAGAAAACGCTGCTCACGCTCAGCGCAAACGGTTTTGACATTCAATCGGCAGGACATACGGGTGACGATCTGCGCGCGCTGACCAATTCGCAGGCGCAGCTCGAGTTGCAGCAGAGCAGAAAGATTCTGGAGGAGATGACGAATAAGCCGGTCTTCGCCGTGGCGTATCCGCTTGGCGGCACCAATGAGCGCATCATGCAGCTGGCCGATCAGGCAGGCTATCTGTTCGGACTCGCCGGAGGATCGGAGCGCACCTACACCCGCGATCAACTGCTCGATATTCCGGGCATCGACATCTTCCCGACGATGTCAGCAGACGAGGTCGTGAAACTGGTGAGGGGTTCTTGATATCGAGTATCACAGTAGGGGCACAGCGACGCTGTGCCCTTTTTATAATATGTCGCATGGACGCGGCAGCGCCGCGCCCCTACAGGAGACAGATCGATTATTTCTTCTGTTGCTGTTGCTGCAGGTACTGCGTCATCTGATCCATCAGTCCCTGCTGGCTGTAGGTGGCCGCGCTCTTCACCGATTCATCGGTGATCATCTTGATGATTTCGGTACCGTGCAGATAGAAGTACCACACGCTCCACAGGAAAATGAGGAGCGGGATGAGCGCGAGCAATCCCCGGAACGTGCCGCCGATCGTACGGAGACGGTCGCGGTTGTTCATCTGCCGCAGATACTCGACGATCTGATCGAGCTTTTCATCGGCTGTCGGCGAAGAATCAGTCCGGCGTGTAACCGGTGCCGGTGTCGGCATTACAGCCTCCGACGTCGCGGCTTCGTTCAGTGTTGTCGCTTTGCGCGGCATGGAAAAAGTATAGGGTTAGGGTTGGGGTCGGGGATAGGGATTTAGAAAATATTTTTTAAAATCCGCGCTTCCATTTTCGGACCTGCTCGAATGCCCGCGTGAGGTAATAGGTTTTTGAAATCGGAATGTCGAAGCAGTGTTCGAGGTTGAGCAGTTTGCCGCCGAAGCCCGTCTTGAAGAGCGTGACGCCCGCGAACGGATGCTTGGGATTGTCGATGATGTCTTTGCCGTCTTCCGCAGTGCGCATCGGCGCGATACCCCACAGGTTATACACGTGATCGCCGCGTTTGAGCGCGTCCTGGATCGCCCTCCACTGAAGCAGATAACTGCTCGGGATCTTTGAAAACGCGTGCGTGCTCGCACCATGGTGATAGCTGGTTTCGCCGCCGAACTGCATGTGGATGGAGGCCGAGATCACCTGTCCCTGATAGCGCGCGAGGTAGAGAAGTGCATTGCCTGTCGGGGCGAAGTGTTTCACCTGACTGCGAAAGTAGGAATTGGTGTAGGGCGTGAATCCGTGCCGCTTGCGCGTCTCATCGTGCAGGCGAATGAACTCTTCGATGTCTTTGAGGGGATCTTGTGAGAGTTCAATCGTGACACCTTCTTTCTCGGCTCTGCGGATCAGGTTGCGGGTCGTCTTGCGTAGCGACATGAAGATCTCTTCCTCTGTTCTGGCTTGCGGCGCAAGGCTTGCGTCTTGCGTCTCGCTCCATCGGTCCGTCTGCGTCAGCGGCACATACCATACATGTTCCGCAAGCAGATGGAGGGGGGATCGGACCGCATGCAGATCCGCAGCGTGCGATTGAGAGATCGGCCAGAAGGGGCTCAGTCGCAGGAACGTGCAATTGTGTTCGATGGCAGCATCGCGAAGCGCATCCATGAGAAGCTCGAGTGAGAGCACCGGCGATGCGACACCGTCTTTGAGCACCGGCCCGTAGTGCACGGTCAGATGCCGGCCGCGGCGGGCGGGCACGACGACGGCCAGGCAGACGCCGAGCAGTTCGTCGCTCTCACGGATCTCGAGACGGATGGGCGTCTGGCCTATATCCGCGTACACGTCTCCCATCGTCCAGCTCTGCAGAAACGGCGAGAAGCGCTGCGCTTTCAGGAAGTCGTCCCACTGCCGCTGACTGGAAGCCTTGTGAATCTGCATCGTTATCGATCACGCAGACGATACACGAATTTGAGCCCCGACCAGAGCTCATCAATGGCGGCGGCTTTCACATCCACAAGCCCCGCACTGAGTCCGGCTTCCCGCACGATGTTCTCCGTCAGGTCGGTCATCGCCCCCGACGATTTCTTCGGCCAGCAGATCCAGATCGCGCCGTGGCGGGGAAGGATCTGCACGAGTTCGGGGAATCTTTTTCCCAGTTCCTCTTGCGATGCGGTAAAGAACTGGATGACGTCGGCGTCCGGCGTTTCGTTTTGGAGGACGCGCACCTGTTGCAGCTGGGATCCGAGAATCGCAACGTAGCCCTGCGGTGCCTGCAGCAGGACGACAGTGTGGCCGGGTTTGATGCCGAGTTTTTTCGGGAGCGGCGTTTGGGAATGTTCTGCAGTCATCGTTTCAAAAGGGGATCAAGAAGCTGAATGAGTGTATGTGCTTGAGAGAGGGTCATCGTCGGATGCGTCGGGAGCGAGAGGATCTGTTCGCATACTGCCTCTGCTGCGGGGTCCGTTCCGTCTTCGTATCCCGCCGCCGCTTCATCCACTCCCGCCGGACAGATGACGCAGCCCGTCCAGCCGTCGCTCAGATGCACGTTCTGTTTCTTGAGTGTTGCACGGATGCGGTCGGCGCCCGCGATAAAGAGCGGGAATTTCTGCAGCGGCAGATCCGCCGTCACACCTTCCAGTACCGGCCAGCCATTCATTTTTCCATGCTCGAGATACAGCTTTGTGAGCATGCGGCGGTGATCGTTGATGGTTTGCAATGCGTGCAGTTCACCGAGCGCCAGCTGTGCACAGGGTGCCGGCATGCGATGGAGGACTGCCGGCATGTCGCCGAGCTTTTCACGTCGCGTCACGATGGGCACCAGCATCTTCAGCTTCGCACTCATGACCAGTAATGCTTTGCCGATCCCGAGACCGTAGAGAGGACGCGCGATCAGGTACAGGAGAGGATACTGAAGCAATGCCCAGACGGTTCCGCGCGACAGCGGCCGCGCCTTGGATTGCAGCCGGCGCAGTTCCTCGGTCACGTCTTTTCTACGTGAGACCATCGCACCGCCGCTGATGCCGGAGATCGCTTTGTCGCGGCCGAAGCTGAGCAGGATGAAGTCGCCATGTCTGCCGATCTCACTCGGACCCGAACGATCGGGGATGATGTGCGCGCAGTCCTCGATGAGCGCCAGTCCGTTTTTGTCGCACAGCTCGCGCAGCTTTTTCGCATTCGCGGGGATGCCGAACGTATGCTGGCAGATGATGGCGCGGGTTTTGGGGGTGATCGCTTTTTCCGTCTCCTCGATATTCAGGTTCAATGTCTCGCGATCGATGTCGGCATAGACCGTTTTCATGCCGGCGGCATTGACGGCATTCGGCACCACGACGCAGGTGTAGCCCTGCACGATGACTTCTTCATCGGGCTGCAATCGCAGGGCCTTCATCAGAGCAAAGAGCCCTTCGCGTCCGGATCCGAACGTGACGACGTCGGCTTGCAGATGTGCGCCCAGTTCCTCTTCCAGCTTTGTCACCGGTCCGTTTCTGCGATAGTTCCACGGCATGAGCGAAAGCATCTTCGCTTTCCATGCATACGATGCAGTCGCGTGCGGCGCAAACGTGTGGTGGATAGGAGAAAATATCATGCGGGTTTTGGTTCGGGTTGAGGAAGGAGTCGTTGGATGAACGAGAGGGGCATGCGTCCGACACACAGAAGCGCGCTGCCGGACTGCACTTTTTGCGTCTGCGATCCTAGCAGCTCCACCGCCTTTCCGTAGCCTTTTTCGAATGCTTTCCGTCCCGTCTCCGTCGTGAAGATCGCGCGGTCGATCATGGAGGCCGCATGGGTTCCGAGCTCTTCCAAAAAGCGGTCTTCGTCGGGGCCCGTTTCCTGCAGGTCGCTCAGAAGCAGCACGCGCGGATGCTCCGGCCGTTTTGCGGCCCAATCGAGCGCGGCGCGGATGCTCAAACGGCTGCTGTTATATGTGTCATCGAGCAGCAGAATTCCGCGTTCTTCGTAGACGTGAAACGTGTGGCGAAGCGGTTGAAAAGACATCAGGAGTTCGCGTATCCGTTCCTGTGAAACGCCAAGGTGCTGCGCAACCGCCATCGACAGCAGAACGTTTCCGACATTGTGGAGACCGTGGAGGGCAACTTCATACGTTGTACCGCCAGTCGTGAAGCGCAATCCTCGGTCTGTTTGTTCCGCATGATCGGCATGCATCGCAGATCCCTCGTGCAAACCGGCGAGCGTCACCGAGCAGGGCGACCGGTCGGCGATCTCCCTCGTCGACTCGTTGTCCGCATAGAGAAATGCCTGGCCGGCCGGAGGAAGCGCCTCAATCAATTCCGCGTTCGCATCAATGATCGCCTCCTCGGATCCGAAGAGCGCCAGGTGATCCGATCCCAACGCCGTCACCACGCCGATCGTGGGCTTTGCGTATGAGCACATCAGTTTGATTTCTCCTTTCCGATACGCTCCCATCTCCACGATCAATACGGCTGGCCGCTCATCGCTCATCGCTGATCGCTCTCTCACTATCCACTGCGCAACGCCCATCTCGGTGTTCACGTGCTCGGGCGTCGCGAGCGGACGCAGGTCCCGGAGCAGATGTTTCAGGAGTTCCTTGGTCGTCGTTTTGCCGACGCTGCCGGCGATGCCGATGACGACGGCGTCGTGCATGCTCTCGCGAAGAGCGGCGGCCTGATGAAATATCCGGTGCTTGAGGAAACGGTCGAGCGGCAGGAGGATGGTCCATGCGATCAGAACGCCCAACGGCTGCAACGGCGGGATAGCCGGCAGGAGGACGAATGGAATCAGCAGGGACGCAATCAACGTCAAGAGGAATGCAAGGACAACGATGAGCAGTGCCTTCGAGGTGCGCACCGGCAGGCGCTGTCTGTGCAGGATGATCTGGCCGGATGATTTGAGGGCTAACGCGGCCAATGCCGTCAGCGTCACCGCTGTGGTATTCGGAAGCAGCAGCACGCCGATCACCCAGAGCATCAGAATGACCGGCTGGATCTTTCCCATAGTCTGATTCCAGAATCCCTCATGCCGTAGGTGTTCGCGCAGCCGATCAAGCCGCCATTCCTTCTGCTGAAAGAGCGCGGCGAACGTCAGAAGGGGCGAGAGGGCGCCAAGCAGCGCGAGGCCGATGCTGATTGCGGTTGTTCCTATAAGGGGATTGTACGGGCCTTTGCTCTTTCCTGGATACTTGCAATATTTACAAAAATATGTTAATATATTATCAAATATACATCCTTCAATTTCACGCCATGGAAAAACAGACGAGCAGTAATCCTCATTTCCTTCATGCGGTCGCAGGCTTCGTGCTTGCATCCATGTACTTCGTGTACATGTTCGTGCTCCTGCCGCGCATGTAAGGGATTCCCCCTTACGCCATGGATACACAGAAAAAATACACCATCTTTGCATTCATTATTCTCTGCTTGATGGCGTTTGTCTTTGGCGTGCTCATTGCTCCGAAGTTATTTGAAATCGCCCAGATCAACGTGTGCACTCAGGATACGATTGACGCCAATCATAACGGCTTTTCCGATTACCTGGACAAAACACTGGCTGCCGGCGGGTATTGCGGCGACGGAATCTGCGACACTTCTACGGAAAACAGCGTCAGCTGCCCGACGGACTGTGCGGCTTCAAGCAGCGGGTATTGCGGCGACGGAATCTGCGACACTTCCACGGAAAACAGCATCAGCTGCCCGACGGATTGCAGCGATTACATCGGTTATTTTCATTGAATCTCCCGTCTTTAGAGAACATCCGCATTGACAGATTTTCCGTATTTACGGATCATACCGATGCATGATCCATTCGCCGTCGCCGGGGACAGATAACATTCCGAGCGGGACCACCTCCTCCTCGTCGTCGTCGGTCTCGGCTGATCGCGGACTGTCGAATGATTTTCATGCTGAGCGGCGCAGCCGTGCGCTGGCCTCTCAACAGGAAGTGCGGGCCTATGCATCGGAGCACTTTGAAGATTGCAAATCCTGGCTGGAGAGCCGCGGGCATTCCATGGAGGCTGCGGCATTTGAAGACATGGATACGGAACTTGCGCGCAGATTCGGGGTGCAGGGGCGCGCGATGTTGTATCGCCTCTACAGGCAGAACGCGCTTTACGAAAAACACGGAAGGGAACTGATCGTTCCGGAATACATCGGCGAAGAGGCGCGCGTCCTCGGTACGCTCGGGTCCGGCGGAGCGGGGGATATTTTTTACTGTGAACCGAACATCGAACTGTTGCATCGGAACGTGCACACATTCGTGCGCGAAATCGTAGAATTGCCCTCACTGTCGGACCACGAAGAGAAAATTGCAGGATTTACGCCTATTCTTGAGGACAATATTGGACGTCTCAGTCGCATGCGCGACAGACGCATCGCCACGAAGCAGTGGCGTATCACGGGTCATGAAGAGGACGATATTTTGTATGAACGTGCGGCGCGGGAAATGCGCAGGATGATCGTCGACCCGGCAAACCCGCTGTACACCCTGATCCCGCATATAGTCGGCGGCAAACTATCGAAGAACGAGCGGTACTTTCATATGATCTACAAACCGGGCGTCGATCTGCAGACCCTCATCCGCGCATCAGGGAATGCGGTCTCCTGGAGGATACTATCGGATATCTGTGCGCACCTTGCACGCATTCTCAAGCTGTTCGACATGGCCGGTATGTCTCATCGCGACTTCACGCCGCGCAACATTCTGGTGACCGGGGAGGGATTGAAGGTGGTGGATCTGGGTACGACCAAGAGAGTGAAAAATGAGACGGCGGATCTGACGCAGGGCATTCATGGCACGCTCGAATTTCTGGCCCCCGAACAGGCGGCGGGAAGAACGGATTTGTATTCCTCCCAAATCGATGTGTATGCGATGGGGCACGTCATGATGGCGGTTGCCGACGCGCTTGCGGCGACACACTACCCGGACGGTTATCAGGAAGACCGCCACAGTATCCATACGGCGACGCATCGCGCGAAGCAGCTGGAGATGTGGGAAGACGATCATAAAAATGACGCGTTTTTTGATCCGCGGGCGGAGTGGATGAAATTGCGGGATCTGCATCTCTCGCCCGATCTCGAAAGAGAGGCCGCTGCCGATCCGCGCGTCGCGCGGTATCTGGAGTCCTGGAAAGACAAGGTGTGGATGATGACGCATCCCATACCGGCCATGCGCCCGTCTCCTTCCGAGGTCTTTGCATCATTCGTGAGGCACAGCCGTTTTGCGCGGGCTCCCAATGAATTTCTGGCTCAGGGGGGAGTGCCGCGTCAATGGAAGAAGGAAATGATCATCGAAGATCCGGTGGATCCTCATGTATTTCTCGCCATGCTCCATGAAGAGGCGACTGCCCCGCAGAATCTTCGCCGTCCCGGAGGACATGACGTGCTGGAGGATTTTCATGATGAACCGCCGATCCGCAGACATCGCTCGCATATCCGCAGACGAATGATGGGCATGCTGCTTGCGTCCGGCGCGGTGGCCGCAACGAGCGCCGGTTTGTATCTGTGGCAAAAGCCGTCCGTTCCGCCCAAAGAGCAGCAGGCACGGCAGGCGTCGCCGCAACCGGAGCACGTCGATCGTCCGCTGACGGAACCCCTGATGATCGTGCGTGCCGTCCCGGATCCGCAACATCCCGTCGATAAGGTTCTCGACTTTCCCGGCGGGAAGATACTTCTCCAGCAGGGACATCCGCGCGGATTTGAACTGCGCATCGACGAAAAAAACACGATCTCGCGCACCAGCACCGCATACTGCATCCGCAACGAAAGCAGTGATCCCGCCCGCGAAGAATCACTGATGGGATTCGTGCTGGATACGCAGATCCAGGAGCGTCTTGAGTCCGTTTTTCCCGAGATGAAGGGCATCCCGCCCGACACGTCCGATCTCAACATGTTCCTCTTTACCCGTGGCGGCGAGCGGCTGCTTCTTTTGCCCCGCGGCGGAGGACTGAGCATCTCCACGCAAAACGGGCAAACGAAGTCGATCCGTTTCATGAGCAAAACGGCGCCTCCCGATATCCGAAAGCGGTGCGCGGAGTTATCTCATCGGGATTTCAACGGATATGTTGCCCCCAAGAGTCTTCCCGCAACCGTTTTTATGGAGACGCTGCGCAAACACCAGGATCTCTCACGGCGGATGCTGGAGCAGTACGCCGAGTCGTCACAGTGATGCCAGGTTTGTGCGGATGACCGCGGCGATCTCCGCCGCCTTTTGCTTGTGCACGCCATGGCGGATGCCGGCATACACGTGCAGACGGCTGTCTTTGATTTTCTTATGCATGACGTACGCATCGCTTACCGGAGTCATGCGATCGTCTTTGCCCCAGAAAATATCGGCGGGGCAGGTGATGCAGGACAGAAGCGGCGTAAGATTTTCACGGGTCACGTTGATGAGCGTGTCGCGCATGACGGGCGATGCCTTCTCGTAGTCGTGCACGCGTACGAGTTTGTAGAGGAATTTTTTCCCGAGCGGCTGCAGTTTCTTCATCCCCGGAACCGACAGGAAAATCTTTCCGGTCTTGGCCAAAAGCAGTCCGACAATGCGTTTGATGTGACGCGGATGGCGGATGCCCGCCGCGGCGCAGAGATACAGATGCGCGGGTGACAGTCGATCGCCCGCGACGAGTTTGATCGCGATGCGCCCGCCGTGAGAATGAGCAAGTAACAATAATTTTCCATTTTCAATTTTCCATTTTTCATTCCGGCGCAGCCAGTTCTCCACCCAGTCGGCGTAATCGTCGACGGTCCACGGGTGACGCGGTTCGGGCTCGTCGCCGAATCCCGGCAGATCGGGCGTCAGGATCTGAACAGGATCATGCTTCAATGCCTCGCGGAGTTCCGTGAAGGATTCACCTGATCCGCCCCAGCCGTGCAAACAAAGCAGTGTCGCTTTGGACATAGGGGAATTGTAGGGCTAGGGCTAGGGCGAGGGCTAGGGTGGAATTCCTTTTTGACTCCGTCTTTTGCCAAGCCTACAGTTTTGTCTTCGATGCTCTTTCACAGCATCTGTTCCTCCATCCATCTTCTTTTGGAAGAGACGTACGGGATGTCCCCGCACGCCACGTTCACTTTGCCACGGCTGTCCGTTCGCAAGGCGCGAACAAAAGAAGATGCCGTGGAGGATAAGGAGAATTCGCGATGACTAAGGAGTGCACAGTACGCGAAATGCATCAAGGTGACGGATGCGCACATCTGATCGAACAGGCCTGTTTTCCGTCGAGGGAGAACCGTCTCGGACAGAATGGGATCCTCGAATTTCTGAGACAATCCGGGAATTTCGGGCTTACCATGATCGAATACGAGCGTGAAGCAGTGCGGTGCGATGCTTACTGCATTTCTGAA
The DNA here is from genome assembly GCA_035547395.1 of Candidatus Peribacteraceae bacterium. Lineage (GTDB taxonomy): Bacteria > Patescibacteriota > Gracilibacteria > Peribacterales > Peribacteraceae > CALREJ01. Next base: position 96,352 of record DASZVA010000011.1, on the reverse strand, counting down.
CGACGCACGAACGGTTTTGAATTTCCTTCCACTCAGGAAGATAAAGAAAGAGATTGGCATCAGGCATTGCAGAGGCAGCTCGAGAAGCGCGCATTTGTGCTTGTGTCGCGCTCGCCGAGCGCTCTGATGATCGAAAAAATATGCGTTCATCCGGATTTTCAGCGCAAGAGGCACGGCACTTTGTTGCTATTGGCAATCGCCAAACGGCTACCGCTGTATGGTCTCAACCGGATCATGGCAATGGTCGGCGTTCAACACCAAAATGCACGGGCATTTTTTGATTCGAGGTGGTTTAGCAATACGCGCCACAAACTTTCCGGCACGTATGTATTTGAGCGGAACTTCGACGAAGGCTCTCTCTTCGAACGCGGTGCGGCATAATGCTGACTCTGTCTCTACGGCATTGCGGCTGTGTGAAAACACACAGCCGCTTTGTCATATACAAAGGGAAATAGCCAAAGCCTTGCCCAAAAGACTGCTTTTCCGTACGATCTGCGGGCTCTTTACGCATGCCACGGTAGCTCAGTCGGTAGAGCACAGGACTCATAAGCCTGGGGTCGCCAGTTCAATCCTGGCCCGTGGCACCACTTTGATTTCGACTTAGCAATGACAACAATAGCCATGGATATCTGGCATTTCCTAAACGAGAATTTGGTAAGCGGGATAATTAGCGCGCTTGTTTTTGGAGTTATCGCAGCATTACTTTTTAGAAAATACGAACAGCATCAAAACAGAGCTGAGCTCATTGGTGTAATTAAGGAATTGCTTAACTCCCAAATTAAAGAAAATCTAGATGTTTGCCATCAAATACAAGAAGCCCTGAAAAAAGGTTGGACTAAGTTCTTCCCAGCACCATTTAGGACCTCAGGTTTCGAAGTTGTGCTTGAAGGCGGTTTTGTGAGAGATGTTAAAACAGAAATCGCAAAATCTATTATTGATTCGCATGACAAATTATTAGTAGCAAATCGATTACATACTCAGCTTTTAGAGTATCTAATAGGCATCAATTCCACCCTGACTCAAAGCCAAAACGTAAGAGACAATGTGTCTAAATATCTAGAGTTGTTTTTGCCCGACCTAGAGAAAGAGTTGAACAACCTACAAGCTCTTCTTTCTTGATTTTTCGGCTAACGCAAAACGACTTAAGGTGAAAACAATAATAAAATAAGTAGCAAGGCCTTTGTCGCCATAATTTGTATGAAGTTGAGATGTATAGTATACTAAACAGATGACAGACGATATCAACGATACGATCCGAGGATACGCACCCAATGGTGGAGATGACTTCGCCCCACTGTTGCTTGAGGATCTTGGAAAAGCTCTTGAAGAAAAGGAAGAAGAGAACGGTAAACTCCCACCGAAAATTTCTGATATTCTCATGCATCTCAGACAATTAACAACCGAATACAGATGTGCTCCCGTTGCTAAGCACTTAAACAAACTCGCGGAAAATATAGCGGCAGATCAGGAAAAAACCCGCAAAGCGCTGAAAAGTCTTGCAGCTGAATTTATCGTAAGAGCAACATATCAGCCCGGGCAACGGTACACTGTTTCCGCGTTAGTGGATCTCGGCATTGTATTTGTCATCGGAGGCAAAAAAATTCCTCTTACATTGGAGCCGGGCGATATCATCACCATTCATAAAAACTCTCCGCGCGGCCTTGAATTTTCAACTGAGAAAATCCCTTCGGAACGCATCGCCATTACTTCGAGCAAAGCGGCGAGCATCCAAGCCGACCCTGTCGAGCCTCAGTAAAACAGCTAGTGCAACCTCTGCATTAGCATCACAATGCAGCGAGTAGCGCGATTGCTGAAATCATGAGTCCGATGTCGCGGACGGCGACGTCGTTCCAGCCGACTTGTGTGAGGACGCCGACCAGATGCAGGACAATGAGGATTGCGCCCGCTTTTTGAATCGCGCGGACGGGGATCAAAAGCATCAATGCAAAGAGCACTTCGAGCGCGCCGATCAGCTGCAGCCAGCTGCTTTTTGGGAGGCCTCCAAGCCCGTCCATCCAGTTGGGAATCCATCCGATCCAGATGTCCGGATGCGCAAATTTATCGATGCCGAAATCTCCGAAGACGAACACGAGCGCCGCAATCAGAAGCCATTTGACGACTTTTTGACGTTGCATGGTGCAGGATCCTAACGTACCTTTTTGCAACTTGTCATTCTTTTCCCATTGTACCCATGCAGAAAATTGCTTCCGGTAGCATCGCAGCTCTTGCCCTTCTGCTTGCCGCCTGCTCGAACACGACCACGCAGGGCGACGTCTCCGACACGAGTTCCAGCAGTGCCGTGATGATGCAGGATTCTTCGTCATCCGACGCCGGCGTCGTGCTCGACATTTCGTCGCAGCAGGCGATGCAGTCCTCCTCCGATGCGTCTCAACAGGCCATGCAGACATCGAGCGCTGCGCAGGTTGCGGATGCGAACGGCGTCAACGTGATCACGGTCGACGTGCAGAACTTCCAGTTCTCCCCGAATATGATCGTAGCAAAGAAAGGGCAAAAGACGCAGATCAAACTGGTCGGCGTGAGCGGCAGCCACGGATTCGCGGTGCCGCAGCTGGGCATCAACGTCCGCGTCGCGACGGGTGATACCGTCACGGTCGATCTGCCGACGGATACTGCCGGAACCTACAACGCGTTCTGCTCCGTGCCGTGCGGACCCGGTCATCGCGACATGAAGGCGACGGTGGTCGTGGAATAATGAATGCTTTTTAACCGATCGAAGGGACGGCATCGCGCTGTCCCTTTTTTCGTTTTTTGCTAGAATCACACACTATGAAGCGCTTCCTTCCCATCATCATCTTCCTGATTCTGATTCCGATCGCGATGTACGCCGGCTACAACCGGACTGCAAAAAATCCCGATCCCAATCACACGCATGCCGATTTTGCCGTTTGGATCAACGGAACGAAGCTCGATTTCTCACAGAAGAAATACATGCAGGACATTCCGACGGATGAAGAGGAGCAGATGCTCGAGCACAGCACGGGCACGGGTTCGGGGCCCGATTACTTCAAGCGCTACATGCACCTGCATGATGGGAACGGAGATGTGTTGCATCGTCACAAGCCCGGTCTCGGTTTCGGCGATTTTCTGACATCGCTTCACTTTACGCTGACGCCGACGTGCCTGACGACGGACACCGGCGAGAAGACGTGCGATACCGCGGACAAAAAGTGGCAGCTGTTTGTGAATGGCAAAGAGATCGTTCCCTTCAACGACAATTACATCTTCGATGACGGCAACACCATTCTTCTCACGTACGGCGCGGACAGCGCCGAAGTGCAGCGTGAGGAATCTCTCATGACGCACGATGCGTGTCGTTATTCGCAGACGTGTCCCGGCAGGGGAAAGGCGCCGACCGAAAGCTGCATCTCGGATCCGACGGTGCCGTGCAAGCAGTAGGCGGGGATGGAAGATCGAAGATGCAAGACGTACGTGACGAACATTTCTTCTGTCTTCCGTCTTATGTCTTATCTCTTCTTCATCCTCTCGCTACAACGTACGCGACATAACACACATACAGACCCAGCAGCAGCCCCCCTTCCCAGCGCTTGATGAGAAAATTGTCTTTCTGCTTCCACCAGAGCAGCAGTCTGCGATGGAGCATGCCGGAATGGATAATGAGAAACATCGCGACCGTTGCCGCGATCAGAATGATGATGTCGGAATTAAGTGCGGTATCGAACGGAATCGGCCGCACGATTGCGCTGGTTCCCAGAATCCAGAGGATATTGAAAATGTTACTGCCGACCACGTTGCCGACGGCAATATCCGCTTTGCCTTTGCGGGCGGCGATCACCGATGTCGTCAGTTCCGGCAGCGACGTGCCGACCGCGACGACCGTAAGACCGATGAGCGCCTGGCTTACGCCCAGATGCATCGCGATTTGCACAGCATGATCCACGACCAGCTTGCCGCCGCCGACCACCGCGATGATGCCGATGCATACCAGGAACATCGCCTGCAGGACGCCGGTTTTTGCCGCGTGGATGATTTCATCCGGCACCTTGATGCGCTGTGTCGTGAAAGAGCGATAAAGATAGAAGGCCATCAGGATCAGAAACAACACGCCGTCGATGCGGCTCAAAATAGATGTGACGCCCCTGTGTTCCCACTGATCGTTTGCGACGATGAGCAGGAGAACGGTGACGACCAAATTGAAGGGAATGTCGAATTTTGCGGTGCTCTTTTGGACCGATAACGGAAATATCAGTGCCGCGATACCGAGAATAAGCAGCGTGTTTGCGAGATTGCTGCCGATGACGCTGCCGATCACGAGATCCGTGTGATTCTGTATGGCGGCGATCATGTTGACCGCCCATTCGGGGACGGACGTTCCGAACGCGACGACGGTCAGGCCCACCACGAGATCGGATACCCCGAATCGCCGGGCGATGGCGGTTGCCCCCTCCACCAGCCAATCGGCGCCTTTTACAAGCAGAATGAAACCGACGGCGAGCAGCAGCAGTGCGATGGCCATGCCGCGAGCATACCGTGGTTGAAGCTTTCGCCAAAATCCCTACCATAGATACGTATGGCAGATGATCAATCGACACAGAACGGCACTGACCCGAACATGGATATCGACGCGCTGCAGCAGGAGCTGAAGACGCTGCAGGATGAACTCAACCGATTCCGCGATATGGCGGCCAGAGCGCAGGCGGATCTGCAGAATGCAAAGGCGAGAGTGGAACGGGAATCCGACGAACTGCGTAAGTTTGCCGGCGAGCAGATGATCCGCCGGATGCTGCCGACCCTCGACAACTTCCAGCGCGCGTTTCAGCACGTACCCGCCGAACTTCAGTCGCATGAATGGGTAAAGGGCGTCGCCGCGATCGAGCAGGATTTGATGAAGCAGATGAATGATGCGGGACTGACGCGCATGCAGTCGCTGGATGTGCACGTCGATCCCGCCAAACACGAAGTGCTCATGACCGGCAGCGGCGAGGAGGGCAAGGTGATCGAAGTCTTTGAAGAAGGATATGAGCTGAACGGCAAAGTGTTGCGTCCGGCGAAAGTGCGGGTGGGGGACGGCAAGAAGTGATATACACAGAAAGCCAGCGTGTCATGGTGAGGACGCCCCGCCCGGATGAACATCCGTTCGGACGGGTCGAACCATGAACACGCGGTGTTACTCTTCGAGCGTCCTCAGAGTGACACCGCTTTTATAATGCCATGATCGCAGCCTTGAACAGGTCGCCCTTTTCCTCGAAATTTTTGAACATGCCGTAGCTCGGAGAAGCAGTTGATAAGAGAACGATCGCATGATGACTGACCTCTGTCTTCTGACCTCTGACCTCTTTTTTTGCGATCGTCACCGCATTTTCCATTGAATCTGCTTCAAAGAATGAGACGTCTGCATTCGCTTCTTCGATCGCGCGGCGAATGCGGCCGCCGCTTCCCGGAAACAGGATTACCGTTTTGATCTTTGACGATGCAATGCGCTGACCGAGTACCGAAAAATCATACCCGCGGTCCTGCCCGCCGAGGATGATCGCCGCGACGTTATCTCCAAGTGCATCGAGTGCGGCGATCGTTGATTCCGGCGTCGTCGAGATCGCGTCATCCACCCAGATGAGTCCGTCGCGTTCGCCGAGATTCTGTAGGCGATGAGGGAGTCCGTGAAAATTCCTGATCGCTTCTATCGCTGTCTCACGCGGAACGCCGAGCTTCTCCGCAACAATAAATGCTCCCGCGATGTTGCTCAGATTATGCATGCCAAGAAGATGTGTCTCTTCGATCGCGACCGGTGCGTCATCTGCAGAAAAGGGGATCTTGGTACCGTCACCTTCCTTCGCGATCTCCGCGGCGCCCGTCGACGTCGAGCAGAAAAACACGTACTGCCCGTCACTCTGGTGGCGCGTGATGTTTTTCTTCGCGTTCAGGTAGGCCTCCACGGATCCGTGATAGTCGAGATGCTCGGGGAAAAAGCTGGTGACAACGGCGACGTGCGGGGATGTCTTCAGATCCATGAGTTGATAGCTGCTCAGTTCCATCACGAAGATAGTCTCGTGCGTCGCCTCCGCCAGATGCGCGATCGCCGGTTCGCCGATGTTGCCGACGAGGACCACGTTCCTGTTGTCTACTTTCAGGATTGCCGCGATCAGGCTCGCAGTCGTACTCTTTCCTTTACTGCCCGTGACGCCGATCGTCAGAGCTTTGGATCCCGCGATGGAATCGAAGAAAATCTCAGTGGGAGTGGTCAGTGGTAAGTGGTCAGTGGTCAGTTTTGGAAGGGGAGGGATGCCCGGTGATTTGATGAGCACATCGAACCGGTCGAGTCCCTCCAGCCAGTGGGGACCAGTGAGTAGTGAGTAGTGAGTAGTGAGTAGCTGATCGGCAATTTTTTCATTGCGGTCAGAGATAGTAACTTCTGCATGAGGTGCATATCTTTCAATCGCAGTGAGCATCGCTTGTCCTTCTTTGCCAAAGCCGAGGATGCAGATCTTCTTGCCATTGAGATCCGTGATCTTCATAGCAGTTTGAGAATACCGGAGAAGGGATCGGGGATTGCATGATCGGGGCGCGTCATCATCGCTTCGCCGATCATTTCATCGGGCTCCGTGATCTCGGGCATGGCTTCGTCGATGAACATTGCCATCGCTTTCGATCCCTCGAATTCCCCGCGGTCGTGCGCGAGCAGAAAAGCCGCTGCCGTTTCCTCCGGTGTTCCCACACATTCAAAAGGTTTGAAATTCTCGAGTCCGAGTAATTCGCGGTAAAGCGGCAGAAGAGATGCATCTTCAAACAGATCCTTGCCGAACGTATGCACCAGATCCTTGCGGGGCAGAAACGCCGCGAGCAGTGCGAACGTGAACGCGCACTTGGGGCATTGCCCACACCAGAGTGTTCCGAGTGGGGAGCGGTTAGCGGTTAGCGGGTAGTCAGAGGAATTTTTCTTTTGCTTATCGCTCATCGCTAATCGCTCATCGCTTTTACGAATCTTCCAATTCCGATTGCAGCTGGTCGCGAGCGGCAGGTATTTCGGATAGCGCGAGAAGATCTCCGCAATCTTGAGCTCGCTGAGCGGTCGCAGCAGGCTGAAGTAACCGACATCGTTCGTAATGAATGACGAGACGTATTCCTGGAACATCCGCTCGAATGCCAGGCTTTTGCTCCACTGGTGATTGATTTCCTTACTATGGAATTCCGTATTGCCGATATTCGCGCTCTCTTCGTTGCTGAAAATCACGTGTGAGCGGTTCGTGAGCAATGCGACGACGATCGAGAGGAAAGATAAGTAGCCCGTGATCGGCACATGGCCGTTGAGTGCGCCATCTTCGTTTAACTTGAAGAGCTCCGGCGAGAGCGCGCGCTTGATGTTCCACAGAGGAAATCCCGTCTCCAGCGCCATCGTATCGATCAGCGGGTTTTGTCCGACTCTGAGCAGCGTCATGTCGAATCCCAGACTTCGCAAAAGCTCGACCGTCACGAGTGAATCCTTGCCGCCGCCGAGGGGAACGAGTGGGCGAGGTGGTAAGTGGTCAGTGATTAGTGGTAAGTGGTGGAGATTTTTCTGACCACTGACCTCTGACCTCTGATCACTCGGAAACCGAACGAGTCCGCGAAAGTCGATATCATTGCGGTAGAAAAACTCTCCAAGTCCGTTCTCATACACCTCATTCCAGAATTGTGCCTGCGCGTCCGTCAGCGTGCCGCTTTGAATCTCGATCGTCTTCGGCAGGCAGGTTTTGTAGTAGCTGATCCCGCCGATCAGATGCAGCGCAAAGAGGGCATTGTCGAGATCGGGATGCGCGGCATTGATCTCTATATCATGCGGCAGCGTGATCGTTTCCGTGAACGAGACGTCGTGATCCAGGCTGTAATGCAGACGGATCTCGCGGCTCGCGTCATCGAACTCGTACGCATCGAAGATGAAGGATTGATACTGTTTCATCAGGATCCAGCATAGCGTTTATCGCTTTGAGAGGCACGAAAAAGCGGTTACGATAGGCGCAAGCCGAAGTGGCGGAATTGGTAGACGCGCACGACTCAAAATCGTGTACCGCAAGGTGTGAGGGTTCGATTCCCTCCTTCGGCACCACGTACGACAAAAACCCCCTCGCTCCGAGGGGGGCTTTTTTTTTTCATCTTCTTCAATACGAGCTGTTGAAGTTCGTGCCGCTTGTCGACGTGCTCATCGTGGCGCCGGTTCCGACATTCGTCCCGGTCGTGTCGCTTGCGCCGGCAAGTTGTACGCCGAGTGCGGACTGGAGCGTGTTTAACATCTGCGGATTAGAGCCGACGTAGAGAACGAGCAGATTATCCTTCAGGAAGAAATGTGGCGGTCCCGCCCACGACACCTGCGTGCCGTTGACGCTCATGCCGTCATTGGAAATGGTGTTGGCGTCCGACTGCGCGGAAGCGGCGTTGCTGTACTGATAAATTTGTATCGTTTCACCGTTCACTTGTACCTCTTGTCCGTTGCCGGAAAAGAACGGCTGTTGCACGCGGTTCGTGCCGAGCGTCGCGTTGATGCCCTGCGCGTTCAACTGTGCGACGAGATCGGATACCGTCATGAAGGATGATGACGTCCCTGTCTGGTCGTACGAAGAGGATGTCGAATAGCCGGTTGTGTTCGTACCGGATCCCGTTCCGGGTGTGACCGAAGCGGTACATGCGGCAAGAAGGGACAGCACGGCAAACGATGCTGCCAGTGATGTGGTGGAGAAGGACGGGTGTTTCATGAAATACGGTGACGGATAGCCGGCCCCGTATTTACAAGAACGTTGCTGATTTTTGATCAATCCTGACCGTCAATCACGTTGCCGTCCGGCGATTGCGTGTATCCCGAATTGTCGATCGTGGCCCCCGTGTCATTCATCATGGCGCCGGTATCCGTCGTGTCGTTCATCATGGCGGACGAATCGAAGGATGACGTCTGATCCGTGTTATTCGTAGCCGTGCTGCTGCATGCGGCAAGCAGGCCGGCTATCAGAACGCCCGTGCCGATCGCGAGAACTTTTTTCATGGAAGAAACGGAAGAGAGAAGAGAAGGACGTACATGCGTCAACTTTCAGACTACTCATTCCGCTTTTTTCCGCAAGCGACTTTTTTTCTTTCTTGGCATACTCGCGTCATGCGCATCGTGTCTCTGTCACCGGCATCAACCGAGATTCTCTTCGCTCTCGGCCACGGCTCCGAGATTGCAGCGACGGATCAGTTTAGCGACAATCCGGAGGCCGCAAAGCGCATACCGCATCTCAACGGTCACACCGATATCGTCATTGAAGACATCGCGGCGCATCATCCCGACATCATCCTCACGGAAACCGTCGTGCAGGAAAAACTGGCGACCATGCTCAAGCAGCGCGGATTTCCCGTCTTTCATCAGGACCCGCGCACGCTCGGTGCGGTGTTCGATGCGATTCACGCGCTTGGCGTGCTGACGGATGATGAAGACCGATCACGTGCATTTATCCGCAGTCTGAAAAATGAGATGGATGGTATTCGGATGCGGAGCAAACTTCTTCCGAAAAAACCGAAGGTGTACTGCGAAGAGTGGCTGAATCCGCCGATGGTCAGCGGCAACTGGGTGCCGGAACTTGTGACGCTCGCCGGTGCGATTCCGTTTCCCATCAAGCCGGGAGAGCTCAGCAGGGAAGTGACGTTTCAGGAAGTGGCGGCATTTGACCCTGACCTGATCGTGCTGAGCTGGTGCGGAGCGGGCGCCAAGCAGAGTGCCGAGCCGCTCTTCAATCGTGCCGGATGGCAGGAGCTGCGGGCGGTGCGTGAGAAGCGCGTGAAGGTGATCGACGACAGCCTGCTCAACCGGCCGGGTCCGCGGCTGCTCGACGGAGCGCGGATGTTGTATGGATGGTTGTTTGAAATGCTGCATTGATCGGTGGCCCTCTTCCGTCTCCGGTGAATCACTGATAGCCTGAGGACATGTACGATGTCTTGATTATCGGGCTTGGCAGTGCCGGCTACACGGCAGCCATCTACTCCGCGCGCTACAAGCTGAAGACCTTCATCGTCGGCGCGGTGGAGGGCGGCCTCGGTATCACCGCGGCGGAGGTGGGCAACTGGCCTGGTACGCCGCTCATTACGGGACCCGATCTCATGGATAATTTCCGCAAGCACGCGACCAGTTTCGAGGAAGTCACGCACAAGATCGCGCGCGTGGAAAAAGTTGAAAAAACGTCCGTGGGTTTCACGTTGCATCTCGATGACGGAGATACCGTGGAAGGGAAGACGCTCATCTTCGCGATGGGCAGTAACAAGCGCCACCTGAATGTTCCCGGCGAAGACAGGCTCTCCGGAAAGGGCGTCACGTATTGCGCCACGTGCGACGCGTTTTTCTATCGCAACAAAGACGTCGCGGTGATCGGCGGCGGGGACTCTGCCGTCGAAGGGGCGGCGATCGCGGCGCAGGTCGCGCGTATGGTCTACCTCGTGCATCGCAGGAATGATTTTCGCGCGGAACCGTACTGGGTCCAGAAAGTAAAAGAGAAGAGCAACATCACGATGGTCCTTGAGCGCAACTTGGTCGAGATCCAGGGAGACCAAAAGGTGAGCGGCATCAAGCTCGATCAACCATTCGAAGGCAAAGACGTGATTCCGGTCGACGGCGTCTTCATCGAGATTGGCGCCGATCCGGCGACCGCGCTCCCGAAGGAACTCGGTTGCGAGGTGGATGCAAAAGGATATCTCAAAGTGGATAACAGCATGCGCACGACCGTTCCAGGCGTCTTCGGGGCGGGAGATCTGACCAACGGCAGCAATTATTTCGCCCAGTTCACGACGGCGGCCGGCGAAGGGGCGACCGCGGCAAACAGCGCGTTCCAGTTTTTGGAAGCGGGGCATTGATCCGAGGTAGTCGAAGGAACCGACGGGACCGAGGGAACCGAGGTTTCACTGTACATCGGTCCCTTCGGTCGCTTTGGTCCCATCGGTCCCTTTTTTGCTTGCCTCCACGTCCAAAATCCGTACAATCTGCCCACTATGCCACGCGGCAAGCGTACAGTTTTCGGCATCTACTGCGCAGACCAGAACTGCCCTCATCCGGGTCAGAGACTGGGAACGGTGCGGTTTCACAAGCAGGACAAAATGGGCAAATCCTGGAAGGATCACGCCGCAAAGCTGTCCAAGTATTGCCCGTCCATCCGCAAGCGCGTGAACGTGAAGCTCAAGGAAGAGAAACACTCGAGCTGAAGAATCTTGAATTTCGAATTGTGAATATTGGTGTTTTTTGTCGATCCTTTATTCCTAATTCATGATTCAACATTCAATGATAGAGAGAGCAACATGCAACAGGCCATCTTTTTCTTTATAGTGCACCTGTGCAGGACACCTATCGCCAGGCGGCATCCCTTCTGCTGCTCCGCCCCGCACCAACCACTACCGGCTACGAACTGCTGCTTTTGCATAAGCCGCGCAAGCGCGATGCCTGGCAGCTGCCGCAGGGAGGAGTGGAGGAAGGAGAAACCGCCGAGCAGTGCGCGCTTCGGGAGCTTCATGAAGAAGCAGGCATTACCGATGTCACGGTGCTCGGGAAGAGCGACCTTGTCTATCAATATAATTTTCCGCAGTCGTACCGCCGGTTTCGTCCGGATCACATCTGCGGCCAGCACATTCAATATGTGTTTGCGACCACCCCGCGCGAAACGGAGGTGAAGGTCGACGGCGTCGAGATCGACAAGTATCTGTGGATTCAGCCGTCCGAGATCGGCCAGTACCTCAAGCGAAAGGAATATCTGAGCCTGGTGCAGAAATTATTGAAAGAGGCGATGGAGAAGGTGAATTGATAGGGTTTGGGTTGGGGTTTTTAAGTAGGATGGTGCATTGCATCGATCGGATAAACAGATACGCTTTTTATCATTAGCCCTAACCCGAACCCAAACCAGAACCCTTATGCGTCTCCTGCGTCTTGAGCTCGAGCACTTCCGCAATTACCACAGCCAAACGGTGGAGTTTTCGGATGCACCCTTGCAGCTTTTTATCGGTGAGAATGGCAGCGGCAAGACAAATCTGCTCGAGGCGGTGTCCCTTCTGTCACTCACCAAGTCCTGCCGGGGAAAAGACGAACAGGACATGGTCGAGTGGAACGATGCGTTCTATCGTGTCCGGGGGGTTGTCCGCAGCGACGCAGGTGAGGAAAAAACGCTGGAAGTCGTCAGCGAGATTAGCCCACGCAAGCGCAAGGCGATGTTCGTCAATAACGTCCGCACGCCGGCCGGCGCCTTCGTCGGGACGCTTCCGACGGTGACGTTCCTTCCGCAGGATCTGCTGCTTTTCAGTGGTACGCCGGGGGAGCGAAGGCGCTTCCTCGATCAGTTGCTCAGCCAGGTCTCTCCGTCCTATCTGGAGCATCTCTCCCTCTATCAAAAAATTCTCCAGCAACGCAATGCGCTGCTCAAGCGGGTTGCTGCAGGGAATGACGATCCGGCGGTGATCGGCGTGTGGGATATCGAGCTGGCACTGCCCGCGAGCCACGTCACACTGGCACGTCTGGAGCTCATCGAAATGCTGAACCTCAGTCTGCTGGAGGAAATCCGCGGGCTCGGCGAATCGTGGAGTAATGCACAACTAGTCTACGAGCGAAAAACACAAAGCCGCACGCAACAGGAATTGGAACAGGAGATGATCGATCTGCTGGCGGCGGTGCGCAGCCGGGACATTATCCTGCAATCGACGAGCGTCGGGCCGCATCGCGAGGACTGGCAGATGTATCGGGACGGCAGATCCATCCCGAGCTTCGCGTCGCGCGGACAGGAGCGGGTCGCCGTGCTCGCGCTGCTGCTGCTCGAGGTCTCGTATCTCCATCTGCGCAGAAACGAACGGCCGGTGGTGCTGCTCGATGATGCGTTTTCGGAACTCGACGATGCGCATCGGTCGGCGCTGCTCAATGCATTCGCGGATTCACAGGTGATTCTGACCGGAACGCATTTGCCTCCGCGCATGGAGGGCACGGCCGTCTATCAGGTGACGCCTGGAAAAATTGAAAGTTGAAAAGTAAGCGTGTCATGGTGAGGACGCCCCGCCCGGATGAACATCCGTTCGGACGGGTCGAACCATGAACACGCGGTGTCGCTCTTCGAGCGACCTCAGAGTGACACCGCTTTCCTTTATTTCTCCATTCCCAACTCCGCAATCTTTGTCTGCTGCAATGCGCCGTAGATCGCGAGCGCGAGCGCGTCGGCGGCATCGTCGGGGCGGGGGATTTCCTGTAGTTTGAGCAGATGCAACAGCATCGTCTGCACCTGCAGTTTGTCCGCCTTGCCGTCGCCGGTGACGCCCAGCTTCATCTGGAGCGGCGTCGCTTCGATGATCGGTATGTTGTGCTCCGCAACCGTGACAACAATCACGCCTCTGGCCTGCGCCACGTCGATTGCGGTGCGTTCATTGGTCGCGAAGAAGAGTTTTTCAATCACCGCCAAATCGGGTTTGTTTTCCTGCAGATACGCCGCCAGATCTTCCCGGATTTCTTTGAGCCGGTCGGGAAGGGGCAGGCCCGCTTTCGTCTCAATCGTCAGCCATTCTACAACCGAGAAATCGGTCGATGAACGTGATTCGATCAGGCCGATGCCGACGGTGGCGAGGCCGGGGTCGATTCCGAGGATTCTCATAGGCAGGAGTATAGGATGAGGAGTAGTGCTAGGTGTGGAATTTTTTCAAAAATATTCCTTAATACTAATCCTAATCCTACCCCTAATCCTCACTTTTTGTTATAATAGAGAGAAAAATGCAGACAAATAGAACACCTCAAAAACGGCATCGCTGGTTCGTGGTTGTACCGATCGCGGCGCTGATGGTGATTGCCACCGTCCACGAAGGATTCGTTCGTCCGCATCTTACCGGCGACATCTCGAGCATCCCCGCAGACGGGCAGCTGTCGGTACCGGCGGGAAGCAGTGCAAATACAGTGCTGCTGCCAAACGGCGTGCTGCGCATGGAGCCCGGATCGCGATTGGATATGAGTAATGCGCTAGAGCCGGTTCTTCGTCAGGGATCTGTCACGATCGTCACGCACACGCTTCAGACGATCGTTGCGAACGGACAGAGGCTCGAAGGATGGAACGGGGCATATCAGGTCATCGTCTCCGGCAGCGGCACGACGGCAGTTGCGCTTACGACGCCCGTTTTAGTGTCGCGTTCACAGGCGCGCATGATTGTACCCGTTGCGATGCAGTGGAAGACGAACGGCGTCTTTCCGGCATTATCCGCAAGCATCGATGATTGGCTGCAGGCGCGTAGTCTGAAGTCGCTGCCCGATGCATATCTCACAGAGCAGCTGCAGACGGCGGACGATTTGTCCTCTTCCATCAAGGGCATTCCCTCCTCGCTCGCCGACGCACATACATCGCCTGCTATCGGGATACTGCAATTGCCCGCAGCCCGCGAGCGTGCGGAAGCAGCCGATCGTCTGAAACATCTCGATGCGGTTGTACAGGATCTGTCGGGCGGCGGCAGTACCGCATTGACGGCCATGCTGTCTGCCTCTGACGCCAAGAATCTTCTGACGTCCGACGAAGGAAAAAATGCATTGCCGCTGCTCCTGTCGCTTGCCGCTGCGCATGGCAAAGCGGATCTGCTCTTGCCGTATGTGCCTGTGCAAACCGATTTGCTCCTGCTCGGACTGTACCATCCTTCCATCCGCGATCATCTGTGGGTGCAGCAGATTCCGCAGTCGTTGGATGATGATTCCAGGCTCGCTCTCTTTGCGTTTTTTCCGCCTGCCGATAACCAGACACGCGCGGTGTCATCCATTGCGTCCGCGCGCTGGCTTGCCGATTTCCAGTCGTTCCTGTTTCAACGCAAGGATGCCGCGGACATCCTGAATGACGTGTTGCCCCAGATGGCGGATCTGGTGCAGACATTCTCGAATGAGCAGTATCCGGAGCGTGCCAATCGCTATACGGTTGCCGCACAGACGCTCGCACAACCCTATACGTCTAAACTGTCTCCCTACGGTCAGGCGGCATTGACCATGCTTTCATCGGCACAATCGAATACTGGTGACATTGCATCTGCATTTTCTTCTGCATCCTCTGAGTCTTCTGCATCGTCCGTATCTTCCGTCCCCCTTGCGGCGCTCGAAACACAGACGCACGTGGATCTTGCAACAAACGGCTTCATGTTCACGCCGCAGACGACGCTGCACGGGAATAAAGATCGGTCGGTAGATGTATCCAATGCGGTCTTCGGCGCCGGAAACGGGGATCAGATCGTGAGTTTTACCTACGATCCCGTCGGCGATGTCGTAAGCAATATCGAAACAGACGGCAGCACGCTTCCGTACTCGCTCACGCTTGCGCAGTATGTGGAGTGGATGAGGGGTGGAAAATAACCGTGGTTTAACGATGAGCAAGTCCCGCGCATGCGGGACGAGTCGAATGGCGTGCAGGCTTCTTGAACAGCCGACCTCGACATTATCAGTGCTACGCAATGGAAGGGCTCTTCGACTTATGAAAAAATGGCCCGAGCCGCGATGCGGCGAGGACCATGAGCGAACGAAGTGAGTCGAATGGTGGGCGATGGCTGACTTGAACAGCCGACCTCGACATTATCAGTGTCGCGCTCTAACCAACTGAGCTAATCGCCCTGGATTTTTCCCATGATGTGAAGCTCTTTCCAACATACGGAAATCGACGCCGGAAAGTAGGGAGAGGGTACGGAGAAAGGGCTTGCGGGTCAAGATTTTCACCGTTTGCCGCTTTTTCAGCGATTATAAATGTCCGTCACGCTCTGCTTGCTTTCGATTTGCTTGATGACGTCTGCCAGCAGCGGTGCGATCGGCAGGATCGTAAGGCCTTTGAATGTCTGCGTTTGCGGAATGCTGTCAGTGACCACGACTTCCCTGAAATTCGCTTCCGTGAGCCTGTCGATGGCCGGTCCCGAGAAGACCGCGTGTGTTGCCGCGACATAGACGTCCTTTGCGGCGCCGCGCTCGACGAGCGCCTGCTTTGCCGAGATCAGTGTTCCGGCGGTATCGACCATGTCGTCATACAGGATGCAGGTACGCCCCTCGACGTCGCCGACGATTTCCAGGATGCTCGCTTCATGATGTCCGCTACGTGTTTTATGCATAATGGCGAGGTCGGCCCCCAGCAGATCCGCGAATTTCTTCGCCTGCTTGGCGCCGCCGATATCCGGCGAGACGACGACGGGATCCTTGATCTTCTCTTTAAAATAACGTGCGAAGATGCGGCGTGCGTCGAGCACGTCAACGGGGACCGAGAAGAATCCCTGGATCTGATCGCTGTGCAGATTAAGCGTGATGATGTGGTCGGCGCCCGATTCCTCGAGCAGATGCGCCATCAATTTGGCGGAAATCGGCTCACGCGGTTCGGACACTCTGTCCTGACGCGCGTAGGGGAAATAGGGGAGAATGATGTGGACGTGCGAGGCGAAGCTCAGTTTGGCCGCCTGGCACATGAGAAACAGCTCAAACAGGGCGTCATGCGGGTTGATGCCGGGCGCCTGGATCAGATACACCTCCTGGCCGCGGACGGATTCGTCAAAGCGCACGTAGCACTCTCCGGAAGAAAATTTCTTCAGGGTGATTTTACCGAGCGGCATGTCCAATTCCTTGGCCAGACTCGCGCTCAGTGCCGGGTGAGAAGATCCCGCAAAAATATGCATTGTGTAGTACTATTATAGCAGATGCACGTTCGATTCTCCACCGCCATCGGAATGCCCGTGACGGACGATCTGTCCGAAGAGGCGATCGGAACGATCAGCGACGTCCTTATTCACCCCGATACGGCGAAAATAGAGGGTTTTTTTGTGAACGTACATCAGTTTCTTCGCTCGGAGCAGCTCTTTCTGGGGACAAGCGATATCCTGCATTTTGGCAATCGCGTACGCGTACGGGATGAAGACGTGTTGTCGCCCGTGGAGGATCGCCTGCGCCTTCGCTCGCTTTTGGAAGACGGACGGCTCATCCTGGGTCAGCGCATCATCACCGAAAGCGGACGCTTTGTGGGCATGTGCCGTGACGTGCAATTCGAGACCAAGACGTTTCTGTTGGAGTGGCTGTTTCCACGCCGATTCTTTCGCTGGGGCAAGCCGATCCCGCGGCAAAATATCGTCCAGGTGCGCCTCGACGCCGTCGTCGTCCGCGATCTCGTGTTGCCGGCAAAGGTGACCCCCGCCGAAGCAGTGCTCAAGACCTTGGAGCCGCTTACAAATACGACGCCCGCGTCGCGCGTTGCCCGCCGGATGCACCGCCACTGATACAAAAAAACGGAGGCCGAAGCCTCCGTTGAGAATCCATGGAACAGAACGTCTTATTGCGACGTGGTCGCTCCGACCTGCTGCGCGAGGTAGACCGTGATGAGTTCGACGATCACGCGTGCGAACAGCACGATGATGAGACCGGCAACCGCGTAGAAGATCGTCTTTTTCGCCTTTTCCTTCTGCTCTTCTTCGCCCTGCGACACGATCAGGCGGATACCGGCGATGATGATGACGACGACCGCGATGAGCGCGAGGAAGTTCAAGACCGCTGCCACGATGTTCAGAATTTCCTGTCGAGGATCGCCTGCGGATGCCGCGAGGCCGAGACCCGTCGGACTGGGTCCGGCGAACTGTGCGAAGGCGGTGGACGTATACACGAAGCTCAGGATGCCAGCTGTCGCGAGCGTGCGAGCCGTGCGTTGAAGGTTAGCGTTCATACGGAAAGTGGAGGGAGGGATTTGCGGCCAGTTTCAATCATCGATTGCATCGTGGCAAGAGTTTCACCGGAGCAGGGAGGCACATTGCATTGACAGATGATGAGAATCGAAGTGGTACTTCTTTTACAAAAGAACAGGATGCGTTTGTTCGTTGATTTGTTTTCTTTGTTCGTTCGAAAAAACGAGTAAACCAGGAAACGAATACACCGTTTTACTTTTCCCCGTTCACAAAACCCACGATCAGCAGCAGCACAGCCGGCAGCGCGAACCAGACGGCCTGGTACTGCACCATGTATCCGACGAGCTGACTTTCTTCGAGCAGCGGCTGCAAAAGCGGCGCCGATCCCAGGTTGGGATCAAGCAGCGGTTCGGCGCCGATGTATGTCAGAAGGGCTGTCAAAAGAAGTCCTGCCGTCGCGATGCCGAAGCCAGCGGTCAGCACGATTTCCCACACGCCGTCGATGTCCTTGGCGTATTCCATTTCGAATCCGCCGCGAATGGCGAGGAAAATGATAACGGCGACGAAGAGAATGAGCTTGACGGTGGAGAGCGTATTTTTATCCAGACTGAACCCGAGCATCTGCATCATCGATTGCGATCCGCCGAGACCCATGTCGAGCAGATTGCCAATCGCCGCGACCGCGACGATCGCAATATAGGAAGCGATGATGATCTTCACCGATTCGTTCTTGCCCACGATGAAGCTGTACGCGAGGACGATCGCGAAGAACACGACGACGATGAGGTCCCAACTGAGCGTGACGTGCATATGGCAGGAATCATCGTAGCGCTTGTATATATATGTGTCATCCTGAGTGCTCCGCGTGATGGTTCGTGGCTCATTCAGCTTGCGCCTCATTCGCACCTCACTGTGAGATCCGGAGCCACGAAGGATGCTACGCCATTGTGTGGACCGCCTCCGTCAGAGGGAGCGAAGCCTCCGTTTCAAATGATTTTACCGCGATGTCCGGCAGTTCCTTTTGAAGGAAGTAGGCGGCCGACGCGATCATCGCCGCGTTATCCGTGCAGTAGCGGATGGTCTTGGGGAAGCGCACGGTGACGCCGTTCCCGCACACTTCCTGCGCCAACTTTCGCAGCTCCGTATTGGCGGAGACGCCGCCGACGATGTGCACCTCGCGTACGTCCGGATATTTCCCCAATGCCTTCTTGATGCGCTCCACAAGATGCAGATTGATGGCAGCCTGGAATGACGCCGCTACATCGTTGATGCGGTCCTTCGCGGACGGATCATCACGCAGCAGGTACCGCAGCGCGGTCTTGAGTCCCGAGAAACTATAGTCGAGCGTGTCTTCTTTCTTGAGCGGCATTGGAAGCTCATATGCATTCGGGTTGCCTTCCATCGCCGATTTGCCGATCGAGGGTCCGCCCGGATAGGGGAGCCCGAGCAGCACCGCGCCTTTGTCATACGCTTCGCCCGCGGCATCGTCTCTGGTGCGGCCGATGAGCGATCCCTGTGTATGACTTACGCGATACCACAACTCCGTGTGTCCGCCGGATGCCGACAGCGTGATGATGGGGAATTGCGGCGCATCGTCGGCAGCGGTATCCAGCCATGTAGAGCTCAGATGTCCGAGGGTGTGATGAATGCCGAAGAGCGGTTTGCCGTGCACGCTCGCTATAGCTCTTGCGGTGACCGTTCCCACGAGCAGTGATCCCAGCAGCCCCGGACCTTTGGTCACGGCAACCGCATCGATGTCGTTCCATGTCAGCCCGTCGACGAACGCCTGCTTCAAAACGGGCAAAATACTTTCGACCTGCTTGCGCGCGGCCTCCTCCGGAATCACACCGCCGGAGGCCTGGAATGCTGCTGCCGATGTGGCGATGATGTTGCTGCGTACGACTGTTCCGTCCTCCACGATGGCAATGGATGTTTCGTCGCACGATGATTCGATGGCGAGCACACGCATGCGTGAATTGAAAATGGAAAAGGGAAAATTGAAAATTATTGTATGCTGATAGTCCGAGGTTGCAATTTTTCATTTTCAATTATCAATTTTCAATCGGATGATGAAAATCATCTTTATCACCCGCACCTGGCATGGAACCGGCGGCATGCAGCGTTTCAGTCGTGACTTCGCGCGGTATCTGTCAGAGGAATACGGCGATGATGCGATCGTCTTGCATCCGTCCGCACGCGGCGCCGTATCCTCCGCCGTGTTCGCTGGCCGCGCACTCGTTGCCGGTGTGCGTTATGGCAGAGGGGCGCAGGTGCACCTCGGCGATGCGTCGCTGATCGTGCCGGGCGTTCTCATCAAACGACTGACGGGCGCGCGGCTCTCCGTCACGGTGCACGGGCTCGACGTGCTGTATCCGAAGCCGTGGTATCAGTGGATGATCCGGCATTTTTTGCCTGCTGCCGATCGCGTGTGCGCCGTCAGCACGGCGACGGCCGATGCGGCGGCGCGGCGCGGCGTTCTTCGTGAGCGGCTGGTCGTGATCGCAAATGGGATTCGATCCGGTGCCGATGATCCCGTGCGTGTCGCACATGAACGCGGGCCGATGCTCATCACGGTCGGGCGGCTGATTCCCCGCAAAGGCGTCGCATGGTTTATCGAGAGCGTCTTGCCACGGCTGCTCCAGGAGTTTCCGGCTCTGCAGTACCACGTTGTCGGCGGCGGACCCGAAGCGGAGGAGATCCGGCGGATCGCGGTGCGCCTGCATCTTGCGCAGCATCTGCGCCTGCATGGAGTGGTTGACGACCGCGAGCGTGATGCGCTTCTGCTGCAGTCGGATGTGTTTGTCATGCCGAACGTCGAGATTGCCGGCGACATGGAAGGGTTCGGCATCGTATGCATAGAAGCCGGAAATCTGGGTGTGCCTGTCGCGGCGAGCAGATTGCAGGGCATTACCGACGCCGTGCGCGAGGGGGAGACGGGAAAATTCTTTACGCCCGGCGACGCCGCTGATTGCGCGCGCGTCATCGGCGGGCTGCTGCATCATCCGATGCCTGCGGAAGACGTGCGGCGCAGTACGGAGCGCCATTTCAACGAGGCCGAGCTGTTTCGGACATACCGGGATACTGTCTTCTCCGTGCATTCATGAACAGACGGGCAGCCAGCGGCACATCCGTCCTGCTTGTGAGCTGGGATTACGGCACGTCCGGGGGACTCGGGCGCGCCATGGAGTGGATTGCGGATCATCTGAAAGAGGAAGGCGTCTCCGTGGACATCTTGTCTCCGTTTGCGCCCGTCGCAGCTCTTTCCGTGACGCGTTTTGCAGGCGGGCACATGCTCTTTTCGCTCCTGCTGCCGTTTCTGCTTCCGTTCGTTTTGCGCAGGCGCCGCGTCACCGACATCATTCTTCCTGTCGGGCCCGGCGGCGTCTTTCTGCTCGCGTGGCCGCGGCGCTGCAAGGTACATGCGATCGCCGATCATCTCTATGCCGCGCAAAGCCGGATGGTTCCCGGTGAGCGATGGAAGCGCGTCTTCATGCCGCTCGAACGGCGGATGCTGCACCGTGCGGACAGCATCTCCTGCGTGTCGCCGGACACGCGGGAACTTTTGCAGACGGAGTACGGACTCAGTGCGGACGTGCTCATTCCTTTTGCTTTTGATGCAGCGGCGGAGACGCCGAAGGAAGCGGGGCTCTGCGTGTGCGTTGCGCGTCTGATTCCGCGGAAGGGGATTCCCGTTCTGCTGAAGGCCTGGCAAAAAGTGCACGCACGGTTTCCCGCCGCACGATTGTCGCTCGTCGGAGACGGCCCCGGCCGGCGGCTGCTCACAGCGCTTCCAAAAGACGTTCGCGCATCCATCGATTGGCAGTCGCATATGACCTACGACGATCTTCTGACATTATGGGACCGATCCGCGATCGCGATCACCACATCGTATCTGGAAGGATTTTCGCTCGCGAGCGTCGCCGCCATGAGCCGGGGATGCGCGGCAGTCGTGAGCGATGCGCCGGGTTTGCGTTTTTTCCTGGAGCCGGAACAAAACGGGCTGCGGGTTGCCGCGGGGGATGCGGACGCGTTCGCGGATGCGATCCTGCGGCTGCTGCGCGACCCGGACGCGGCTCGTCGTCTCGGGAATGCCGCGCGTGGGACCGTCTCGTCGCGATTCGGGTCGATGCAGGCACGCGACGCCTTGCGACGAACGCTGCTATCTCATCTCACGCAACAGGGATCGTGACTCCGTCATCAAAAAAACGTACGCTAGAGGCCATGCACGGTACGCGCATGTGGACATCCCTTCCTCAGCGGCAGCGCTCTCTCATTCTGTTTGCGCTGCTCTCATTCGCGCTTCTGATCAAATGTATCTGGCCGCTTTTTGTCTATCATATTCCGCTCGGCTACGACGTCGGCATCTATCGCTATCTGTTCGTGCGCCATGCCGACGGGTTTCCGCCGTTTGACGTCGTCGCGCTTCCCGCATGGGCCAAAGGACACCCGCTCGGCCTCTTTTTCGTGACGACGATTCTCATCCGGCTGGGGATTCCCGCCGACTGGCTGATCGGCTGGATCTGGAATCTGTTTCCCGTGTTTCTGGCGATCCTTCTCGGATGGGTGATGATGCGTAGGGAGGGGAAGACCGTGGGGCTGCTCACGATGCTCGCGGCGCTTCTGTCCGTCGCGTATTTCGACGGTTTTGCCGCGATGTACTGGAAGACGCTCGCATCTCTCTTTTGGTGCGTTCTCACGTATCATCTGCTGGAACGCAGATCCTGGATCGCGGTTATCACGGGCATACTGACGGTCGCGACCCACCATCAAACGGGGCTTCTGTTCGGGCTGGCGTTCGGTTCCTGGGTGATCGTCGGGTTGTTCAAGGCTTGGATTTTTGAGCGGCGATTTCCGCGCGAGATTCTGCTGCCGCTCATCGGCGGCGTCATCGTGCTTGCAGTCGGGCTGCTGTGGTATCTGCCGGTCTGGAAGGAAGCGGTGATGCAAAACCTGCCGGAACTGTTTGCGGGCGAGGGGAGTCCGGGCGGCAATTTTCCGCCGGCGAGTTTCTATCTCAGCACGTCGGGCATTCTGCTGGCGCTCGGTGCCGTCGGACTTCTCGTCAGTCTGAAGCGCGAGCGATTCACGTTGTGGCAGTGGAGCGTGCTGTGGTGTCTTCTCTTCGTGTCGCTCCGGCTGTTTTTCTTCCGGAGGTTTTTCCTCCAGCTTGATTTCTTTTTGCTGCCGTTTGCGGCGATCGCCATCCATTTTTTCTGGAAGCGTTACCCGCAGTTCATCGCGCGCAGCGTCCTCGTTCTGGCCGTCGGCATTCAGCTGATCGTGACCTCGATCACGATTGCAACGCGCAAGCCCGCCATTGATGCCGCGACCTATGCGACGCTGCCGGCGCTCGCGGAGATCGTCCCCCCGGGCGCCACGATTATCGATCCCGAAAACCAGTCGCCTCCGTTTTTGCAGGGATGGCTGCCGTACGCGCACGTCGCGGGACCCGGACTTTTTGAAACCACATGGTCGTATGATCAATGGAAAACATTCATTGTGGGATCGCATACGGATCGTCTCCATTTGCTGCAGCCGCTCGGCAACGACACGTACGTCTACATTTCTCCATACTTCCGCAATTACTACGGCGCCTTCGCGGACTCCTTCCTTGCCGATTCCTGTTTCAGCAGGCAGACGGACGCGTTGTATAAGGT
The DNA here is from genome assembly GCA_035547395.1 of Candidatus Peribacteraceae bacterium. Taxonomy (GTDB): domain Bacteria; phylum Patescibacteriota; class Gracilibacteria; order Peribacterales; family Peribacteraceae; genus CALREJ01. The sequence continues at coordinate 73,103 of DASZVA010000011.1, read as the reverse complement.
GGTCTGCAAATAAATAGAGCGGTACACTCTTCGCATGATTCAGCTGTTTCCCTCACGCACCGTCGCCATTGATCTCTTCGGTTTTCCGGTGCACTGGTACGGTCTTCTGTATCTGCTCGCATTTATTATCGCGTGGTTTCTGCTGCCGTTTTTGCAGAGGAAAAGAAACCTGCAGCTTTCGCGCGACGAGTGGGCGGGAATCCTGTCTGCTGCGGTCATCGGTGTGATCGTCGGCGGGCGGCTTGGATACGTCCTCTTCTACGCGCCTCTTTATTACCTGCAGCATCCGCTCGACATTTTCGCCGTCTGGAACGGGGGCATGGCATCGCACGGCGGTTTCATCGGCGTCGCGATCGCGCTCTGGATCGTGCTGCGCAAGCGCGGGCTCGATGACTTGCTCACCATCGCCGACATCGTCGTGATTCCCGTCGCAATCGGCCTGGGACTCGGCCGCATCGGCAACTTCATCAATCAGGAACTCTACGGCACGGTGACGACGCTCCCGTGGGGTATGTATTTTCCGGGTGCGGTTGGCAAGCGCCACCCGATTCAGTTCTATGACTTCGGCTTGCAGATGATCAATGCGTTGCTTCTGTACGTGCATCTCACGCGTGTACAACCCGTTCGTCCCGGCCGCACGATGGTGCTCTTTTTGTTCCTCTACGGATTCATCCGCTTCTTCATCGAATTCATCCGCGAACAAAACGGTCTCTACTACACCTTCGCGCATATCACGCTGAGCGAAGGACAGTGGCTCACGATTCCGCTTCTGCTCATCGCCGCGCTTCTGTGGTGGTGGACGGGGAGGAGAAAATTGAAAATGGGAAATTGAAAATGAAAGGCGTCATGGTGAGCAATATCAGTTCGAGCGCAGTCGAGAACCCGACAAACCATGACACGGTGTCTCCTTCGTCGGGCTCAGGATGACACTGTTTGTGATTCTTCCTGCACAATATTTCTCAAAAAACTTTTCCGGTGAAGCGCACACGGTCCGTGGGTTTTAATTGCCGCGATGTGCTCTTCCGATCCGTATCCCTTGTGCCGCTCGAAGCCGTACTGCGGGAAGTCTGTCGCACATTCCAGCATCAGCCGGTCGCGCGTGACTTTGGCGAGGATCGACGCTGCGGCGATGGTCGGTTCTTTGTCGTCCCCGCGTACCACCGACGAGTGCGGATAGTCGAACCAAAATTTATCGTTGCCGTCGACGAGCACGTAGGTCGGCGTGATGCGCTCGGCCACCATTGCGAGCGCCTGCTGCATCGCATTTTCCGTCGCCTGCAGGATGCCATAGGCGTCGATTTCTTCCTGCGAGCTCATGCCGATGCCCCATGCGCAGTGTTCGGTGATCCATGCGTAGGCAATCTCACGTCCATCTTCGCCCAGCGCTTTGCTGTCTGCGATGATGATGTCCGGGGTGCGCTTTCGTGCGAACGGCGACCATGCGCCGTATGGCTTTCGTCTGCCAAAAACCGGCAGGGGAATGTGACAGGCTCCCGCGACGACCGGTCCCGCCAAAGGACCCCGTCCGGCCTCGTCGATGCCCACGATGACGATAGTAGACAAAATTAAATAATTATGAGATAATAATTTACTGTCCTTTTTGCAGCATAGCAGATCGGTTGTGGTCAGCCGGAGATTGCCCGGTTTTTCAATCGATACAGTGAGACTGTACTGCTGAGATCACGAATCGCACGACGGATCGTGCGTTGATGTCAGCTAACAGTCTCAGGACAAAGGATATTGTCATGAACTATCAGTCGATCGTGGAATTTATCGAAGGCGTGAAGATCATGGGTCGCCTCCTGACGGAGGATTTATTCCCCCTGTCTTTCATCCTTCTCGGTTCCCTCGGTGTCGTTCTCTACGTCGCTTACCTCGAATACAATTTCGTGAAGGAAGGACGACGATTGGACGCCTGAGACATACACTCAGAGACGGATCGTTCATCATTCATCCGTCCTGAGACTGCGCCGCTCCAGCCTTCATCAACTGGGGCGGCTTTTTTGTGTTTTCAAGAGATCACGCACGATCTCGCGCTCGTTCCAGGGGATTTGTCCGGTCTTCGTCCACATCGTCGTGTCGCTGCCTTTGCCGCAGAAGATCACGATGTCGCCGGTCTTGGCTTGCTTCAGCAAAAATGCGATCGCTTCTCTGCGGTCGAAGATGCGATGCGCGTCGGTCTTTTTCTGATCGATGCCGGCCCACACGTCATCGATGATTTTTTCCGGATTTTCGGTATAGGGATCTTCGTTCGTAACGACGGTGACATCCGCGTACTCGCTCACGATTTTTCCCACGATCGGACGCTTTTCCTTCATGCGATCTCCGCAGCTGCCCGTGAGCACGAGCAATTTCTTCCCAGGCTTGAGCATGCTCTTCAGTGTCGAGAGTGTTTTTTCGTACGATTGCGGCGTGACTGTGAAATCAACGTAGACGGAAAAATCCTGTCCTTCATCAATCATTTCCATGCGGCCGGGGATTCCCATGAAGGTTTTCAACGCCTCCGTCGCACGTTGCAGATCAATGCCTGCAGCCATACTGCAACCGACGGCGCAGAGGGCGTTCTCCAGATTGAATTCCCCGGTGACATTCAGACTGAGCGGTGCGGTGCCGGGCGAGGCATTGCGCTGACTGTGAACGGTTGCGGACGGATGCGCGTCGTTGCGGATATCCGAGAGCCACAGCTGCGTGTCGCTTTTTTCCACGGGTCGCTTGCGATCGTAGAGAATGGTGGAGTCGGTGCGGATGCGGATGAAGGACTCAGTCGTTGCGTCCGACGCGTGCAGCACCTTCGTGCCGCGACCATTCAGCATCCGGAAGAGCAAACTCTTCGCGTGGATGTACTCCTTCATCGTGCCGTGGTAATCGAGGTGTTCCTCGCTGATGTTCGTGATGCCGGCGATCTGCGGATAGGTGAACGTCGTCCGGCCCTGAACGAGGCCGTGTGATGAGTACTCGAGCACCGCGTGCGTGCAGCCTTCATTCACGAGTCTCTTCAGAAATTTCTGAATCAGAAAAGGCGACGGTGACGTCTTCTGCGTGGCGTTCCAGGTGATTTCCTCATTGATCTGAAAGAATGCCGTCGAGAGTGCGCCGACTTTGACTCCGTTTTGTTGGAGAATATGTGCCGTCATGCCGACCGTCGTCGTCTTGCCGTCTGTTCCCGTGATGCCGATCACCGTCAGTTTGCGAGCGGGAAATCCGTAGCGGGTGGCGGCTGCCAATGCCTTCGACTTATGCCACAGCAGTCGCAGCGGATGCTGCTCAGGAATCAGCCGTTTGAGGGCTTTCAGACTCATAGGCAGACAGGATAGCACGCACGTTCGCGATATCGTCCTCGATTTGCTTCAGCATATCGTCCACGGACGGGAAATCCGCGACGTCGCGGATGCGCCCGACCACCAAAACCTCCAGTGCGTCCGGCGTCTTCTCGATCCATTCATCGAGGATATGAATCTCGCAGGATCGTGTGTCTTTGAAGACGGGGCGCGGCCCGTAGTGCATGCCGGCCATGTAGCGCTTTCCATCGAACATCACGAAGCACGCGTAAATTCCTTCCGTCAGTTCGCTCGGAACGGAGTCGAGTTCCAAATTCATCGTCGCAATGCCGAGATCTTTGCCGCGGCCGGATCCGCTCACGACAGGCGCGGTGAAAACAACTGGTTTCATCCTGCCCAGTATATCTCAATTCTTCTTTATTTCGATTTTGGCCCGGGAATGATCGGCACCGACAGTAAAGCCTTTCCCGCCATCTTTGCGGGCGTTTTCACGAACACATGAAAAAGCTTTCCGGCAGTCCACTTGGTGATCCGCCCGATGTTGCCAAGCGTCAAATCGGTCATCGTCTCGACGCCCTTTTTCGTAGCCTTCTCCGCAAGGCCTTTTGCCCCCATGGCCGCATCTCGATAGAAGTTCAGAGACATGTCTTTCAGCGGGATGCACGCTCGATGCAGTGCTTCTGTATGGTACGCCAGTCGTAAGGGAAGCGATATGTTTCGAGCGCCCGCACGACCGCCGCGAAGCAGTGCCAGACGGTAAGCTTTTCGTAGAGGAACGCTTCGCCGCTTTCCTGATTCGGATTGTACGCATCGACGCTGTCCGTCTGCGGACAGACGGGGATCACGGCGTACTGCAGCGCGGTTTTCAGTTCCGCCATATCCGACGGGTCCGTGAGGAAGAGCGCCATGTCGGATGCCGCGAACAGGTGCGTGATGTGCTTGTCGTCATTCGGGATAATCGCGACGCGGCTGCTGTATTTCTTCGCGATGTCCGTCAGGTATTCGCCGTACGATGCGGAGCCTTTTCCCAGAATCAAAATTTCCACCGGCATCGCGAGCAGTCCCGGCAGCACTTCCTTAAGAAGTTCTCCGCCGAGGGCGTCGCTGACTCCCGTCGGAATACAAATCACCGGACGCTTGGCTTCAGCCGTCCAACCCAGCTCTTTTTGCAGCTGCACTTTGGCCTGCGCCTTCTGATCAAGCAGATCGGCTGCATCCGTTTTGTCGTGCTGGGATGTGTGTGGGGACATGTGTGTGATTTGAAGTTATCCTCTTATTATAGCGAAGAAACGCGATTCACGGAAGTCTGCAGGACTTGTAAAAAAAGTGGATTAGTATGCGATAACAGGTGGGACAAACGACCGTTCATTCAGGTAGGATGCGTCCATGCCGCATTTGGTTTTGATCGATGGCCACCATCTGATGTACCGCGCGTACTGGGCGATTCCGCGCACGCTCAAGACGAGCAAAGGCGAGCAGGTGAATACGGTGTTTGGGATGGCGTCGATGCTGCTGCATATCCTCAAGAAAGAAGAACCCGATGCATTTCTCATCTGCTTCGACGCCGGAGAGGAAACCTTCCGCCATGTAGAAAACGCGACCTACAAAGACGGCCGTGCGGAGACGCCCGATGATTTCTACGTGCAGATCCCGCGCGTGGTTGAGCTCATCGAAGCGTTTCAATTCCAGCACGTGAGCAATCCCAAGTATGAAGCCGATGATCTGCTCGGAACGTACGCGTGTGCGGGTGAGAAAGAGGGGATGAAGGTGACGATTGTGACTGGCGACAGAGACGCGTTTCAGCTCGCGACCGACAATATTCGCATCGCGATTCCGCACAGCGGGTACCTGCAGGCGGAATATCTTGGGCCTGCGGACATCGAAGCCAAGTACGGCATCCGCCCCGATCAGGTGCCGGCCTACAAAGGACTCGTCGGCGACGCATCGGATAATCTTCCCGGAGTAAATGGAATTGGTCCGAAGGGCGCGGCGAAATTGCTGCAGGATTACGGAACACTCGAGGCGATTTATGAACATCTCGATGACATACGTCCGGCGATTCGCGAGAAGCTGGAGAGAGATCGTGAGCAGGCGTTCTTCTGCCAGCGCATGGCGGAGCTCGTGTGCGACATCCCGCTCGATCCGCCGCTTGAGAGACTGCGGCTCGCACATCTTCCGGCCGACAAAATTCTCGATCTTTTTTCGGAGCTCGAATTCACCCTCCTCACGCGACGGTTCCGTGAGTTTTTTAATACCGCATACGGGCGAACTATTTTTGACATCGAAAGCCTGCCGAAAATTGAGCAGACACCGACTTCGAAAACCGATCAACTCTCATTATTTTAAACTGCTCATCGAGCATCCGATGACATGCAATGAATCATCTCGGTGATTTGAAAAATCATCGACTTTTTTCTGCATACAAACTGTGAACATCTGTAAAACAGTTGTTTTTCATCTGAACAATTTTTTGTGTAAAGCACAGAAGTATGAGAAAAAATCCGGATACAGTTTGTGTTCGCCATATTCATTTCTGAATACCAAACGTAGTCGTTGCCCCCTTGCACGTGCGTATGGCGCATCCGTACACTGCTTTTGAAGCTTTTTGAGGTGAATTGTGGTGTTTGATCTCTCTTCTTTTCCTTCACCTGTATGCCCAAGGAACGTGTCCTTGCCAGCCTGGACGTTGGCAGCTCCAAAATCCGTACCGTGGTCGCCATCGCCGAAGGCGGTCTCGATCATAATGTGCCGAACGTCATCGGCGTCGGCATCAGCCCGTCCCTCGGCATCCGAAAGGGGCAGGTGATCGACGTCGAAGAACTCATCCATAATATTATCTCCTCGCTGGAGGACGCGGAGCGCATGGCGGGAGTCCCCGTCAACCATGTCTTTGTCGGCATGAGCGGTTCGCACATCGAGTCGTTCGACAGCCGCGGGGTGATCGCCATCTCGGGATCCGAGATTACGGTCGACGACGTAGCACGCGTGCTCGAGGCGGCGCAGGCGGTGAGCATCCCCCCCAACCGCAGAATCCTCCACATCGAACCCAAGGCGTATGCCGTCGACGAACAGCGCGGCATCAAGAACCCGATCGGCATGACGGGCATCCGTTTGGAAGTCGAGGCGCACATCATCACGGGTCACGTGCAGCATGTGAAGAACGTCGAGAAGTGCATCTCGCAGGCGGGCGTCGACATCGACGCACTCGTTCCGTCCACGATTGCCGCTGCGGAAGCGACTCTCAGCAAGCGCCAGAAAGAACTCGGCGTCGTCGTGATCGACGTGGGCGCCGGCTGCACCAGCGTCGCCATCTATGAAGAGGGGACGATCCTGCATTCGGTCGGGCTTCCGGTCGCCGGCGAAATGGTGACCAACGACATCGCGATCGGCCTGCGCACATCCGTCGATACCGCCGAGCGCATCAAGATCGAATTCGGTTCCGTTCTGCCGGAAGAGATTAATGAACGTGACATGATCGATCTGTCGTCCGTTTCCCGTGTCGACACGCAGACGGTCAGCAAGCGTTACATGGCCGAGATCATGCAGGCCAGATACTACGAAATCTTCTCGCTCGTGAAGGCGGAGCTCACGAGGGTCGGCCGCAGCGGCATGCTGCCTGCGGGCGCGGTGCTCACGGGCGCGGCCGTCAAAGCGCCGGGCGTCCTCGACCTCGCGCGCGACGTGCTCGGACTGCCGGTTCAGATGGGATTCCCCGTCGACATCGGCGGCGTCATCGAAAAGGTCGACGATCCGGCGTACGCCACGGCTCTCGGTACGCTCATCTGGGGGCTGCGCGAAGGCGACAACGTGGTGTCCTCCATGGGTAACTTCCAAATGAAACGCACCATCCAGCAGGTAGGCAGCTGGTTCAAAAGCCTCCTTCCATAAACACGAATCGTTTTCATCCTCTTCTTCCACTTCTACCCACTCCCATCATGTCAGATACGTTCCGCTCCCTCTTCTCCGGCAGTAAAGGAGGAGCATCATCCCAGCAGAAGCTTGTCGATGCCGATACGGCGTCCTCGGCGCGTGAAGTGCGTCCCGATGCGCTGCCCGGCGCGCTCATCCGCGTACTCGGTACCGGCGGCGCCGGATCCAACGCCGTGTCCCGCATGGTGACGGGCCGCGTGCAGGGCGTCGAATTCATCGCGGTGAATACCGACGTCCAGGCCCTGTATCACAACCCGGCTTCCAAGAAGATCACGATCGGCCGCGGCACGACCCGGGGACTCGGAGCCGGTGCCAATCCGGAGATGGGCAAGAGTGCCGCGCAGGAGAGCATGGAAGAGATCAAGTCCGCCCTCGAAGGCACGGACATGCTCTTCATCACGGCCGGTCTCGGCGGCGGCACGGGCACGGGCAGTGCGCCGATCATCGCGGAGCTCGCACGCAGCATGGGCATCCTGACGGTCGGCGTCGTTACCAAGCCGTTCAGCTTTGAGGGTCTCAAGCGCCGCAAGAACGCGGAAGAGGCGCTCGAACTGCTCAAGGGCAAAGTCGACACATTGATCACGATTCCGAACGACAAGATCCTCTCCATCATCGACAAAACCACGCCGCTCACCGAAGCGTTCGAGGTGGTCGATGAAGTGTTGCAGCATGCCATCGAAGGTATCTCCAGCCTGATCACGCAGCATGGTCTGGTGAACGTCGACTTCGCCGACGTGAAGACGATCATGCAGGACGCCGGCACGGCCCTCATGGGTATCGGTTACGGCACCGGCGACAGCCGCGCCGCGGAAGCCGCCAGAGCTGCCATCGACAGCCCGTTGCTGGAACTTTCCATCAACGGCGCGCACGGCATTCTCTTCAATATCACGGGCGGCAATGACCTGTCGATGTTCGAGGTCGACGAGGCCGCGCGTATCATCACCGAAACAGCGTCTCCGGAAGCCAACATCATCTTCGGTGCAGTGATCGATGAGAACTACACGGGCCAGGTGAAGTGCACGGTGATCGCGACCGGCTTCGATGCCGCAGAACTGCAGCAGCAAGCCAGCTTCTCCACCCCCGCGCAGCGCTACCTCACCAAAGCTGCCGGTACCCCCGCGCCGTCGTCCCCGCGCTCGGAACGCGAGGAGCGCATGCTCAAGAATGAACGAAACGAGATGCCGAAGTCCGGTGCGCCGCAGCTCGATGAAGAAGAACTCGAAGTACCGGCTTTCATGCGAAAGCCCATCAGCAAGTAATCCCACTTTCCTTCCTCAAGAAAAAGAGTCCGGGGCGCGGGCTCTTTTTCGAGGGGGCAGATGGTATAGAGGAAATAGACGATGAAGAGGAGCGATGGAATTTTTTCTCCTCTTTATCCTCTGTGCCCTCTACATCTTCTTCACCCTCTCCAATGCGTCCCTGTGCTCCCGAATCCTCCCCGCGATTCTTTTCCGTGGCTCGCGACCTCCTCCCACTCTGCACGATCGACGCGGACGAAGAGCCCCTGTGCGATGCGCTCGCCGCGCTCCACGGTGACGGGTTCGCTTGTGATGTTTTGCACCTGCACCATCAATTCGTCTTTCTCCCCGTGATAATCCTCATCGATGACGCCCAGCGAGTGCGGACAGACGAGTCCTTTCTTGCGCGGCAGGCTGGAGCGGGGGAGTAGCAGCAGCGCGTAGCCTTCCGGCACCTTCACGATCACATTGCCGGGCACGAGCGCGATTTTCCCCGGCTCGATCACCGTCGTCTCACGCGTGACGAGATCAAAACCGACGGCTCCCGCGGATTCGTACTGCGGCAGGGGAAGTGTGGGATCGATACGTTGAACAGAGACGCGCATACATGGAGCATACGGTATCTTTTTCCGGAGTGCGATCTTTCAGGGTGCAATGCTGTCCCCGAATTTTTTAAGGGGAGATGTGGCAATCCGGTGACGTTTTATTGAAGACGAGTGTGCCGTCGGGCAGCTTCGTCTCCTTCATTTGCTTGTTGACGGCATCCCAAAGCTTTGAGAAGGATTGGATGACGTTTTCGCTGATGAGGCCGTTGTAGTACAGCGCGGTAATGGCTGGGGTTTCCTGATCGGTGAGCACAGTGGAAGCGATACGTTCACCGGTGGCATGGGCTTTCGCACCGATCAGCCACAAATCCAGTTTGGTGCGGGTTTCTTTGATGTAATTATCATACGCGTCTTTCATCGCGGGCTCACTGTGTGATAGCTCACACAATTCTTTGGCTTTATCGACGACTTTTGTAATGAACGGTTTGGCCAGATCTTCACGCTCGAATTCACCGGTGGATTTGTGGGCGAGGATTTTTTTCCACACGTTTTCGGGGTTCAGCCACTGTTCCGATTGCCCGACGTAGTAGTCGGAATCTTCCTCGTACGGTTTGGCGGGGGATGCAAACGTATTTCTCACGGATGCGCGATATGTATCGAATTTTGACTCGAAGATGCTGATGTGTTTGCCATTCGCCACTTCGACTGTTTGGCCGGCGAGAATACGTGCCGTCATCAGGCGCATTTTTTCCTTTCCCTCATCCGTGTCAAAGTCCTCCGGATGCTTGGCAAGTGCACGCACGTCGTGTTCCAGTTGCAGAATGATGTTTCCGATATGGCTGTCCTTCAGGTAGTCTTCGTCGTTTCTCCGGCACCACTTATCCAAAGGACGACCGTCGGCCTTGAGCCAGCCGAGCGTCGGTGCCGTCGTATACATGCTGATTTTACCGATGCGGTCGAAGAAGGAGTCATTGCAGAGTTTGCGCAGCATGGGATCGTCGCGCAGTTTGCCCATCAGCGTCGTCGTGACCCATGGCGATATTTCACCCCACAGTCCGCGATCGATCGCTCTTTTGCAGATACCCGCCGCCGCCCAGATGTTGTAGACGCTCAACTCGCTTTCGATTTCACTGATGAAGAGCGGCACGTCGCGGTTGTCGAAGATTTCCTTCTCCGCCTTGCCCATTTCGTCGTCGCGTCCGCCGGAGTTCTGGGCGCGCAGCGAGATGTAATAGTTCTTCACTTCCATGTCCGTCCAGTCGGCGCAGATTTCATTGAGGGTGTAGCCGAAGACCGTCTTCACGTCGGAGCTGAGACAATCGTCCAGGTCATACAGCCAGCCGCGGCTCGCGGCGTATTCCAGCACTGCTCTGGCGTAGTCGTAGTTGGATCCGTGCAGGTATTCGTGCAGCAGTCCGCCATGCATGTCTTCACCGAAGAGTTCCGGCCAGGAAACGTTGGATTCCTTGAGGCGCTCCTTTTCCTTGCTGGTGTTTTCGCGGTTCTTGGAACGGATGTTCTGATTGAGCTGCAGAGACGTTTCACGGCCATAGAACGGCAGCCACTGCATGGCGTTTCCGATTGCATTGGCGACGGCGGCGGATTTCGTATGACGCGTGTGTTCCCAGGTGTGTTTCAGCGCTTCCCAGTATTCGACGGCTCCATGATAGATGTCATTGAGCGAATAAAAGCGCACGCCGGTGAGCATCTTGGCGATACCTCCTCCTTCATGTTCCGCCACAACGCCAGCCTGTTTCAGTTTGTACGCGGTTCTGTCGTATTCCTCGATGGCTTTATCCATCGCCTTGTCGAAGTTTTTATGCATTTTCGTTATATTTGGCACAAAGTTCACAACGGCTGAGTCACCAAAGATTTTTTGATTGATTTCAAGTTTGTCCGATTCATTCAGTGTGTCCCAGTGATCGATTTTATTTTTATTGTCGTTGCGCACGGCACGTGCGATTTTTGTCACATTATCAAAACCATCGGCATAACCATATCCCTCCCCCCCCGCCCAGTGGTCCAATTCCGCAATAAACAGATCGGGATTGCCTCCTCCTTTCAGTTTTTCAATAGCTTCCGCGAATGACTGATCGGCTGCCACGCGATCCATTTGATTATGCGTTTCCTCTGTATCCTCCTTCCAAATTCTCTGCAAATCCGGCGAGCCGTACGCGCCAACCCTCTGCACGTTGTCTTTGTCCTCCAGCACCTTCAAGAGATTTCTGAATTTCTTGCGGACGTCTTTTGCCGCGCTGATGAGCTTTTCTTCATTTGTCTCCACATGCCCACCTGTCTGTTCGATCTCGATTTTTTCCTCGACTGCCGTCTGCATTGCCTCCTGATCTTCTTCTTTTTTCTTATCTTTTCCCTTTCCAGCTTCCGCAGGGTCGGCGGGTTTCTTGGGTTCTTTGGAAGCCTGTATTCCTTCGTCCAGCTTCTGCTTCAAATCTTCGATATCCAGCTGGAATTCCGGATAGAGCGTCCAGGGATCCGTACTCCGATTAAAGAGCCGTTTTTCGTACGTTTCGCGCATTGCCTTCGGCTGACTTGCAATGAATTCGCGGGCGATATCCTCGTTGGTCATCTCCAGAATTTCCGGATTCAGCGTCTCCGCCGCCTTTTTCGCAAAATTTTGAATATGCGAATTCAGCGCGGCATTGATTTTCTGAATTCCCATCTGCTCTTCAGCCACTGCCAACATTTCCTCCATGGTCCATTGGCTCTGAGGTTTGTTTTCATCCGGCAGCTTTCTTGCCAGCAGACGGTTCTCTCCGAAGAGGTTGTGTTCGTGTGCGAAGTGCCAGTGCTTTCGCAGTGACACCATTTACAGTTTAGTAATACGGATAAGCGCGTCAAGAAAACTCTCCCTTTTGTCCAATAGCTCCGGAATATGGGGTGCGATCGTGACGCGCAGCTGTTCCAGATTCATGGCGCCGGTCAGGATCACCATCTCCGGCTGGCGCGGTTTTTTGGGGACGATGTGCAGCTCGCAATAGCCGGGCGTTTCCAGAATCCAGAATCCCGCAAGGTCCGTCCAACTCACGAAGCGCTGCTCAAAGAGCACCCCCTTATCCGTGATGCTGATCGACTTGAGCGGGGGGACGTGATTGCGCAGCAAAAAGTACATCATGCCGCTAAGTACCAGCACGATCGTAAGCGACCATGATCCGGTCAGAATGCCATAGACTGCGCCGATCACGAGCAATGTTCCACTCACCGTGTACCAGCGGCGCGAATGATCGACATGAGGGCGGCTTGGTGCCTGCCAGCTCATCAGCACGATCGGCGGTTCGGTGGAAGCGGGGATGGGTTGTGTGTTCGGCATATGTGTGTGAGAAATCCTTCTATTATAGCGAAAAAGCCGCATTTCAGACATGCTGGCTGTATTGCAAAATACTCGTAGTGTGTTCTGATGACTATTTTTTTAAAACGCGTTTAGGTGCTGTTTATGAGTGAGAATGGTGGGCAATACTGGACTTGAACCAGTGACCTCCACAATGTCAATGTGGCGCTCTAGCCAGCTGAGCTAATTGCCCGAAGGAGGAGAGATGATGTCAAAGATTGCGAGACCGGGCTAGAGCGCGTGGCGTTTTTTTTGATTGCGACTCGCGTAAACGCATGTCGGCCCTGCTGAGCTAATTGCCCGTTCGATTGAGCGGTAGAACGGCACGGGAGCGCTTGCTCACGCGCAATTCGGTGGAGGCAGGGTACCAATTCATTCTGAGAGCTACAAGAGAGAATACTGCTTTCACCTATGATATTTGCATGTGGCAACGACTCCTCGATTTCCTCTTTCCGCGCCTGTCTCTCACGGGCCGCGAAGGCATGCACGTCACGCCGGAGGAAGAACGACATCTGCGCTCGTGGCCGGTCGTGATCGAGGCGGCGGAGTTGCGAAGCAGGGGAGTGAAATCTCTCGATCGCATTGTCGCGGCGTCGACCTACGAATCGTCGCCTCTCCTGCGGTTGGCGATTCACCGGTTCAAGTACCGGCGCGTGCCGGCACTGCAGCGGGAACTCGGTGCGCTGCTCGCCGCCGCGTCGGCATTGCTCACTGTCACCGGTGATTCGGTTCTCTGTCCGGTGCCGCTCCACTGGACGCGCAAATTTCAGCGCGGGTTCAATCAGTCGGCATTGCTCGCGGCGATCGTCGCGGAGGAATGCGGCTGGCATCTTGCACATCTTCTTACACGCGTGCGTCCCACCGGTCATCAGGCGAGGCGTTCGCGCGCAGCGCGATTGGTTGCGATGAAACATGCGTTCGCATGCGTCATGGATAACGTGCCGTCGCATGTCGTCCTCGTCGACGATATCGCGACGACCGGCGCAACGCTCGATGCATGTGCGAAGGCACTCAAAGAACGCGGGGTGAAACGTGTCGACGCACTTGTTGTCGCCGTCGGATGATTGCGTGTACTCAACCTGACCTTGTAGAACTTCGACATGTTCGTCAGGGATGTCGCAACAGAATATGTGTGGAAAACTTTTACGTTTTCCACAGCATCGGTACGATGACGGTCCTTATGATTTTTGTCGTGTCAGCCGTCGCGTTTTTCTTCCTGATTACGGGGCTGATTTTAATTCACGAGTTCGGTCACTTCATCGCAGCCAGAAAAGCGGGAGTCGTCGTTGAGGAATTCGGGTTCGGGCTGCCGCCGCGTGCAAAATCGCTTTTCAAATGGCAGGGCACGATCTTCTCGCTCAACTGGATTCCGTTTGGCGGATTCGTACGGCTTCGCGGCGAATCGGGTGAAGAGGATCAGCCGAAAAAAGGAAACTTCACGCAGGCGAGCATCCTCGCCCGCTGCATTATTCTGCTCGCGGGAGTGGCGATGAATTTTCTGCTTGCGATCGTCATCTTCTTCTTCGGTTTTTCGTACGGCCGCTGGATCCCGACGTATCTTTCCCTGAATGACATGCAGGCGGCGGCGGCGAGAGGGGAGATACATATGAAGCTTGGCGTTCTGATCAGTGATGTTTTGACGGGTGGCGGCGCGGAGGAAGCGAAGATTCCGCCGAACAGTCTTCTGCTCAGCGTCGACGGAAAGCCCGTCACGCAGCCGCAGGAAGTTGTCGATCTGCAGAAAGGAAAAACATCCGTGACCTACACGTATCGTGCGGATTCCAAAGGATCTGCACCCTCGACCGTCACCGTTCCCGTCGAGAGCGGCAAGACCGGGGTGTATCTGGAATCCACGACGCTCGAACTCTCCGCTCCGCAGCGCAACATCATTGATGCAGCGCGCCTCTCGCTTCGTGAGACGGGCGTCGTGACGGGGCAGACGATCATCGGCATCGGCAAGCTGTTTTCGTCGCTCGCACAGCACGGACAGGTGCCAGCGGGCGTCACGGGCATCGTCGGCATCGCGCAGCTGACCTACGCATCGGTGCAAAAAGGATTCATGGTGTATCTGCGGCTCGTCGCACTGCTCAGTCTCAGTCTCGCCGTGTTGAACGTGCTGCCGTTTCCGGCGCTCGATGGCGGACGCCTCATCTTTGTTCTTTCTGAAATTTTTGTCCGCCCGAAAACCAGACGGGTTGAAATGGTGTCGAACACGATCGGGTTCGGCATTCTGCTGCTCGTGATTGCCATCGTCACACTCTATGACGTCGTCCGTCTCTTCTCTTAACACCGGCACTCTGTCGGAGGCTGCCTGCCGGGATCTCTGGCTGGAGATCCTGCGCAAGATCGAATCCAAAATTCCGCGCAGCCAGTTTATCACCTGGTTCAAGGACACGACCGTCCTGGGGCTTGAGGAAGGAACGCTCGTCGTCGGATTGCCGCTCCCCATGTCTCTCAACTGGCATCTAGAGCACTACCGCGCGCTCACGCTCACGGCTGCACAGGAGCTGCAACCGTCGGTAAAGCAGGTCGTCTACAACGTCGACGGGGGACTTAAGGACGATCGTACGCGGACGTTCGATCTGCTCGAGGCATTCCCGGAGCAAAAAAAGAGAAAACTCCCCGGCAAGCAGGAGGTGAAACTCGCGGAGGGCATCGTCAGCAAAATTTTGAACCCGCGCTACACGCTCGAGAATTTCGTCGTGGGATCGAGCAACCGCCTCGCATACGCGGCCTGTCAGGCCGTGACGCTCGCGCCGGGCGGCAAATACAATCCACTCTTCCTGTACGGAGGCGTCGGGCTCGGCAAAACGCATTTGCTGCAGGCGACGGGAAATGCGATCCTCAAGCAGATGCCCAAAGCCACGGTCGTCTACACGACGACGGAGGACTTTGCCAACCAGGTGATCGAGACCGTCATGAACCAGAAGTGGGAGCAGTTCCGCCGGCGCTACCGCTCTGTCGATGTGCTCATCATCGACGACGTGCAGTTCCTCGCCAACAAAGAGCGCATGCAGGAGGAATTCTTCCACACGTTCAATGCACTCTACGAAGAACGAAAGCAGGTGATTCTCTCCGCCGATCGTCCGCCGCAGGAATTGCAGCTGGAAGACCGTCTCATCTCGCGCTTTGAGCGCGGCATGATTGCCGATGTTTCGGCTCCCGACTACGAAACGCGCCTCGCGATTCTGGTCGAGAAGGCGAAAGAATATGAACTCTTCATGGACATGACGGTGCTGCAGTTCATCGCCGAGCACGCGTCCAAAAACATCCGTGAGCTGGAGGGAATCCTGATGCAGGCGGTCGCGCAGTATGAACTCGAACAGCGCATGCCGACGGTTAAGAGCATCAGCGACATCATGCGCAAACTCAACAAGGATCCGCATCAGCGCGAAGAGGAACATCCGGTTGGATTCGAAATCACACCGCGAAGAATCGCCACATTCCAGGATGTGATGGAAGCGGTCTCGCGCTACTATTCGGTGTCCGTGCAGGACATGATCGGACAATCGCGTGTCCGCGAGATCCTGATGCCGCGTCAGATCGCGATGTTTCTGCTCAAGAAATATCTGCGCATGAGTTACGTGCGTTTGGGTGAGCTCTTCAACGGGCGCGATCACACGACCGTCATGAATGCCGTCGAAAAAATCGAAAGCAAACTGCAGAACGATCCGCAGCTTCTGCGCGAGGTGCGCGCACTTGAGAAGGAAATGGATTTTGTGTGATATCCATAGCAAGGTAATCCTTGTATCGCGCGTAGAAAACGCGCGCTATATTTTTCATTAATCAGCGCAGGTTTTCTACCTGCGCGTTAAAAATTTCTTACGCAAATATCAATTCACATCATCCAATGAACTTATATCCCATCTGCCGGAAGCCGATGACCATGCATAGTCAGAAGATATTTCAGCGATGCCTGCTCTTACAGGATTCATGTGAATGTAATTTCGGGCAGCCAATGGATTTTTTGGTATTCTGATGTGAAACCTCGGCTGCCATATTGGCTTGCCAATGTCGAATGCGACGATCCTTTTGTAGGAAAGCATGAGGCGCGAGATCGAACCAGGCATTGGAACTTTCAAAAGGATGTGACAGTGATCAGGCATGACAACGAAGGCATACAAATAATACAGCCTGATTTCTTGTGCTTTATACAATGCTTCTACTGCGGCACGCGCACATGCCGAATCATGAAAGACGGATGCACGGTCTTGTACATTTGTTGTCACAAGCATGATCCGATCATTTTGCAAAGAATGACGTTGAGTCATGCAGGTATCCTAAAATACAATATATTGCAGCGCAGGTTATCTACCTGCGGTTTCGCAGGCGTGTTTCTTTTTTTGTCGTAGAAGATGGCATGTGAGGCGTTCTATGTAATGACAGAACATCTTGGGAATCTCCGAAATTGTCATTATATCGCGCGTTGAAAACGCGCATTGCGTGTTGTTTTAGACAAACCAGTCTCTTTTCTGTAGCCTGCAGCCCATGTCAGTAAGCTCCATGTCACCGGAAGAATTAGCATCGATGCGTCACAGCCTCGCGCACGTGCTCGCGCAGGCGGTTTTGAAATTGTATCCGGAGACGAAACTCACGATTGGTCCGCCAATAGAGAACGGCTGCTACTACGATTTCCTCTTTAGTGAGCCGATTTCCGAGGAAGCGTTTCCCGCGATCGAAAAGGAAATGAAGAAGATCATTCATCAGGGTCAGAGTTTCAAGCGAGAAGAGCTGAGCGCGACTGATGCGAAACAGTTTTGGAAGGATAAACAGCAGCCGTTCAAGGTGGAGTTGATTGAAGATCTTGAGAAAAATGAAGGAGTGCAGACGGTGACGAACTACGCGAACATCGGTCCGAAGGGCGAGGAAGCGTTCGTCGATCTCTGTCGCGGCGGACACGTGGAATCAACCAAAGAGATTCCCGTCGACGCGTTCAAACTGATGACGGTCGCGGGTGCGTACTGGAGAGGCGATGAAAAGCGCGAACAGCTCACGCGCGTCTATGTCGTCGCGTTCGCATCCAAAGAAGAACTCGATGCGTATCTCGCGCAGATGGAGGAGGCCAAAAAGCGCGATCACAGAAAGCTCGGCCGCGAGATGGATCTCTTCACGTTCAGCGAGCTCGTAGGTCCCGGTTTGCCGCTGTGGACGCCGCGCGGAACATTCATGCGCAACACTCTCGATGCGTTCGTGTGGGAACTGCGCGAGGAACGCGGATACCAGCGCGTGACGATCCCGCACATCACGAAAAAAGAACTCTATGAGGTGTCCGGCCACTGGCAGAAATTCAAGGACGATCTGTTCAAGATCCAGACTCGCGACGAACATGAATTCGCGATGAAGCCGATGAACTGCCCGCATCACACGCAGATCTTCGCGCACATTCCGCGTTCGTATAAGAACATGCCGCAGCGGTATGCGGAAACCACGATGGTCTACCGCGACGAGCAGACCGGCGAACTGCACGGACTCTCGCGCGTGCGATCGATCACCCAGGACGACGCGCACGTCTTCTGTCGCAGGTCGCAAGTCGAGGAGGAATTCCTGCGCGTGTGGGACATCATCGACACGTTCTACAAGACGACCGGTTTCAACCAATTGAAGGTGCGTCTGTCGCTCCATGATCCGGAACACTTTGAGAAATATCTGGGCACGCCGGAGCTGTGGCACGACGCCGAGAATGCCATCCGCAAGATCGCCAAGGATCGCGAGGTCGATTACGTGGAAGCACCGGGGGAGGCCGCATTCTACGGACCGAAGGTCGACTTCATCACGACCGATTCCATCGGACGCGAGTGGCAGGTGGCGACGATCCAGCTCGACATCAACATGCCCGAGCGGTTCGATCTCTTCTGCATCAATGAAGCGGGGGAGCGCGAGCGCATCGTGATGATCCACTGCGCGATCATGGGCGCGATCGAGCGCTTCCTCTCCATCTTTATCGAGCACCACGCCGGCCATTTCCCGCTATGGGTGGCGCCGGTGCAAATCGCGATTTTGCCGGTTGCACACGCGCATGAGGAATTTGCCGCGGAGCTCGGGATGAAGCTGATGCAGAAAGGACTGAGAGTCGAGTACATGAATTCCGAAGAGTCGCTCGGCAAGCGCATCCGTGACGGCGAAACGCAGCGCATTCCGTACTTACTTGTGATCGGCGACAAGGAAATGCAGGAGCAGTCTGTCGCTGTGCGAAACGTCCGCACCAAAAAGCAGGTGACGGTTTCGATTGAAGAGTTCATTGCGAAGACGACGGACGACGTAGCGGCGCGCAGACTGGAGCCATCCATTGGATGAATCTCGAATTTTGAATTCCGAATTTCGGACCGCTATTCATGATTCAATATTCAGAATTCACATTCGTTCTTCTGTTATTTTCGCATAGCCCGTTCTCTGATAACCTACATCCATGTTCGAAGGTTTCCAGATCGGGCCCTTTAACATTTGGACTCACCTTATTTTTTTGCTGATCGGGCTATGGCTCTCTGCGGAGTTTTTCTTCCGTCTTGCGCAGAGCGCGGGATTATCGCTTCAGCATTTTCGTGATCACGGACTGTGGCATCTGCTTGCGATCATCGTCGGCGGCAGACTTATCGCCGTCATCGGACAGTATCAGGTTTACATCCGTCCCGATGATCCGCTGCGTGCATTCTATTTGCAGGACGGGAATTTCAGTTTCCTCGGCGCCGCCGCCGGCATCGCCTGCGTGCTCTACTTCACGCGCGGTACCTCGCGCACCACGTTCCTGCAATGGCTCGACGTGCTTTTGCCCGCGACCTGCTTCGGTCTTTCCTTCGACTGGCTCGGCAAATTCGCGGCGGGTCAGGCCTACGGCGTGCCGACGGACGTGTTTTGGGCTGTCACCTATGACGCTCCCAATGTCCGCTTCGCGGTTCCGATTCATCCGGTGCAGCTCTATTACGCGCTTTTCTATTTCATCCTGACGTTCGTGCTCCTAGTCGTCCGCAAGCATGCCAAGCGCGCGGGAGCCGAGACGCTCGTCGGTATCGTGCTGGCGTCCGTCGCAACGTTCATCTTCGAATCATTCCGCGGCGATTTCAGTATTCCGGTGTTTGCGACGCAGCTCGATTTTGTCGTTCTCCTTCTCATTTTCATCAGTCTGGGTATTTTTGCGCTGATTTCCGAACGGCTCAGTCCGCGCGCGGCCCTCGTCGCGGAAATCGTAGGGACGGTTCTCTGTGCTGCGTACATCTTTGCCCGGCCGCTTTTTCCGTTCGATACGTTCGAACTGCGTTTCAGCCAGCTGATCGCCATACTGGCGCTTTTGGCATCGGTCGTGTACGTTGTGGTCCATAGACAGCGTCACCCCCACCTCTGACGCTCCTTCCGTCATTTCCATGTTTCCCTCCACGTTTTCACTGGCTCCCGTCACGCAGTTCTTTTTGGACAATCCGGGTCTGCGCGCGGCTCAAACCGGGCTCGTCGTGCTCGGCATTATCGTGCTTTTTCTGCTTTTCTTCGCCCTCCGAGACATTCTGCTGCGCACCAGGTCATTCTGGTATCAGTTCATCTGCATCGTGATTGTGACGCTGTTTCCGGTTGTCGGATTCCTGGTGTATCTGCTCATCCGCCCGGCGCGCACCATCAAGCAGCGCGAGCTGGAATCGATGATTCTGACGCTCGTCGCAAACGACGCACCGGATCAGATCGAGGTCGGGGAGAATGAAGAAGCAGCCGAAGAAACTGAAGAAAGCGAAGAAACCGACGGAACCGAAGAAGCCGAGGAAAAAGAAGAGGATCATCAGAAGAATCATCACAAGCATTCCCACGACCATCATGAATAATTTTCTCCTTCAGACATTCTCGTTTTTCTTCTGGCCCAATCCCGGGAACGCCTCCTACGGCAGTCCCAAGGCGATGGCGTTGCTCATTTTCTGCGTGCTGCTCGTCGCGCTCGCGGTCGTCATTTCCTTCTGGCGCAGACGTCTGAAAAATCAGGTGACCAAAAAACTCAGCCGTTCCTGGGGATCCGCAAGCTTCTGGTTCGGATTCACGGGGCTGATACTCGTGATCGCAAGAGTGGAGCAGATTCAGTATATCGCCATGCGCGTGTGGTGGGTGGCTTGGGTGGCCGCGGCGATTCTCTACGTCTGGTTCCAGATCAGACTCTTTCGCGCGCGACACTACGAGGTGATACCGACGCAAACCGTTGCGGATCCGCGTTCCAAGTATCTGCCGAAACAGAAGAAGCGGTGAGGATCGATCCATTTCCCGTTTTACCCCATGGGCCTGCAAACCCTGACCATCAACGGTATTACGTGGCATCACTCCTCGGTCTTTGACGAAGGCATGCTGAATGCGCTGCAAAAACAGTACGATTTCCACAAATTGGATATCGAAGACTGCATGAGCCAGAACGAGCGTCCCAAGGTCGAATCCTACGACACGTACATGTTCTGTGTGTTCCATATTCCCGTGCGGTCATCGGGCCGCATCATCAAAGAAGAATTGGACGTGTTCATCGGCAAGGATTTCATCGTGACGCTCCACGAAGGGAAAATCGCGACCATCGATCAGCTGTGGAAACAGCTGAAGCAATCGGATGATGAAGATGCCAAATATTTCCAGCAGGGGACCGGCTACTTCCTCTACAAGCTGATGGATCTGCTTTTCGATCAGGGGTTCGTGCTCATCGAAGGCATGATGAAAGAGTTGCGCCGCATTGAAGAAGAACTCTTTGAAAACGAAGAAGGAATCAACATTCTGCGCGACATTCTGACGCTCAAGCGAAACATCATCACCATGCGCAGCATTCTTTTCCCGCAGCGCTCGGTGATCACGCTGCTGCCGCACAAAAACCGCGAGCTGGTTCCGCAGGAGCTCGATATTTATTTCGACGACATCCATGACGCCATCGAACGCCAGTGGTCCATGCTCGACATGGCCAAGGAAATGAGCGAAGCGCTGCAGGACACGCATGAATCGTGGCTTAGCCACCGCACGAATTCCGTCATCCGCGTGCTCACAATTTTTTCGGTCACGATGCTGCCGCTCACTTTTCTCACGGGACTCTACGGCATGAACGTGCCGCTTCCGTACCAGGGCAGCATTGCGGCGTTCCCCGTACTGATCATCGTCATGGTGCTCTTTGTCACCTTCTTCATCGGCTATTTGCGCCGGAAGCAGTGGCTGTGAAGCGAAATTGACAGTTTGACAGATTTCAGGGACCATAACCCGTCCTATGCCCCTCAAGCACTCGACGGAGACCCTGCTCGTCGTTGTTCTCGCAGCCGTCACTCTGCTGACGGGCGTCGTGTGTGCGATTCTGCCCCCGATCACGCAAACCGTCGTGCCGTGGGTCATTGCATTTGCAGTCAGTCTCATCTACCCGCTCTCGCTCTATCCGCTGTTCAAAGAGCGGCGCGCGGACTATGAATTCCGCGCCCTCCATTTTGTGCCGGCATTGATACTGGCTGCCTGGCTCATTCTGCAGGCGCTTGCGTCCCTGCTGCCATCCCTGCAGGCCGTTCTTCATTGGTACACATGGGGATGGACGCTGCCGGCAGTCGTTGCCTCTTTTTATGCACTCATCTGGTTTTGTCTGCACGTGATCCGTCAGCGGTTCGAGCGTCTGTGGACGCTGATTCCGCTTCTCATCGCATTCGTCGTTTTTTCGGTTGCCGGCATGCATTACAGTCTGCCGTCGCACATGACCGCGCTGCTCTGGAAGCCTACCGCGCAGACGACGAGCGGCACAACCGTCATCGCCGGCAATCAAACGGCATCATCCGGTCCGTCTTCGGCGCGTTCCAGCCTGGAGCAGGAGGTGTGGCAGATGCAGCAGCGTGTCATGCTGCGCCGTGAAGCGCGTCTCGCACACTCGCAGGGAACCGCGGACCTGCATGCTGCCAAGGATGGCGCGATGATCGCCGCGTCCGGCCTGCCCCAGATCGTGGCCAGCAGCGGCAGCAGTTCGAGCAGTGCGCCGCATCTGCCGTCCTCGGGTGCAGGTACGGAGGCGTTGCTTGTCGCCGCGTTTGCCGTCTACTGCGCGGTGCTGCATGAAAGAGCCAAGCGAAGAATGATGGCATGAGGCATGATTGATGCTACGATCAGCGCATCTTTCCGTTTTTCCTATGCCCATCATTCAAACGTTGCACGCCCGCCAGATCCTCGATTCCCGCGGCAACCCGACGGTCGAAGTCGAATGCCAACTCGATGACGGCTCGTTTGGACGGGCAGCGGTTCCGTCGGGAGCGTCGACCGGCACTCACGAAGCGCTGGAGCTGCGCGACGGCGACAAAGCGAACTACCAGGGAAAGTCCGTACTGAAGGCGGTCAACGAAGTAAACACGACGATATTGAATGCTTTGCAGAAATCAGACGTCAGAGATCAGAGGGCAGTGGATGCGATGCTTCTGGAACTCGACGGGACACCAAACAAGTCGAAGCTCGGCGCCAATGCGATTTTGGGTGTCTCGATGGCGGTCTGCCGCGCACGGGCGGTGTCCGAAAAGAAAACGCTCTGGCAGTCGCTTGCCGATCAGTTCGGCGTCAGCGATCCGACGCTGCTCCCGACCCCGATGATGAATGTCCTCAACGGCGGCAAGCACGCCGACAGCGGCCTCAGCTTTCAGGAATGCATGATCGTGCCGGTTGGATTCGAACGCTTCAGCGACGCATTGCGCGCCGGTGCCGAGATCTTCCACACACTCAAAAAGATTCTCGCATCCAAGGACCTCAGCACGTCAGTCGGAGACGAAGGGGGATTTGCGCCGCATCTGAAAGACGGCGCCGAGGCGTTCGCGCTTCTCGTCGATGCGATTGAACAGGCCGGTTACACCGGCAAGGTGAAACTTGCGATCGACGCAGCCGCGTCCGAGTTTTACAAAGACGGCGTCTACACCCTGGACGGACAGCAGATTTCTTCCGAGCAATTAACGGCGTATTACGAAAAACTGGTCGCCGAATTTCCGATTGTCTCCATCGAGGACAGCCACAGCGAAGATGACTGGGCGGGATTTCAGGGGATGGCAAATGCCATAGGAGATCATGTGCAGCTCGTCGGCGATGATCTGTTTGTGACCAACACCCGGCGCATTCAGGAAGGACTCGAGAAAAAAGCCGCGAATGCGGTGCTCATCAAGCTCAACCAAATCGGCACCGTCTCCGAAACCGTCGATGCGATCCAGCTTGCGCAGAAAAACGGCTGGAGAGCTGTCGTCAGCCACAGAAGCGGCGAAACTGAAGACACCTTCATCGCGCACCTGGCGGTCGGCCTCAAGACTGGTCAGATCAAAACGGGTTCCCTCTCACGCACCGATCGCGTCTGCAAGTACAACGAACTCCTGCGCATCGAGGAAGAACTCGGATCGCAGGCGCGGTATCAGTCGCCGTTTTAGGCCTAGGGAGAGGGCAAGGGCTAGGGTATGATGCGCGGGCTCGATCTTTTTCGAGGCTTTATCGGGACGTAGTTCAGTTGGCTAGAACGCATGCCTGGGGGGCATGAGGTCGCAGGTTCGAGTCCTGTCGTCCCGACCAAACATCGTCATATCATAGAAATATGCCGGGATTTTCCCTATATCTCACTATTTGGAAAACATACTTGCAATTCGCAAAAACAGGAATAGGGTGCCACACATCATCACGTCTATGCAGCCCTCCCAAGGAGTTTCTCCTTCTTCATCAGTTCCCAGAAATATCGACGACACCCTCGCCGCCCTCAAGGACGCCATCTGGTCCCGCAGGCCTATTCTTGGCGATATCATGCGCAAACACGGGGATCAAAACATCCTGGATTACGCGATGGATTTCCTGGACGTGAATCCGAGTCCGCTTCTGGATGCGCGTAAAGAAGAGCTGATCAGCGTGATTGAAGAACTTCTCATGCAGCGGCTGGGGAAAGATGTGGCAAGGGGCGCCGCTGATCAATTGCGCAAACTGGCGTTGGTCTCGACCATCGACCATCACGGACCGGTCCAGCATCCGTTCTTCGTGAATGCCAACATCATTACCGCTCTGCCGGCGGTCGAACGCAATCTCGATCTGCCGTATCTGATCGTGCTCTCCTTTGCGAGCGTCTCGCTCAACAATGCGGACGCCTACGCACGCGGCATCACGTTCCATGGCGGCATGAACGGCACCGGAAACCTGCTCAAGCTCCCGATTATGCCTGATAAGCTCAAAATGGGCGTGGTCTACGCGACACGTGCCATGACCCGGGAGGATCTGGTTCGTGCCGAGGAAGAGCTGACGAAAAAGGAGCAGAAGAACGAGATCGCCCACGGCCGCGGCGAAAAGCTGCGTGCCATCATGGAGGAGCATTTTGGCAATGATGACGTGTTGAACGCGCCGGATCTCAATGCGCAGATCACCAAGATCACGCACTCGATCTGGCCGCGGTTCTTCCATCGCGCCCATCAAACGTCGGGCCGGCCGGTGCCGGGACTCATTTACCTCGACATCGAAACGATCGTGACCGAGATGCTGCTGCGTCTCCACCTGACCGATGCATCGTCGCTGATGTACAAAATTCTCTTCGATCCCGCGTATCGCGCGTTGGTTGTGGAGCATTTTGACGGCATCCCCGGCGCATTTTCGATCGAGAAGCAGTGGGGGACGTACATGTTCTGGGGGCTGGACGACCGCCAGCATCGTCTGCGGTTGTCGCTATCCGCGGATAACGCGCTCTGCACGCACGACCATTCCATCTGCATTCCGCTTCAGCCGGAAGCGATTGCCCAGGCGCTGCGCGACAAGAAGATCTATCCCAGCATGATGCTCTGCTATCTGATGGTGTCGTTCTATTACGGCATGAAATGTCTCGGCGGATTCAGCCAGGTGCATGATCTCACGCTGATGAAGGGCGCGTGGTCCAAAGTTCTGGAGTCGCAGGGATTAAAAGATGAGGTTGAAGCGCTGGTGCCGGTGCAGACGCGCGAGCTGGGCGGCGACGGTATGGCGCTGTCGTATCTCCCCACGCCTCACCACGATATGGTCCCGGCAACGGGTTTCGACATGATGCTGGAAGAAGAGGACACCTCCCTCGAGCATTTCCTCATGCTTTCCAGGAAAGTGACGCTGCAGGAGATCATGAATCCGATGCTTCCGGACATCTACAAGGTGCTATACCCCAACGACGAGCGCGACCAGACGCTCGCGACGGTCCATCCGGAATGGATCTTCAAGGAGACGGGTTTAAGCGAGAAATTGCTCTGAAAGGGAGTTTGACATAAATAGGAAATATAGTATTATTTCATAAGTTCCTTACCATCGTCGGTTAAGGAAAAAACTAGCGTCCAATATTCAGGAGGAGTTTACGATGCTGCGTCTACCGAAGCGTGAGGATCTGCGTGGTGTTTTTGCGGATGTCGCCGGAATGCAGTACAACGGCGTTCCCGGCGTTGTGCGCCTACAGTCGCGAAATCCCCAGTGCAAAGTTGTCATTTCCGCCATGACCCACGGCAACGAGCCGGCCGGTCTCGCGGCGATTTTGTTTCTGATGGAGAACAAGCATCTCCTCAGGAACGTCGACCTGTTCTTGGCCATTTCCAACCTGGACGCCGGCGCCTGCTACTGGCAGGCGAAGACACCTGCAGAAAAAGAGAGCTGCAGGTACAGCGAGCACAATATGAATCGAATTCCTCTGGATTTCGGTTCAAGCCGCTACACCGGCAACATCAGTGAGCTCAAACGAGCCCAGCAACTCTGGGATGGCGTCTTCGACGGCGTGACCCACATCCTCGATGTGCACAGCGCCGATCAGCCGCTTCCCGGCGGCCTCACGCTCGACATCGCCGGAGAGAGGTCTGTCCTGGATACGATTTCGGACGCGCTACCGGCGGCTGCACGTCTTGCCGAAATTACTCCGGTCCAAAAGGCCGAGAGTAAGAACCAGCCCTTCGGCTGCTTGGCAGGCCATGGCGCCGCGGTCGCGCTTGAAGTGGAAGCCGGCGCTCATGAAGATGAGCCCGGTATCCGCGTCGCTGTGGAAACGGCTGTCTCCTTTCTCAAAGCTCTCGATTGTATCGAGGGCGACGTCGAAGAAGGAAGCCCGACGGCTCAGGATGTTTACGATGTCCGGGGCGTCGTCCGCGTTCCTGATGCGAGCTATCGCATCGCGAGCACAGAGCTGTTGCCGAACTTCGCACCGATCGCGGCCGGTCAGCCTATCGCCGTCAGCAAGGGGAAGCAGCCGGTCGTGGCGCCGGAAGATGGACATCTGATCTTTGGACCCGAAGGGCTCGAGATCAGTGAGCAACTGGCCAAGGAGGAAGTCTTCTTCCGCCTCGGTCCTGTCCAACGCCGCGAGCGAACTCAGCAGGTTCCCACCTGGTTTACACAGTTGTAGTTTTTTTTCTGGCCGTGCGTAAGGAACTGGGCCTGCATCTTCGGATGCAGGCCCTTTCTATTGCGTCTCTCTGACAAATCTGCTTTCATGCCCTCTTTTATGTACTCCAAACGAGCCATCCAGCCTTGGCAGAACATCTCGCCTGAGAGTTGCAATAATACTAATTATATGTTATAATTAATAGTTAACGGAAACCGCTCAAACTACACGTAAAATGGCATTATCCCCGCAATCCATACAGGCAGCACTTCAGGCGATCGAGCAGCATCAGCGCATTCTGATCAGCCCGCATGCCAACGTCGATCCTGACGGTCTCAGCTCGGCTCTGGCCTGTTATCAGATCTTCACGGCGATGGGCAAAGAGGTGACGGTCATCTGTCCGGATACCAAGCCGGATTCCCTCAGTTTTCTGCCCGGATTTGAGAAGCTGGAGGAAGAAGTGAAGGAGAATAAGGATTTCGTGGTGACGATCAACCTCGACGAAGGAGCCGAAATCGACAAGCTTCGCTACACCGTCGAAGACCACCGTGTGAATATCATCGTGGTGCCGAAGAAAGGCCGCATCCGCTCTCAGCAGATCAGCCTGTCTGAAGGCGAATCCAAATATGACCTGCTCGTCATCGTCGACACGGCGGATCTGGCACTGCTCGGAAGCCTCTACACCGAGCACGTCGATCTGTTTGCCGATGTGCCGATTCTCAATATCGATCATCACATCTCTAACACCAACTATGGCCAACTGCAGATGATTGATCCGACGGCAGCATCCGCGACGGAAGTGCTCTACAACTGGTTTTTACAGGTGCCGCAGTTCCGGGACAAAATCACGCCGGATCTGGCCACGCTGCTGCTCACCGGACTCATTACCGATACGCGCAGCTTCCAGAATCCGAATACAACTCCGCGATCGCTCGAAGTCGCAGCGGAACTTCTCGAGAAAGGCGCGCGCCAGCAGGAAATCATCCAGCACATCTACAAGACCAAGCCGCTCAGCACGCTCAAAATCTGGGGGCGGGCGCTCAATCATATCCAGGTCGATCCGCAGTCGCGCATTGTGTGGTCGTCGATCAGCAAGGAAGACCTGGCCGAGATGGAGGCGACCAGTAAAGAGACGCACGGCATTCTGGATGAATTGATCTCCACGATTCCGGATGCGGACGTCTACGTGCTCTTCACCGAAATGGAAGACGGCGGACTCAAAGCCAGCATGCGTTCCACGGCGGCGATCGACGTCAGCCAGCTTGCGGCCCGGACCTACGGCGGCGGCGGACACGCGAGAGCGTCGGGATTCCGCGTGAAGTCGTTTGATAATTTTCAGCTCCAGGTACTCGAGTGCATTCAGAAATTGAAAGAGGGGATTCAGAAACAGCGCGATGAAGATGCGCAGCGCGAACAGGAACTGGCGCAGAAAGCCGCTTCCGTTCCCGCACTGGAAATCCCCAAGGCCGCTCCCGCGCCCGTCCCACCGCAAAAAACCGGCGTGGATCTCATGCAGAAAATCGAGAAAACGGATGCAGACGGCAAGGAGCGCGACATCGTGAAGGATGTGACGAAGAGTTGAGGTGACCGAGGGTACCGGCGGGACCAGAGTGAATGATTTTTTGAGCAACACTTCGGTTCCCTTGGTACCTTCGGTGCCCTTTAGATGTTCTTTTTCTTTCACAGATCTCATAATTCGTGTTACGATTGTTTTGGCTTTCCCCGTATTTCTTCATGCGCCTTGTACAGGTAGCAAAAGCATTGGGTATGACCGGACAACAGCTTCGCAAGGAGTTGACGGAGGTTGATTTCGGCATCAAGCCGACGGATCGCGAGGTACCGGATAATCTGGCGCACGGCATCATCCGCTTCGTCGCGCGCAAACATAATATTCAGGTCGACATGGATGCACTCGGCGCAGGCTTCGGCGATGAAGAACGGGAGGAAAAACAGGAGAATGCGTCGACGGACAACGCGACGGCGACAGTGGCCACGGTCGGCAACGACCGAGGGCAGGTTGAACGCAAGGAAAACATCCATGTACTGCGCAAGCTCACGCTCGATGACGTGCCGAAGGAAGCAATCGAGAAACAGGCGACGCAGCTCCAGCAGTCCAAGGAGGAAAAAGAGGAACGTGCCCGCGAGGAGCGCGAGAGTGCCGCGATTGCCCGTCGCAAGCAATCCGGTGCAGCTGCAGTGCAGGAACAGATCAAGAAAAAAACAGGGCCGGTTCTTCTGCCTGCCCAGATCACGGTGAAGGAATTCGCGGAGAAGGCGGGCGTGCAAGTTCCCAAAGTGATTCAGGCGCTCATGAAAAACGGCGTGATGGCCACCATTACGCAGTCGATCGATTATGACACAGCGGCCATCGTCGCATCAGAGCTCGGCGTCGCGGTCGAGCGCGAACAGACAGCCGCAAAGGTGGAGGATCTGCTGAGCAAAAACCTGCGGGACCTTCTCAAAGACGATACGGAGAACCTGGAGGTCCGGCCGCCGATCGTCGTCGTGATGGGTCACGTTGACCACGGAAAGACCTCGATCCTCGACGCGATACGCAAGACGGACGTCGCTGCCAAGGAATCCGGCGGCATCACACAGCACATCGGCGCCTATCAGGTGATGACTCAGAGCGGCAAGCAGATCACATTTCTGGATACGCCGGGACATCAGGCTTTCACGGCCATGCGCGCGCGCGGTGCGCAGGTGACGGACATCGCGATTCTCGTCGTGTCTGCGGAGGAAGGCGTGAAGGAAACGACGATCGAAGCGATCGATCACGCCAAGGACGCCGGCGTGCCCATCATCGTTGCCATCAACAAAATGGACCGTCCGAATGCCGATCCCGATCGCGTGAAAGGCGAGCTCGCGGCGCACGGACTTCAGCCCGAAGAATGGGGAGGTTCAGTGCCGTTCGTCCCGTGTTCTGCGGTGACAAAAATGGGCATCGATCAGCTGGTGGAAACGATTCTGCTTGTGGCCGAAATCAGCGAATTCAAGGCGAATCCCAAGCGGCCGGCGGTCGGCACTGTCATCGAAAGCCACCTGGATCCCGCATTGGGACCTCTGGCCACGGTGATCGTTAATGCCGGTACGCTCGCAGTCGGCGACGCATTCGTCTGTGGTCACACGGTCGGCAAGGTGCGCGCAATGACAGACGCAGCCAACAGGCGTCTCGACGAAGTGCCGCCATCCGGCGCCGTGCGGTTGTCCGGTTTTGGCTCGGTGCCGACGGTCGGTGATATTCTGCAAGTCGTCGGTTCGGAGCGTGAAGCGCGGGATCTGCTCAAGCAGCTTATGGATCGCGAGGGTGCCGAACAGAAGCGCGGCCTCAGCGATCTCGTCAGTATGCTGCACGAAGGAAAACTCCGTCAGCTCAAGATCGTACTCAAGGCCGATGCGCAGGGATCACTGGAGGCGATCGAAGCGGCGCTTGCCAAACAGGGGACGGCTGACGTGGCCGTAAAGGTGATTCACGGTGCCATCGGCGCCGTGTCGGAGAACGACGTCATGATGGCGTCCGCCAGTACGGCGCTTGTGCTCGCGTTCCGTGCTGCCGTGCCTCCCGCCGTGCAGCGCACGGCTGAGCGGGAAAACGTGCAGATCAAAGAATACGATGTCATCTACAGCCTTCTCGAAGACGTGCAGGGATTGCTCGAGGGACTGCTGGTGCCGGAGGAGCAGGAAAAAATTCTCGGTCATCTCGAGGTAAAGGGAGTGTTTCTCACCAAGAAAAACGAGCAGATCATCGGCGGCCGCGTCACGGACGGCATCGTGAAGCGTGTGCAGTTCCGTCTGATGCGCGGGGAATTGCAGGTCGGCACGGGCCGCATCCTGTCTCTCAAGCGCGTCGATACGGACATCAAAGAAGCTAAAGCAGACAGCGAATGCGGCATGCGCGTCGAAACATCCGTTCCGGTGGAAACCGGCGATGTCCTCGAAGTCTTCAACCGCGAGTTCAAGAAGAAAGAGGAATAAGCATCAGGCCACGTCCGTTTCCTCCTCAAGCGTCTTTTTCACGTTTCCCATATCGCGATAGTACTTGCTGCAGCCGAGTTCGATGTACTCGCGGATGATCAGGCGTGCATCAGGTGTTTTGACGCGGGCGAGCCTCTGAAAACTCGCGAATTCGTCGGGATGATCAAGCAGTGCAAGGAATTGCTCATGCTGCTGGGGGGCAGCGTTCTTGGGCATGAGGTGCTGCGCAAAATCCCGCCGTTCTTCATCGGTTGCCCGCGAAGCGTCAAATGCTTGCAGATCGGGATTGTTATAGACCGAGGCCCAGGGCTTGCCGCCGATGTCGTATTTCAATCCGGCCTTCTTGAATTGTTTGTCATTGAGCGTCTCGTCGACTTCTTTCAGTGCGTCTTCGTTTCCGTCGGAAATCGTTTTGCGCAGGGACTTGCTCGCGATGAAGTACGTAATGATGCCGAAGAGCGCCGGTGCCAGAAGGGTACGCGCTTCGATTTTTTTATTGGTGATCATGCGGGCGATCGCCATCAGTCCCGTGATGACCGTGAGCGATAAAAAGACGACGAAGCCGGTGATTTTCAGCATTTTGCCGATCGCGCGTGTCTGCGTGTCGGGCCCCTGATGCTGGATCAGGTATTGTTCCATGATATCCGGATTCCTGTAGCCGTACGTGCGCAGCATTTTTTGCAATTCCACGAAGGGCGCGCGCTGATTCTCGGGCAGGCGGGCGGCGATCTCGCCCAGTGCGTCCACGTCTTTCTTCAGCGCCGCGGGGTTGATCGTGTAGCGCATGACGGGGCCGATGAGCACGTCGTCCTCTCCCTGCGGCCGGATTTCTTTGCTTGTCAGATAGCGCTGATTTGCCGGTTGCCCGTACGTCGGTGCAGGCATTGAGAGTGCATTGATGATCGTTTCCACCCGCGTCGACTCGCTGTTCAATTGATAGCGCGAGAGCGTCTCGTGGATGTCTTCATGGATCGCCTCCAGATCGGGCTGGAACGAATCCGTCATGTCCTGAATGGACGAGAGGAATTCTTCCTGATTGCGAATCAGATTTTCGTACGCTTTCTCCGGATCATTCGCATCGATCGCAACGGATTCCATTTTTTGAATCGTCATGTCCTCTGCCAATGCTTCCCGCTGGTCCAGCATGTTTCTTTTCATATCTTCCACGCGCATGTCAGCGGAAGGCGGGGTGCGCGGTGACTCGCGTGAAGAAAACTGCATGGAATGTTACGGACGGGGAGGCGTCGGCGGCGTCGGGGGAGTCGGAGGCGTGGGTGGAGTTGGCGGAGTCGGGGGCGTCGGAGGAGTCGGAGGCGTTGGAGGCGTGGGCGGCGTCCGCTTTTTGAGTTCGGCGTCGATTTCATTCGCTTTCGTTTCAAATTTCTTAGGATCTGCGTCCTTATTCTTCCTGAGTCCCTGGATGAAGCTGTCCATATCATCTTTGAAGTTTTTCAAATCCACATTGAGCCCCTTTGCCTTGATGTCATCCATGATTGGCTTCAGTTCTGCCTCGGTTGCATTCGGATTGGCGGCAAGTGCTGCACGCAATCGCTCAAGATCATCATGGAGCTTGTCGAGCTTTTCCGGGGTCATGCTCTCTGCAGCTGCAGCATTGTCCGCACGCTTACTTGGCGAAGCGCCCGGATTCTTCAAGTCATCCAGATACCCCTTGATGCCCTGTCTGCCGCCGATGCCGTGCTCGATGACGCGCGGGTTTAAGGCCTTCAACAGGAAGAGGGGAGATGTGCCGCCGCCGGGGCCCGGAATGATCGGCATGGCCAGCGGAGCCTTGAGTGCCAGACGGCCGAGCGATTCGCCCGTGCGCTTGATCGCCTGTGATCCCAGGGCCATGATGCCTGCCTTTTCCAGGACGGCGAACACGCCGACCCACAGCACGCCGATACTCAGGAGCAGCCACATCAATTCGCTGAAGCTGCCGATCTGCGCAAGCAGCGGAATCTTCAACCGGTCCCAGGGGAACTGACCGTCCAGCTGTGATCCGGCATTCACCATGATGAAGCCGACTGTCAGCGGTACGGCGACCATAGCCGGCAGGAACGCGGCTTTCAGGAAATTTTCCCACAGTTTCTTCGGATATTCCGTGATGAACTGCTGGTCCGCTACAAAGCTGAGGAAGACAAACGGCATGAAGGCCATGGTCAGCCAGAGCACGGGAATACGGATGGCGAAGGCAAGGAGCAATGCCGCCATCGGGAAGAAGAGCGCGATGTGAATGGCCAGGATAATGATTTGCCGAACGATAAAGACGATTGCCTGTTCGACGTCGCTGTTTGCCTTGATGGGCGGCGGTATGCGCACCAAATCACCGAGACGCGCCTGATTGACGATGAGGCCGTTCAGGATGGCCGAATGTCCGGCGGTTGTTTTCAGATCCA
Source organism: Candidatus Peribacteraceae bacterium (assembly GCA_035547395.1). Taxonomy (GTDB): domain Bacteria; phylum Patescibacteriota; class Gracilibacteria; order Peribacterales; family Peribacteraceae; genus CALREJ01. The sequence continues at coordinate 40,108 of DASZVA010000011.1, read as the reverse complement.
GCGTTCCGTATTCGACACACAGGACCTGGCTGAAACACAACCAGTACTGATCGGTCAGAATAGGAGTGTCTGATCCGACCTGTATCGCATTATTGTCTTTGATGAACTGATCGCTGACGAACCACTCTGCATCCAGGATTCTTTTGCAGGGGCATTTGTAGCCGCCGGGGGTTCCGTCGGAATTGGTGATAGGATTGCAGCTGGGACCGTTTGGCTTTTCCAGGATCACGACGCATTGCAGGGAGTTATTTTGTCCTGCCAGAAGCGACGGGATGCCGTAGACCGTTGCCGCCGCGACGTTCGCGACGTCCAGAATCACCTGCGGGAAAAACCAGGAGAAGTTCACCAGAATGACGGCCATGACGAATTTTTTATAGTGGCTCGATATGAATTCTTTATTGGCGGTGACGATCGTGTAAATCGCCGCCGCCACGAGGACGAGTGCAAAGGCGACGTTCATCAGATCGCGTGACAATTGCCAGATCTGATTAAGCATATCCATGAAGGCGCTGTTGCCGTTTGCGTCAAAGTTAAAAATGAAGTTTGGATCGAGCAGGTAGCTCAGGAAAATAAAGATAATCCAGAGCAGTGCATTCAGCCCCGTAATGATCCACGTCACGATATTGGCGATCTGCGCTTCCGTTCCCACGGGGAAGGCATTCACCTGCGCGGCTGCAAACACATGCGGGGCATAGAAGCCCGCGACAAAGCCCACCAGAGCCATGAGTGCCGCACCGTAGAGACGTTTGTTTGTGTGTGAATGCATTCGGATCATGATAGCATTTTTTGCGTATTTCTTCAATGCACGGGGTCATTTGTCAGACTGTAAAAGTATTGTTAGACCATGAAACCCATATTTATGCGAGTATAAATTGTGTTCAATCATAATTTTATAGAAAATATTATTTACGTGTTTTCATCATATTTAAGCCATTTTTAATGTATACAATAAGTATTCATATGTATGAGTAATTTTCTTGCACTAAGTTAGTCTTCGTGAATACTGATTGTGAACATGTCTTCCGCTTCCGTGCTTAAGGCGCTTTTTAGCTCGCAAACGCGAGTCAAATTGCTGTCCACATTTCTTTTGCACCCGGAAGAAGAGTATTTCATCCGTGAACTGACACGCCTCTTAAATGAGCAAATCAATTCCATTCGTCGGGAATTGGAGAATCTGCGTCGGGTGGGGCTCGTGAAGGCGCGTCATAAGAACCGGAAAAAGTATTACCGCATCGATACGGAATTCGTTCTCTATAATGATTTGCGCAATCTGTTCAGTAAGGCCGTACAAGGGGAAAGCCCGTTTGTCACCAGTCTGAAGAATCTGCCCAATGTGAAATTGGTGCTGCTGGCCGGCAATTTGTGCGGAACGGAGAGCAAGGTGGACCTGCTGCTCGTCGGTGACGTGAAAAAAGAAGTCCTCGAAGCGCTCCTCGCGCAGGATCCGAATCTGAAATACGTGAAGTATTCCATCTTTTCGGAAGCGGATTTCCTGTACCGGCTTAGTCTGAAGGACCGGTTCGTTTTGGAGATTCTGAATGATCCGCGTCATTTGATCGTGCTCAACACGCTGCAAAAGCAGATCGAAGAGGCGCAGAAATAAAAGAAACGCTCATTTTACGCCCAAAATAGGACTTTACAGCGACCTGCTCCATCGGTAGGCTAGCGCTACTTTTTTATGACCTCCATCACGATTCAGGCACAGGCAAAGCCGTTTCTCCGCAGTGTTCCGGATGTCCAACCGGGCTACACGGTGCGTGTGCACGAGAAGATCCAGGAAGGCGGCAAAGAGCGCGTACAGGTGTTTGAAGGGCTGGTCATCTCGGTACACAAGGGCCATGTTCCGACGGATACGTCTTTCACGGTTCGCAAGATCGTCTCCGGCATCGGCGTGGAGAAGGTTTTCCCTCTGCACTCGCCGGTGATTGAGAAAATTGAAGTGAAGAAGGTGGCCAAAATCCGCCGCGCCAAGCTGTTCTTCATCCGCGGACGTACCGGCAAGGCCGCGCGCATGTTGGAGAGATTCACGACGGAAGGAGAATTCGGTGCGATTGTTCCCGAGGCTCCGCAGGATATGGCAGCTGAAGAGGCTCCCGTTGGCGAAGCAGAGGCCCCCGTCGTGGTGGATGCTGCTGCAGAAACGCAGACGGCGGCTCCCGTGGAAGAAGCGGCAGCCGCCGCGGAACAGAATCCGGAGCAGCCAGCCGCCTGACGGTGTAAACTCTCTCCATGCGTTGCCTTCTGATTGGCAATTACGGCATCGGGAATTTTGGTGATGAAGCTCTGAAGGAGTATTTCCTGGCGGCTTTTCCGGAGGTGGACTGGCTGGTGGTATCCGCACATCCGAAGGAGGGGGAATTCTATCGTTTGCCTGCGGGGATTCGTTCGCTCTTTTCACCGTGGTATCGGACATTGAAGGCTTTGAAACAGGCGGATGCAGTGGTATTTGGCGGCGGAACGCTCTTTACGGACATCGAATCGCCTCGGGCATGTTTCATCTGGTTTGTGCATGCCTTCTGTGCGTACATCTATCGCAAACCTTTTTTGCTGGCATTTCAGGGAATCGGACCATTTCGAAAAAGCGGGTCTGAGAAGATCGCGCGCTGGGTGGTTCGTCGGGCGGCGAGTCTTTCGGTCCGTGACGCAGTATCGGCAGGGCGGGTAGAGGCATGGAATACGGGTATAAAAATTGTGCAATCATTTGATCCGATTTACAGCCTTATTCCGGTGCAAAAGAAAGATGGATCTCAAAATGTGTTCATTCTTATTCCTCGTCAAAATTCTTCCGGTGTATTCCTGCAGCAGGCAACTGCGATCTTGGCGCGCCATCCGACAACCGCTATCCGCATTCTCACCTTCGAGCCCGGCAACCCTGACGAACAGGAGATCTGTGGGAGGCTGATCGACGCATTTCCTGTTGCTGTTCTCAAACCGGTGATCACACTGCAGGATCTGCTGGACGGTCTCTCTGATGCAGCGCATGTTCTTACCGAACGGTATCATGGTGCATTGGCGGCATTGGCCGCCGATATTCCGTTTGAGGTGGTTTCTCAGGGAAAAGGTGACAAGCTGAGTACGGTGATGGATATGCGGCAGATGGGAAGAGACCGGTTGATGCAGTATGTGAAAACAGGTGAATCGGCATTAAAAACGGCCTTGGAATCAGTGAAACGCTAGAGTTTCCGCAGCAAAGTCTCTAGTATGGCGGAACATCGGATGGCCGGAATTTTGTCTTCTTGCTGCCGAATAAAACTCTATGGATATCCGAAATTTTTGTATCATCGCGCATATCGACCACGGCAAATCGACGTTGTCCGATCGGATGATCGAGCAAACGGGTACGCTACAGAAACGCGAGATGAAAGAGCAGACGCTGGATTTGATGGAACTGGAACGCGAGCGGGGCATCACGATCAAGCTCACGCCGGTGCGCATGCAGTACAAAGGCGTACAACTCAATCTTATCGACACGCCCGGCCACACGGATTTCCGCTATGAGGTCAGCCGATCGCTTGCAGCCTGCGAAGGGGCGATTCTGCTCGTTGATGCCAGTCAGGGGATTCAGGCCCAGACAATCGCGGTCTTGATGATGGCGATGGAACACGATCTCACGATCATTCCGGTGCTCAACAAACTCGATCTGCCGGCGGCCGATCCCGAGCGCGTGAGCGAGGAAGTAGTGAAGCTTCTCGGATGCAAGAAGGAAGATATTCTGAAGATTTCCGCCAAAGAGGGGACGGGCGTCGGCGACGTATTGCAGGCCGTCGTCGATCGCATTCCGGGGCCGGTTTTGCCGCGTGCATCATCGACCCGCGCGCTGATCTTCGATGCGAACGTCGATCCGTACCGCGGCGTCGTCGCGTATGTGCGCATCATCGACGGAACATTGAAAGCGGGTCAGCAGGCGCATTTTCTGGGAACGAAGAGTGTTTTTCCGATTCAGGAAGTCGGCTTTTTTTCGCCGAAATTCATCCCGGACGATCAGTTAACTGAAGGGCAAATCGGCTACGTCGTGACCGGGCTCAAGGATGTCCGCCAGGTGAGAGTCGGCGATACGATCGGATCCAAGCCGGACTTGCAGCCGCTGCCCGGCTACAAGCAGGTGCAGCCGATGGTGTTTGCGGGTTTATATCCCTCCGAAGCCGATCAGTATCCGGATCTGCGCGAGGCGCTGGAGAAATTGTCGCTCAATGATGCGGCACTGATCGTGGAGCCTGAACGCAATGCGGCCCTTGGAAATGGATTTCGCTGCGGATTCCTCGGCTTGCTCCATCTGGATATCATTCAGGAGAGACTGGAGCGTGAATACGACTGCGATCTGATCGTGACGGCGCCGAGCGTCCGGTACGAAGTGAAACTCAACGTGAAACAGGCGGCGTCGATCGTGCGTGCCAGTCTGCTCAAAACGGATGAGCCGGAAGTTGCCTCGATCAGCAATCCCGCCGATTTTCCGGATCCCGCCTATATCGAAGAAGTCCGCGAGCCGTGGGTTGCGCTCGAGATCGTCTGCCGCGCAGAGGATGTCGGCACCGTGATGACGCTTATTCAGGATCGCCGCGGTATCTATCACACGCTCGAGTATCTCGATGCCGGCCGGTGCCTGCTCAAGTTTGATGTGCCGCTGCAGGCAATCGTGCTGGATTTCTTCGATAAGCTGAAATCTTCGACGGAAGGTTACGGATCGATGAGCTACGAGCCGCTCGGCTACAGAGCGGGGGATTTGGTGAAGCTGCAGATTCTGCTTCTCGGCGAACCCGCCGAAGCACTCTCCACGATCGTGCATCGGTCCGAGGCGCACGACGTCGGCGAGATCGTCTGCAAGAAACTCAAAGAAGTGCTGCCCCGGGCGCAATTTGAAATCCCGATCCAGGCCGCTATCGGCGGCAAGATCGTTGCGCGTGAAACGGTCGGCGCGATGCGCAAAGATGTCACCGGGTATCTCTATGGCGGCGACGTGTCACGCAAAAAGAAGCTCCTCGAAAAACAGAAGAAGGGAAAGAAACGCATGAAGCAAATGGGAAAAGTGACGCTGACGCAGGAAGCATTCCTCAGCGTTCTGAAAAGATCGTGATGCAAACAAATGTGTCATGGTGAGGTGCCCGCTTCATGCGGGCCACGAACCATCACATTTGTGGAGACACCCTTCGTGGCTCCTGCGGAGCACCTCAGGGTGACACGTTTTTTGATTTTTTATGAAGAGTTCTATCATATCCGACATGGAATTCTCTTTTCCCCTCCGCTCCGCATTCCTCGCGATGCCGCTTGAGGGGCAGGCGAAGTGGCAGTTTCAGGCGGTGCAGGAGGAATTGGGACCTTTCGGGGACTTTTTGAATTTTCAAAATCCGCAGTCGCCGCACCTGACGCTCTACTTTTGGCGGGAACTTCTGAAGATCGAATACGATCCGGTGATTGCACAAGCTGGGAAAATCGCTGCGCGCACGGCGCCGTTTTCACTCCACATCAACGGCTTCGATACATTTGGAAAGGCAGGCGATGAAAGGGTTCTCTTCCTCACCGTCGCATTTTCGCCGGAACTTGCGACGCTCAAGAAACTCTGCCCCTGGCCCAATCCTCCTGTGGTTCGAGGCTCTCTTCGCGAGCACCTCACCATGACATCTTCTTTCCATCCGCACATCACGCTCGCGCGCATCCGGCATCCGCAGAAATTCGCAGTTCAGCGCAAAAAGATCGAAAAAGCGCTGAGGGGAATCAGTATTGATTTTCCCGTCTCGATGATTCGTTTTTATGCGGAAGTGAACGGCCAGAAGCAGACGCCGATCGCGGATTTTTCTTTTACATAGTGTCATGCCGAGTGGCTTCTTTCTTTGTGCCTCGGTACATTTTTTCGCAATGAAATTATTTTATAACAAAAAACACTCGGCATGACACAAAGAAAGAAGCTGTACCGAGGCATTATTCATCATTCGTCATTTCCTCCTGCGCCTGCTGCAACTGCATTTCCATGCGCGTGCGCATCGGGGATTCGAAGAGCGATTGCAATACGTTGATCGCAAGCGGCTGTACCGCTTCGAACTGCGCGTTTTTGCCTTGCATCTTCAAAAATTCCTGAAAGACGAATGTGGCGAGCTGCAGTACCGTGCCGTCAATATTCGTCTCGTCGACGATGATGGCCTGGAGGATGTTATGCATGTCGAGAGACAGGACGGCTTCCATGCGCATGATCCATTGGATCACCTGCGCGTTCGCTTCTTCATTGAGGCCATCCTGCGGCACCATCGCCTGAGTGTGTGCGCTCGCAACATCAATCATGCGTTGTCGTTCCTGCAAAAATTCGTCGACCGACAACCGGCATCCCTCGCTAATGAGAGACAATATGGCAAGAATGAACGGAGACGGACAATCAATCGCGACGAGGCGGGCAATGAGAGTCGCCAGATGCGTGCGCTGGGTATCCGTGAGGAATTGCAAAATCACCTGTGCGACGCCGTCGTCCTTTTTCTTTGCTTTTCTTTCTTCCCGGCGGACTTGCTGTATGGCGGCCTGTGCCTGCGCAAATTGCTCGCGCGCCTGTTCACTCACGCCTTCCGACACGTTGCCGGTTCCGCCTTCGCCGCCTTCACCGGGGCCGTAGTTTTCTGGTCCGTCCATGTCAAAAAGATACAAGATACAAGATGCAAGATACAGGCGAAGCGACTGCTTACGCCTGAGCGGGTTCTACATGAATCACGGTTGCCCAGGAACGGGAACCACTGAAAGACGTCACTTTCTTGCGGCTGAATGCAACTTTGCCGTCGATGGATGCATGGATCGTCCAGTCCTTGCCAACATGGACGTTCTTGCCCGGGCGGTACCAGTAGCCTTTCTGACGAATGAGCACTTCTCCGGCATTCACGATCTGGCCGCCAAAGCGCTTTACTCCGCGTCGTTTGGCGTTAGAGTCTCGGCCGTTACTGGTGGTGCCACCGGCTTTCTTGTGTGCCATAGTGCGGGCATTGTACAGAAAGATGAAAAGCTTGCAAGCGCCTGTTTCATCGAAAAATTGGTGGTTTGAGCGCTTTTAAGGTGATTTGGTTGCGGGGGTAGGATTTGAACCTACGACCTCGAGGTTATGAGCCTCGCGAGCTACCAGGCTGCTCCACCCCGCGCCGTGAGCGGCATTCTGAACGAGAAATACCCGAAGCGCAAGCAATGTCTCTCAGAGTCCCCGCTTCAGCTGATCGATCTGGTCGCGATGGAAGAAGAACAGATTCCACTGCTCAAGGACGGGCATCTGCTGCAAAATCTCCGTGTAGGCCGCATCCTCGCGGGCTTTATCGAGTCCCTGTGTCTGCGCCTGCGCATAGGTATCCACGTTCGGTTCGGTGATAACGATCATTTTTTCGCCGGGATCCATTTTATTCAGGTTTTCCTTCGCATACTTGTCTTTGAATTGCGCCGATTGATAATAGGCGAGGTCGCTGTAGCCCTGCTGAATCGTTGCGGCGATTTTGGTGTTTTCTTCCTGCATCGCGACGAGCGTCTGATCGAAAAGAATGTTTCGGTAGTAGGACAGCGCCAAGCCGAATGCCATGAACCCCACGACGGTAAGACCGATGACGATCGTCAGTTGTTTGCTGATCGGTTCGATGTCTTTCTTGTATGGCATGCGGAAATCCGGGAAAAGCGGACGCGTGCGCGAAGTGTACTCTCACGCGCGACAAGAGTCTTTGAAAACTCTACAATACTTTTGATGAAGATCTATTGCAGCGGCATCGGGGGTATTGGATTAAGCGCATATGCCGCGCTTGCGGCCGCACGCGGCGACACTGTCAGCGGCAGCGACCGGATCGACAGCGCTCTTCTGGATGATTTGCGATCGCAGGGGGTCTCCGTGTATCTGGAGCAGGACGGGTCGAGAATCTCGAACGACACGGATCTCTTCGTTTTCTCGGAAGCGATTCCTCTCGACAGCCCCGAGCGGATGCGTGCGCGGGAGCTCAACATCCGCAGCATTTCGTACTTTGAAGCTCTCGGAGAACTTTCCAAAGAGTACCGCGTGATCGCGGTCTGCGGCACACACGGCAAATCGTCCACGACGGCGATGGTGGCGAAGATGCTGATCGACGCAGGCCTGGACCCGACGGTGGTCGTCGGCACCAAGATGCACGAATTGCATGAGCGCAACTGGCGGGCGGGCAAGAGCGATATCTTCGTGCTCGAGGCATGCGAGTATCGAAAATCTTTTTTGCATTTGTCCCCGGATGTCGCGCTCATGACTACGGTCGACGGCGATCATTTTGACGCATTTACGTCACTCGAGGATTACCAGCAGGCGTTCGTCGATTTTCTCATGAAATTACCGCCGGACGGATACGTGATCACGCACGGCGGCGACGTGGACTGCATGAGCGTGGCGCAGAGAAGCGGCAGAAGAATCGTCGATGCCGACATGCAGCCGGGTATCACGTTGCTGACGCCCGGCGCGCACATGCGCAGAAATGCGCGGCTCGCGCTTGCGCTCGCCGATACGCTTAAAATTCCGCGGGACGCCGCGCAAAAAAGCGTGGGTGAATATCGCGGCTCGTGGCGGCGCATGGAGGTGAAAGGGGAGTCAAACGGCGTGACGGTCATCGATGATTACGGTCATCATCCGGCTGAGATCCGCGCGACGCTGGAGGCGATGCGCGAAGCGTACGGAGACAGGCGGATTATCTGCGTCTTTCAGCCGCACACGCACGATCGTACGATCAAACTGTACGACGATTTCACCACCGCATTCAGCGATGCGGATATTGTGATCGTGCCGGACATTTACGTGGCACGCGGCGATATTGAACACGGCACGGTCGATGTGGCGACATTCGTCGATGACATCGCTCAGCGCAGCCGCGTACAGGGGGTCGACGGCAAAAATTTGCAGGAGACCGAAGAATTGTTGCGGTCGCAAATCCTGCAGCCCGGAGACGTGCTTGTCACGATGGGTGCGGGGGATATCACGACGCTGTCGGATCGTATGCTTGTATGACGAATGTAGAATGGAAATTTTCTAAAAACTATCAACGAATCACTACAAACCAGTCGATGACGCGGACGATGATCCGCGATTCCGGTACGTGTCCAGCATCGTGCTTATCACCTTGGCCATTTCCGCGCGGTTGATGGAATCGAACGGACCGAACTGATGCGTCGGCTGTCCGTTCTGGTCTTTGTATCCCTGAATCACGCCGTCTCCCGCCGCGGTTTCAATTGCGTTGGCGTACGGCGTTTTCACCGTCACATCGCTGAACATGTTGCCTTTTTGCCAGCGCAGCGGAATGTCGAATGCCTGCAAGAGCGTCACCACTACCTCCGCGCGCGTGGCGGGCCGGTTTACATCGACCGTCGCATCGGCAAAGACACGCCAGCCGCGGCTCTCGGCTGAAGCAATATACGGCGCGGACCATTGATTCTGCGCCGTCGGATTCTGCGGTCCGGTTTTTTGAAATTGATCGACCGTCATGCCGGCGGCTTTATGTGCGATCTTGGCAAGCTGCGCGAGCGTCACGTTATCGCCGGGTCCGAAATCGCCGGTCGGATTTCCGGCGGCGTCCGTGTATCCGGAGATGATGCCGAAGTGTGAAACATTCGCGACGTAGGATGCATACCATGCATCCGTCGGCACATCCCGCAGAACAAGCGACGAGCCTCCCGGCGTCGTGATCGCGACGTGATTGTTCTGCGTACTCGACTGATTAGCCGCGATGCGCGCACGCAACGTGTCGGCCATCGGACAAGAGAGCGTCAGAGAGAACGAAATTCTATTGTTCGCGCTGAGACGCAGTCCCTTTGCCGGTGGAATGTTGCACCCCTGAATGGCGGTCCATTGAACCTGATACTGTCCCGCCGGCATACTTTGATAGGACTCCGGAGTCGTACCATGCAGGACGATGTTGTTCGGGCCGGTCATGCGAAAATCCAGGCCGGGCGGATCGCTTTCGACGGCGACGAGTCCGATCTCGGTGAACGTGTAATGCTCGACGATTTTGATCGTATCTCCGGCATACAGAGCGAATGATTGCTGGGGTCGCTCGACGAGAGATTCCAATTCGCCGTTGCGGTAGATGCGCGTCGTGGCGGTTGCGCCCGACGGGGGATTGAAGATGATCGTGTAACTGCCGGTTGGAATGCTGTTAAGCGTCTGCGTGGCGTTGGTCCCCGTCTGCTGCGCGGCATCCGGCTTGATCAGCGTCCATTTGCCGATCGTGTCCGAACCGGATCCGTTTTTTTGATCGATGGTGATGGTGCCGACGCCGGCGGTGACGGAGGAAGAAGAGGATGTAGAGGGGATAGAGGATGAAGAAGAGGATGTAGAGGGGATAGAGGATGAAGAAGACGATGACGAATCAGCTGCCGCAGCAGTTGCGGACAGAAGGCCGCAGCTGACGACTGCGATTGTTGCAAAGAAACGAAGAGACGTGGAAACGCGAAGCATATGTCGAAAGGGGATACAGGTTCACTCTAGCAGCCGATAGGCAGTTTTTAGTTTGTAGTTATTAGTTATTAGTTTTTAGTTACTAGTCTGTAGAAGATTATATCCGACGCGACTCGAAACCCAATCTCGGCCCGAATCCGTATTTTCCCCATGCCTCTGTGGGCATCCTCCGTTACACTTCATTCATGCGTTTGTCCGCGTCCTTCGCACAACACCGGCTGCTCGGCGGCGCATTCGTATTGGCCGTCACGCAGGCCGGAGCATCGCTCGCGGGCCTGATCCGCGACCGCATGCTGACCAAAACGTTTCCAGGACTCGATACCGTCGACGTGTACATCGCGAGTTTTCGTCCGAGTGATTTACTCTTTCAGATTGCGATCATGGCGGGACTGTCCACCGTGCTCGTGCCGCTGCTTGCGCGCTACAAAGCGGATGACCGGTTTGGCGACATGTCGGGACTGCTCTCCAGCGTGATCGCGCTCGGATCGATCGTCTTCGGCGTGATCGCGCTTGTGCTCGCGATTATTTTCCCATGGATCGCGCCGTACATGGTATCTTTCAAAGGAGAGACGCTGCAGCTCTACATCAACTTCGGCAGGCTCGCGCTGCTCACGAACTTCCTGTTCGTCGCCGGCAACGCATTCGGGCAGTACCTCATCACCGTGCAGAGATACTGGATTTACGGCATCACGCCCATTCTCTATACCGTCGGCACGATTGCCGGCACGATCTGGCTGACGCCGATGATCGGACAGTACGGACCGATGATCGGAACGCTTTGCGGCGCCATCGTCTACGTTCTCTACCGCATTGTAGGCTCTCTCTACACCGGTTTTCACTTCAAGCCGGTTCTGTGGCACGAGGACATCCGCAAGATGGGACTCATCATGCTGCCGCGGATGCTCGCGCTCGGCGCGTTGCAGCTGGAACTTCTGCTCTTCGACACGATCGCATCGGGTTTGCCGGAAGGATCCGTCACGATCAACGCCTACGCGCGCAATTTTCAGTCGGTGCTCGTCGGCGTCATCGGTATTGCCGTCGCGCAGTCCGCATTTTCACTTCTCAGTCAGACGATCGCGAAAGGCGACACCAAACGGTTTTGGGTGTACATGCGCAAGGGCGTGATCTCGCTGCTCGCTCTCACGATACCGGGTGCAATTATTCTCGTCTTCTGCGCGCCGATTGCGGCGTATCTCGTGCACCTTACATCCGTTCTGCAAATTTTCGGTCTATGTCTCTTCTTCTACGCATTCAGCATTCCATTTGAAAGTTTGAATCATCTGGTACTGCGCGCGTATTACTCGATGCATATCACCTCGACGCCCGCGATCTTCAGCGTGTTCAACGGCGTGCTCGCGATCGCGACGGCGTGGATTCTCGCGCCGCAGCTCGGCGTCTACGCTATCGCCATCGGCTACACGCTCGGACAGGGCGGATCACTGCTCGGTCTCGCGCTGCTGCTTCCGCGCACCGTACGCAAAACCGTTCCCGACGCATCGGAACTGGAAAACGTGGAAGGGACGTACAATGCGTGAAGTTTGGAGAGTGCGCATGTGTCATGCCGAGTGACTGCTACTTCGTGTACCTCGGTACATTTTTGCATATGGAAATTATTCTGTATCACGCAAAAACACTCGGTATGACACGAAGAAGCAGTTGTACCGAGGCATCCTGGTCGGCGAAACCGCCGAACAAGGAATTATTTCTTCTTCACCTGCGTGAAGTCGAGCTCGACAGGCGTTTCGCGATCGAAGATGAGCACGAGCACCGTGAGCTTTCCCTTGTCGACGTCCACGGAGTCCACGGTTCCTTCGTAGTTCTTGAACGGACCGTCCGCAATGACGACCAGATCGCCGACCTGGAAGTCACTCTTGAATTTCGCTTCCTGTTCGCCGACTCTGCGTTCGATGACGCCGAATTCCTCTGGTGTCACCGGGACAGGAATGTTTCCCGATCCGACGAAGCCTGTGACGTTTGGCGTATTGCGGACCAGGTACCATGATTCATCGGTTACCGTCATGTCCACGAGCACGTAACCCGGGAAGAGCTTGCGTTCTTCCTCGACCGGTTCGCCCTTCTTGAAGACGAGCTGCTTTTCCTTCGGCACCTGCACGTCAAAGATGTAATCCCGCATGCCGAATGAATCCACGCGCTGCAGAAGCGACTGGCGGACGGAATCTTCGTAACCGGCATACGTATGAACGACGTACCAGTTACGTCCGGCATTGGGGTCCTGTTTTGCCATAGGAGCGTGCGAGGTTAGGAAGCGAGGGATAGAACGTACTTGAGTCCCATCGAGAGAAGGAAATCAACGACACCGAAGAAGATCGCACACAGCAGCGTGAAGCCGATCACGATGATGGACAGGCGTACTGCCTGCTGGCGGGTGGGCCAGCGCACGTGGCGCAGCTCCGCGAGCGATTCGTTGATGTAGGTCATGAGTGCGTTCATAGTTTTCCTTTTGAAAAAAGCCCTCTCGGGCGTGAGTTATCGTACTCCTCTGATTCGCAGGCGCAAGGCCATTTTCGGCGTATTATTGCAGGTTATAATTCGGATCCTGGAAGGCGTGGATTTTGCTGAGCGGCAGGGCGATGAACCAGACGCGTCCCTTGATATTGGCGCGCGGCACATACGGTTCCGGCTGGCCGTTGGGCAAAGTGAAGCTGCGGGAGTCCAGACTGCCCTGGCGATTGTCTCCCATCACAAAGTAGTCGCCTGCAGGAACCTGGAAATCGGCTTCCGACGTATCGCCGCTCGAGGGCGGATGGCGGAAGGTTTTGCCCTGATTTTTCGGGTCCAAATACGGCTCATCCAATTTTTGCACCTGTGTCTCGCCGGCCTTCTTGATGAATACGTCGCCGTCTTTGATGATCACCGTGTCACCGGGCAGACCGATCACGCGCTTCACGTAGTATTTGGTCGGGTCGTTGGGAGGCCGGAACACGACGATGTCGCCGCGTTGCGGATCGCCGACGAGATAGGCGAGTTTGTTGATGACGATGTATTCGCTGTCCTCGAGCGTGCTGACCATCGAGCTGCCGTCCACTTGGAAAGGCGACACGAGGAACGTGCGGATGCCCGCGACGATGGCGACGATCACGACGATGTTGAAAACGACATCCAGGACGTGAAACCAGATTCCGTGTTGTTTTTCTTGTGGCATGAAACGAGTGTAACGGCTAAGGCGAGCCATGTACAGAACGAAGACTGTAAAAATATCGTGAAACGCGGACGTCCGCTACAATGGATCCGCCTCTCCCCATCAGCTTCGTGCTTGCGAATTTTTTCTTCAAAAAACATTTGGAAGAAGATGAAAACCTTCTGCAGGTGGTGCATAAATATTGGTTGCTCGGAGTGAAATCCGTGTTCTGGCCGACTGTCTTCGTGGCGCTCGATCTGTGGCTGCTCTCCATCAATCACGCGCGCGGCGTCGTGATCCTCACCGCGGTGCTCGGCGTTGCCTTCATCATCTGGTGGATCCGCAATTTTCTCGATTACTACCTCGACGCGTGGCTGGTCACGGATCACGGCATCATCGACATCGCGTGGTTCGGATGGTTCCACCGGCAGTCGACGCGCGTGCTCTACAGCGATCTGGAAGGCGTGAGTTACGAAATCAAAGGAGTGTTCGGCACGCTGCTTCGCTACGGCACGGTGAGCGTGGAAAAAATCTCGACGGGATCGGCGGTGGAACTGCCGTACGTCTACAGACCGAAGAAAGTGGAGCTTGATATCCTGAAGAACATGGAAACCTACATGCATGCGCGCAATTTGAAGGATGCCAAGCAGGTGCAGGAATTGCTGGCGGCGCTGGTGACAGAGCAGATGCACATTCGCGACATGCGCGACAGCGATTCCGCCGACGACGCATGACGCCCGCTGTATGGTTTTTTGCGGCTCTCATCCTCATCGCCGCTTTGGTATTGGTTGTTGCATGGAAAGTGGGCAGAAAGAGGGCGCTGTCCGCGGCGGCGGCCGTACGTTTGAAAAACGAATGGAAGAAAGTCGAATCGATCAAAGATCCGCACCGCCGCATCATGGACGCGGAAAAAATTCTCGACAGCGCGATGAAGACGCTCGGCTACGAAGGAACGTTCGCGGAAAAATTACAGTCGGCGGGTCCGCGATTTTCACAGCTCGATCTACTGTGGGACGCGCACCGGCTTCGCAACCGCATCGCGCATGAAGTGGGGATCGCTGTCTCCGAATCGGACGCAAAGCGCACGCTGCAGGCGTTTGAGAGAGCGATCAAAGACTTGTCATGAGGAGGTTCCACTTTCTTTGTCGCGACAAAGAAAGTGGAGAAAGAAAACGCGCCGCCGCCAATGTGCACGCTCCGCCCGCTCTGTGATTTCCTCGCGATGCATCCGCATCGCTTCGTCATATGCCGCATGTGCGGCATGAAACAGAGCTTCCCCTTCACCCCCCGTGGCGGCGGATCCCGCCCATTAAAACTTTGTGCAACATCGACATCGCCTTACTTCCATTTTGTACGAATTCACATGCGTATTTTATTGATGGTTAACTTTGAGATATCGAGTTCTTGAGCGCGATGTCCCCTGCGATATGTCAGGAGGGTAACGGGCCTGCCTGCCGGTAGGCAGGGGTGTCGGGGGTGCTAGGGAACCGGCGGGGCACCCACAGAGTGGGTCGGTTCCCTGCACCCCTGACGAAAGAAATCATTCTGCGATAGAGAGTAGCGAGTAGCTATGCTGTGCTAGAATGATTTCATGAAGCCGTCTCTGCTGATCATCGGCCTCGGAAATCCCGGCAAACAGTACGTGCACACGCGGCACAACGCGGGATTTCAGGCGGTGGATGTTCTCTCGAAGGAATTCGGGCAAACGGAATGGAAGGAAAATCAGAAATTCAAAGCAATGACGCAGGAAGCGCGCATGCTCACGATTCCGATGCTGCTCGTGAAACCCGGGACGTACATGAACTTGTCCGGCGAATCCGTGCGCAAACTCGTTGATTTTTACAAACTCGATCCCGCGGAACAGATTCTGGTGCTCTGCGACGACATCGATCTGCCGCTCGGCACCACCAGGCTGCGCAAGAAGGGGAGCGCCGGTACGCACAACGGACTCAAATCGATCGTCGAGCAGATAGGCGAAGCGTTTCCGCGGCTGCGTATCGGCATCGGCCCCAAGGCGGCGAACATGGATCTTGCGGCGTGGGTGCTGAGTGCGATGTCCCCGGAAGAGCGCGAGACGCTCGATAAAACCTACACGGAAATCCCCGGCATCGTGCGCGCATTCGTTCTGGAGCAGACGGACCACACGGAATAACGCGGAGAGACGCATCTCCCCGCGTATGTTCCGCATGACGCATTTAGTGTGAGACGAACATGCTTGCGAGTTGCTGCTGCAGTGAGTTGAGCATCGAGAGAATGGATGACAGCAGACTTTGCGTTTGCTGATTCGATGCAGCCGCGTTCGTTGCGGGAATGCTCGTTGGTTGGGTCTGCGCCTGCGCATTCATCGCAAAGAGAGGAGTGAGCTGCAGCGGTGCATTGGCATTCGCACCGTTGTCCGACTGCGTCACGTTCGTCGCGTTTCCGGAGAACGCATTGATGTCATTGTTCACGTTCGTTCCCGCGTTATTCGCGACGCCCGCATTCTGTGCATTTGCGCCGTTACTCGTGACGTTGCCGTTCTGATCGATGGTGATGACGTTGCCGCCGGTTGCGTTGATGATCGAATTTACCGACGTGTTACTGTTGCTGTTGATGATCACGTTCTGCGTACCGCCGTTCGTACAACTGTTGCACACCGATGATGAGCTGGAACTCTGCGGCGGCGCGCTCTTCTGATTCTTGAACACAATGCCCGCGCATAAGCTGCCGGCGGAAACATTCAGCTGTCCGTTTTGCGGCGTGACGAGCACTTGATTCCATCCCTGTTGCGGGATCTCCGTGATCGTGTGCATCCCTGGCGACACGTTGTCGAATCGGGCGTATCCGTTGGCGTCGTTTGTCACGACCGGTCCGTTATCGATTCTGAACTGGAACGGAGCGACCGGGTTGAGCGGGCTGCCATTCGTATTGAATGTCTCTTTCAGAATCGACACGCAGCCGACAATCGGGGCTTGCGAACTCATCGACGACGAGCTGCTGCTTGGGATGATGATGGATGAAGCGCTCGAGGAGCTGGAGCTCGGCGGGACTGTCTGCTGATTCTTGAAGAGCGCATTCGCGCAGCTCATGCCCGATTGCACCGTAATCGTGCCTGGTGATTGGATCTGCGCCCAGCCGCCGGGCACGCTCTCGGTAATCGTATGCTGCCCGGGCGTCACGTTTCCAAAGAAGGCATTGCCGTTCGCGTCATTCATCGCGGTCTGCGTTCCGTCGAGCGTGAAGAGGAATTGCGGGACGGGCGTGATCGGATTGCCGGCATTGTTGTAGGCTTGCTTTTGCACATTGATGCAGCCGAGAAGGGGCGGCGCCGACGAACTGGATGAAGACATCGGCAGACTGCTGATCGACGAGCTGCTCGAACTCACGACGGACGAACTGCTGGACGATGACGAAGAGGGAAGCTGTTGCTGCTGATTTTTGAACGCGATTCCCGCGCAGAAGCTTCCCGACGGCACGAAGAGCTGCCCGTTCTGCGGCGTGACCAGAATCTGGTTCCAGCCTTGCGGAATCATTTCCGTCACCGTGTGATTGCCGGGCGACACGTTATCAAAGCGTGCATTGCCGTTTGCGTCCGACTGCACCGTCTGGTTGTTATCAAGACGGAACGTGAACTGCGGTACAGGCGACAATTGCTGTCCCGCGGGATTGAACGCTTCTTTCAGAATCTGAATGCATCCGGGTGCCGGTGGCTGCGAGCTGATTGATGAAGAACTGCTGACGGATGAACTGCCGGGAATCGAGCTAATCGAGCTGCTGGATGCGATGCAGTTCAGCGTGCTGTAGAACGTGGTGATATTGTTCTGCGTCTGCACGTCGTTTCCCGTGACGGCGGCCATATTGAAGGTGCGGGCAGAGGCACAGAGATCGCTTCCGCCTTGCACATTCAGGATCAGCGTCACGATGCGATCTTGGCCGGCCGGAACCGTGCCGACGTTGCAGAGAAGATTATTCGAACTCTGTACGCTGCAGGACGTATCCGGCGAACTGACGTAATTGAAACGATTGCCCATCACGTCGACCACCTGCACGTTCGTACCATCGACCGGTCCGTTATTGTGCACGGTGATGGTAAACGTCGCATTCTGGCCCGGCGTCAAAACAGACGGTCCGGTTTTCGTGATGCTGAGATCGGTGTTGGGAGAGATGGAACTCACAGAGCTGCTCGATGATGAGCTGATGCTTGAGGAACTGCTCGATTGAGCGGGGCAGGTGATCGTTGTGTAGACGGGACTGCTGACGTTATTGCTCGTGTTCGCGTCGTTGCTTGCCGTGACGGCGGCGACGTTCACGATGTTCGTCGCCGTGCACACACCGCTCAAGGGGGCAGCCAAAATCAATGTCACGGTGTGTGTCTGTCCGCTTGGGACGGTGCCGAGACCGCACACGACGCTGCTGCCCTGCATCGAACAGCTGGTATCGGGTGAGCTGACGAAGCTGAGACCGTTTCCGGCGAGCGAATCGACGACCGTCACGTTCTGTGCATCCGCCGGTCCGTTGTTATGAACGTAGATCGTGTAAGTGATGTTATTTCCACGCACGAAGGACGACGCGCCTGTTTTGCTGATCGTCAGATCCGCATTATTGGAAACGGAAGACAGACTGGATGAAGACATACTGCTCGAGGACGATGCCGACGAAACGGTGGAACAACGCCCGCCGTTATTCACGATCTGTCCGTGCACGACGGCATGCAGCTGATTGTCTCCGTTCACGTCGCGATACCACTGCAGGCTGTTATACGGCTGCAGATCGATCTGATAATCGCAGTTCGGAATCTGCATGGTGAAATTCTGCGTCTGTCCCGGATTCACGATGACCGTCTGCGACTGGTTATAGAGTTCCTGGTGATTGTCCGTGAATATCTTGTAGACGTCTGCGTGGATGACGACCGGACACGGTGTGCCATTATGGAATGTTGCATTACCGCCATTGAACGACCACGTCGTTTTGTGGACGAGTGCGTCGTTCCAATATTCCTGCAAATCCGGTCCGCCGATATTCTGGCAAATGCCGGAGGTCGGCACGCTCGAGTTGCCGCCGCCACCGCCGCACAATCCGCCGTTACTTACGACTTGTCCGTGAACGATGGAATGACCGTTGTACCATTGCAGCGACCAGTACGGTTCGAGGTCGATTTGGTAATCGCAGCTGGGGATATTCACCTGAAAGACGTGCGTCGATCCGCGCGGCACGACGATGCGATCGGTGGCGTCAAATTGCTGCTGCTGATTGTCACCGAGTATTTCCGAGCTGGTCGCGCGCACCACAATGTCGCAGTTGCTATTATTGGTGTAAGTAGCGGTGCCTCCGTTGAAAGACCACTGAATGAGTCCGGCACCCGCCTCGTTCCAGTAATCCTGCGGCGTGGGTCCGCCGATACTTTGGCACGGGCTGAGCCCCTGCGCAGACAGCACGCCGACTTTGCCAAGCATGCCCGACGGAACGCTGCTGATAAGCAGCATCGCGATCGCGAGCGCCGCGATGATTTTTGATTGTTTGGTAGTGAAGAATGAATGTCCGGGCAGCTGCCGCAGTATCCGCTTCGCACGTGATGTGTCCGCCATAGAAGAGAAGGAAAGAAACAAGAAAAAGAGACGATCGCGCCGCCAACGAACGACGCCATCGCGAAGGTTTGTCCGCCCATCTAGACGAATTGATTTTGCTCTTATGACCCAAAAACATGATCTTTTCAAGGATTTGCGTCATTTTCCGCATACAAAAACTCCCCCGAGGCGGGGGAGTGTTGCTTGCCTGTATGTGATGTTTAGAGTCCGAGCAGGAACTTGCGGCCGAAGCCGATGCCGCCGCCGGCCCCGAGACCTGCGAGCGCCACCCAGACGGCCATGTTGATCGGCAGGCCCGCGCTGTTCGTCGGGCTTCCCGTGATCGGGTGCAAATGGAGTGTCGGAGGAGTCTGCATGCCGGGGAAGCCGGTCTGCGGCAGCAGGCCGATGACCTGGACCGTGGAGGACGCGTGCTCGTCGACGTTCTGATTGGCCTTTGCCTCGACGTTGTTTTGCACGATCTGACCCGCTCCATAGTACGAGCCGATCGTGACGCGGTACGTGATCGTGCGCGATGCGTTCTGAGCGAGCGAGTTGATGTCCCATTCGAGCTGGTTGCCGCTCTGATGATCGGCGCCGCCGTCATCGATCACCGTGACGCCGGAGGGCAGCGTGTCGGTGACGCGGATGTTCTGCAGCTGGGTGTTGCCCGTGTTTTCCAGACGGACCGTGTATTCAATCATGCCGCCGGGGAAGACTTCGGACGCGCTCGCGTTCTTCGTCAGGCTCAGCTCGGGATTGTTGCCGCCGCCGCAGTTGTTTCCGCAGTTGTTCCCGTTGACGACGTCTGTGTCGTTGGCAACGCTTCCCGCAACCGTCGCGGTCGCCGTCAGATTGCCGCGGTAATTGTAGTTGTAGTTATTGTTGCAGTTATTGTTGTAGCAATTGCTGTTATTGTTGCAGATGTAATTTCCATTGTTGTCGTAGTAACAATTATTGTTGTTATTGCCACAGTTGTTGCCGTAACAATTGTTATTGCCGCAGTTATTGTTGTAGCAATTGCTGTTATTGTTGCAGATGTAATTTCCGTTGTTGTCGTAGTAACAATTATTGTTGTTATTGCCGCAGTTATTGTTGTAGCAATTGTTGTTGCAGTTGCCGCCGTTGTAGCAGCCGCCGAAGACGTCCGCGTTCACGGTGAAGACCTTCGTTTCGTACGGTCCGAAGGACAGATTGCTCCAGGTGATGAAGCGCCCGTTGTTGTAGCCGTTGTCGGAGACGAACCGGACGTTTTCCTGATCCGGCATCGTGGCGTTCACGACGACGTTGTTCG
Source organism: Candidatus Peribacteraceae bacterium (assembly GCA_035547395.1). Lineage (GTDB taxonomy): Bacteria > Patescibacteriota > Gracilibacteria > Peribacterales > Peribacteraceae > CALREJ01. Next base: position 19,721 of record DASZVA010000011.1, on the reverse strand, counting down.
CGTTCACCGATGAATTGTTGCGGACGGTGACGCGGTAGGTGAGATTGTCGCCCGGATTCACGACGTAGCGTCCGTCATCGATCGTGATCGAGAAGTTAGTCGTCGAACTGAAGACCTGTCTGAATTTGAAGTCGATCGTAGCGCAGGAGCCCTGCGTCACGTTCACGCCGTTGCTTGGCGTCACGTTGTAGAGCGTCCAGTCGGATCGCGAATCCGCGCTGACGTAATGCGTTCCGGTCGAGACATTGTAGAACGTCGCGTGGCCCGTCGTGTCATTCACCGCCGTCTGGCCGTTGTCCAAGTGGAAGGTGAACTGCGGCACGGTGTAGACCGGATTGCCGTTCTGATCGAATGCCTCCGCGACCACGTTGACGCAGCTGTTTTGCACGCTGCCGCCGCAGTTGATCGTTGTGACGACCGGCTGGCTCTGGTTATTGGCCGTATTGCTGTCCGTTTCGTTCGAGGTGACGTAGGCGGTGTTGGAAATCGTCATCGAGTTGGTGCAGCTGTTGATCACGGGCACGTTGAACGTAAGCGTCGTGCTCGTTGAGGCATTGCCCGCAAGCGTGCCGAAGTTACAGGTCACGCTGTTATTGTTTTGCAGGCTGCAGCGGCCGTCGCTGCTCGACACAAACTGCAGCTGCGACGGGAACGGATCGGTCACGACCACGTTCGTCGCCTGCGTCGAGCCCAGGTTCTGCACGTTGATCGTGTATTGCAGCTGGCTGCCCTGATTCACCGAGTTCACGTTCGCGCTCTTGGTGATTGCGAGGTCGACGGTATTCGGGGTCGGACAATTGATCTGCGTCGGGTACGCCGATGCGGAATTGTTGCCCGTGTTCTGATCGAAACCGGTGGTCGTGACGCTTGCCGTGTTTGTGATCGACGTCTGCGTACAGTTCGGGATCGGCGGCACCGTGAAGCCGATCGCGATCGTGCGCGAATTGCCCGCCATGATCGTGCCCAGGTTGCAGGAGACGGTATTGCCGTTCTGCAGGACACAGCTGCCGTCCGATGCGCCTGAGTTGAAGACGAGGCCGCCCTGGATCGGGTCCGTCACAACGACGTTTTGTGCGTCGCCCTGACCGATATTATTGACGGTCACCGTGTAGACGGCGTTGTTGCCGCGCGTGACCGACGTCGGGCCGGTCTTGCTGATCGAGAGATCCGGATTGCCGGTAACTGAGCTCGACGAAGAAGACGAGGAAGAGTTGGGATTGTTCTGCTGGTCCTGGAACGTAACCTGCGCGCAGTTGGATCCGCCGACGACTGTCACGATGCCGCCCGCAGGATACACGGATCGCTGGAACCAGCCCGTCGGAATCTGTTCCGTGATCGTGTGCGTGCCGGCCGTGACGCCGTCGATGTGCGCATGGCCCGTGGAATCGTTTTGTACGGTCAGTCCGCCGTCCATCTGGAAGCTGAACTGCGCGGTCGGCGTGATCAAATTGCCCTGCGGATTAAAGGTCTGCTTGTAGATGTCGATACAGCCGAGAAGCGCGCCTCCGTTGATCGTGACCGTCGAGGAGTTGTTTCCTTGATTATTGTCCGGATTGTTGGCGCTGACGGTCGCCGTGTTGCTGATGGTGCCGGCCTGATTGACCGTGACCGTGATCTGGAGCGTCGCGATCTGGCCGTTTGGCAGTGTGCCGATATTCCACGTACCGCTCTGGCTGTCGTAGCTTCCTTGCGTTGCGTTGGAGCTCTGGAAGCTGACGCCCGCAGGCAGGTGATCGACGGCGATCACGTTCTGCGCCGTCGCCGGTCCCATGTTCGTGACCTGCACCGAGTAGGTGACGGTTCCGCCGACGGTCGGCGTGCTGTTATTGACCGTCTTCATGATCGCGAGATCCGCGTTGTTGGATGCAGAGTTGATCGTGACCGAAGCGGAGTTGTTGCCCTGATTATTGTCCTGCGTGCTCGCGTACACCGTCGCGGTGTTGGTGATCGCGCCTGCCGCCGTGACGGATGCGCTCATCGTGAGCGTGGCGTACTGTCCGTTTGTCAGTGTGCCGATGGTCCAGACTCCGTTTGAATAGCTTCCCTGCGTGACCGTCACGTTGATGTTCGAAAGGCCGTTTGGCAGCGACTCATTCACGTACACGTTCTGCGACGTCGCCGGTCCCAGGTTTGTGACGCGGACCGTGTAGGTGACGCTGTCGCCGATCGTGGCGTTCGTGACATTGGATGTCTTGGTGATACCCAGGTCGGCATTTTGCGGAGCCGGGCAGGTGAGCGTCACGCTTGCGGTGTTGCTCGTGTTATTGGTGCCGTTGGAATCATTGGAGCTTGTCACGGATGCCGTGTTGTTGATCGTCGACTGCTGGCAGCTCTGCGTTGGCATCGGGGTTGAGAACACGAGATACAGCGTCTTCATGTCGCCACTCGCGATCGTGTTGAGATTGCAGGAGATCGTGTTGCCGTTGAGCGCGCAGCGGCTGTCCGACAAATTCGGTGCGAACGTCGCGCCGCTTGGCACGTTGTCCGTCACGACGACGTTCTGCGCGGTCGCGGGACCGCTGTTTTGCACGCGGATCTGGAACGTCACGTTGGATCCCTGCGTCAGCTGCGTCTGCGATGCGATCTTCGTGATGGAGAGATCCGCGTTCTGTGGAACAGGGCAGGTGAGTGTGACGGATGCGACGTTGCTCACATTGTTGCTGCTGTTGGAATCATTGCTGCTCGTAACAGATGCCATGTTGGTGATCGTCGATTGCTGGCAGTCTTGCTGCGGTTGTGGCGTTGAGAAGACGAGGGATATGGTCGTTGTCTGATTGCTGTTGATGCTGCCGAGGTTACAGCTGACCGTGGAACCGTTGCTGCTGCAGCGGGAATCGGACAAGTTTGCGACGTAGGTGAGTGCACTATGGATATCGTCGGTGACCACCACGTTCTGCGCCGTTGCGGAGCCGTTGTTGTGAACATTGATTTGGAACGTCACGTTGCTGCCCTGCGTCTGCTGCGTCTGCAATGCCGTTTTCGTGATCGAGAGATCGGCGGTTTGCGGAGCGGGGCAGGTGAGCGTCACGCTTGCCGTGCTGTAGTTGTTCGAGGGCGACGGATCATTGGCGCTGCTGACGTTGGCGTTGTTGACGAGAGTCATCTGCTGGCAATTCTGCTGTGGCTGGGGCGTGTTAAAGTAAACGTTCGCGCCCACCGTCGATCCGTTCGAGACCGTTCCGAACACGCAGTGAACTGCATTGTCCGTGCCGAGCGTGCAGCGCTGATCCGACAGGCCTGCATTGAACGTGGTTCCGGCCGGAACGGTGTCGTTCACCGACACGTTCGTGGCTGCAGCCGGTCCGCCGTTGTAGACGGACAGAGAGAAGCCGGCCGTTCCGCCCTGCTGGACGCTCTGCTGAAGCGGCGTCTTGGTCAGCTGCAGATCCGCCGTGGTCGGCGCGCTGCTTACCGAGCTGCTGGATGCCTGACAGACCAGGTCGCTGTAGAACGTGCTGATGTTGTTCTGCGTCTGGACGTCGTTGCCGGTGACGGACGCGACGTTGTAGGTGCTGTGGGCCTGACACAGGCTCTGGGATCCGAGCACCTTGAGGACGAGCGTTACCGTGCGGCTCTGGCCCGGGGCGATATTGCTGACATTGCAGAGAACCGTCGCGCCGTTGTTTTGCACCGAGCAGCTGGTATCGGGAGAGCTGACGTACTGGAAGCGGCCGTCGATTGAGTCGACCACCTGGATGTTCGTGCCTGTAACAGATCCGTTATTCGTCACCGTCATCGTGAACGTCGCGTTCTGGCCGACGGTCAGCGTCGACGGTCCGTTTTTGACGATGCTGAGATCCGTGTACTGCGGCTGCGGGGATGAGCTGCTCGAGGAAGATACGACGTTCGTGCAGCGTCCGCCGTTATTCACGATGATGCCGTGCACGATGGCATGTGATCCGTTGTTATCGTTGTAGTACTGCAGACTGTTATACGGCTGCAGATCGATCTGATAGTCGCAGTTCGGGATCTGCATGTTGAATGTCTGCGTCTCTCCCGGATTCACGACGACCGTCTGTGACTTGTTGTAAAGCTCCTGATGATTGTCGCCGAAGATCTTGTAGACCTCGCCGTGGATCACGACCGGGCAGGGCGTACCGTTGTGGTAGGTGGCCGTGCCGCCGTTGAACGACCACGTCGTCTTGTGCGTCAGTGCGTCATTCCAGTATTCCTGCAATGTCGGGCCGCCGATATCCAGACAGATGCCCTGATTCGTCGTACTGGCGGAGCTGCTCGATGTCGGCTGCTGACCGCAGACGCCGCCGTGTTGCACCACCTGTCCGTGGACGATGGCGTGGCCCTGGTAGTACTGCAGCGACCAGTACGGCTGAATGTCGATCTGATAGTCACAGGGGGGCAGGTTCAGCTGGAACGTATGCGACGTGCCCTTTTTTACAACTATCTCGGGGCTGGTGTCGTACTGCTGTTGCTGATTGTTGTTGCCGTAGATGCCGTAGGTCGTCGCCTTGACGATGATGTCGCAACTGCTGTTATTCGTATACGTCGCCGTTCCGCCGTTGAACGACCACTGGATCTTGCCGTTGCCGGCATCATCCCAGTACTCCTGCAGCGTCGGTCCGCCGATATCCTGGCACGGACCGTACTGCGGTCCCGACGGAATCACGGTGATCGTGAACGTACAGTTCCCGCTGTTATCGCTGTACTTGGAATCCGGGAAGCTGCCGTACATGTTCACGGCTCCCGCCGGAATCGCTTCGCCGCCCGGCGTATCAAACCATTTCAGATAGGTGGAATTCGTGTTGTTCACGCCTCCTCCCATCGACACGACATGCCCGTTGGCATCGGTAAATTGCACGATGCCGATCAGCTTCGGGTTCGCCGCATCCGCCGCATCCAACCCGTCTCTGCAGGATGCCAGTCCCTCTCCCATATTGATGCTCCCGCCGATATTGCTGATTTTGATCATGTCTCCCGGCTGCAAACCCGATACCAGCAGCTTTGCCGGCTGTCCGTGATCATTGCCGTTGAGATCCTGCCAGTGTCCTCCCGGATTACACGGATACCCGTAGGGACTATTCGGTCCGCAATCCGGAAGCGGCTGTGTCTGGCCGGAGAAAGACGTTGCCACCACTTGCGCGGCGGACGCCGTCTGGACCAGGGGGTTCACAATGGGAAGTGTCCCTGATTGCACCTGCAATGCGAGAATGGAGAGGACGCTGAGCGTCGCAAGAGATTTCCGGAGAGACATATCTCTGGGAGGAAAAGGGGAGACAAAAAGGGGCGAATGCTACGAAAATTGCGAATATGTGTCAATACATAATTATGTCAAATGTATCAAAATACGTACTTAAAAATGCTATTTCTCATCCGTTTGCTTAATGTCTTAACAATTTGGCATTCAATAGTGACTACAATGTTGAGACACATGGACAGTACGAATGTGGCCTGATAGCACATTATTGATCTTGCATGAGGCGGTCGTCGGGCGAAGGGAATCACCATCGCATGCCGCAATCTTTCTGGTACGATGCGCGCATTCATTGGGGAGTCGCCCCGCCTTCGTCCCGCAGATGCGGGACTACGGACGGGCAGGCAAGTGGCCCGTGATTATTTGATTCCTTCATTGCATCGTTCATCTCGTTGGGGAGTCGCCAAGTGGTAAGGCAGCGGCCTTTGGAGCCGCCATTCGGGGGTTCGAATCCCTCCTCCCCAGCCAGCCTTCGCCAAGGCTTCGAGAGTTACCTCAAAAGTGGTTCGGGGAGAGCATTTCGGAAAAGGCATTTTGGGATTTAATATGGCAAAATATGCCATATATTGACTAAAATTGATAAAAATTGTATTTTATCAATTGTCCTTACACGGTTGTAAGGGCAGCGATCATTGACATGATCGGCTGAAACAACGCACACAATTTTGCAAAGGAAACGAACATGAACACGGTCATTATCGGGGCGGGAATCAATGGGGAAGTTTGCGCCAATTATCTGGCGCGAGGAGGTCACAGCGTGACGGTGCTGGAGAGGGCGGACCGGGTTGGCGGAGCGTGCGTTCGTCATGTCACCGACATCGACGGGCAAACGTTTTCGTTTCCCGGAGGTGCATCGGTCTTCGGCTTCATGCAGGACTTCGTCTGGCGTGAAACCGGGCTGGCGGACCGGCTGCAGTTCGAACCGGCAGACAATGTCTATTACTATCCAGCCGGTTCGCGTGGGTCCTCTGGACCCTGGCGGCACATGGAAGAGGAAGACAGTCCGCAATTCCATGCGGACGGCGAGAAAGTTGCGGCTTTCCTACAGAAAGGATTCCGGGATGCCGAAGTGCCGACGCTTGAGTCGGCCAATCGTCAGATCGGACCCGAGCTCACCAAGCTCTGGATCACCGGCTCCGCGAGGGACCTAGTCGACCACTATTTCACCAGTCCTGAGCAGAAGATCGCGATCGTACTCTCGGTCAACGAGAGCGGCCCCGTCGGCATCGACGAGGCGTTCAGTGCTTTTACGATCTCACTCATGCACACGGGGTCCGTGGATTCCGAGGGCAGATGGGGATACGTGAAGGGCGGCATCTGGCGCGTCACCGAGGAGCTTGAACGTCTGAACGGTCGGCTCGATGTGACAACGGTCACGTCGGCCCGCGTTCTGAGTGCTGATCCCGACTCCGGACGCGTCGTGTATGAAAAGGACGGCGTCACCACTGCACTGCATGCGGATCAGGTGGTGTTTGCCACCGAACCGCTCACAGCGGCGCGGCTGATCAAGGATCGCTCGCTCGAGGAGCAGATCAGCGGTATGCGATTGATGGGCACGTCCGGAAAAGTGGTGATGTTCTTCCGTGACCATCCGCGCTTCAAGGACGGCCTCGGTGACACACTTCGGTTTCTCATCTGTAACACGGAGCTCGACGTGTTCAATGAGGCCGCACTGTCGGTCAAGCAATCTGCGACGGCCGACTTTGTGCCCGGCTATCTGGAGTTGTATCCGGAAAGCCGGTCGGATGACCTGGGGTACGGACTGCTGTCCGTCTTCTTCAAGCATGTGACACTCGGCAAAATCGGCGAAGAGCTGTCGCACGTGCGACAGTTTGTCGTCGACCAGGTGCTTGCGCTTCTGGATAATCCCGAGGACTTCATCGGATCAATCCTGCGTACCCCGCAGGATCTCTGCACTGTCTTCGGCTTTGCCGGCGGCAACATCGACCATGTCGAAATCGCCAACCCGCACACGTATGTCGGGAGGACGTTTTCGACTCATCCGTCAGAGTCTTTCTTCCAGTTTGGTTCTCACAGACGGGTCTACTATTGCGGTGCGGGGACGTACCCGTGCGGCTCGGTTGCGGGGACCGGCGGTTACATGTGTGCGACTCAGATTCTTCGCGGGCAGTAGCCCGCATCAGCCGATCATGATGATCTTTATCCCTTCCTCCCTTTGTATCGGAGGAGGGGATTTTTTCGAGCGGCTTCATGTGAAAAGCAGTTCTTAGAGTCTTGCAATTTTTGGCTCTCTATGGCATAAAGCGCCGATCATGAGCAGGCATCGACATCTGTATTACGTTCATAAGCCGGCAAACCCAAAAGACTATTCCGCATCTGCAGAAGACAATACGGATGAAACTCTGCAGATTGATCCGGATTTGATGGAGGCGCAAAAGATGGAAGACGAGGTGCGAGCCATCGATTCGATTCGAAAACAGATGTACGACGCCGTGCGGCAAAATATAGCGGCATATTGCGCTGGCTCACCCTTGCCCGATCTTTGTTGGTTTTTACCGCCCGCTCGTTCCTTGATGCGCAGATATGATTTGAAGAGAATGTCGCCCGCCAGATCGCATGTACGTCTGGCAAGCAGGCTTTTTGCATTGATCAATCAGCATATTGATGAAAACAGAGCGCTCATACTGGAGATGGCAGTTTCATGGAATCAGCATCCTGCAAGCCCCGCCCATCCTGGCGGGGCTTGCGAAATTTCAGCAGGGCAGCATCACGCTGCATGCGCATGTTCGCGCTGCGTCACCGTCGTCACATGATCCGCGCGATGATCGTCGAAGATCTTCCGCGCTTCTTTTTCTTCCGCATCGCTCTCCGTTGGCACCGCGATCACGACGCCGCCGTTCGTCACGACGGTCTGGTAACTCTCTGCGGTTTCACGCGAGGTTCCCAGATCCACGAACCAGCCGATCACGCCGCCGGCGATACCACCGGTGATCATGGCAAAGAACGGTCCGGCAAAGACGAGTCCCACGGGGCCCGTCACGGCTGTGGCGAGTAATCCAGCGAGTCCGCCGACGATGGCGCCGCTGGCAGTGCCCCTGCCCGGCGAACTTGTATTCGTGCCCTCGGCCGAGGCCGGCATGTTTTGCTCGTGCGCCATTACCGAAATATCCTTGGCGTCAAAATCATGCGCCTGCAGATCGTCGATCGCGGCGCTCGCGTCCATAGGATCCGAGAATGCCGCCAGTAATGTTTTGTCCATATAAAATGGGGGAAAGAAGTACCGTATTTCGTGACGGCACCTCTTTCCCTTTCTTACAAGATGCTGACGATTTTTCCGAGCGTCAGGACACCAGTTTTCCGGTGTGCTTGGGATGCACGAGTTGTCCCGTCTTGGAATTGCGGAAGAATTCGATCGTTTCTCTGTCGACGAAGTTGTCGATGGTGAACTTCTCTTTATTGAAGATCAGGTTCAGAGAAATTCCGTAGAGCAGGAAATGCGGCCACACGACTTCGCGGAAGTAGAGCAGCGACATCGTGATGTAAAACAAGCTGATGAGCACGGTTAAGCGGACTTCGAATCCGAGAATAATGAAGATGCCGATCACGAGTTCCGAGAGCGCCGCTCCGAACGTGACGAGCAGCGGATCACTCGGGAAGAGCCAGTGGAACTGCGTGAGGTGATATTCGTTCACGACCGTCACCGTGAGCTCCGGATGCAGGAATTTGATGTTGATCGCCGCGTACGCAAGCGCGATGCCGTAACACACGCGCACAATGGGGGATTCGAATTCACGGAACGTCGGGAATCTGCGCAGCGGTCCGAAGATGAGCCGGTCGATGGAATACTTGCGCGATCCGAATAGAATCAGCGCGACGATCTCACCGAAGTAGTTGAGATACGTGAGGATGTACCAGTTCTGCTGCCATGCGCAGATCGAAAAGATAATGAGCGCGATGACGGCGGAGATCTCCGTGAAAATGCCGAGCAGAATCGTGCCGCTGATGACAAAAAGGAGAATGCGCAGCAGTCCCGCCATCGGGAAGGTGTGCAACGAGATCTCCGGTCCGAGGAATGCCCACGTGAGCGCGGAGTAGAAGAATGAACCCGCGATTGCGACGCGCACGATGATCGGTCCGAATCTGTCCTGATTGCCGAGCCACTTGTGGACGGCGATGCCCCACGGAGAATGGCGGAAGATGAAATTTATAATGAGCAGCAGAAGCACGCATCCTGCGATCGTCAGAAAAATCTGCAGATTGTGCGGATTTGCGAGCGAAGAAGCAGCATCGAATCCCGGATGCGCCATGCCTTCGGCAAACTGTTGCGGCGTGAGCACGTACGCTTCGTGCGCGGATGCAGAATAGGGGATGAGCGCTGCCGCTGCGGCTGCGAGAGACTGAAGAAAGCGTTTCATGATGTGTGTATTGGAAGTTCGCTTTTAGTATAGCACCGGGAGGCAGTCGCTTGAACCCCGAAATTCGGCTTCTGTTTGCCGTATATCTCGTTTCTTATTTGACAGAAAATAACATCTATGTAACATTGCGATTGCTATGGTTACGAGCGAAACATTTTCTGCAGATTTTGAATCCGATCACACGGAACGTCCGGAGAGGTTGCCGTTTCCATCGGATGATGAGATCGGAGCAGCTGCACAGATGGCCGATACGCTGGGAGATGAGACGCGCATGGGGATTTTGCGCATATTGTATCAAGACGGAAAAACATCGGTGACGGATCTGCAGAAAAGAATCACATCGGATATGACGCAAGGAGGATTCAGTCATCAACTGAGAGTTCTGCGCGACCGAAAAATGGTTGAGTATGGCAGAGAAGGAAGTCGCAACATGTATTATCTCACCGAAACCGGCCGTATCGTCATGCAAAGGGTCCAAAATCTGATTTCCAGCATGCAGCAGGAATCCTAAAATGTCCTTGCACTTAGAGACGTCCTTCTTTACACTCCCCCCACCTCCGCCAAGGCTACGGCGGGCTGGCGCACTTTTTCTATCTCTTTATGTTCGCAGTGGTTTCAATCGGCGGCTTCCAGGAAATGGTCAAAGAGGGCGATACGCTCAATATTCCTTTGCAGGATGCCGAGGAAAATAAGACCATTACCTTTGGCGACGTGCTCATGGTCGTCAAAGACGGCGGCGATCTGATGCTTGGCGCGCCGTTTGTGAAGGATGCGAGCGTGGAAGTGAAGGTTTTGAACCACGGCCGCGGTGACAAGATCCGCGTCGTGAAATTCCGTCATCGCAAGCGCTACACGCGCACGAAGGGCCACCGCCAGCACCACACGAGCGTGCAGGTGACAAAGATCAAGATTTGAGAATCGCTTAGCCTTGTATTGTAGAAACGGATGGGCAAAATTTGTCCGTCCCGATTTTGTAAACACGCGTTCCTTGAAAACAAAGGTGGAATATGAAGAAAATAAACTGGACTGTTACGACGGGTTTGGCTGCCATTCATGGTGCTGCGCTGGCCGGCATACTATTCTTCACTTGGGAAGGTTTGGTCATCTGTTGCATCTTGTACATGCTCACAGCAGGGGGTGTGACGGTGGGGTATCATCGATATCTCACGCATTACGGTTTTGAAACGTACCGACCGATCCGCTGGTCTCTTGCGGTCCTTGGATTGCTTTCGGGTGAGGGGCCGCCCATTTACTGGGTTGCTCTGCACCGGAAACATCACCAGTATTCCGATGAAGAAGGGGATCCGCATACGCCGCTTAATGGTTACTGGCACGCGCACGTTCTGTGGCTGTTCGGTTTATCGCGGGTTGACAATCTGGGCTTGCTCTTCCGGCACTATGCGAAAGACCTGTACGGAGAGCCGTTCATGCGACTGCTGAACAAAGCATATCTTTTTTTGCATCTCGGCATGATTGTTCTGCTTGCAGGTGCCGGGTATGCCTATGGCGGACGCGCCTACGCCTTGTCTTTCGTGGCGTACGGATTTTTTATTCGAATGGTATGCGTACTGCATTCAACGTGGCTGGTGAATTCCGAATCGCATACGCGTGGATATCGTAATTACGATACGGCCGATAGGAGTAAGAATAACTGGGTTGTCGCTTTGCTTACGGGGGGCGAAGGATGGCACAACAATCACCACGCACATCCCACATTGGCTGTTCATGGCCACAAGTGGTGGGAGTTCGATCCTTCGTATAAGTTGATAAAATTACTTAAATTTTGCGGGCTCGCTTGGAATGTAAAAGACAAGATCCCACGGTCGGCCTGATGGAATCGGGACACACAAACAGTGGGGAGACGGTCGTTCCGTTTCCTCACTTTTGTCATGCATCCATTTGCGCACGCAAACTTCTCATCGCCTCGAGCGTCACCGCCATGTTCTGCATGCAGGCGATGGTTTGTGCGGATCTTTCTTTCGCATGAAAGAGGTGATTGAGATAACTCTTCAGATGTTTGCGGCTGAGTGGCGACGTTGAGTGGGAATCGATCACGCTGTGATCGTGCACGAATTTATTGTTGAGGATGTTGATGTGAGTGGTGTCACTCAGATAAATTTTTCCGTGCCGCGCCTCGCGCATCGGCATAACGCAGTCGAAGATATCAATTCCGCGTTTGATCGCTTCGCGATGCTGACTGATACGCCCGACGCCCATCAAGTAACGCGGTTTGTCTTCGGGGAGCAGGGGACAGACGATATCGAGCACGTCGTACATTTCATTCTCCGTTTCGCCGACCGCGAGCCCACCCACTGCGTAACCGTCGAATCCGATCGCGATCAATTCCTGCGCGCATTTTTCACGCAGATCGCGCTCGAGTCCGCCCTGGATTATTCCGAATAATAAGGGAACCGATGGAACCGACGTATTGTTTAACTTCGATCCCCTCGATTTCGTTGGTCCCTTCGACGACTTCAATTTCTCATGCCACGCCTTGCATTCCTTCGCCCAGCGCAATGTGCGGTCCACCGCTTCGATTTGTTTTTTTCGCGGCGCCGTCGACGGCGGACATTCATCGAAACACATGATGATGTCCGATCCCAGTGCGTGCTGAATGCGCATTGCTTCCTCGGGTCCGAGGAAAAGCGCGCGGCCGTCTATGTGCGAGCGAAAGCGCACGCCGTGATCGACGATTTTTCTGTTGCTCTCGAGAGAAAAAACCTGAAAACCGCCGGAGTCGGTGAGGATCGGCCCGTCCCATCCGATGAATTGATGTAAGCCGCCCGCTTCCTCGATTACGTTTTCACCAGGCTGCAAATGCAGATGATACGTGTTGCAGAGCAGCACGTTCGATCCGAGTTCTTTGAGATCATCGAGCGTAATGCCGCGCATCGCTCCGGCGGTGCCGACCGGAAAGAAAACCGGAGTCTCGATGACGCCGTGTGCGGTCGCGATGCGGCCGCGCCTGCCGAGAGTGCTATGCGAGAGAAGTTCGAACATGGAGGAACGAAGATACAAGATATAATAGACAAGAGATAGATAAGATAAGCATAGCGTGTCATGGTGAGGACGCTCGAACATAGACACGCGGTGTTGCTCTTCGAGTGACCTCAGAGTGACACCGCTGTTTTTTTATTTTTGCTCCGTCATTTTTCCTTGCGCGTCGCGCGTGGATGATGCGCGCGTGTCTTGTGACCGCCGTGCGTTTGCTGCACACTCAAACTCGTTTCCTTCCCCAGGTTTTTATGTGTCATTCTTGCTACAGCAGCCCGAAGCATACGGCGAAACTGCTCGTTCGCATCGGCTTCGGTCTCTCTCTTCTGTTTACGGGTATTGCGGAGTATCGCGACCCGACTGGTTTTGCAAATTCCGTCGGCCAGGGCCTCGGCTATTCCTGGCTCGAGAGTCTCGGCACGATGTGGGGCTACGTTCTCCCGTTGCTCTTCATCCTCGGCGGTCTCTCTATGATCTTCAAAGTGCTTCCGAAGATCGGCACGTGGATCACGGGCCTTGCGCTCGTTTCGATTCCCGCAGGACTGATGCTCAAGTCCGCGGCAAGCGGCGTGTCGCTCGGCGATACGATGCCGCCCGCGATGAACGCATTCATCTGGATTTTGGTTTTTATGTATGCCGTGGGAGGTATGAAGAGCCACTGTGGTTGCGGCGGTTCCTGTAATTGTTCCACAGGCGGCGCGTGTCCGATGTGCGGCAAGAATCCGTGCGCGTGCGGCGACAAGAAATCGGCAATGCCTGCAAAAAGTACGATGACTTCCGCACCGTCTGCAACGGTGAAAGCGATGCCCAAAAAGAAAGCCCCGGCAAAGAAAAAGGCCCCGGCAAAGAAAACTTCATCTGCACTCGAGGAAATGTGAGCGGCGGGTGACTGACGTTTCGAAAAAGCCTCCGTCGCGGAGGCTTTTTTCGTTTCTTACAATGTCATCCTGACCTGCCTGCCGGCAGGGGCGCTCCGCGCAGCGGAGCCTCGAAGGATTATTCAACAATTCTGTCGATGAGTCCGTAGTCGAGCGCTTCCTGGGAACTGAGGAACTTGTCGCGCTCGGTGTCCTGCTTCACCTGATCGAGCTTCTTGCCCGTGTGCCTGGCGATGAGTTCATTCAGCATGTTCTTCATCTTCACGATGTGCTCGGCGTGGATCGCGATGTCCGTCGCCTGGCCTTCGGCGCCGCCGAGAGGCTGGTGGATCATGATCTCGCTGTGGTTGAGCGCGAAACGCTTTCCCTTGGCGCCTCCCATCAGAATGATCGCGCCGCCGGACGCCGCCATACCCAGACAGACGGTGGAGACGTCGGGCTTCACGTGCTGCATGGTGTCGTACATCGCGAGCGTGGACGTGACTTGTCCGCCGGGGGAGTTCACGTACATCGTGATGTCCTTCTTCGGATCTTCTTTCTCGAGGAAGAGCAGCTGCGCGATGATCGAGTTCGCCACGTCGTCGTTGATGGCCGTGCCGAGGAAGACGATGCGTTCCTCGAGCAGACGGGAATAAATGTCATACACGCGCTCGCCGAATTGCGTCTTTTCGATGACGGTCGGAATCACGAAGTTCTGCGGTGTGATGGAACCGCGGTTGATCTGGCTGGCGATAGATTGAATCTGTGGATGCATAGAAGAAATTGAAAATTGAGAATTGAAAAAGGAAAATGGAAGCACTGTTCGATGTGAGTATACCTCTTTTTGAGTGATCTCAGTAGTAGGCATCGTATCATGAATATGGTCTAATGTCCCTAAAATCATGAAGATTTTACCCGTCGACTCCTGGCAGGAACTGGTCAAAGAACATCTGCAGTCTGCGGATAAACCGCTTGTCGCCCTGCTCGGTCCGACGGCGAGTGGCAAGACGGATTTTTCCATTCAGCTTGCGGTGTACATCAATACGGGATTCGATGCTGTGTGGGAAAAAAGCGAGATTATCAACGCCGATTCGCGTCAGTTGTATCGTTACATGAATATCGGCACGGCGAAGATCACAGATGAAGAAAAGCGGGGGATCACGCATCATCTCATTGATGTACTCGATCCGAATGAAGACGTGTCTATCGCATGGTACAAAGACGTTGCGACGACGATCATCGATGATTGTCATGCCAGAGGAGTCGTTCCGATTCTCGTCGGCGGATCGATGCTCTACATTTCCGCGGTCGTCGATGGGTTGGATCCGCTCCCGCCGCCGGATCCAGCCGTGCGCGAGAGGCTCGAGAAAGAATGGGACGTCGATGACGGATGGACGCTGTATGACAAACTCGTCTCCGTCGATCCGGACACCGCGAAAAATTTTCAGCATCAGAACAAGCGCTACGTCGTGCGTGCGATGGAACTCTATGAAAAAACGGGCGTGCCGCCCTCACAATTGAAGAAGACGATTCCGCCGCCGTACCAGACGCTGCAGATCGGAATGCTTTGGCCGCGTGAAGAGCTTACTAAACGCATCGACGAGAGAACCAAAAAACTTCTGGAATCCGGTTGGATCGAGGAAGTCGAATCACTTCTTGATCGCGGGTACACGCCGCGCGATCCCGCAATGAAGAGTCACGGTTACAAGGAAATCATGCAGTGGTTATCGAGTGAAGAACAGGATCGCGAACAATTGGCGGAACTCATCAGTTCCAAAACGCGTCAGTATGCCAAGCGGCAGATGACGTGGTGGGGCGACGATGACCGAATTGTTTGGCTCGACGCTAAACAATTGTAGATGACATGGCTTGCCCGGCGTAGCACCGCGAAGCGGTGCGAAGTCGGGTGGGGGAATGACGATCGCATCGTGTGGCTGGATGCCAAGCAGCTGTCGTGATGCGGCTTACCTCGGCGAAGTTACGGCAAAACCGTCACGAAGTCGGATGGATTGATGTCAAAAATCTTTCAGCGCATTTTGCTTCCAACACGGTGACTCTTTTTTCGAGATCATCGTGATTTTTTATAAATGTAAGATGGTTTTGATGGACTTCCAGTCTGAGAGACGTGAGATCCGTTTTGATGATTGTCACATCGCTTGCAAGTCCATCAATTCGTCCGCTCAATCTTTGATCAAGATTCTGAATATCTGTTTTCAATTCATAACGGACATCCGCAATTTCCTGCAGCAAGATGTGCAACATCTTTTCATTCGTGAGCCTCTTCGCGCTGGTTTTCTTTTGAGCTGTCATGAATACAGATCCTAGTCCTACACCCATCGGTTCTCAAATTTTCTTTCCTCAAAAGAGAACGACCGTTCACTAAAATTTAAACACATCGTACTGTTCCTCGATGCGCTGTTTCATCTGCCAGAGTCCTTCGATCATCGTCTGCAGCTGCGGCGATTCGTTCGGCGTCTGCGTCGATTTGTAAAATTCCTCGATTCTTCGGATTTGATCCGCAATGTTCACGAGCGACATGTCCGTTTTTCCTTTCCACTCCTGCGGCATGGCGTCATAGACGTCGCGTTTGATGAACGATTCGGGATTGGTTGTGTCGATCTGTTTTTCATCGAGCAATTTCAGGAGGCCCTTCAAAAATTCCTCAACCTTCGGATCCATTTTCCCGGCGATGGCGGCGCCCGCTTTTTTCTGCTCGTCTTCGGGCAGATCCTGATACTTCTTGGCGAGTTGGGTGATGTCTGGCATGACTCCATCATACCAGAAAATTTGTGACAAAAATCTTTGCTGCACACATGAAGTACGCTTCAATAGCCTTGCGCGCTACCCGGAGAGGTCTGTCGAGGCGAAGGTGTGGCGCCGCCATATTCAGCGGGTAGAATTATCATTTTGATGAATTCCGAATTTTCCCACAGCGCAGGCGGGGTGGTGGTCGGGCCGCACGGCAAAGTGCTGCTGGTGCTGCAGCGCGATCGCACATGGTCGCTGCCAAAGGGGCATATCAAGGACGGGGAAGATCCGCGCGATGCGGCAGTGCGGGAGATTATCGAGGAGGCGGGCATCATTGATTTGCAGATGATCAAGATTCTCAAAAGTTACAGTCGTTTCCGCCTGACGAATACCGGTCGCGAAGATATGCACAGTCTCAAGCGCATCACGATGTATCTCTTCATTACCAATCAGACGCAGCTGATGCCGGCAGACCCCCGCACGCCCGAAGCGCAATGGATTGATCCTGAGGAGGTGCCGAACATTCTCTCGCATCCCAAGGATCAGGAATTTTTCGCGAGCATTCTTTCCGACATCGAGGAATGCATCATGCAACACTTTACGGAAACATTAGGTGTATAATCGGCGCGCATGCCGTCCGAAGCCGCTGACGGGAATGTCATCCACTTGCCGCCGCGGGCAGGTGCGTTGATTTTCGTGGAGGAGGGTATGTTGTTGTTTTCGAAGAAGAAAAATCGGAAAGGTCTGCAGTTTCCCAAAGGGACGATTGAAAGCGGAGAAACTCCGGAGCAAGCGAAAGATCGTGAAGCATTTGAGGAGGTTGGAGTACATGAATTGGAAACGTATGAAGAAGCTGGCGTTTACCGAATTTGCAAAACGCAGAAAGAAACCAAACACATCCTGATAAAAACGGTGCAGATGTTCGTCTGCACGCCGCAGACTTTGCAAGACCTTTACTTGCCGGCGGAGCGGGACACCTATGATGAGCCGGTAAAAGTCCCCGTTGATTTTGATTTCCTTCGAAATGCCATGCATCACCGGGAAGAGTTCGCATTTTTAGAGGAACATGAATCAATGATCCAATGGTACGCGGAATCTTTTTACGGGTATTACGAGGAGTGTTTGGCGGGGGCCTGCGATTCTTGATGGTGTACGACTATACACTCTGATACAGTGGGCTTGATGAATTTGAAGACGCCGCTGTCCACGGCCATCCGCACGACGAAAGACCACCTCGATGTTTTATCAGACATGGACATCAAAACGGTGGGGGATTTGCTGATGTATTTGCCCAGGTCGCACGAAGATCTGAGCCAGATTCTCACGCTCTATCAGGCGCCGCTCAATGAAAAGGTGTCGATCCGCGGCTCGATCGGCTCTCTCAAGGTCGTGCGCATCCGTGGCGGGAAATATCTCGTCTCGACCACGTTCACGGATACCGAGGGCGGCATCGCGGAGGTCGTGTGGTTCAATCAGCCGCACATCAAGCGCATGCTGCCCGATGGAAGTGAGGTGGTGCTCACCGGGAAAATTATCGAGAAGGCGCATCACATCCAGATGCAGAGTCCGCAGTTTGAAATCGCGGGATCCAAACCGCTCGTGCATGCGGGAAGGTTGGTTCCGATTTATCCGCAGCACGATCTGATCAACACCAAATGGCTGCGCGAAAAAATGGTGCTGCTCAAAGACGCCGTCGATCTGATCCCCGAGACGTTGCCGCAATCCGTCGTCGATGCGGAAAACCTGATGCCGCTCAAAGACGCCGTGCGTGCGCTGCATTTTCCCGACACGCCCGAGGATGTCGACCGCGCGAAGGCGCGGCTCGCATTTGAAGAGATGTATCACGTGCAGGTCGCGGCGCTTGAGCGCAAGAAAGCGTGGCAGGGCGCGCATCAAAAGAGACTTGTGGTGCCGATGGACGCGCAGCTGATCCGCGATTTCTTCGCGTCGCTCAAATTCCAGCCGACGAATAGTCAGAAGATCGCGATCTATGAAATACTTCGCGACATGGAGAAAGATGTGCCGATGTCGCGTTTGCTTGAGGGTGACGTGGGCTCCGGCAAAACGCTCGTCGCGGTTGCGGTGATGGCGACAGTCATGCGTCACGGCGGCCAATGCGCGCTCATGGTGCCGACGGAAGTGCTCGCGCGGCAACACGCGGAGAACGTGTCGCGTTTGCTCCTCACACTGCATACGTATCTCCAAGCACAAATAAAAGAAGGTGCCTCGGTACATTTTGCTTCGCAAAACACTCGGCATGACACTTTTCATTTGCCGAATGTCGCATTGCTCACGGGTTCCACTCCGCCTGCGGAAGCGCGCGATATCAAGACGGGTCTCGCAAACGGCACGGTCGATATTGTGATTGGCACGCATGCGCTGATCGAAGACAGCGTTCAGTTTAAAGACATCAAGCTTGTCATCGTCGACGAGCAGCATCGCTTCGGCGTCAATCAACGCGCGCGGCTCAAGGACAAAGGAAGTCCGCACTTCCTCGCGATGACGGCGACGCCGATTCCGAGAACGTTGGCCCTTACCGCGTACGGCGATCATGATCTCTCGGTGCTCCTCGAAAAACCCGGCAACCGCAAGGTCATCAAAACGAAAGTTGTCTCTCCGAATGATCGCAAGACGGTGGAGCTGTTCATCGACAATCAAATCAACGAAGGCAGACAGGTCTTCGTCATCTGTCCGCTGATCACGGGATCCGAAGCCGAGGAAATCAAAGACGTGAAGAGCGTGGAGCAGGAAGCCAAGCGCCTGCGCGAAGGATTTCCGCACCGGCGAATCGCGGTGCTTCATGGAAAAATGCCGCCGAAAGAAAAAGACGACATCCTCAAATCCTTCAAAGCGAAGGAGTCCGATATTCTCGTTTCCACATCGGTCATCGAAGTCGGCATCGACGTACCCAACAGCACAATCATCGTGATCGAAGGCGCGGAGCGATTCGGTCTCGCGCAGCTGCATCAGTTCCGCGGACGCGTCGGCAGAGGCGATCATCAGAGTTACTGTTTCCTTTTCACGACGACCGCCGAGCAGGCGCAGTCCCCGAGGCTCAAAGCGATGGAGGAATTCGATTCCGGGTTCCAGCTGGCCGAGATCGATCTGAAACTGCGCGGGCCGGGGGAGCTCTTCGGACTGCGCCAGAGCGGGTTGCCGGATTTTCGTTTTCCGCATCTGTATCAGCCCGAGCTCATCGTCCGCGCGCGGCACGCGGCGGAGAAAGTGATCGGCATTTCCGCGGGCAAGGCCGCGTGATTTTTGATTGTCATGCCTCCTAAAACCGCTAGACTGAGGGCGTTTCCCATTTTCCTATGGCTGACGATCAGACACAACAAGGCGACCAAGGCGGCACGCCGCCGCCGCGCCCCGGCGACCAGGTACCCGAAGGCGGACTCGATCCGTCCCAGGTATTTGCATCTCCTCCGAGTCCTCCGCAACAGCAACCCCAGGGCGGCGGCACCGGTATGGGCGATGACGACAGCAGCGCCACTCCGCCGCAGGATATGGGACCTCCGCCGCCTCCGGTCGGAACGG